>NZ_JAJFZL010000001.1:6349875-6984863 GCF_020733635.1 Nocardia spumae | reverse complement strand
TGACCGCAAGCTAGATTCTGATCAAGTAGCTCTGTATCGCCGGCATTGGCTTGAGCGTGTGCGCGCGTATCGTTCGGGTTCGTCCTATGCGGAAGGAAAGCCTGAAGAGCGGTCCGATGAGTTGAAGCTGCGGGAAATACTTGCAAAGCTGGAAGTTGCTCGGGAACAAGAGGATTGGCTCGCGGTGGCGCGATTGTATAGCCAATCTGGCGATGAACATCTGAGGGATAAGTATGTCGAGCGTGCACTAGAAAATGATCCAAGTCCATTTTATCAAGTTCTAATAAGGAACGTCCAGGGAATTGCGGAAAAGCTTCCCGAGGATGTTAAGGATCGGGCAGTCGAGGAGGTTAGTGATGATTGGAGCACTAAGGCTGGAGTGCTTGCGGAAGTAGGGCGTTACAAAGAATCCGCCGAGGTGCTCCTGGGGGGTATTCGGGAGGCGCTGATTGCCGATAACTATTTTACAGCTGCATACTATATTAAGAATTTGTTGAGCAATCTGGCCGATGACCTATTCATCCTGGCGCTCAAAGATTTCATTCGCGATGACGACCTGTGGTGGCAACTGCGTGTTTTTGAAGAGCTTGGATGGGAGGATGAGGCGAATGAATTGCTGCTGAAGAATGAGCATCGAATTGCAAATTCCGGAGATGCTGTATTTCAGATGAAGCTCGCATCTGCAAAGGGCGATACCGAGGCGTATCTCGCGAAGGTGGTTGAGATCGAGGCGAGGGGGCCGGCGGCCTGGGATACAGCTTCCCAAATTGACGAAGAAGCAGAGGATGGTAACGCTGAGGAATTCTAGACGCGGGTTCGAACGGCCGCCATCAACTTTGACGGCCGTTCGAAACGGAGTCATCAGGCAGCCCCCGCCTGCGAAGTGGGCTGAGTGGACGGTGCGGCACGCTGGCACCGGGTGCATCTCCCCAGGGCACGCCTAGTGGGACGCAGAGAGTACGCAGCAGGGCTCACGAAGCCTGACATCTACCCACGGATGCCAACACGAAATACGCACGTAAACCGCGTCTTCGTCATCAGCTCTCGCACGCAAATAGCGCGATAGCTCTTCATCATCAACGTCGTGATCTACTGTCTCGCCAGGGCTACCGTGGTGACCCAAAGCCCTGAGCGTCATTACGGTGTCACAGGGTGGGTGAGGCCCATCGGACTCGGACATGAACCGTCGTTACTTTGACCGCACAAACGTCTGCGTACATTGGCGTACCGACCCAGATGTCAAAAGACAGTCCAAGGCAGAATACGTTGCCTCACAGGCACTCTGAACGATCCCAGCGGACAACTATGTACGCACGAACCCATCAGAAGGTTGGGAGTTCGAGTCTCTCCGGGCGCGCAATGGAACGGTCCTTCACTCACTTGGTGAGTGAAGGACCGTTCCGCATTTCGTCGATCAGAGATCGATACGTTCGAAATCGCTAGGCTTCCAACTGTGGTCGAAGGCCGCGGCCTCCGGGCCGTAGATGCGGAAGTAGACGAACCAGCCGGTGTCGGGCAGGGTCTGAATCCAGTGTTGTTCACCGTCGGCGGGTGCGGTCGGGCCGAACAGTAGGTCGATCGAGTTCGCGCCTGCCTCGGCATCGAAATCGAACAGGGAGGTGAGGACCGCGCGGTTCTGCTCGGTTCTGATCTGACTGCGGGTGCGTGCGTCGTACACGGTGACCGACCAGAACAGTTTTCCGGGAACGGGTTGCGGCACGGTCAGCCGATAGCTGTGGGCGCCGAGGGCCGCCAAATCGCCGTAGGCGATGTGGAATTCGGGGAAGGACGGTTCGGTGTCCACGACCTCGTACAGGGCTCCCAGAAGCCGATGTTGTCCTCCCAGCGCAGCGGCGTGGTGTCCTGGCCTTCGGGAGTCAGATCCAGGAACGTCGGCGGGGTCCAGTCGCGGTGCGGATCCAGCGGCCGGACCGCGGCCGTCTGCAATCGTCGCGTCGCCGCCGCCACGTCGCCGCCGGTCGGCAATGCGTGAATGCCGCCCGGCACCCGATAGGTCGTCGACCGGCCGACGTTGTAGCCCTCGGGAACGTCAGATCCCCAGCGGGCAGTGCCGACGAATTCGTACGAGTCGTCCACCGCAAGAGCTCCTGGTGGCCGCCGGAGCCGGGTTCGGCCGAGGGAGGGGATTTACCAACCGGAAACAGCGGCATCACACAGCCGAATCGGCCGAATCCTAAGTTTCGATCAGCTGATCGAAACTCGTGTGGAAGGGATCCGGCTCGTGGCAGGTCTCACCTCGTTCTCCGAAGTCCCCAATATCGACATCGCCCCGCTCTTCGGCGCCGATGCCGCGGCGAAAGCCGCCGTGGCCGCCGAACTCGCCTGTGCCGCAAGCGATATCGGATTCATGTACGTCTCGGGCACCGGGATCGACGAGCGCGTCTTCGCCGAACTGCTCCGTTCGGCGAAACGGTTCTTCGCCGACCCGCTCGAAGCGAAGATGCGCACCTACATCGGCAACTCCACCAACCACCGCGGCTACGTGCCCGAAGGGGAGGAGGTCTTCGCGGGCATGTCGGCGGACCGGAAGGAGGCCTTCGACCTGTGCCGCGACCTTCCCGCCGATGACCCCGACTATCTCGCGGGTAACCCCATGCTCGGCCCGAATCAATGGCCGGACATACCCGGCTTCAAGGAAGCGGTCTCGCGCTACTACCAGGAGGTCTTCGATGTCGGCGTCGCCCTCATGCGTGCCTTCGCGGTCGCGATCGGCCAGGCCGAGGACTTCTTCGATCCATATCTGACCAAGCCGCCGAGCCAGTTGCGCCTGATCCACTACCCGTTCGACGACTCGGCCGAGGACCGCCCGGGGATCGGGGCCCATACCGACTACGAATGTCTCACGTTGCTGCGCGGTACCGCCGCCGGGTTGGAGGTGCTCAACGGGGCGGGCCATTGGGTCGACGTACCGCCGGTGCCGGGCGCTTACGTGGTGAACATCGGCGACATGTTGGAGCTGATGACGAATGGGCGATTCGTGGCCACCACGCATCGTGTTCGCAAGGTCGCGCAGGAGCGCTACGCCTTTCCGCTGTTCTTCTCGGTCGACTACGACGCCGTCGTGGCCCCCCTGCCCGCGTTCGTCGACGCCGACACTCCGGCGCGGCCCGCACTGCGCGCCGGCGAGCATCTGTTCGCGCAGACCGCCCAGAGTTTCCGCTACCTGCGCACCCGGATCGCGGACGGGAGCCTGGTGCTGCCGGAAGGCTCGGTCGAGCTGTCGTCGTTCGGTCGCATGGCCGGCCGGCCCGCGTAAACCATTCGAACACAGCGGGATTGGCGGCACATGAATCTTCTCAGCAAGCTCACCGGCCCCTGGCCGTATCCCACCAGCGACGGGATACCGGTGGAGGTGGACGATCTCCACGGAATCTGGACACGATCGCTCATCAGCTGGCACGGCGGCCCCGACGACACCACCACGACGGTGACGTGGTTGCAGTCCGACGGGTGGTACGCGGACTTGAGGCAGCCCGCCGGCCGCCCCGATTTCGACGGCGTGACCTGCCTGCGAGATCTGCGGGCCGAACATCTCGAGTGGATGTTCGCACAGGAGGGATTCGCCGGCAGTCTGACACGATCACCGGTGACACCAGCGCGATTCACCTGGGGAAGACTGGTCGACTGGGCCCCGGCCGAAGGCGTTGCCGATACCGGCACCCTGCACTTCGAGAACGCGATGATGGTCGAGCGTGGTATCGAACTGCCCTATCTGGAGCACTGGCACCACGTAGACGGCACGGACCGCGGTCCCCGGGCCGTCGTCACCCTCCGCGACGCGGAGTCGGGCGCGCGGGCGATTCTGCTCCGCACCGGCGCGAAATTCGCGTTCGCGCGCTCACGGACCGAAGAGATCTCGGCGCTGCCAACCCCCGACGAGGTCCCTCGTCTCGACCTCAGCGCCGCTCAGGATCTCGCCGACTGCGAGATAGCGATCGGGTCGATATCGCCGACGGGCTGGCATATCGACATATCGAGTCTGCCCTTCCGGCAGGGGCATTCGTTCGTCGCCACCGACGCGGGCGACGAGTTGCACATCCTCGACCTCGAGCCTGCCCGCCCGCGACCGCGTCCGATCCGCTGGCGGATCGAGTCGCTCGTCGGAGCCTTCGCCGACCTGCTCACCGAATGACCCAAATCCCAGGCAGGAGACAGCCATGACCGGCATCCGTATCGACTCCCCCGTCGCCGAATCGCCCGCCCGCTCCCGGTTCGAGATCGAACCCTTCGGCACCGAGCACATTCCGATCGCCGACCGCAGATCCGCGCCCCGCGACCTGCGCACGATCCTGTTCGGCAGCAGCCTGACCTTCAGTGTGATCATCATGGGCTTCCTGCCCGTCACCTTCGGGCTCGGCTGGTGGCAGGCCGCGTCCGCCGTCGTGGTCGGCTCCGCGCTCGGTTCCGCGTTGCTCGCACCGACCGGGGTCATCGCACCCCGCACCGGGACCAACAATCCGGTGTCCAGCGGCGCCTTCTTCGGCGTCGGAGGCCGGCTGATCGGAACGATCCTCGAGGCCGTCGCATCGCTGATATTCGCCGCACTGAGCATCTGGACCGGTGGTGCCGCACTCGTCGGCGCACTCGACCGCGCATTCGACGTGCACAGTGACAGCATCGAATTGATCTGCTACGGAATCATTTCCGTCATCGTCACGGTGGTGTCGGTCTTCGGCCACGGCTGGATGGTCGCGGTTCAGCGAGTGATGATCCCGACCGCCGGAATCTGCCTGATCGCCGGACTGTTCGTCTACGGCGGCGATTTCGACCCGTCCTATTCCGGCGGCGGCTATGTACTCGGTTCGGCGCTCAACACCTGGGTCGCGTCGATGCTGCTGATCGCGTCGACGATATCGTCGCTCGGCCCCTACTCCGGTGACTGGACCCGCCACATCTCGCCGGCCGCGCACAGCGACCGCTCGATCATGCGTGCGCTGTTCTACGGCGGCCTGTTCGGCCTCGGCGGCCCCTTCATGTGGGGCACGTTCATCGCCGTCTGCTTCTACTCCACCGGACTCACCGACGGGGACATGGTCGGCGGGCTGATGCGGACCTCGCCGATCTGGTATCTGCCCGCCCTGGTCTTCCTCGGCCTGGCCTCCGGCACCGCACAGGCGGTGATCAACACCTACGGCACCGGACTCGACACCTCCTCGCTGATTCCGGCGCTGTCGCGGACCAAAGCCACACTGGTTGCCTGTCTGGCCGCCACCGCACTCGTCTATCTCGGTCACTTCTACGACACGATCGAACCCAGCGTCACGAATGTGCTGACGCTGCTGGCCAACTTCTCGGTGCCGTGGATCGTCATCCTCGTCATCGGTCACCTGCGCAACGGGGCGAACTACGACACCGACGCGCTGCAGGTCTTCAACCGCCGCGAAACCGGGGGCCGGTATTGGTACAGCGGTGGGATCAACATCGCCACGGTCGGTATCTGGGGCATCGCCGCGACGGTCGGGGTGCTGTTCGCGGCCAATACGTGGTTCACCGGGCCGGGCGCCCATCTGCTCGGTGGACTCGATATCGGGTTCGTCCTGGCCGGTCTCATCGCCGGTGCGCTCTACCCGTTGGTGGGCAGGATCGAACCGGCTCCGGTGGAAAGCGCTGTCTCGTAGCCGATATGCGAGTGGCGGCGGCATCCGCCCGGCGGCATCGGGCCGGGCGGATGGCATGCTGGAGCGAATGAGCGGACTGCGTCCCGGTCGGCCTCGCCGCGTCCAACGACGTCGCCCGGGCGACACACCGGAGGAAGAGATCCTCGATGCCGCGGCCGAGTTGTTCATCACCCACGGTTTCGCCGGTACCTCCACCCGGATGATCGCGACGGCGGTCGGCATTCAGCAGAGCACGATCTACCACTACTTCTCCACCAAGGAGGAGATACTGGACAACCTGCTGACGCGCACCGTGATCGCGCCGGCGGCGCTGGCGGAAAGCCTGATGCGACAACCCGAAAGCGCCGCGGTCCGGCTCTACGCGATGGTTCGATACGACTGCCGGCAACTGCTGACCGGCCAGTGGAATCTCGGAGCGTTGTTCAATCTGCCGGAAAGCAACCGGACGAAGTTCCCGCGATTCGACGAGCGCCGCGAATATCTCCGCGAGTGCTATCGCACCCTGGCGCTGGAGACACGCAGGGAGTCGAGTTCGTCCGACTCCGCGCGGTGGTCGCCCACCGAGGTGGATATCGCGGCGACACTGCCGTTCCACTTCGTCGAAGCCGCCATCCAGATCCGGTCCGACAACCCGGGCCGAGTCGAGCGGATCGGTGCGGACGACCTCGCCACCGGCATCGCCGACGCCGCTCTTCGCGCGCTCGGGCGGACCGGGGATCTCACGCCGATCCGCACCGCCGCCGCGCGGGTGATCCGGCAGATCGAACAACCGGACTGAACGCCTCGATCAGCGGCCGTACCGTCGGCGGCGGATCACCTCACAACCACGCCGGCAGGTTCGGCAGGAATCCCTTCAACCCCGCGCCCTCACCGCGGCCGATCAACCACGCCAGCAGCTCCGCCGCGGGGCCGGAGATGGTGTCGGAGGGGTCGGGGCCGACCGTGGTGGTGAAATCGGTGTCGGTGGCGACGAGGGTGAAACTCGGGGGCGGCGGCTGGTCCGGGTCGGTGGTCATCGGTTTCGCGTCGGCGGGGCGGTGGGCGGAGGCGGCGTGGTCGAATCCCGAGGACACGTCCGGCAGCATGCGCGCCACGAAGGGGGCGGGCCAATCCTCGGGCCGGTAGCCGATGTTCAGATCGACGCGGTGAATCTCTATCTCGCGCAGGCGCAACCACGGCACCACGGTGGCGGGCAGTTCCTTGCCGGTGCGGGCGCGGACCCGGTAGGCCCAGCGTTCCGCTGGCATGGCGCGGGCCAGGCCGCGGAAGCGATCCGAGGCCGCGCGCAGATCGGTCAGCTGTTCGGCGAGCGGACGGGGCGCGCCGGCCTCGATATCGGCGTCGCGCAGGAATTGGCTTGCGTACTGCGGGGTTTCGATACCGGTCCGGGCCCACAACAACAGGTTCACCAGGCCGTCGGCATTGCGCGCCAGATGGGCCAGCACATGACCCCGGGTCCAGCCGGGCAGGAGCGAAGGCTCGGCAATATCGCTGTCGCGCAGGGACTCCACCGCGGTGAGCAAGGACTGGGTCGCCGAATCGACGACCTCGAGCAGGTCGAGAGGAGCCGCTGACTCCGGCGTTTCGCTGGTCACGTGGGTGACCCTACCCAGCGCTGGGAACGAGCGCTGTACGAACCCGATTGCCGTCGGATAACTGTTCAGGTTCCCGACAACTGATCGTCGACTCGGCAGGATAGGCATCACCGGTGCGAACCAGTCAGCTGCTCCGCTTCGCTCTCGCCGGCACCGCGCTGTTGGTGGCCGCCTGCTCGTCCGGTGGCGGCGAGCAGGGACTACGTACCGACCGGGACCATCCGCTGACCCTCGCCCTCGACGACCTCGCCACCCGCACCGGTGGCGGCGCGGCGGTGGCGTTCGGGAAGCCGGGGCACGGCCGGTTGGACCGTACGGCCGACGGTTCGGTGCGCTACACGCCGGATTCCGGATTTCGAGGTGCGGACACGTTCACGGTCACCACCTCCGACGCGGTCCACCTCTACTCGACCGATATCCCCGCACTGGGCAGCTTCGGCGGCGTCACCGTGCAGGGCAGCGGATTCGGTTCCGCGTGGACGCCCGTCCCCGGATCGGCCGACGAGTTCTACGGACTCACCGATCGCGGTCCCAACGTCGACGGTCCCGGAAAGAACGAAAAACTGCTTCCGATACCGGATTTCGTGCCCGAGATCGGAAGATTCCGGCTCACCGGAACTCGCGCGGAACTGGACTCGACCATCGAATTGCGCAACCGCGCGGGCGTGCCCTTCAACGGACTGGTCGATACCGCCGCGTCGACCGGTGAGACGATGCGCGACCTGGACGGACATCCGCTGCCGCCGACCGACCACGGCCTGGATCCCGAGGGGCTGGCCGCCCTGGCGGACGGAACGTTCTGGATCTCCGACGAGTACGGCCCGTTCCTGCTGCACCTCGACGCCTCCGGCCGGGAAATCGAGCGGCTCGCACCGGGTTCCGGACTGCCGAGGGAACTGTCGATGCGTACGCCGAACCAGGGGATGGAGGGACTGACCGTCACCCCCGACGGCCGCACGCTGGTCGGCATCATCCAAAGTGCCCTGCGGACACCGGGACTGGGCTCGGCCCGCGAGGTCCCGATCACGCGCATCGTCACCGTGGATCTGCGCAGCCGCGCGGTCGGCGAATTCGTGTATCCACTCGAGGACCCCGAGAGCACACTGTCGGTGTCGGACATCACCGCACTCGACGACCACACTTTCCTCGTCGACGAACGCGACGGTGAACTCGCGCCGAAAGCGAACAAGAAACTGTGGACCATCGATCTGAGCGGAGCCACCGATATCGGCCCGCGATCCCGGATCCCCGGCACTCGGTACGACCCGCAGCTGGGATTGCTGGTCGGCGACCGGCCACTGGAGACCTATGTCGGCAAGGTGTCCACCGCCGACGGTGTGGCCGCACTCGCCCAGGCGGGTATCACCCCGGTCGCGAAGAAATCGAATCTGGATCTGGCGGGCCTGCTCGCCGGACTGAATCCGCAGGGCGCGTTCTTCGGCCACGACAAGATCGAGGGCGTCGCCACCACCGACGGCGGAAAGACCCTCTACCTCTGCGACGACAGCGATTTCGGCCTGGCCGGCAGCGGTGGTGAGCGACCCCCGTTCACGGTGAAACCGAAGATCCTGCCCGACGGCCGCCAGGACACCGGCGAAATCCTGCGAATCGACACCCGCGCGCTTCCGGCCCGTACCCGGACCGACACGGTGACCGTCACGGTGGGCTGACCGCCGGCCCGCCGGCATTCTCAGGATTTACCCATGTTCCGCACAAACCCGTACCAGCCGGTGCTGCCACCGTGGGTATATGAACACAATCGTCGAAGTGCTCGTCATCGGAGTCATGCTGGCGATGTTCGCCGCCATGGCCATCGCGGGTGCGGTCGCCGAGTCCGCGCCAGGTTCCCTGGTCAGGGTGCGGAACCGGAATCCGGAGTCCGCGCGGATCGCCGCCTCCCGACGCTGACTCGCTCGGCCACCCAGATCTGCACGGCCAGCACGATCAGCCACAGCGACATGGATCCGACCTGAATGCGCTGGGCGATACCGAGCGCGTAGTTGCCCGGCAGATTGTCGGCGATCAGCATCCAGGCCGTGGCGGCGGATCCGATGATGAGAATCCACAGCCCGGAATGCCGCAGAATCGGCCAGCGCCGATAGCGGAAGGCCGCGACGCTGAACGCGATCATCGCCACGAATATCGACGTCACCGCCAGCGTGCTGGTGAGCGCGTGAATTTGGTGCAGCTGCGGGAACAGACCGCTGTCCGACGGCGGGCACGGCGCCGAACAGGTGTGCAGCGGCCATTGCGCGTCGGCGATGGTCGACGCGCCGAAACAGCCCAGCGCGACCCACGCCACTATCCACAAGCGCCGCCGGGAGAAGACGAACAGCGCCGCGACCGCCGATACCAGGGTCAGTGAGCCGGCGATGGTGTCGCCGAGATCGAAAACCCACCGATAGGGGCGGCCCTCGGCATCCAATTCGCTGAGGAACGATCTGATCGGGTTCAAGTGAATCGGCAGTACGAATTCCAGGACCCACGACGAATAGCAGATACCGGCGACGGCGACGGCGACCCCGATGAGCAGACGCACGATCCGGAAGCGTCCGAGTGCGGGCGCATCCTGTCGGTCCAGTACGGCGACCGCACCGGTCTCGTTCGCCGCTGGATCATGCGGTTCGCTCGGCGTCATCGCCCTCGTTTCACGTCATCGCGCTGCACGTCGTCCCGCATTCGCCGGGAAATCTCCGGGCCACTGGCGGAGGGCTCGCGGATCCTGCCCTCATATCCATCATGGCCTATCGATCCGCCAATGCCGCCTGCACCCGATCCGCGGCGACCTGCGCGTCCTCGTGTTCCCACACCCGCACCACCAGCCAGCCCGCCGCGCCCAGCCGGGCATCGGTATCCCGGTCGCGGGCCACATTTCCGGCCAATTTGTCCGCCCACCACCGCGCGTTGTTCTTCGGATAGGTGGCGTGTTCCGGACAGCAGTGCCAGAAACATCCGTCCACGTAGACCGCCACCCGCCGGCGCGGAAACACCAGATCGGCGCGGCGCCGCATACCCCGAATCGGCGCGCGATCGACGAAATAACGCAGCCCCCGACGATGTAGTTCGCTGCGCAACGCGATCTCCGGTGCGGTTCCGGCCCGCCGCTGCCGGGCCATCCGCGCACTGGTCACCGCATCGGTGACAGGACGGCCGGAACTCATACACAACGTGTACAGCGTCCGCGCGAACACGCATGTTCCCGGGGGCTGTAAATCTTGCGTCGGCTCGGTCGCCGCGGAATCGAGGCGGGCCGAGAATCATCCCGGTATGGCCGTCGGATACTCGACCGTCGAATGGGCGGTGGGCCTCGAATTTCCGAGGCGGACGGATTACGGAAGGAGTTGCTTCGCCGGGCGTCGCGATCCGAGGACGGCCGGCTCGGGTCCGCTGTGGATTTCTCGCGAATTCCCGCTCATGCGGAGCAGATGGTTCTCCACATCCGCCAGGAAACCGGGCGGGAAACGCAGCGTGCCGCGGGCGGCGCGGCGCAGGAATCCGGCGCTCGCGCGGGCGGAGAGCAGCCGGGCGTCGTCGAGGAACCAGCGCAGATCCTCGTACGGTTCGTGCACCGGCCAGGTCGACACGGGGGCCCGATACGCCTTACCGGCATGTCCCCAGGCGGCGGTCGGCCAGGGCGGGGCGGTCAGGGGCGTGAAGTCCACACTCGTCTCGTCGGTCGGGGCGGCCAGCCGTCCGCCGATCCAGGAGGCCATCCGCACACTGACCGCGTTGCCGACCAATTTCCAGCGGTGGCCGGGTCGTACGCCCGCGGCCGACAGTGCGGGCTCGGTCCAACCGGGTGAGAAGCCTTGCAGCCGTTCGGCATCGGCGATGCCCGGGGTGACGATCTCACCGGCGGGCAGCCGCACCGCGGGCGGACTCGCGATACCGAGCGCGGAACCACCCTTCAACGTCGGCACGGCGTTGACCGCCCAGCCCAGCCCGCGCACACCCTCGGTCCAGTAGAAGCCGCACGGATCGGTCTCGGGATCGCCGATCTCCCGCGGTCCCGCATCGGCGCCGAACAGCACCGGGCGCGGGTCCTCCGTGCGCGAGGCCAGCATCAGCACCCGCTGCCGCCGCTGCGGCAGGCCGAACGCCCGCGCATCGACCACTCGATAGGCCCAGGTGTAACCGAGATCCTCCAGCGCGGTGGTGATGTGGCGCATCGCCTGGCCCCGGCCGAGCTGGAGCATGAACGGCACATTCTCGATCAGCAGCCAGCGCGGGCCGCGCTTGCGGCGGACCAGCCGGAACACCTCGTCGACCAGACCCGACCGATCGCCGGTGATACCCGCGGTCCGCCCGGCCTGCGACAGATCCTGGCAGGGGAAGCCGGCCGCGACCAGTTCCGTGCCGGCGGGCAGTGCGCGCAGGCGCGTGACATCGGCATGCGACTCGACATCGGGGAACCGTGCCGAAAGCACAGCCCGCGCACCCGGATCGATCTCGCAGAGCAGTTCCGTCCGCCAGCCGTGGGCGCTCAATCCGAGTTCCAACCCACCGATACCGGCGAACAGGCCGACCATGCTGTGCGTTCGGCCTCCGCTGCGCTTCGGCGGGTCCTCGGCCACCTTGGCCTCGATTTTTCCCTCCTCCGCTCAGTCGCTGCGCTCCCTCGCTCCGTCGCTGCACAATCGAGGCGGGCCGAGAACATCAACGGTGCACCGAGAGAAAATCTATACCGAGCCGGTGGGTGTGACCTGCGCGGGTGAGTTGTCTTTCCGGACTTCGCGTCGCACCGGCGGGTTCTCGGCACGGTGTCGGGCGAATCGGGCCGAATGCCCGGTCGGCGAAGGCGACGCCGCATCTCGTGGCCGAAAAATCGGTTGGCTCCGATCCGGGACGCTGGCAATCTGGAGTGTCTCGTATGCCTACCGGCGTCGGGGCCGCGGGGCGGCGCCGGTGGGAATCCGGCGAGGAAAGACCTGACCGAAGGGGGCCTGTTGTGTCCGTCGCTACGACGGAGACCGTATCCGATTCGGAGGACGACAGAACCGGAACGGTCCGCGAAATCTCCACCGCGCCCGGCCGAGTGACGGGTGCGGGTTCGCTGCGGCGCCTGTGGCCGCGAATGCGGCCGCATCGGGCGGCGCTGTTCGGCAGTGCCGTGCTGTCGGGGCTGGGCATGCTGTGCGATATCGCGCTGCCGCTGGTGACCGCGGCGATCGTCGACGGCCCGGTGGCGCGGCGGGATTTCGGCGGTATCTGGGCGCCGATCGGCTTCGTCGTCGTCTTGGCGGTGGTCAGCACGCTGACCTCGTGGTGGCGGCGGCGGGTCGTGGCGGCGCCGGCCAGCCGGCTGGAGGTGTCGCTGCGAGCCGCGCTCTTCGAGCGCTTGCAGGTGCTGTCGGTCGGGGTGCACGACGGGATGGAATCCGGTCAGCTCACCTCCCGCGCGATCACCGATATGTCCACGCTGCGGCGCTTTTTCGCCTTCGTCGCGCCGTCGCTGCTGTCACTGAGCGCGACCCTCGGCGTGGGCGTGGCACTGTTGTTCGTGCTGAGCTGGCAGATCGGTCTCGTCGAATTGCTGATCGCGGTCCCGCTGGTACTGCTGGCCCTGCAGTTCGAGCAGGGGTACGGTCGCGCGTCCCGCCGCGCCCAGGACCAATCGGGTCATCTGGCCACCACGGTCGAGGAGTCGGCGCAGGGCATCCGGGTGTTGAAGGCCTTCGGCCGCGGCCCCTGGTTCGGTCGTCGTTTCCGCGCCCAGGCCCGCGAGCTGCGAGCGCTGGAACTGGCCAAGGTGCGATTGGCCGCGCGGCTGTGGACAGCGCTGAACACCCTGTCCGCGTTGGGTATCGCCGCCGCGCTGGCCATCGGCGGCTATCTGCTCACCCAGCAGGCCATGACGGTCGGCGCGCTCGTCGCCGGCATAACGCTCACCACCTACCTGCAGTGGCCGATCATGGGTTTCGGCTTCCTGCTGGCCGAGACCAATCACGCCCGCACCGCGGCCCAGCGGTTCTGGGAGGTGATCGACACCCCGATCGAGATCACCGATCCGCCGCATCCGGTGTCCCCGCCGCGGCCGTTGCGAGGTGAATTGCGTTTCGAACGGGTGCGTTTCCGCTTCCCGGACGCCGATCATGATCTCCTGCACGATATCTCGCTGCGATTGCGGCCCGGCGAGACGGTCGCGGTGGTCGGCGCCACCGGTAGCGGCAAGTCGGCGCTACTGGGGCTGGTACCGCGCCTGTTCGACGTCGCGGACGGTGCGGTGACGATCGACGGGATCGATGTGCGGTCGATGCGATTGTCGGAGTTGCGTTCCCAGGTCTCGGTGGCCTTCGAGGATCCGGTGCTGTTCTCGGCCAGTGTGCGCGAGAACATCACGCTGGGCCATCCGGAGGCCACCGAGGAGCGGATCCGGGAGGCACTGGAGGTGGCCTGCGCGACGCGGTTCGTCGATGAACTGCCGTGGGGGCTGCGCACCCGCATCGGGGAGCAGGGACTGAGCCTGTCGGGCGGTCAGCGGCAGCGGCTGGCCCTGGCGCGGGCCGTACTGGACCGGCACGCACATCCCGGTGGCCACATCGTCGTCCTCGACGATCCGCTCTCGGCGCTGGATGTGAGCACCGAGGAGCAGGTGCAGCATCTGCTGCACGAGGCCCTGGCCGGGGCCACCGTGCTGCTGGTGGCGCATCGCCCGTCCACCGCGGCCTGGGCCGATCGGGTCGCGGTGCTCGACGAGGGCCGCGTCATCGCCGACGGACCGCACGAACGACTGCTCGAAACCTGCTCGCGCTACCGGGAATTGATGGGAGGTGATCTCGATGTCGACGAATCCGCCGACGGACACCGCTTCGCGCACGAACGCTGATCCGGCGCGCCCGGATGCGGATCCGGCCGATCGCCCCGACGCCGATTGGCGCGGTGTCGCCGCGGAGGAGGGGGAGCAGACCGAGGCGGTCAACCTCGCCCTGGCCGCGCGTTCACGCCGGCTGCTGTGGTCGCTGATCCGCCCCTACCGGCTGTCGGCGGCCCTGGCGCTGGTGTTGATCGTGATCGACAACGCCGCTCTGGTGGCGACCCCGTTGTTCGTCGCGCACGGTGTCGATACCGGGGTCGGGCGCGCCGTCGACGGCGACTGGTTACCGCTGACGCTGGCCGTCGCCGGGATCGCCGGATGCGCCGCGCTGGGCGGGATGACCACCTTCCTGTTCCTGCGCGTCTCGGGCCGGCTGAGTCAGCAGGTGCTGTTCGATCTGCGGATGCGCGTGTTCACCCATGTGCAGCGGCTGTCGCTCGACTTCCACGAGAACTACACCTCGGGCAAGATCGTCGCCCGGCTCACCAGCGATCTGGAATCGCTCGAGGATCTGCTCGACCGCGCGCTCAACGATGCGCTGAGCGCGGTTCTGTCGGTCTTGACGATCGCGGTGATCCTGGTGTGGCTCGATATTCCGCTGGCGCTGGTGGTGCTGGCCGGATTCGTGCCGCTGGTGTTCGTGACCCGATGGGCGCAGCGGCGTCAGCGTGCTGGCTATCGCCGGACCCGGGGCGCGATCGCGAAGGTGGTCGTGCACTTCGTCGAGACCATGGGCGGTATCCGCGCGGTTCAGGCATTCCGGCGGGAACAGCGCAACGAGGACCTGCTGTCGGATTCCGATGCCGAATACCGGGCGGCCAATATCGCTGCCCTGTACGGGATGGCGAGCTACATCGGGCTGGTGCGGTTGATCAGCAATGCCACCAATGTGGTCATTCTCGTGGTGGGCGCGTGGCGGGTCATCCACGGCCACACCGAGATCGGGGTGCTCGCGGCCTTCCTGCTGTATCTACGGCAGTTCTACGGTCCGCTCGACGAATTGGCCCAGGTGTTCAATTCCTATCAATCGGCCGCCGCTGCCCTGGAACGGATCTCGGGCGTCCTCGAGGAGCGGCCGAGCGTCGCCGAACCGGACACGCCGCATCCGCTCCCTCGCCCGCGGGGCGAATTGCGCCTGACCGATGTGGATTTCGGCTATCCGGGACGGGATGCCGCCGCCTCGGCGTCGGCGCGCTCGGTGCTGCCGCGTTTCTCGCTCACCGTGCCCGCCGGTCAGGTCGTGGCGCTGGTGGGCGCGACCGGCGCCGGTAAGTCGACACTGGCCAAGCTGATTTCGCGCTTCTACGATCCGTCCGCCGGTACCGTGGCATTGGACGGTGTCGATCTGCGCACAGTCGCCGACGCCGACCTGCGCCGGGCCGTCGCCATGGTGACCCAGGAGTCGTATCTGTTCTCCGGTTCGGTCGCCGACAACATCCGGCTCGGCAAACCCGAGGCCACCGATGCCGAGGTGTATGCCGCGGCCCGCGCGGTCGGACTGTACGACTTCGTGGCGTCGCTGCCCGACGGCTTCGCCACCGATGTGCGCAAACGTGGCGGGCGGCTGTCGGCCGGGCAACGCCAGCTGGTCGCCTTCGCACGGGTGTTCCTCGCCGACCCGGCGGTGATCGTCCTCGACGAGGCGACCTCCAGCCTGGACATTCCGGGGGAGCGGCAGGTGCAGCGCGCCCTCGAGACCGTGCTGCGTGGTCGTACCGCGGTGATCATCGCGCATCGGCTGTCGACGGTCGCCATCGCCGATCGGGTATTGGTGATGGATTCCGGTCGCATCGTGGAGGACGGCACACCGGCCGAACTGATCGAATCGAGCGGACGAT
This sequence comes from Nocardia spumae, assembly GCF_020733635.1. Lineage (NCBI taxonomy): Bacteria > Bacillati > Actinomycetota > Actinomycetes > Mycobacteriales > Nocardiaceae > Nocardia > Nocardia spumae. The sequence goes on along the minus strand of NZ_JAJFZL010000001.1, from coordinate 6,968,977 downwards.
TCGCGGCCCTGCACACCGCCTGGCGCGAATCGCTGGTGTAGCGCAGGTGAACAACTCGCGCGCCGCGACCACACCACCGGCTCGATTGTCACTTACGGTAGAGGGGTGAGTAAGCCAGCTCAGGGCAAATCCGAGGCCGCCCAGGCGAGCGCGGACGGCGCGGACACGCCGCCCCGCTGGCCGGCGGTGCTCACCTGGCGTGCGCACGACGCCTCCCGGATGGAATCGGTGCGGGTGGTCCTCAACGGGAACCGGATCCGTGCCTCCGGACGCATCATCGCCGGTGACTGCGGCGAACATCCGGCGTTCAGCGCGTCCTACGATCTGGTCACCGACGAGGTCGGGCGTACCAAGCGTCTGTCACTGCGCAGCACCGTCGCCTCGGGCGAACGGCACGCGTCCATCGCCCGCGACGAGGAGAACTACTGGCTCGTCGATGCCGGCGGCACCCACGTGCGCTCGATGTTCGGCGGCGCCCTGGATGTGGACGTGGTGCTGAGCCCACTGTTCAACACCCTGCCCATCCGGCGCTTCGGACTCGCCCACGCCACCGAGGACGTGCAGGTTCCGGTGGTCTACGTGCGAGTGCCGGACCTGCAGGTGCGGGAGGCCAGCCTGACCTACAGCAGCGGGGCCGACGGCATCCACGTGCTCTCTCCGGTGTCCAGCGCGACCGTCACCGTCGACGACGACGGCTTCGTCCTCGATTATCCCGGCCTCGCCGAACGGTTCTGATCATCGGTCCAGCGACCGGATCACACCACCGCGCTGCCCGGCCTCGCGCAGCCGTTCCAGCCAGTCGTGTTCGCCGGGCCGGATATCGGTGATATCCCAGCGGCGCAGGGTGTCGTAGCGATCCCGTTCGCTGTAGCCGGCGTCGATCAGCTCGCCGAGGGTGCCGTCGGCGCGCAGGCTGTCGCGGGCGGCGGTGAGCAGGCGCAGCGCGTCGTCGAGGGCCTCGGTGAGGGCGGTCGCGTTGGGTTCGCAGATCGCCCGCACCAGATCCGGCGCGGTGGCCGCGACCCGGGTGCCGTCGCGGAACGATCCGGCCGCCAGGCCCAGCGCCAGATCGCCACCCGCCGCCCCGGCGACCGCCAGCGCCTCGGCCAGCACATGCGGCAGATGCGAGATGCGGGCCACCGCCCGGTCGTGTTCGGCGGCGACGACGGGGACGACCACCGCACCGCAGTCCAGGGCCAGCCGGGCGACTCGGGTCCAGGGCTCGGCGCGGGTACCGGGATCGACGCCGACCGCCCAGGCCGCACCCCGGAACAGATCGGGAGACGATGCGGCCCAGCCGGATTCGGCGGTCCCCGCCATCGGATGCCCGCCCACGTAGCGGGCGCCGAGCTCTTGGCGACGCACCTCGGCGCGAACCGGTTCCTTCACGCTGACCACGTCGGTGAGAGCGCAGCCCGGCGCGAACGTCCGCACATCCGCCAGCACCGTCTCGACGGCCGGCATCGGCACCGCCAGCACGATCAGCGCGTCGTCGTCGGCGGCCCGGCCCAGTACGGCCGCGACATCGGATTCGACATCGAATCCGTCGGCGCGAGCGGCCCGCACGCCCGCCTCCGACCGGTTGTAACCCCAGGCCCGGTAGCCCGCCGCGGCCGCCGCGCGCAGCAGCGAAGCGCCGATCAAACCCGTACCCAGTACGCATACCGAGGATTTCCGATCGCCTGTCACCGAATCAGATTCGCATACGACTTCAACATTTCCCCCGAAGCCGACTACCGTTGCGGCCATGGCACAGCGCTCGGGCACGAACAGGGCCGCGTCGGATGATTACGACGATGTGGAAGGGTTCGCAGTGGCGGTCGTCCGCGAGGACAGTACGTGGCGATGCAGCCCGCTCAGTGCGGCGTCGCTGAACAGTCTGTCCGCGGCCGAGGAGGAATTGCTCGCACTGCGTAGCACCGGTGCGGTATTCGGGCTGCTCGACGTCGACGACGAATTCTTCATCGTCCTGCGTCCGGGCCCGACCGGCAGCCGCCTGCTGATCTCGGATGCGACGGCCGCGATCGACTACGACATCGCCGTCGAGGTCCTCGACGCGCTGAATATCGAGGTCCCCGATATCGATCCCGACGAGCTCGACGAGGTCGACCCGTGGGAAGAGGGCGATCTGGGCTTGCTGGCCGATCTGGGACTGCCCGAACCCGTTCTCAGTGTGATCCTCGCCGAGACCGATCTGTACCCGGACGAGCAGTTGGGCATGGTCGCGCAGCGGCTCGGCTTCGCCGACGAATTCTCCGCGGTCCTGGACAAGCTGCACCATTGAGTTCGGTGCCTCCGGGCGCACGGCCGGGTGACGAGGACCTGATCCGCGTCGCGCTCGCCGCGGCCGCGGCCGCGGACCCGCGGGACGTGCCGGTCGGCGCGGTCGTCTTCGACGCGTCCGGCCGCGAGCTGGCGCGGGCGAGCAATGCCCGCGAGGCATCGGGCGACCCGACCGCACATGCCGAGATCCTGGCCTTGCGCCGTGCGGCGCGGGTGGTCGGCGACGGCTGGCGGCTCGAGGGCGCCACGCTGGCGGTGACGCTGGAACCGTGCACGATGTGTGCCGGGGCGCTGGTGCTGGCCCGGGTCGGCCGGCTGGTGTTCGGCGCGTGGGAACCCAAGACCGGTGCGGTCGGCTCGCTCTGGGATGTGGTGCGTGACCGTCGTCTCAACCATCGCCCGGAGGTCCGCGGCGGTGTCCTGGAATCCGAATGCGCCGCCGTCCTGGACGCGTTTTTCCGCACCCACCGCCCCTGACCTCCCGATTTCGGTTTCCTTCGCACCGTCCGGTAAAGTCACCTGCGGTGGCGTGTCCGAGCGGCCTAAGGAGCACGCCTCGAAAGCGTGTGTGGGGTAACCCCCCACCGAGGGTTCAAATCCCTCCGCCACCGCCAGAGCTCCCCACCTGAAGTAACAGGTGGGGAGCTTTTTTGTGTCGCCTTGTCACTTCGCGGACGCGGCATTATCGCCGCGCCTCGGAGCGCGCCCTGTCAGCCCACGGCATCGAGCACCGGGAAGTTGGCGCGGATGACGTTGTGGGGATCACGGTTTCGCTTGATCTCCCGCAGCCGGGCCAGAGTGGCGGGGTCGAAGGCCGCGGCAGCCGATTCCCCGGGTGCGAGGAATGTGTAGGGCTTGGCGCCGGTGACGCTCGGCCCGAGCGCGTCGAGGATTTCTGCGAATCGGTCAGCGATGCCGGCCTGCAGGTGCGGCAACCCGAGTCCGAGGAGGTATAGCGCATAAGGTTCGGCGACGGGCCCGCGTGCGCCGCCGTCGGGGCGGTGCTGCGCGAGTGCGCCGCCCAGGCCGCGGATCTGCACGTTGAGCAGCGGTGCGCAGGGGGCGTCGATGAGGGTCTTCACGACCGCGTCGCCGAGGTCGGTGAGCAGTTCGCCGCGCGAGAGGGAGGGGCTGGGTTCGGTGGGTTCGGCGGTGATCTTGCCGATCTCGGCCGGGCTGAGTTCGCCGCGGGTATCGGCGATGTGGCCGCCGATCGTGTCGAGCCGGCGGGTGAGGTGCCGGCCCTCGGCGGGATCGCCGAGGTAGGCGAAATCGATGGCGACGGTCGGCGCGGCGCCGGGAATCGCATAGCGCTGCAACCACACCGACAATTCGGCCGGTGCGTCGGCGGTGAGCTCGTTGAACAGTTCGAAGACTTCACCGGTGCGGTCGACCGGCCACATCACCCGCCCACCGTAGAGCCGGGGCAGCGCGACCAATTCGAATTCCACGCCGGTGACGATCCCGAAATCGCCGCCACCGCCGCGCAAAGCCCAGAACAGGTCCGGGTCGGAGTCGGCGGTGACCCGCTGGGGACGCCCGGTCGCATCGACGATCTCGACGGCGCGCACCGCGTCCGAGGCCCATCCGTATGTGCGGGCGAACCAACCGAAGCCGCCGCCGAGGGTATAGCCGGTCACGCCCACGACAGGGTTGCTCCCGGACAGCCCCGCGAGACCGTGCGCGGCCGCGGCGGCCTGTACCTGTCCCCACCGCACGCCACTGCCGACTCGTGCCACGCGCCGCTCGGGATCGACGGCGATGTTGTCGAAGTTCCTGGTACGCACCAGGATCGCGCCGTCGATATCGCCGGTCGCACCGTGCCCGGTGGGCTGGGTGACCACCACCCGGCCGGCGCGGCGGGCGTAGTCGAGCACCGCGGTGATGTCGGGCGCGTCGGCCACCTCGACGACAGCGGCCACGGACTGGGTGACAGCGGAGTTCCACGGCTGCGCCGCCCGCTCGAATTCGGCGTCGCCCGGCAGGAGCACGCCGCCGCGAATGGTGGTGCGCAGGGTCTCGATAGACATTGTCGATCCTCGTTCTTGTTGTTGTCGTGCCGGGTGGTCAGTTGATCGACGACGCGGGGGCCGACGGTGTGACATGCGCTGTGATCGCGGGGAGGACGTGAGTACGCAAGAGGTCGAGGAAGCGGTCGGGCCGGCGCAGGGCCGCGAAGTGGCTCGCGTCCTCGATGAGTGCGAATTTCTTGATCGGGGCGGTGACATCGTCGAAGAACCGCTGGGCCGATCGTGGTGGAGTGATGACGTCGTATTCGCCCTGGAACAGGAAGAACGGGATCGCGAAGTCGGTGCCCTCCGCCCACTCGTCGATCGTGACCGATTGCGGGGCAAGGCATTCGGAGAAGCTCATAGCCCTGGTGTAGGTGCGGACCTCGGCGAGGGAGTGCAGCGGTGAGGTCAGCAGCGAGCCCATCACGACCTTCTTGACGGTGTCGAGTGTGAGCGGGTCGGAGCCGACGGCGTGCTTGTCGAACCGCGACCGGTCCGCGGTGGTCCACGCCGAACGATCCGCGGTCATGGCGGTGACGGCCGCGAGATCCTGTCGCTTGCCGGTCTTTTCGAGCCGATCGAGCAGCCCCGCGTAGGCGGTGCGGTCGCGGCCGCCGGCGTTGATGTTCTGGTCCGTGCCGACGTAGGCGGAGAAGAATTCGGGGTGGCTGCGGGCCAGGCGCAGTGCGACGAAAGATCCGAAAGAGCAGCCGACCAGCACGACTTTGTCGACATCGAGTCGAGCCCGCACATACTCGGTGACCTCTGCGCCATCACGCTCGAGCTGGGCGAGGCTCATCTCGCCCTGGCCTGTCGGGCCGGTGTGGCCGAAAGTCTTTCCGGCGCCACGCATATCCCATCGCACCACGGTGAAGTGGCGTTCCCAGACCCGGGTGCGAGCGGCGTAGATGAGGTTGGAAGCACCGGGTCCGCCGTGGATTTCGAGCAGTACCGGGTTGTCGCGATGCTCACCGCGGATCGAGATCCACTGATCGATCCCGCCGATCCGAACGAAGCTCGCCTCGTCGATGCCGTCCGGGGTGGTGATGCGCAGCCGTTGTGCGTGCTTCATGCCGGGGATCCGCATGATGACTCCTCGTATGTTTATATCGTAAACAAGGATGCTTAAGGTATAAACAGAAGAGTGCCCTGTCAACCACGACCTCGCAGGAGGACGACCGGCCATGGCTCGAAGCGCCGAGGACAAACCCCGTGACCTGCGCACCGCTGCCGCACTGTTGTGGGGGGAGCCCATTCGTGCCCCCAAACCCGGTCTGACCATCGACGGCATCACCGCGGCAGCGGTGTCGCGCGCCGACCTCGACGGCCTGGAAGCCGTGTCGATGAACAAGGTGGCCGCTGCGTTCGGCGTTTCCGGAATGGCCCTCTACCGGCACATTCCCGGCAAGACGGCATTGGTCGAATTGATGGTCGAGGCAGTCCTGGCCGTCGAACCCGAGCTACCCGAACCCGAAACCGGCTGGCGCACCCGGCTCCAGGCCTGGGCACGCCAACTGCTGGAGGTCTATCGAGCGCATCCGTGGCTGCTCACCGCGACGGCCATGCGTCAGCAACTGCTCGGTCCGCACCAACTTCGGTGGATGGACACGGCGTTGGCGGTACTGGAATCGACCGGCCTCCAGGCCGCCGAACGCCATCAAATATTCCTGCTCATCGCCGGACACGTCCGCAACCTCGCCCAGCAGTACGCCGACTTCGACGCCGATCACGCCCGCGAATGGCAGCAGCTCACCGGTGAACTCCTCGGCGTCCACGCGCAACGCTTCCCCGCGCTGGTGAAAACGTTCGCCGAGCCGACCGGGGACATCGATCCGCTGACCTTCGGCCTGGATCGCATCTTCGACGGTGTCCAGACACTCATCGACGGCACCGACGGAAACGACGACGTCTCGCACCCTGCGTGAGCGAGGCTCCGTCGGTGTCGGATACGTGCCTGGGCGCGTGGAAACCGTCCCGCCGGTACGTTGGTTCACGTGGAACTACGAATCTTCACCGAGCCTCAGCAGGGGGCTACCTACGATGATCTGCTCCGGGTTGCGAAGGTGACCGAGGATGCCGGGTTCGACGCCTTCTTCCGGTCGGATCACTATCTGAGGATGGGTGGGGTGTCGGGTCTGCCCGGACCCACCGATGCCTGGATCACGCTGGCCGGTCTGGCCCGCGAGACCTCGCGGATCCGGTTGGGCACCCTGGTCACCGCGGCCACCTTCCGGCATCCGTCGGTGCTGGCGATCTCGGTGGCGCAGGTGGACCAGATGTCGGGCGGCCGTGTGGAACTCGGCATCGGCGCGGGCTGGTTCGCCGATGAGCACCGCGCCTACGGTATCGATCTGCCGGAGGTGCGCGAGCGGTTCGACCGGTATGCCGAACAGCTGGCCATCATCACCGGACTGTGGCGCACGCCGGTCGGGGAGACCTTCGATTTCGTGGGCAAACACTATGAGCTGCAGGCCAGTCCGGCGCTGCCCAAGCCGGTGCAGGAACCCGGACCGCCGGTGATCATCGGTGGTGCGGGCCGGAAGCGCACGCCCGCTCTCGCGGCGCGCTACGCCCGGGAGTTCAACCTGCCGTTCGTGGACGCGGAAACGGCCGCGGCGCAATTCGATCGGGTCTCGGCAGCGGCCGAGGAGATCGGGCGTGACCCCGGCGGCATCATCCGGTCCGCCGCGCAGGTGCTGTGTGTGGGGCGCGACGAGGACGAGATCGCCCGGCGCGCAAAGGCGATCGGCCGCGAGGTGGACGAACTGCGGGTCAACGGTTTGACCGGGTCACCGGCCGAGGTGGTCGACAAGATCGGCCGTTACCGCGAGAGCACCGGTATCAGCCGTCTCTACCTGCAGGTGCTGGATCTGTCGGACCTGGCGCACCTGGAGCTGGTGGCGGCCGAGGTCGCGCCCCAGCTCAGCTGACGCCGACCCGGCTCCTCGGCTCGTCCGGATCGTCGACGTGGAGTTCGCGCAACCGCGCACCCTCCACGTCGATATCCGGCACGATCCGGCTGAGCCAGCCGGGTATCCACCACGCCGCCTTGCCCATCAGGATCAGCAGCGACGGGATCAGCACCATCCGGACCAGGAAGGCGTCGAACAGGACGCCGGCCGCCAGCGCGAAGCCCATGGACTTCGCGGTCACATCCGTTTCCAGCAGGAACGAACCGAACACCGAGATCATGATGATCGCGGCCGAGGTCACCACGCGCGCGCCGTGGTGGTAGCCGGAGATCATGGCGTCGGTGGGGGATTTACCGTGGACGTATTCCTCGCGCATGCGGGTGACGAGGAAGACCTGGTAGTCCATGGCGAGGCCGAATACCAAGCCGATCAACATGATCGGCAGGAAGCTCACGATCGGCCGGGGTTCGGAGATCAGGCCCAGCGCGCCCTTCTGGAAGATCAGCACGGTCGCGCCGAAGGTGGCCGCCATGGACAGCAGGAATCCCAGCGCCGCGGTGAAAGGCACCAGCACCGAACGGAATACCGCGATCAGCAACAGGAAGGCCGCACCCGCGACGATCGCCAGATAGGGCACGATCTTACTGAGCAGCGCGTGGTCGACATCGGCGTAAATCGCTGTGGTGCCGGTGATTCCGTACTCGATGCCGTATTTGTCGTGCAGTGACGATTCGGTGTCGCGGGCAGTGCGGACCAGATCCTTGGTGCTCTGCTCATTGGGTCCAGTGGTCGGGACAGCGGTCATCAGCGCGCCCGCGCCGTCCTTGCTCAGCTGCGGCTGGGTCACGTAGTCCATACCCGGATAAGCGGCCAGTTCGTCGTGGAGCGCGGTGAGCGCCGCCTGCCGTTGATCGGTGGGCACCTTCGACAGATCCGCGACGATTTCCAGTTTTCCGTTGCTGCCTTCACCGAAGCCCTCGGTGCGCAGGTCGTAGGCCTTGCGAATGGTGGTGGTCTTCGGCTGGCTGTCCTCACCCGGCAGGCCCAGATTCAAACTCAGCGCGGGCGCGGCCAGCAGGCCCAGCACGATGACGCTCGCGACCAGTGTCAGCCAGGGCATCCGCCCGATCACCCGCGCCACCCGCATACCGTTGGTGACCACCGAATCGTCTTCGGGATCGTGCTGGGCGATCAGCGGAATCTTCGGCTTGAACAGGAATTTCCCGAACGCCCCGAGCAGTGCCGGCATCAGGGTGATGGCCGTGAGCACCGCGAACGCGGCCGCGATCGCACCGCCCAGACCCATGAAGGTCAGGAAGCGGATATTGACGATCGCCAGTCCGACCAGCGCGATGATCACCGTGGCACCCGCGAACACGACCGCGGATCCGGCGGTGCCCAATGCGGTGCCGGCGGCGATCTCGGGGGAGCTCTGTACCGCCCGTTCGTGTTTGTAGCGCGAGACGATGAACAGCGCGTAGTCGATGGACAGGGCGATACCGATCATCGAGGCCAGGAAGGTCGTGAAACTCGGTACCGACATGAACGAGGTGCCGAGGAAGATCACCGATGTCGCCGCGCCGAGTCCGACGATCGCGGTGATGATCGGCACGAACGCGGCCACGATCGCACCGAAGGCCACGACCATCACCACCAGGGCCACCGCCATACCGATCATCTCGGCCTGTCCGCTGGGTTGCTGCTGTTCCATCGCCAGTGAACCGCTCATCTCGACCTGGAGTCCGGCGGCCCGGGCGTCGTCGCCGACCGCGAAGGCGGCCGCGCGATCGTCGGCGGTGATATCGGTGAATTTCTGGATCGTGAAAGGGACTGTCAGCACCGCGACGGTATCGGGCTGCTCGGAGTTCAGGACGTTCAGCGGTGCGGCGCTGCAGCGGGAGACGAATTCGGGCGAGCTGCGGTCCGCGCCCAGGCAGCCCATCTGTTCGGTGGCGGTGATCGGATCGGCCAGTGGGGTGCTGTGATCGACGATCGAGAGATCGTTCAGCTTGGCGACCATGCCGGCGACGGCGGCCCGATCGGTGGCGTCGGTCAATTTCTGCCCGGGTGCCGCGGCGATCACGTAGGTGCCGGTGACGGCCTCGAAACTGAAGGCCTCCGACATCCCCGGGAAATGTTTGTCCAGGATCTCGGTCGCACGTTCCGACGGCAGGTTCGGAATGGTGAAGTCGTCGTTCATCGGCTTCTTCAGCTGCGCGCCCAGACCGGCGAGGATGAGGAACAGCAGCAGCCAGACCGGCAGCACGATCCACTTGTGCCGAAAGGCGAACCTGCCCCACCGATACAGATAGACGGACACGAGCACTCCTAGGGTCGCAGGCCCCTGCGGACGCGAGCGCGAATCCGTGAGCGCGAACCGGGACCGATCGCTGATCGAGCTGTGCGGTTGCCGATGCACGCATCGGACCGCGTCGATCCGGTGCGTGGCCGAGATGGAGAGCGTCGGGTTCGAGTCTGCTGGCTCGTAGCTGCAAGATCAAGATCTCTACCCGATCGAGATGTGCCGTGTCCGGATACGACTCGGGCCCCCACCCGCGAAGGGTGGGGGCCCGAGGTCGTGCGGACTCCGAGTGCCGCGATCAGCCGACCGGGACCGGCTCCCGCTCGGCCGCGGCCTCGCGGTCGCGCTGCTGCAGCGCACGCAGCTTGGTGCCCTCGACGTCGATATCCGGCAGGATCCGATCGAGCCACTTGGGCATCCACCACGCCCACTTGCCCATCAGGACCAGCAGCGACGGGATCAGCACCATCCGGACCAGGAAAGCGTCGAACAGGACGCCGGCCGCCAGCGCGAAGCCCATGGACTTCGCGGTCACATCCGGCATCAGCACGAATCCGGCGAATACCGAGATCATGATGACGGCCGCGGAGGTGACCACCCGGGCGCCGTGGTGGTAGCCCGAGATCATGGCTTCCTTCGGCGACTTGCCGTGGACGTATTCCTCGCGCATGCGGGTGACGAGGAAGACCTGGTAGTCCATGGCGAGGCCGAATACCAAGCCGATCAACATGATCGGCAGGAAGCTCACGATCGGATGCTGATCACCGATCAGGCCGAGCTTGTCCTGCTGGAAGATCAGCACGGTCGTGCCGAAGGTGGCCGCCATCGACAACAGGAAGCCGAGGGCCGCGGTCAACGGCACCAGTACCGAACGGAACACCAGCACCAGCAGCAGGAAGGCCGCGATCGCCACGATCGTCATATAAGGCACGATCTTGCCGAGCAGGGCATTCGACACATCGGAGTAGATCGCCGTCGTACCGGTGATGCCGTACTCCATGCCGTATTTCGCGTTCAGCTCCGATTCCGCGTCCCGGGCATGTTTCACCAGGTCCTGGGTGTCGGAGTTGTTCGGGCCGAAATCGGGCACCGCGGTGAGCTGGGCTCCGGTGCTGTTCACGTAGTCCGGGGTCTTGGTCTGCGGATCGATCTTGCTCATGGTCGGCATGGTCACGAAGTCCATGCCCGGATACGCGGCCAGCTTGTCGTGCAGCGCCGTGACGGCTTCCTTGCGCTGCTCCGGCTTCACCTTCGTCAGATCGGCGACGACCATCAGCGTGCCGTTGCTGCCCTCGCCGAAGCCCTCGGTGCGCAGGTCGTAGGCCTTGCGGACGGTGGTGGTCTTGGGCTGGCTGTCCTCACCCGGCAGGCCCAGGCTCAGATTCACCGCGGGTGCCGCGAGCAGGCCGAGCACGATCACGCTGGCGCCGAGAGTCAGCCACGGGGCCCTGGCGATGAGCCGGGCGAACCGCTTGCCGTTGGTGACGGCGTTGTCGTCCTCGGTGTCGGTGCGTGCCACCAGCGGCAGTTTCGGCTTGAACAGGAAGCGGCCGAATGCGCCCATCATCGCGGGCAGCAGGGTCAGCGCGACCAGGATCGCGAAGAAGGCCGCGAGCGCACCACCCAGACCCATCCAGGTCAGGAAGCTGACGCCGACGATGCTCAGGCCGCACAGTGCGATGATCACGGTCATACCGGCGAAGACGACCGCGGAGCCGGCCGTGCCGATGGCCACACCCGCCGCTTCCTCCGGTGAATCCTGTACCGCGAGTTCGTGTTTGTAGCGCGAGACGATGAACAGCGCGTAGTCGATCGACAGCGCGATACCGATCATCGAGGCCAGGACCGTGGTGAAGGTCGGAATATTCGTGATGGAGGTGCCCGCCATGATCAGCGCGCCCGCCATGCCGACGCCGACGACGCCGGTGAGGATCGGTACGAAGGCGGCGATCAGCGCGCCGAAGGCGATCATCATCACGATGAAGGCCACGACGTAGCCGATCATCTCCGAGGCGCCGCCGGTCTCCATCTGCTGGGTGGCGATGGACCCGCTGAGCTCGACGGTGAGGCCGCTGTTGCGTGCGTCGTCGGCGACCTTGTAGGCCTCGTCCTTCTGTGCCTCGGTGAGATCGGAGAAGGACTTGATGTCGAACGGCACGGTGAAGTAGGCGACGGTGTCGGCATTGTTGTTCTTGCCGAGCACGTTCAGCGGTGTCAGACCACATTTGGCGATGAAGTCCGAGCTGGTGCGGTCACCCGAGGTGCAGCCGATCGCCGACGTCGCGGTCACCGGATCGATCAGGACACCCGGATGCGCGGGATCCTGCTTGATCTTGGACTTGTCGACGATGTCGAGATTGTTGATCTTGTCGACCAGCGCGGTCAGATTCTTGTGGTTATCGGGGTCGGTGAGCTTGCCGTGTTGTGCGGCAACCACATAGGTGCCGGTCACGGCGTCGAACTTGAATGCCTCGGAGGCGCCCGGGAACTGCTTGTCCAGGATGTCGGTCGCCTTCTGCGAGGGCAGGTCGGGCATGTTGAAGTCGTCCTGGCTCTGCTTCTTCAGCCCGACGCCGACGGCGCCCACGATCACGAAGATCAGCAACCAGACCGGTAGCACGATCCATTTTCGGCGGAAGGCGAACTTGCCCCACCGATAGAGGTACACGGACACGCGGTATCTCCTAGCGATAGCTGATTTGCGGTGCTGAGTTCAGGCCCCGTAGACAGCACTACTGCGGACGCCGCACTGCGATCCGCCTCCATCGACGCTCTCTGCCTACCGTGCGGTAGGTAGACTACCGAATCGATAAGCGGAGGAACAACCTCGATTTTCGGGGCCGGGCCTCCGCTTCCGTCGGTTGATGAGAGGATCGTCGAATGAGCGCCCGCAGTACCTCTGGATCAGTCGTCGCAGGTCAAAGCACCAAGGACGCGATTCGTGAGGCGGCGATCCGGCTGTTTTCGAACAAGGGCTTCGAGCAGACCAGCCTGCGCGAGGTCGCGGATGCGGTAGGAATCACAAAGGCGTCCCTCTACTATCACTACGCTTCGAAGCTCGATCTGCTGCTCGCCATCATCGAGCCGGTGTTCGACGATATGAAGCGCGTGGTCGACGAACTCGACGGCGTGCCCTACAGCCCGCAGCGCGCGCGTGAAGTGCTCGAACATCAACTGCGCACGCTGCTGCGCCATCGCACGGCCGGGACGATGTGCGTACGGGATACCGTGGCTATCCTCAACGCCATCGGTGATCGCTATCCGGACATGCTCTACATGCACGAGCGGCTGTGCCGGTGGCTGGCCGGGCCCGATCCGGCCGACGAGGCCCTGTTGCGGGCCAGCTCCGCGCTGGAGGTCCTGAGTACGGTGTTGTGGTCGAAGGAATTGGTGCCGGCCGCCGCCGACGAGCTGATCGAGCAGGTGCTGCTCGACGCCGCGCTGACCGTGCTGACCGGTGAGCGCTAGTGCACATCACGGCTCGGGTCGATCACGCGGTTCGCATTCTGCTGGAAATCGCTCGCACGCAACCGAATTCGGTGAAAGCGGAGACCATCGCCACGGCACAGGGGATTTCGCCGAAGATCCTGGAATCCATTGCCGCGGAACTGCGCCGGGCCGAACTGGTGATCAGCCGGCGCGGACCCGACGGCGGATATCGGCTGGCCCGCCCGGCCGGGGAGATCAGCATCGCCGACGTGATTCGGGCGGTCGAGGGGCCACTGGCCTCGGTGCGCGGACAGCGGCCCGAGGATGTGGAGTACTCGGGCGTGGCCGCGCCGCTGCAACGGGTGTGGATCGCGCTGCGAGTGAATATTCGCGCCGTGCTCGAGCAGGTGAGTATCGCCGATATCGCGGCCGACGAACTGCCGGATTTCGTGGTCGATCTCATCAGTGATCCGGGCGCCTGGACCCGGCGGCCCGGACCGGCAGCGCCGGTGTCCGGCAGCTAGCCGCACCCCGTGCCGTACCGGGCCGACAGGGCCGGTCGGGAGCGTTTCGCCGACGGAAAAATGTGGCCGACAGCGCCCCGGAATAACGGTAGCCTGCACCCATCATGTTGATCCGGTTGCTGCGCGCCTTTCTCGCCCCCTACCGCACCCAGTTGTCGGGGGTTGTTGTGCTGCAGCTCATCTCCGTCATCGCCATGCTCTACCTGCCCAGCCTGAATGCCGACATCATCGACAACGGCGTGACCAAGGGCGATATCGGCTACATCTGGACCACCGGTCTGTGGATGCTGCTGGTCTCGGGTGTGCAGATCGTGGCCTCGGCGAGTTCGGTCTATCTGGGCGCACAGGCCGCGATGGGTGCGGGGCGGGAGATGCGCGCGGCGCTGCTGCACCGGGTGGGCACCTTCTCCGCCCGCGAGGTGGGCATCTTCGGGGCGCCGTCGCTGATCACGCGCAATACCAACGACGTGCAGCAGGTACAGCTGCTGATCGTGATGAGCGTGACCATCGTGGTGATGGCGCCGATCATGTGCGTCGGCGGCATCGTCATGGCGCTGCGCCAAGACCTGGGCCTGTCCTGGATTCTGCTGGTCGCCGTGCCGATCCTGGCGCTGACCATGGGGCTGATCATCTCTCGCATGGTGCCGGGCTTCCGGCGCGTACAGGAACGTATCGATGCGGTGAACCGGGTGCTGCGCGAGCAGATCACCGGTATCCGCGTGGTGCGTGCCTTCGTGCGCGAGCGGCAGGAGGTGGCGCGCTTCGGCGTCGCCAACGACGACCTCACCTCGGCCTCACTGTTCGTCGGCCGGTTGGCGGCCCTGATGTTCCCGGCCGTGATGCTGATCAGCAACCTCACCACGGTCGCGGTGATCTGGTTCGGCGGGCACGCCATCGACTCGGGTTCGATGCAGATCGGCTCGCTGACCGCGCTGCTGTCCTACATCATGCAGATCCTGATGGCGGTCATGATGGCCTCGTTCCTGGCGATGATCGCCCCCCGCGCGGCGGTCTCGGCCGAACGTATCGCCGAGGTGCTGGAAACCGATTCCTCGGTGGTGCCGCCCGCGCAGCCGCGGACCTTCACCACCGATCCCGGCATCGTCGAGGTCGCGGCGGCGGAGTTCAAGTTCCCGGGTGCCGAGGAGCCTGTGCTCCGGGACATCAGCTTCCGGGTGGAACCCGGCCGGACCACGGCGATCGTCGGCTCCACCGGTTCCGGCAAGACCACCCTGGTCAATCTGATTCCGCGGTTGATCGACGTGACCGCCGGTACGGTCCGGGTCGGCGGCACCGAGGTGCGTGAGCTCGATATGGATCTGCTGCGCTCTCAGATCGGCCTGGTACCGCAGAAGGCCTACCTGTTCTCCGGCACGATCGCGGAGAATCTGCGCTACGGCGACCCGGAGGCCACCGACGAACAACTGTGGGACGCACTCGAGATCGCGCAGGCCGCGGATTTCGTGCGAGACATGCCCGAGGGACTACAGACACCGGTCGCCCAGGGTGGCACCACGGTGTCGGGCGGTCAGCGGCAGCGTCTGGCCATCGCCCGCGCGCTGGTCAAGAAGCCCAAGATCTACCTGTTCGACGACTGCTTCTCCGCCCTCGACGTCGCCACCGACGCCCGGGTGCGGGAGGCCCTGCGGCCGCGTACGCGCGACGCCGCCGTGATCACGGTGGCACAGCGGATCTCGACCGTCCGTGATGCCGACCAGATCGTCGTCCTCGAAGACGGCGCCATGGTCGGCCTCGGCACCCATCAGCAGCTTGTGCGCGAATGCGAGGAGTACCGGGAGATCGTGGAATCGCAGTTCAGTCCCGAGGAGGCGGCGCGATGAGCTACCTTTGCGCAGCCGCTGATCGGGCCGTCCGGGTGCGGGTGTCCCGCGAAACGCAGGAGGCGGCGCGATGAGGCCTGGTGCCGCGCCGATGCCCGGGGCGCCCGGGCAGAAGGCCAAATCGTTCGGTCCGACCCTGAAGCGGCTGTTGAAGCGGCTGGCTCCGGACCGGGTGGCCGTGATCGCGATCCTGTTGCTGACGGTCACCGCGGTCGTCATGAACACGCTGGGTCCGCAGATCCTCGGTAAGGCCACCAACCTCATCTTCGACGGCGTCGTCAGCAAGCAGTTGCCGGCGGGCCTGACCAAGGATCAGGCGGTCGCAACCCTGCGCGAGCAGGGGCAGGACCGGCTCGCGGGCATGCTGTCGTCGATGAACATCACGCCCGGCCACGGCGTCGATTTCGCCGCGGTCGGCCAGGTGCTGATGCTGGTCCTGGTGCTCTACATCCTGGCCTCCGTCTTCAACTGGCTGCAGGCGTATCTGCTGGCCACGGTGATCAACCGGGCCGTGCAGCGGTTGCGCACCGAGGTCGAGGACAAGATCCACCGCCTGCCGCTGAGCTACTTCGACACCAACGCTCGCGGCGATGTGCTCTCCCGCGTCACCAACGATGTCGACAATGTGGCCCAGAGCCTGCAGCAGACCATGAGCCAGCTGGTCATGTCGGTGCTGTCGGTGATCGGCATCCTGATCATGATGTTCTGGATCTCGCCGCTGCTGGCGGTGATCGCACTGCTGACGGTGCCGGCCGCGGTGGTCGTCACCGCGCAGATCGCGAAGCGGTCCAAACCGCACTTCATCGATCAGTGGAAGTACACCGGCCAGGTCAACGCCCAGGTCGAGGAGGCCTTCACCGGCCACGAGGTGATCACCGCCTTCGGCCGCGTCAGCGAGGTCGGCGCCGAATTCGACAAGCGCAACGACAAGCTCTATCAGGCCAGCTTCAAGGCCCAGTTCATCTCCGGGCTGATCATGCCCGTGATGATGTTCATCGGGAACCTGAACTATGTGCTGATTGCCGTGGTCGGCGGTCTGCGGGTGGCCTCGGGCAGTCTGTCGCTCGGTGAGGTGCAGGCCTTCATCCAGTACTCCCGCCAGTTCAGCCAGCCGCTGACGCAGATCGGCTCGATGGTCAATCTGCTGCAGTCCGGCGTGGCCTCCGCGGAACGGATCTTCGAGATCCTGGACGCGGACGAGCAGGTTCCCGATCCGCGCGAGGAGGATCCGCGTCCGCTCGACCGCGGCCGGGTGGAATTCGACGCGGTGTCCTTCCGCTACGAGGCCGACAAGCCGATCATCGACGATCTGTCGCTGGTCGCCGAGCCCGGCCACGTGGTCGCCATCGTCGGGCCGACCGGCGCCGGTAAGACCACCCTGGTCAATCTGCTGGAGCGGTTCTACGAACTGGATTCCGGTGCGATCACCATCGACGGGGTGGACATCACGACCATCGGCCGCGATCGGCTGCGCTCGCGGATCGGCATGGTCCTGCAGGACACCTGGCTGTTCGGCGGCACCATCCGGGACAACATCGCCTACGGCAATCCACAGGCGAGCGAGCAGGACATCCTCGAGGCCGCCCGCGACGCCTACGTGGATCGCTTCGTGCACTCGCTGCCGCAGGGCTACGACACGATCATCGACGAGGAGGGGTCCGGAGTCAGCGCGGGTGAGAAGCAGCTGATCACCATCGCCCGCGCCTTCCTGGCCAAGCCGACGATCCTGATCCTGGACGAGGCCACCAGCTCGGTCGACACCCGTACCGAACTGCTGGTGCAGCAGGCGATGGCCGCCCTGCGCCGCGATCGCACGAGTTTCGTGATCGCGCACCGGCTTTCGACCATCCGCGATGCCGATCTGATCGTCGTGATGGAAGGCGGCCACATCGTCGAGCAGGGCACCCACGATCGGCTGCTGGCCGCCCGCGGCGCCTACTTCCGCCTCTACAACGCGCAGTTCACCGGTGCCGCGGTCGATCAGGATCTGGTCGACGAGGAAACGCTCGACGCCGTGTAAGTCCGGGCCGGGCCGGCTTCGGCCGCGCCTGGGATATCGCTCGAGCGGCGGCCTGGCAGGATAACGGCGTGTCCGATCCCGCCCAGTTCTCCTTCACCGTCGGTACCCGGCTGCCCGGCAGGCACGGCCGCACCGGTGCGATCGCCACGCCGCACGGGCAGATCGCCACCCCGGCGTTCATCCCGGTCGGCACGAAGGCGACGGTGAAGGCCGTACTGCCGGAGACGATGGCCGAGATCGGGTCGCAGGCGCTGCTGGCCAATGCCTACCACCTGTATCTGCAGCCCGGATCCGACATCGTGGACGAGGCGGGCGGGCTGAGCCGGTTCATGAACTGGCCCGGTCCCACCTTCACCGACAGCGGTGGCTTCCAGGTGATGTCGCTGGGCGTCGGCTTCAAGAAGGTGCTGGCGATGGAGGCGGTCGGCGTCCAGAGCGATGAGGTCATCGCCAAGGGGAAGGAACGCCTCGCCGTGGTCGACGACGACGGCGTCACCTTCCGCTCCCATCTGGACGGCTCGAAACACCGGTTCACCCCGGAGGTTTCGATGGGGATCCAGCACCGGCTCGGCGCCGATGTCATGTTCGCCTTCGACGAGCTGACCACGCTGTTCAATACCCGTGGTTACCAGGAGAAGTCGCTGCAGCGCACCCACGAATGGGCGCAGCGCTGCATCGACGAACACGAGCGCCTGACCGCGCAGCGGTCGCATCGGCCCTATCAGGCGCTGTTCGCGGTGATTCAGGGTGCGCAGTACGAGGATCTGCGCCGCAAGGCATCTCGTGATCTGGAGGCCATGCGGGGTAGTGAAACGGGTTCGGCCTTCGATGGTTTCGGGATCGGCGGTGCGCTGGAAAAAGCCAATCTCGGCACCATCGTCGGCTGGTGCTGTGACGAACTGCCGCCGGAGAAGCCACGCCATCTGCTGGGGATCAGCGAACCGGAGGACTTCTTCGTCGCGATCGAGAACGGCGCCGACACCTTCGACTGTGTCAACCCCTCCCGGGTGGCCCGCAACGCCGCGATCTACGTCGCCGCGGGCCGCTTCAACATCAACACCAGTCGTTTTCGCCGGGATTTCACGCCGATCGACGACACCTGTGATTGCTACACCTGCGCCCACTACACCCGTGCCTACATCCACCACCTGTTCAAGGCCAAGGAGATGCTGGCCGCCACGCTGTGCACAATTCACAACGAGCGCTTCACGATTCGGCTCGTCGACGAGATCCGCGCGAGTATCGACGGCGGCTACTACGACGAGTTCAAGGCCGAATTCCTGGGCCGGTGGCGGGGGCGCGTCCGCTTCGATTAGCAGGCTCGCTTAGCTGTAGAGCGCGGGCTTGTCCAGCGGTGCGTAGCTGGGTTCCTTCTTCTTCAGGTAGGCGATGGCGCGATAGCTGATCGGCATGACCAGTACCTCGCACAGCGTCTTCCACACGAATCCGACGATCACGTAGTTGATGAACGCGCCCCAGGTGTCGATACCGATGGCGGTGGCCGCGATCGAGCAGAAGATCAGAGTGTCGCCGAACTCCCCGGCCACGGTGGAGCCCAGCAACCGGGCCCACAGGTGCTTCTCCTTGGTGCGCTCCTTGATCAGCACCAGCGTCACCGAGTTCAGGAACTGTCCCACCACATAACCGGCGAGGCCGGCGGCGACCAGCTGCGGGGTGGTGCCGGCGACGGTGCGGAAAGCGTCCTGGCCGTCGTAGAACTCGGCGGCCGGCAGGCCGATGGCGATCCAGAAGCACACCACCATCAGGATCAGCATGCCGAATCCGTAATAGATGGTGCGCCGGGCGGCCTTGAAGCCGTAGACCTCGCTGAGCACATCGCCGATGACATAGGCGAGGGGGAACAGGAAGAAGGCGCCGTCGGTGGTGATCGGCAGTATTTCGATGGGCCCGAGGTGCAGCTCGTGGCCGGTGAAGAACTGGACGCCCTTGGTGGCGCAGATGTTGGAGATCATCAGGGTTGCCGTGAACAGCGTCACGATCAACGTGAAGGGACTCCCCGCGGCCTGCGCAAACGCTGCGTGCTCGACCGCGGGGCGTCCAGACTCCCCGGTCGGTGTCGTTTCTTGTGTCTCGCTCACGAGCTGTGCACGATACCGGCACCGGGCCTCGGTGGAATAGGCTGTTGCAATGACGAATCCCGGCGATTCCGACGAATGGTGGAAACAGTACGGTGGGGAGGGTGTGTCGTCCGACTCGGGCGGCCATCAGTCGGTGCCGCCGTCGGCCACGCCGCCCCCGGCCGGCCCGCCTCCGGCGGGGTACTCCTCGGCGCCGAATCAGCCCGCGCAGCCGAGTCCGCCGCCGTCGTATCCCAGCTATCCGCAGCAGCAACCGCAGTCGCAACCCTACGGCCAGCCGAATTACAGCCAGCCCACGTACGGTCAGCCGAACTACGGCTACCCGGCGGCGACGCCGTATCAGCCGTACGGATACGCCCAGCCGCAGCAGGGGACGAACGGCCTGGCCATCGGTTCGCTGATCGCGTCGATCCTGGGGCTGTGCACCTGCATCGGATCCATCGTCGGCATCATCCTCGGCGTGGTCGCGCTGAATCAGATCAAGGAGCGCGGCGGTCAGGGTAAGGGTCTGGCGCTGGGTGGTATCTGGGTCGGCGCCGCCGGCATCGTGCTGACCATCGTGTGGGTCGTGATCAACATCGTGGTGTCGAGTACGTAGCGGGATCAGCCGTGGCGGGCCGGATCCGGATGCTGGGGGTCCAGGATCCACGGCTCGTGCGGCACCGTGGCCGGCGTGAACTGGTCGAGCAGCGCTCGCGGCGTCTCTCCGTGATAGCCGAGAGATGCCGCGAGTAGTGCGAAGACCTGCCGCGGTGTTTCGCCGAGTGCCGTTCTGTCGCGCAGGGTCACCGCCCCGTCGCGCTTGGCCAGCCGGGCGCCGTCGGTGTTGAGCACCAGGGGGACGTGCGCGTAGCCGGGCACGGCGAGTCCGAGTTCGGTGGCCAGATAGGCCTGGCGCGGGGATGACGGCAGGAGATCGTCACCCCGGACGACCTGGTCGATGCCCTGGCTCGCATCGTCGACGACGACCGCCAGATTGTATGCGGCGGTACCGTCTCCGCGGCGCAGCACGAAATCGTCGACCACACCGCGGTAGGTGCCGTGGATCTCGTCGGCTATCTCGAATTCCGTTGTCCGTGAGCGCAAGCGCAGCGCGGCCGGTCGGCCTTCGGCGCGCTTGGCCGCTCGTTCGGCGGCGCTCAGTTCGCGGCAGGTGCCCGGATAGGCGCCCATCGGTCCGTGTGGCGCGGTCACGGCCTTCTGGATTTCCCTTCGCGTGCAATAGCATTCGTAGGTCATACCGGCGGCGGTGAGCCGGTCGATCGCGTCCGCGTAGTGCTGCGTGCGCTCCGATTGCCGGACAACCGCACCGTCCCAGTCCAGCCCGATCGCCGCCAGATCCTCGAGCTGGCGTTGCTCCGCACCGGGGCGCACCCGATCGAGGTCCTCGATCCGGAGCCGGAAATTGCGGGCCGAGCAGCGCGCGAACAGCCAGGCCAGCAGGGCGGTGCGTAGATTGCCCAGGTGCAGATCCCCGGACGGGCTGGGAGCGAAACGGCCCGCACCGGCCGTATGCGGCATCATCCGGCCCGTTGCGAGCGGCGTCATCCCCGCAGCCTCGGGCACAGCTCGTCCTCCGGGATGGCGCGACCGGCGTCCAGCCGCGCCAGCAGGCCCTCGGCATGGGTGATCAGACCGTTCGCGTCGATCCCGTAGGGCGGCGCCGGATCGGTCGCCAAGCGGCCGATCGCGCGCTCGAGCAGGGTGCGGGCGCCCTTCGGATTCCCGCGCTGGATGTGGGTGAGGCCCACGGCGTACTGCGCCAGGCCCTGCCACAGCATCCTTTCCGCGAACGGGCCGTTCTTCCAGGCGGCCTCGAGTACCTCGTGAGCGTTGAAGGCCAGGCCGTCGTCGAGCAGACGCTGGGCGTACTCCAGGGTTTCGCCCGGCGGAAGGTCGAGATCATCCGGAATCCGGGCCACGCCCACGCTACCGGGCGGTAGCGGTCGCCCGAATCGGTCTCGAGGACGGGCATTTCGGGCGTGTCCGGCATCGTCGCGATCTCGTTCCACCACAGCTCCATGATCCACCTCGAGCAACCGCACGGTTTACGGGGTGTGCGACCGACCGTCCGGGATGGGTAATTCCCTCCCGGGGATTCGTTTACCGGATCATTCTCCGTTCATTTGGCAATTCTTCCGCTATTAGTGAATGGAAATTCTTCATCCGCAATTCGGTGGTTGAAAGTGAAAAGACAGCGCACGGTGATTGTGGGTGCTGCTAGGGTGCTCTCCCGGGGTCACCCCGAGGGTGCACCATGGAGGTGTGCGCCTCGTGTACCGGTCGGTGAATTGAGCAGTTCGG
This sequence comes from Nocardia spumae, assembly GCF_020733635.1. Classification (NCBI taxonomy): domain Bacteria; kingdom Bacillati; phylum Actinomycetota; class Actinomycetes; order Mycobacteriales; family Nocardiaceae; genus Nocardia; species Nocardia spumae. The sequence continues at coordinate 6,947,251 of NZ_JAJFZL010000001.1, read as the reverse complement.
GCGCCATGACCAGGCGCATTGCGGGACTACGGCACCACGCGGGGCCCAGGTTTCCGATGAGTGAAGCAGGATTTTCGCGTTATCGACGAAGGAAAAGGAGATGCTGTGGTGAAGGTTGATTCGTCCGGTGCGGTATGGCGTAAGAGTAAATACAGCGGGCCCGACGGAAACTGCGTCGAGGTCGCATTTCTCGGCGACGGCAATGTCGGGGTTCGCGATACGAAAGACCGCGGCGCCGGACCGATCCTGGCATTCACGCCGGGCGAGTGGGACGCGTTCGTCTCGGGTGTGACGGCCGAGACGTTCGGCTCCGCCTGAGGCGTCGGCACACCGGATGGGGGCCCCGAGTCGGACCAGCTCGGGGCCTTGATGTGTGACGATCAGTGATGTGTGACGGTCAGTCCGGATCGTCGCGCGATCCGCGCAGTGCCGCGAGCCGGCACCGTTCCTGATCATGGGTGACGGCATCGAGCAGCTCGCGCTGGTCGGACGGATCCGCCCGCAGGAAACTGCCGGTGCCGGGCGCTCCGGACAGGCCCAGCCGATTCACCTTCTTCGGGACGGCCGCACCCTGATACTCCAGCGGCACGGGTCGACCGTCGGCATCCACCGGGCCCAGGGGCTGATGGATTTCGACGTATTCGCCATGCGGCAGCCGGCGCACGATCCCGGTCTCGATGCCGTGGGCGAGGACCGAGCGGTCGGCGCGCTGCAGGGCCAGGCACATCCGATAGGCGAGGAAGTAGGCCAGCGGTGGGACGATCAACAGGGCGATCCGGAAGATCCAGGTCGTCGCATTGAGCGAGATATCGAATTTCAGCGCGATGATGTCGTTGACGCAGGCCAGGGTGAGCACCAGGTAGAACGCGATGGCCATCGCCCCGATCGCGGTGCGCACCGGCACATCTCGCGGCCGCTGCAGCAGATTGTGTGACGCGCGGTCACGACTGAGCCGCTTCTCGATCCACGGATAGGCCAACAGCGCCGCGAACACCACCGTCATCAGCACCACCACCGAGAAGGCGGCCGGCACGGTGTGCCCGAACAGGTACAGCTCCCACGGCGGGAACAGGCGCAGGAAGCCGTCGGTCCACATCAGATAGAAGTCGGGCTGGGTACCGGCCGAGACATGTGCCGGGTCGTACGGCCCCAGGTTCCAGATCGGATTGATCTGCGCGACACCGCCCATGATCGCGAGCACGGCGAAGGTGAACATGAAGAACGCGCCCTGATCCAGTACGAACACCGGGACGATGCGTGTGCCCACCACGTTCTTCTCGGTGCGGGCCGGCCCGGGGAACTGCGTGTGTTTCTGGTACCAGACCATTGCGATATGCGCCACGATCAGCGCCAGCATGATGCCCGGCATCAGTAGCACATGAGCGATGTACAGGCGCGGCAGGATGATCGTGCCGGGGAAGTCGCCGCCGAACATCAGCCAGTGCAGCCAGGTGCCGACCAGCGGAATTCCCATGGTGATCGCCGCGAACGCCGCCCGAAGTCCGGTGCCCGACAGCAGATCATCGGGCAGTGAGTAGCCGAAGAATCCCTCGAACACGGCCAGGATCAGCAGCAGGCAGCCGACCACCCAATTCGCTTCGCGCGGTGCGCGGAACGCGCCGGTGAAGAAGATGCGGCACATGTGCACGATGATCGAGGCGGCGAAAAGCAATGCGGCCCAATGATGGACCTGTCGTACGAACAGCCCGCCCCGCACCTCGAAGGATAGATTCAGCGCCGATTCGTAGGCGCGTGACATGGTGACGCCGCGTAACGGCTGGTAGGAGCCGTGATAGACGACCTCGGTCATCGACGGGTCGAAGAACAGGGTCAGATAGATCCCCGACAGCAGCAGGATGACGAAGCTGTAGAGGGCTATCTCGCCCAGGAGGAACGACCAGTGGGTCGGAAATACCTTGTTGATGGATCTTCTGACGAAGGCAGCCGCACGAAATCTTTCGTCGGCATCGGCCGGGATGGTCATGATTCTCACCCGCCCCCGCGTATGTGAGAGTGGTTGATTTTGCGTCTACTACAGATCGTAGCATTGGGGTTGACCTGCGTCGATGGTTTCGATGCGGAAATTGTGGACGGTTGTGGATATCGTCGCCCGGGTGGATGTGCTGACGCCGCAGGATGCCACCAGGTTCTGGCTCGCCCGTCGCGGGTGCAACGATCTGTTCCTGCTGTACTGCTTCGACGACACCGGATGTCCGAGCGGTGACCTGCGGGCGGCCGCGCTCGCCCGCAGCGCGGAAATCCCCGATCTGCGGGTTCGCGTCCGCGAATACCGCTTCGCCTATCCCGCCTGGGAGCCATGCGGTTTCGATGAAGCACAGGTGGTTGTGCACCACCTCGGCGAACCGCTGTGGACGAATGTGGAAGCGGCGCTGGGCGAGCTGCTGGGGGAGGGGGTGCCCGCGGATCGGTACGCGTGGCGACTGCATCTGTTCCGCGGAATCCGCGACGCGCCGGGCGGTACCGGACCGGGCCTCGTTGTGGTGCTACAGCTTTCGCACGCACTGGCCGACGGGAAGCGTGCGGCGGCGATCGCCCGCGAACTCCTGGGCGGACCGGCCGAAGGCGATGTCGGCCCGTCCGATCGCGCCGCCGTGCCAGGCGTGGCACACGGTATGGAAAGCTGTGCGGCCGAGGCGATATCGCTGTTCTCCGTTCCGCTCGGCCTCGTCCGGACCGTACGCCGCGGCCTGGCCGCCGCACGCGCCGACGGCGAATTGAGTCGGCTCGCGACCGCGGGCGAGATTCCGGGCGCGGCGGGTGATTTCGCGCCCACCCTCCTGAACCGCCCGCCCGCGCCGCGGCGGCGCGCGGTCCGGATGATCGTGGACGCGAACCTGCGTGCCCCCGGATATACGGTCACCGTCGTCGCCTCGACCGCGATCTCCGTCGCGATGAGCCGCTACCTCGCCGCGCGCGGCGAACCGATCGACGCTCTCGGCGCGCAGGTGTCGATGGCTCTGCCGAGCCGGTCATCGGACGCGCTACGATCCGGAAAGCGAATGTCGCGCAACAACTATCGCGATCTCGGCATCGATCTCGCGGTCGCCGAACCGGATCTGCGCCTGCGCGCGGACCGCATCGCCGCGACCCTCGCCGAACGCCGCATCCGGGCCACTCACCCGCTGCAGTCGGTCCGCGACCGCGTCACCGACGCCCTGCCGGCGCCGATCCTTCGCCGCGATATCGCGAACTTTCCGCTGGATCTGGTTCCCGGCCGGATCTCCGGCAACACAGTACTTTCCAGCGTCGACCGCGGCCCCGCCGATCTCTCGATCGCGGGCGGAAGGGTCCGGTTCACCGCCGGTTTCCCGGCACTGGGTGCGGTCATGCACCTGACCCACGGCCTGCACGGCCTGGGTGACACGGTGACACTGTCCATCCATAGCGATCCCCAGGCGATGCCGGATGTGGACGAGTACGCCGGACTACTGCGCGCCGCTGTGCGCGAGGTGGTGGATGCGCTGGCCGAGTCCTGAGCTGACGGTGGCCTGATCGGAAGAGGGAGAACCCGCTCCTTCCATATCCAATATATAGCCGACAGGGGGCCTTGCGGCAAGGCCCCGGTGATGCCGCACAATGGCCCGCCGAGGCTGGAACCTGCGCAAACGAGGATCCGTACGGCCGAGGCGGGACATCGATGTCCGCAGTACGACAACCGCGATCGTCGAGCCGGAGAAGGGGCATATGGCGGATCAGAGATATGAAGACGAATTGCGGTCCGAGGACAGCTACGTGGCCGGGCTCTACGCGCGCCTCGACGCCGAGCGCGCGCGGGCGAAGGTCGGCTACCGCGCGGCCCTGCGTGGTGGCGCGGCCCTGGTGGAACGGGATGCCGAGGTGCGGGCGCTGGCGCGCGAGGTGAAGCGGCTGGACGTCGCGGACAACGGACTGTGTTTCGGGCGGCTGGATACGGTCGCCGGTGAACCGTCCTATATCGGCCGGATCGGCCTGTTCGACGAGGCGAACGAGTTCGAGCCGCTGCTGCTGGATTGGCGGGCGCCGGCCGCGCGGCCGTTCTACGTGGCCACCGCGGCCAGTCCGGAGAATATGCGGCGGCGGCGCCAATTCCATACGCGCGGGCGCCAGGTGGTGGATTTCACCGACGAGGTGTTCGGGCGCCCGGGTACGGGTGAGCGCGGCGACGCCGCGTTGCTGGCGGCGGTCAACGCACCGCGCGGTGCGGGGATGCGCGACATCGTGGCCACTATCCAGGCCGAACAGGACGAGATCATCCGGCTCGATCATCCGGGTGTGCTGGTGATCGAGGGCGGACCCGGTACGGGCAAGACCGTGGTGGCGCTGCATCGGGTCGCCTATCTTCTCTATACCCAGCGCAAGCAGATGGAACGGCACGGTGTGCTGGTGGTCGGGCCCAACCCCGAGTTCCTGCATCACATCGGCCGGGTGCTGCCGTCGCTCGGTGAGACCAACGTGGTGTTCACCACCACCGGTGATCTCGTTCCCGGCTTGCACGTCACCGCCGACGATACCGCCGATGCCGCGCGGCTCAAGGGTTCGCTCGACATCCTCGAGGTGCTCGCGGCCGCGATCGCCGACCGGCAGCGAGTGCCCGAGCAGCCGCTGACCGTCGAACTGGCGGACGTCACCGCGCGTATCGATGCCGAGATGGCCGAATGGGCGCGCTCGGAGGCACGGGCGAGCGGGCTGCCGCACAACGAGGCGCGTGCGGTCTTCCGGGAGATCGTCACGTATGTGATCACCGAACGGTCGATCGCCCGGATCGGCAAGGGCTGGCTGACCCGCGACGACCGCGAGGCGTGGGAGAACATGCGCTCGGATCTGGTGGCCGAACTCGCGGAGAACGAACAGTTCACCGCGGCGCTCGACCGCCTCTGGCCGATCCTCACCCCGCAGGAGTTGCTGGCCTCGCTGTACTCGTCGCCCGAACGGTTGCGGGCCGCCGGTGGTGATCCGGCGCTGTGGCGTGCCGAGGGTGCGGCGTGGACGGTGTCGGATGTGCCGTTGCTCGACGAACTGGTCGATCTGCTGGGCCGGGACACACCGGCCGACACCTCCGCCGAACGGGAACGCGCCGCGCAGGCCGAGTACGCGGCCGGCGTGCTGGACCTGATGACCGGCCGCGAGGACATGATGGACGACGAGGACCATCTGTTCGCGACGGATCTGCTCTACGCCGAGGATCTGGCCGAGCGTTTCGTCGAGCGCGATACCCGGGAGCTGGCCGAACGCGCTGCGGCGGACCGGGATTGGACCTATCGGCACATCGTGGTCGACGAGGCGCAGGAGTTGTCCGCGATGGATTGGCGCGTGCTCATGCGCCGCTGTCCGGGACGGTCGTTCACCGTGGTCGGCGATCTCGCTCAACGTCGTTCGACCGCGGGAGCGACCTCGTGGGGCGCGATGCTCGAGCCGTACGTGCCGGGACGCTGGCGTTATCGGACGCTGTCGGTGAACTACCGGACACCCGCGGAGATCATGTCGGTGGCCGCGGCGGTGCTCGCCGAGTTCGCGCCGGGTGTCCAACCACCGGAGTCGGTGCGCGCCTGCGGTGTCCAACCGTGGTCGCGGCAGGTCGATGCGGGCGAATTGGCCTCCGCGATCGAGGAATTCGTGCAAGCGGAAGCCGAACACGAGGGAACCAGCATCGTGATCGGCCCGCCCGGGGTACCCGGCACCGTTACGGCGGCGGCGACGAAAGGGCTGGAATTCGACGCGGTCCTCGTGGTGGATCCGGAGCGGATCCTCGCCACCGGACCACGCGGTGCGGCCGAACTCTATGTGGCCCTCACCCGGGCGACCCAACGCCTGGGCGTCCTGCACGAGGGGCCGTTGCCGACCGCGCTTGCCGGCCTGGTCGAAACCGGGGCGCCCGCCCGGAACAGCCTGCCCGCGTAGCGATATCGCGGGCCGCCTAATCGGGCGGCCCGCATCCGCCACGCATGATGAGGGCATGTGCGGGGCACCATTGCGTGACCGGTAGCCGACTGCGCCGATTACCCGTGATCAACTCGAATTCGACCAAGCCCAGCCAGGTTCCGTCGCCCGCGCGCGCCCACGCGTGCAAACGCCCGGGCATTCGTCCGGTCATATCGAGACCGCCCGCCCGCACCACGCCCCCTGCGCTCTCGTGCTCGGCATCGTGCGGACGGGCTCGGGGATCGGTGGGGATCGCGGCAGCGATATCCACCAGCACCGGCATCGGCGGAACCACCACACGGTGCAGGGCCTGTTCTCCCTTCTCCGGCCAGTGTTCGAACATGTGTTCGATGATAGACCGGGGTGCCGACAGATTGCGGGTCACGGCGGTTGAGGATTCACCGTGACCCCGGCCGCTCGCGGCGCCGACGCGCTGGCGTGCCTCTGCCGGAACACAGCGCACATCCGGTCCCGACGGCCCGGTGGAAATTGTTTCGACCGCGGCGATGAGTTTTCCGGACCGCCCCCGTCCCTACTGCTGAACGCGCCACCAACCCGGCGCGACCGACCCAGAAGGAACGAGAAATGACCGCCGTCACCGCCACCCAGACCACCGCCGCCGTCGGCCCCGGCAAGATCCGCAACCGCGTCCTGTGGACCCTGCAGATCGTGCTCGGTCTGTTCTTCGTCATCGCCTCCGGCGGCCCGAAGCTCGTCATCCCGCAGACCCTGATGGAAAACAATGCCACTGCCTTCTCGATCCCGTTGGCGCTGCTGGTCTTCATCGGTCTCGCCGAGGTCGCGGGCGGGATCGGACTCATGGTGCCCCGCCTGACCGCGGCCGCCGCGATCGGCCTGGCGATCGTCACCTTCCTCGCCGCCGGCTTCAACGCCTTCCTGGCCGGCACCCCGGAATTGGCTCCCTTCCCGCTGGCGCTCACTGCGATCTTCGCCTGGATCGCCTACGAACGCCGGGCCTCGATCACCGCCTTGGGCGCGCTGCTCGAGCGATGACCCGCGCATAACGCCCGGCTACCGGCGGCACCCAGCCGCCGGTAGCCGCGTTGTGCGTTAGGGGGACAGTCCGGTCGGGTTGGTCGGGCTGTCCCATGGGAGTCGCGGGGCGGACGTCACCGGATCGGGCCGCCCACCCCGCGACCCTCCGAATCATGTGATGACAGTTGTTGTTTCGCGGCGGGCGGTTTATAACGCGGCTATTCGCCGGCTACCAGTACCGATGCTGCTTGCCGTCGGTATCGGCCACGAAGAGGATCGCGTCGGCCCCGGTCACATCCGCCGGGGCGAGCGGAATATGGCCGCGCACGATCGGTTCGCCCGTGCGGATCGATGGGGGCAGGGCGGCGAGCAGTTCCGCCGCCGGGAACAGTGCCCGGCGAGTCGTCGCCTCGGCCAGCATGCCCTGGAAGGTGTCCGGCTCGGCCTGCGGGCGGGCATCGGTCGCCACGAAGACATAGCGTTCGCCGAGCGCGAGTCCGACGAGCGCACCGGCGCTACCCCAGCTCACCTCGTCCGCGCCGACCGGCATACCGGACTGTGCCCGCTGCAAGTGCACGTTGTGCGCGAACACCAGGGTCGGCCCGTGCCGCCGCTCCTGCTCGACCAGCGCCAGCAGGTTGTCCGCCATCATCTCGGCGCGCACGGCGAGCAGGCGACCGATCCGATCGGAGGCGGGACTCGCCATCGCGGCATGATAGCGGAGCAGCCCCAGCGCGGTCCGCGCGTAGGCGGCGGTCAGGTCGTAACCGGCCTGGTCCAGGGGGCGCAGGGTGGGCGCCGCGCGCCGCAGCGCACCCGCGAGATCGTCCGCGGCGATCCGCAATGCCCGCGCCCGGTCGGAGTCACCGATGGAGACCGCCGGGTCGTACATGGCCTCCTCGTTCGTCCACTCCGCCTCCTCGCCGAGCAATGTGTCGAGGTCGCGGGCCGATTCGGGCCGCAATGCCGCGGGCAGCCGATCGTGGACGGCGAACAGGGCGCGGCGCGGGCTCGGCGCCGCGGCGAACTCCAGTGGCGCGTCGAACCCGTGGAAGCGAACCCGATCCCGTTGTGGCAGTTCTGCATTGTGCGCCCGGAGCCACTCGACGAGTTCCCGGTTGCCCGGCACCTCGCCGAACCGATGACTGAACCCGGTCGCGAGCACGGTGTCGATATCGCCGGTTCCCCCGTGCACGTAGTCGTCGACGACGGACGCGGCGAAGATATCGGTTTCCACGGCGATCGACCGGTATCCGCGGTCGACCAGATGCCGAAGAATCTCGTTGCGCAGCAACGGGAATGCCTCGATCCCGTGCGTCGGTTCGCCCAGACCGAACAACACCGGCGACTCGGACCGTGTGCCGAGCAGTTCGTCGACGGCGCGGCCCAAGGCGGCGGAGTCACCGAGTTGGCGGCCGATTCCACGCAATGTGGTGGCGGTGGACGTGGAGTTCGTGGACATGGAGTTCGTGGACATGGAGTTCGTGGACGTGGAGTTCGTGGACATGGAACACCCCTTCCGAAATTGGCTACCTTCGACGGTATCGTTGAAGAATCGGGTGAAACTTCTTCACGGTTCACCCGGAATCAAGGTGCTGAACCCTCAAATGGAGGTGTGAGCTGCGGCCCATCGATCTGGCCCGGGAGCACGGATTGTCCGCCCAGGCGGTGCGCAATTACGAGGACGCGGGCGTCTTCCCGCCGGCCGCGCGCACCGAGACCGGCTACCGGTCCTACACCCCCGTGCACGCGCAGGCGCTGCGCACCTTCCTCGCCCTGCGCGCGGGCCACGGGCACGGGCAGGCGGTGGAGATCATGCGCGCGGTCAACGACGCCGACCTCGAATCCGCCTACCGGCTCATCGATGCCGCGCACGTCGCCCTGCGCACCGAACGCGACACCCGCACCGAGGTCGCCGCGGCACTGGACAGCCTGTCCACCACGGCCCCGGCGATCCCCGGCCGCCCGCTGACCGTCGGCGAACTCGCGCGCCGGCTCGACCTGCATCCGGCCACGGTGCGGGCTTGGGAGACGGAGGGCATCCTGCACCCGGACCGCGAGCGTGGCACCGGCTACCGCCGCTACGACGCCGAGGCCGTGCGCGATGCCGAGATAGCGCGACAACTGCGCCGCGGCGGATATCGGCTGCACCAGGTCGCGCGATTCCTGGAATCGTTGCGCGCGGCCGGCGGCACGGAGGCACTCGACGCCTTCCTCGACTCCTGGCAGCACCGCCTCGATACCCGCAGCCGCCGATTGCTCAGCGGCGCAGGCCAACTCGACAGCTATCTGACGATGCGCGAGCGATTCTCAGAGACGCCCGCGTAGCGTCGGCACGCCCGGGCCGGTGAGATCGTCGCAGTAGACCGCTCGGCCGGCCATGGCCATCGTCAGTGCCAGCGTCGTGCCCCGGACCTCGGTCCCGGCGCCTGCGGTGAAGGGACCATCGGTCGCCTCGAGACGCAGACCGTCGATCGCGGTGCGGCTGGCAACCGCGAAATTCCGCTCGGCGTAGAACCGCGCTACCTCGGTGACCGCCGCGAGCGCGGGGGCACCGGCCAGTCCCAGCGGTCGGCGGATGTCCTGAGCGTGGACGATCACCTCACCCAGCCAGGCCGCGGTGTGGCGGCTGGAGGCCGAGGTGGTGCTGCCGATGATCGACCGGAAGCGCACCAGAGTTTCCGCCGGTGTCGCGCCGCGATGTTCGGTCAGGCGCCGGGCATTGTGCTCGTCGAAATCGAAGCGCGCAGCGAGAACGCTACGCAGCCAACGGAGTCGGCTGGTGCTGGCCGCCGCGGTCAGGTGTGCGACGACCTCCTCCACCGTCCACTGCCCGCACAGTGAGCGCTGCGCCCACTGCGCGTCGTCCAGCTCGGCGAGGTCGTCGGCCAGCGCCGCACGCTCCGTGTGCGCCATTGCCCACAAGTCCTCGCGAGACACCGCATCCGGCACCGGAGACACCTTTCGATCGGCGCGGCGCATTCGATCGCCGACCGGGGCACGACGCGCCCACGCCCGGCGGCACCGCCGCAGTTCCTCGTCCGTAGTGCAGACGACGGTGGCACCGCGAACTCATCGGTGCGGCTCCCGGCGATCGGCTCACCGGATCAGCGACTGACCGTGGTCCGATGTCCGAGACGCGACAGCTTCTCCGGGTTGCGGACGACATAGAGCCCGGTGATCAGGCCGTCGTCGATGCGCACGGTCAGCACATCGTCGACCTGGCCGCCGATCCGGATGACCAGCGCGGGCCAGCCGTTGATCAGTGCCGACTCGACCGTCGCCTCGGTGCTGAGTCGTGGCAGGCCCGCCCGCAGCACCCGCGCCACCTTGTCGGCGCCGGTGATCGGCCGCGGCACCGCCTGTACCACGCCACCACCGTCGCCGAGCAGCACCACGTCCGGTGCCAGCATGTCGACCAGATTCTGCAGATCGCCGGTGGCGATCGCCTGCTGGAAGGCCTCGATCGCACGGCGTGACTCGTCCGCCGACACCGCTCCGCGCGGGCGGCGCGCCGCCACGTGTGCCCGTGCGCGGTGGGCGATCTGGCGTACCGCGGCCGGTGTCTTGTCGACCGCCGCGGCGATCTCGTCGTATCCCAGGTCGAAGACCTCGCGCAGCACGAAGACCGCCCGCTCGGTCGGGGCGAGGGTTTCCAGGACCAGCAGCATCGCCGTCGACACGCTGTCCGCCAGCTCGACGTCCTCGGCCACATCGGGCGTGGTCAGCAGCGGCTCGGGCAACCACGGCCCGACGTAGGACTCCTTGCGGCGCCCGAGCGTGCGCAGCCGGGTCAGCGCCTGCCGCGTGGTGATGCGGACGAGATAGGCGCGCTGATCACGCACCTCCCGCAGGTCGACGTCCACCCAGCGCATCCAGGTCTCCTGGAGCACGTCCTCCGCATCGGCCGCCGAGCCCAGCATCTCGTAGGCGACCGTGAACAGCAGGTTGCGATGCGTCACGAACGCCTCGGTGGTCTTATCGATCTGCTCGCTCATGGATAGCTCCTGTCCGTCCACCATCGACTCTGGCACAACACCAGACGCTCACCGCCTCCGGCTTGTGACAGGGCTGATATGTGAGGTGAGTCACAGTGACGGATTCTGTGTCGATCGACGCGATCGCAGGGGAGGCGCACTCCTGTGCGGCGACCCGGACAAGCGGGTCCGGATGCCTGCACGAAAATCGCTTGCCCGGACGACATGTGCTGTGGCGTCATGGATCTCGATGAAACACCAGCGCCCCGGCACCGGCGGATCCGTCCGCGACGGTCTCAAACTGCACCGGCATACGGTGCGGTGGTCCGGTCGCGCCCACACCGTGATCACCCTCCGTCCGGGGACCCGTGCTCGCTTCAGCACCAACCGTTTCCACGAGACGTGGCATGTTCTGTCCGATGATCACGGCGCGCGACTGCTGGCTCGGCTGCTGTGGGGACTGGCCTATCAGGGACGTCCGGGCACCGTTGTGCTCATCGACCGCCCGTTTCTCAGCCCGAATCCGTTCGATGCCGATCCGGCCGATCCCATTGTCCTGGTTCCGGGTTGGTGCACGCCGTTCGACGATTACGCGGCACGGCAGCTGCGACGCCGGCTTCCGCTGTCGCGATCCGAGGGCACTGTGCGCTGGCACACCTTCGGGCTGGACCGGACGCTGGAACCCGGCGCATCGGAGATCTGGTGGAAACAGCGGCGGTATCGGGACGGCGAGGGCGATATCGCCCGCCGTCACGGTCTGCTCGTCGTCCAGCCGCGCACTCCCGACGACGCCCGGGCCTGGGCATTGCTCGCGGCGGAACTGGACACGACCCGGTTCGGCACCGATTACACCTATCTCGATCCCTGGGACCAAGGCCACGACGGTGAGATCCAGATATTCCGCCGGTTCCGTCCCATGGTGGGCGTGGCCCGCCGGGCGCGAACCCAGGTGCTGTCCCGCCCCGGCGCACCCACCGATCCCGACGCTCTGCGAGCGTCGGTGTGGAGCGAGGCCGAACAGGTCCGCGGCGACGCGCACCTGCGCGTGCGGCAATGGCAGGGCCGCGGCTGGGGCCTGGGCGATGCCGCCGCCGCCATGCTCGCGCCCGCGGGTGTGACCACTGTCGACGAGCTGGCCGACGTGGGCCCCGTCGAGGCGTACCGCCGCATGCGCGCCGCCGAGGTGAAGGGCCTCGGCCTCGACATGCTGTGGGCGATGGACGCCGCCCTCACCTATCGCGATCGCAGCGCGGTGGACGCCGAGCGCCGCCGGGAGCTCTTGTCCGAACTCGGCCCGCCGCCGCCCTCACGGCCGCCTCGCCGCCGCCGCTACCGAGCCCCCATCCGCCGGACCCCGGCGTACGACCGAACCTGAGTGCGAAGGCGCCCAACGACATTCGTCCGTTGGACTGGCTCAACGCCGGAAGCGGAACCATCGTCCGGGCGGGCTCGCCACCTCGGTGATGGGGCCGGGACGCCCGGCAACGATGTATCGGTCAGCTGCGGAGGGATCGGGTTGATCGCGCTCGGTGGCCTCGGGGACCGTGTCAGCTGACGTGGCGCCGTCTGGTTTGCCGGTCCGTATCAGCTTCGGCACTTTGCCCAGGGCGGCGATCATCAAGGTGAGGAAGCCGTACTCGCTGAGGGCGTCATCCTGGCGAAGCTGGAATGCGCCGACCACCGACATCAGAAGTACCGCTCCGGCGATGACCACGGGGACTGTCCATACGGGGGCGAGGCGAGCGATCGCCAGCAACACGATCAGCAGAATCAGCGTGGCAGCCAGGTAGAACGACCCGGAGACCCACGGTGATTTCCGGCGTGCTGCGTTCATCGTGGATCGGAACGCCCGGTCGTATGCTTCCTGAACTTCCTCCGAGGTCCCGCCCGTGACCGTGACCACGACCCGACGGAGGCGGCCCTTCTTGTCGAATTCTGCGCTCCCCATACCGTTACGACCTCTCCCCGCGTACTGGTTCATCGATCATAGAGTCGGCACGTATCGCTCGGGAGCGGTTCCAGCCGGGACATCGTCGTCGGCGGGCGCTCGAGCCGGTGTATCGCGAGCGACCGTCTCGCGCAGGAGATTCGCCGCCGGGCGTCTCGGCGTGCCCGCCGATTCCTCCGAAAAGGGCTGCCCCACAGGGACTTCTCGCGCTCGGAGCGACACGCCGAATACATCGAATCTCGGCGCACGCCGAGGGAAGGCCATCGACAGCGCCGACGCGGGGCTCTCCGGACTCCCGGGACTGGGGACGGCCCGTACCGGCCGATCGTGGGAGCGTTGGCGGATGAACAACGCGAATCCGGCCGGTCCCGACGATCCTGATTTCGATGGGGAAGGTGATCCCCGGGTCCCCGATGAACGCCCCACCACCTGGGCGGAGTTCGCCGCCGACGCGGCAACCCCGGGCGGCAGTGCGAACGGTCCGGTGGTCATGGGGCCGGGCATGTTCCTCGACAACGGGGACGCGGTCACCGGTCCGATCGATTTCACCGCGCACCGTCTGTCGAACGAGTAGTCGCCCGGCCTAGGCTCTGAACGCAACGGGAAACGCCCGCTACCGAATCGGTAGCGGGCGTTTCCCTTGGCGGAGGATAGGGGATTTGAACCCCTGAGGGCGTTAACCCAACCCGCGTTCCAGGCGAGCGCCATAGGCCACTAGGCGAATCCTCCGCAGAGCAATATACCGGGTGCATCCCCCGGAACGAAAAATGGGCCTATTTGTGCAGGCCTGCCAGGGCTTTCTTCAGCTGGTCCTTACATGTGGTGGCCACGTCGTCGGTGTTGATGGACTTCTCACCCTGGATGCGGAGCTCGACCTTGGCCGAGACGTTGGAGTCGATGGCCGCGCAGGTGTAGTCGAGCGTGACGAAGCTCGAGTAGTCCTGCTGGTAGGCGGCGTAGTACGCCTGGCTGCCGATACCCGCGATATCGCCCGAGGTCCGGCCGCTACCGGTGGTCTTGGTGTCGGAGTTCTTCCAGCTGTTGAACTCCGGATCGCCGTACTTGCTCTGGAAGTCGGCCTCGAAGTCGATGTCGGAGCCGTTGCTCCCGTACTTCCCGGCGCCGTCGTAGCGCGCCCGGCAGGACAGGTTGCCGCCGCCGTAGCTGGAGTCGGGCGCGCGTTCGGTGTGCTCGGGGGAGTCCTTGGGGTCCGGCGCCCATCTGCGCAGGACGGTCGGGTCGATCAGCGAGCAGGCATTGGTGACGTTGGCCATCGAGTAGCTGCCGTCGACGCCCTTCTTGGTGCTGGAGCCGCCCTTGCTGCCCCCGTCGCCCCCGGTGAGCGCGATCACGCCGATGACGATGCCGATCACCACGACCAGGCCGACCACGCCGCCGACGATCCACGGTGTGTTGTTGTTCTTCTTGCCCGGCTGGGGATAACCCGGCTGCTGCCCGTACGGCGGCGGGAACTGCTGCTGTGGATAACCCGGGTGCGACGGTGGCGGCGGCTGCTGCGGGTAGCCCGGGTGCGACGGCTGCTGCTGCTGTGGGTAGGGATGTTGCGTCCCGCTGTGGTAGGCGTCGAATCCGGCCCCCAGGACGGTCGGATCGGTGCCGGTAACCCCGGCCTGCCCTCCCATGACGGTCGGGTCGGTGCCGGTCAGCGGCTGTTCGGGCGCCGCCGGTGTGGACCACCAGTGCACGGTTTCGTTGGGCGGATTACCCTGCCCCGGTTGCTCGGGTCCACCGTGCGGTGGGTTACTGCCTGTCACGTCATTCCTCCGGTCCTGGCGCGGAAGCCCCCTCGAAAATGTCGGAGGTGATCGTATCGACTTCGAGAGCGGCCGTCTCGTGGGGTGAGCGCCCGTTGGGGGGAACTCTCACCTGCGGCGGCGCGCCCGGATTCCCTCCCCGCGGCGGATATGACTACACTGGCCGACGGATCCCGCGCGGCGCGCATCCTGTGAACTCCCCCAGGGCCGGAAGGCAGCAAGGGTCAACGGGCTCTGCCGGGTGCGCGGGGTCCCCTTATTTTTCCGAGATTTCTCCGGGGGAAACTCATCTGCCACGCGGCGCACTCGGCGAGTAACGTGGTCGGCTGGGTCGGCGCCAGAAGCGCGCGATCCGTCAACCTGTTACCCCACGCTGCTTGAAAGGCTGCTCAGGATGCCTCGGCAAACGCAGATCGGTTTGATGAGCCATGCGGAACTCGTATCCGAACACGAGACGCAGACCGCGAACTACGCGAAGCTCCAGACCGAGAAGCTCACGCTGGATCTGACGAGAGGTAAGCCCTCACCGGAGCAACTCGACCTCTCGACCGGTCTGCTCGCGCTGCCCGGCGCCGACGACTATCGCGACGGTAAGGGCACCGACTGCCGCAATTACGGCGGTCTGCACGGACTTCCGGAACTGCGCGCGATCTTCGGTGAGCTGCTCGGGATTCCGGTGGAGAATCTGCTGGCCGGCAACAACGCCAGCCTGGAATTGATGCACGACATCATCGTGTTCGCGATGCTGCACGGCACCGCCGACTCGAAGGGCCGCTGGGCCGACGAGCCGATCAAGTTCCTGTGCCCGAGCCCCGGCTACGACCGCCACTTCGCGATCACCGAGTCGCTCGGTGTGGAGATGATCCCGATCGCCATCGGCCACGACGGCCCGGATGTGCACGCGATCGCGGAACTGGTCGCCGCCGACCCGCGGATCAAGGGCCTGTGGGCGGTACCGAACTACTCCAACCCGACCGGCGTCACCTTCTCCGAAGAGGTTGTGCGCGAGCTGGTTTCGATGCCCGCCGCGGCACCGGACTTCCGCTTGTTCTGGGACAACGCCTACGCGGTGCACCCGCTGACCGATACCGCGGCTCCGGTGATCGACGTGCTCGGCCTGGCCGCGGCGGCCGGAAATCCGAACCGGCCCTTCGTGTTCGCCTCCACCTCGAAGATCACCTTCGCGGGTTCCGGGGTCAGTTTCTTCGGATCGTCCACCGAGAACCTGACCTGGTACCTGAAATACGCGGCGAAGAAGAGCATCGGCCCGGACAAGGTGAACCAGCTGCGGCACCTGCGCTTCTTCGGCGATGCCGACGGGGTGCGCCGGCACATGCAGGCGCATCGGGCGCTGCTGGAGCCGAAATTCAAACTGGTGCTGCGGATTCTGGAGGATCGCCTCGGCGCGTCGAAGGTCGCCTCGTGGACCGAACCGAAGGGCGGCTACTTCATCAGCCTCGACGTGGTCGAGGGGACGGCCGCGCGGGTGGTGGCGCTGGCGAAGGAGGCCGGGATCGCGCTGACGCCGGCCGGCTCGGCGTTCCCGTACGGAAAGGATCCGGAGGACAAGAACATTCGGATCGCTCCCAGCTTCCCGTCTCTGGCCGATCTGGAGAAGGCGATGGACGGCCTGGCGACCTGCGTGCTGCTGGCGGCCACCGAGAAGTCCCTGGCCGCGTAGGCTGTGGAAATACCGCGGGGCGGGCCGAGTTCGAACTCGGCCCGCCCCGCTCGGTATTCCGGGGGTGTTACCGCGGCTTGTGTGCGAGCACCGCGAACATCGTCACCGACAGGTGGATGTCGCCGCTGCGTGCTCCGGCCTCGAGCTCCTCGAGCAGTTGCTGTCGCTGCGCCTCGGTGATCGCCGCGCGGGCCACCGCCATCGCCGAGATCCGTGCCACCAGCGCACCGGCGCCGACGGTCGAGTCCTGGACCAGCGCATGTGAGCCGATATCGTCGATGACCAGTCCGGCCTGGGTGAGCAGACCGGGCAGCCGCCGGCCCGAGAACGGATTGGTGGTGTTGGAGATCAGGGTTTCGATCACCTCGTGCACCACGCGCCGGTCTCCGGGGTGGACGAGGGCGGTACCCCAGTCGCTGTCCATCACGACCACTCGGCCGCCGGGCTTCAGCACCCGGGCGATTTCGCCGGCGGCCCGAGCCGGGGCGGTCAGGTGCTGGAAGACGCGCTCGCAGAGCGCGGCATCGAAGGTATCGGCGCCGAACGGCAGTCCGTAGGCGTCGCCGGTGACGAATCGGGCCGACGAATCGAGCTGGGCGGCCCGGCGTTCGGAGGCCGCCAGCAGATTCGGATCCGGTTCGACGCCGACCGCGTCGCCGGTCGGTCCGGCCGCGTCGGCGAAGGTGAAGACCTCCGAACCGGTACCGGAACCGATATCGACCGCACTCTCTCCGGGTGCGACGGCGAGGGCCTCGTGGGCCCAGCGGCGGAGGTCGCGAACCCCGGGCAGTGCCGCCTGCAGATCGTTGACGTCGATGAGTTGGTCGCGGCCCGCGCGATCGAAACGGTCCGGCCTCAACCCCGAGGGTGAGGAATTGTCTGCCGAGGAGCTGTGTGTGGGCGCCATATCTTCCACCGTGGGAGTTGCCAAAGTGTCGGGCATGGCAGTGACCCTACGCGCGCAGAAAAGCTACGGGTGGGTAGCCGTGTGAGTCCTGTCACCGGGTCGGTAGGCGGATATCCGGACGTCTGACATGATCAATGCATGGTGAGCCGCAAACTGTGCCTCGCGCAGGAGCCGGAGGCGGACAAGCTGCTGTCGGAAGACGATTTCGCGTTGCTGACCGGGATGCTGCTCGATCAGCAGTTCCCGCTCGAGCACGCCTTCCGCGGTCCGAAGAAGATCGCCGACCGGATGAACGGTTTCGATATCCACAAGATCGCCGAGGCCGATCCGGAGGAGTTCGAGGAGCTGGGCGCGACCCCGCCGGCGATTCACCGCTACGGCCGGTCGATGGCGCGCCGCACCCAGGATCTGGCCCGATACGTGGTCGAACATTACGACGGCACCACCTCCGCGATCTGGACCAGGGACGATCCCGACGGCACAGAGGTGCTGCGCCGGCTCAAGGAGCTGCCCGGGTACGGCGATCAGAAGGCGCGCATCTTCCTGGCGCTGCTCGGTAAGCAGCTCGGGATCCACCCGAGGGGCTGGGAGAAGGCCGCGGGGGCGTACTCCGAACAGAATTCACGCCGTTCGGCCGCCGATATCGTCGATGGCGAATCGCTGCTGGAGGTGCGGGCCTTCAAGAAGCAGATGAAGGCTGCCGCGAAGGCGGACAAGGCGAAGTAGAGCGGCCCGGATCAGATCTTGTCCGCGGCCGCCGCGAACCACTCGCCGCGCATCCGGATGAACTGCTTGCCGTAATCCATCACCAGGTGGCCGTACTGGGACAGATCGTCGTCGTCCCAGTCGATGCGTGCTTCCAGTTCGTGCACCTCGGTCAGTCGCCGCTCCAGCGCCTCTGCGCATTTTCGCAGGTAGGCGCGCCGCTCCGCGGGCTCGATGGTGCCGAGCAGGAAGACCCGCAGCATCGTCTCGTCGCGCCGGGCGGGTTGCGGATCGACCTCGATCATCCAGTGCCGTAGTTCCTCGCAGCCGGCCTCGGTGATCGCGTACACCTTGCGCCCGCGCGCACCCTCTTCGGCAACCTCGATCAGCCCGTCGGCGGTGAGTTTGCCGAGTTCGCCGTACAGCTGACTCTGCGTGGCCTGCCAGACGTTGCCGAGGGAGATCTCGAAGATCTTCAGCAGGTCGTAACCGCTGGCCGGGCCGCGATCGGCGAGCAGTCCCAGCGCTGCGTAT
This sequence comes from Nocardia spumae, assembly GCF_020733635.1. Classification (NCBI taxonomy): domain Bacteria; kingdom Bacillati; phylum Actinomycetota; class Actinomycetes; order Mycobacteriales; family Nocardiaceae; genus Nocardia; species Nocardia spumae. The sequence continues at coordinate 6,928,809 of NZ_JAJFZL010000001.1, read as the reverse complement.
CGGAGGCTCATACTCCGAACTTAACATGTCTACTCTGACATTTCAGTATTGACATGTTGTGATTGGAACCTCTACTTTCGACATGTCAGAAGTGGCATATCGGGGCGACGGAAGGCCGAGACCGTGTCGAAGTACTACGCCCGCACCTTCCTGCCGTGGATCGTGCTCGCCGTGGGCAGTGGAGTGGACAATCGCGTCGGCGCCGTCGATGGCCTGATCGCCGCCTTGGTGCTGATCGCCGCGGACCGCCGGGCCGGACGCCGGTTCGACGAGCTGATCCTGGATCTGTCCACCACCGGCTTCATGGCGTTGTTCGCCCTCTGGTCGGTGTTCGCGCCGGATTCCCCGGCACTCGACTACGGAACCGCGCTGGCCATGGCGTGGCTGGGCGCGACCGCGTGGCTGAGCCTGGCGCTGCGGCGGCCCTTCACGCGGGGTATCGCGCGCCGCACCGTGAGCGAAGAGATCGCTCGCACCACGGCTTTCGAACGGGTCAACGTGATCATCACCCTCGTGTGGGCCCTGTGCTTCACCCTCGAGGCGGTGTCGCTGGCGGTGGTGCGGTACCGGAGTCCGCACTCCGTGGTGGCCCTGGTGGCCTGCAAGGTCGCTCTCGTCGCCGCCGCCGCGATCTTCACCGCCCGCTATCCCGAATACGCCCGGCGCCGAGCGGATGCCGCGGCATCGACAATGGAGGAGGAACCAGCATGACCGACGCAGTGACGACACCGTGGCTGACCGGGCTGCTCGCGCCCGTACCGGACGAGATCGACGCCTACGATCTGCCGATCGACGGACGGTTGCCGCCCGAGCTGACCGGCCGCTACTTCCGCAACGGGCCGAATCCGCCACCGGGGCGGGCCAGTGGGCACTGGTTCGTCGGCGACGGCATGGTGCACGGGGTGCGGCTGCGCGACGGCCGTGCGGAGTGGTACCGCAATCGGTGGGTGCGCACGCCTCGATTCACCGTCGGCGCCCCCTTCGTCGGCGCCGACGGCATCGTCGATCTCGGCGCAGTCCCGGCCAATACCCACGTGATCTCGCACGCCGATCGGATTCTGGCACTCGTCGAGAGCGGCCTGCCCTACGAACTCACCCCGGAACTGGCGACGGTCGGCAGCTGTGATTTCGGCGGCCGCCTCACCACCGCGATGACCGCCCATCCGAAGCGTGATCCGCGCACCGGCGAATTGTTGTTCTTCGGTTACGGTTTCACTCCGCCGTATCTCACCTATCACCGCCTGACGGCGGCGGGGGAGCTGGCCGAAAGCCGGGTCGTGGAGGTCGGCGGGCCGACCATGATGCACGATTTCGCCATCACCGAGCGTTATGTCGTCTGGCTCGATCTCCCGGTGGTATTCGATCCGGCGCTCCTGGGCCGCATGCCGTTCCGATGGGACGGTGACTACCCCGCTCGCCTGGGCGTCATGCCGCGCGCGGGCGGTGCGGTGCGGTGGTTCGACATCGATCCCTGTTACGTCTTCCACGTCGGTAACGCCTACGAGGACTCGCGGGGCCGGATCGTGCTGGACGCCGTGCGCTACGCGCCCGAGGATTTCGCCGCGATCTGGACCGGGATCGGTGGCGGCGGTGCCGATACCGTCGCCGGGACGGGCGCGGCACACCTGCACCGGTGGGTGCTCGATCTCGAATCCGGTCGGGTCGGCGCAACGCGTCGCGATGATCGGGACGTCGAATTCCCGACCCACGACGACGAACGCACGGGATCGCCCTCCCGGTTCCTGTACGCCGCGGCCGATACCGCGATCGTGAAATATGATGTGGAACAGGGTAATTCGACCGCATGCGAATTGGGCGCGGACTTCGCTCCCGGTGAGGCGGTCTTCGTGCCGGCCGCGGACGCACGCGGTGAGGACGAGGGCTGGCTGCTCACGATCGTCTCCGATCGCGGCGGGCGCGGGTCCGAACTGCTCGTCCTCGACGCCGCGGATCTGTCCCGGACCGCGTCGGTACGGCTGCCGCGGCGGGTCCCGGCGGGGTTCCACGGTAGTTGGATCGCCGACGCGCGCTGACCCGCGAATCGGCCCCGGCGTCTATGCCGGGGCCGATTCGGGTCAGCTGCTGCCGGCCGCCGCGGTCGCGAACGGCGTTGTGGTGACCCGGTTCTCGCGATGAGCGGGCGGCTGCCACAGGCCGCGACGCCGCAGGATCGGCAGCACTCCCTCGCCGAACCAGTACGCCTCCTCGACGTGCGGATAACCGGACAGGATGAAGTGTGTGATACCGAGGCGGGAGTATTCGATCAGCCGCTCGGCGACCTCCTCGTGCGAGCCGACCAGAGCCGTACCCGCACCGCCGCGGACCAGGCCCACCCCGGCCCACAGATTCGGTGCGATCTCGAGTCGATCGGTGCTGCCGCCGTGCAGTTCCAGCATCCGGCGCTGTCCCTCCGACTCGCTCTGCGCCAGATTCGCCTGCACGCGTTCGATATCCGCGGGATCGACCGCCTGGAGCAGCCGGTCGGCCTCGGCCCACGCCTGTTCGGAGGTGTCGCGGGAGATGACGTGGATGCGCAGGCCGTAGTCGAGCACCCGGCCGTGATCCACCGCCAGCCGGCGAATCCACTCCAGCTTCTTGCTCACCGCGAACAGCGGCTCACCCCAGGTGAGATAGGTGTCGGCGTAGCGGGCCGCGACCGGTCCGGCGGCGGCCGACGAGCCGCCGAAGAACACCGGCGGCAGCGGGTCGGGGCGATTGTTCAACTGCGCGTTGCGCACCTGCAGGTGCTTGCCCTCGAAGCTGACCGGATCCGCGGACTCCCACAGCTGCCGGACGATGTGCAGGAACTCGCCGGTGCGCTCGTAGCGCTGTTCCTTGTCCAGGAAGTCGCCGTAGGCCTGCTGCTCGTGCGGTTCCCCGCCGGTCACCACGTTCAGCAGCAACCGGCCGCGCGAATGCCGCTGGAAGGTGCCGGCCATCTGCGCGGCCAGCGTCGGGCTCACCACACCGGGGCGGAACGCGACCAGGAACTTGAGTGTCTCGGTGGTCTCGACCAGCATGGCGGTGGTCAGCCAGGCGTCCTCGCACCAGGCCCCGGTCGGCGTCAGCACGCCTTCGAAACCGTTCTCCTCGGCGGCGCCGGCGATCTGGTTCAGATAGCGCAGCGAGGCCGGCCGGTCACCCGACATCGAGGTGCCGTGTCCGCCGGCGACCAGATTGCGGGAATCGCCGTAGGTGGGCAGAAACCAGTGGAAGGACAAGCTCATCGGTGCGGCTCCTAGGAAGTCGTCGGGTAGAGGTCGTTGAAGCGGGTGTCGATGAAGTCGGTCATCGTGAGCTTCTTCGGAATCAGTCCCGCCTCGGCGAACGCGTCGGCGACCTGCTGTTCACCCTGGATCGCGGAGGTATCCAGGGAGTGATCTCGATACGGATCCCGGGACGCGGCGAGGGTGCTCACGTCGAGCGGGATGCCGCTGATGCGGGCGAAGGTCTGCGCCCACTGATCGGTGTGCTGATCGGCCCATTCGTGGGCGCGCTGGAGACGGGCCAGCACATCGCGGATGGCGGCGGTGCGCGAGGTGCTCGCCAGCGCCTTGGTGCCCGCGACGGTGAACGAGTCCCCGTTGATATATCCGTTGCCGTCCGCCAGGATCCGGGCTTTCTCCTGAATCTGCCCGAGTGCGGTGTAAGGGTCCCAAATGGCCCAGGCGTCGACCTTGCCGGAGCTCAGGGCCGCCAGCGCATCCGCGGGCTGCAGATACTGCGGCTGAATATCCTTGAACGACAGCCCGTTCCGGTCGAGCACGGTCAGCAGGTGGTGGTGGGCCGAACTGCCCTTGGTGACCGCGATCTTCCTACCGCGCAGATCGGCCGGTGCGCGCAGTGGCGAATCCTTCGGCACCAGGATCGCCTGGCCCGCGGTACCGGACCGGTAGGCGGAGACGATCTTGATATCCGAACCGGCGGCTGCGGCGAAGACCGGCGGTGAATTGCCGACACTGCCGAAATCGACGGCGCCGGAGTTGATCGCCTCCAGCATCGGCGGACCGGAGGTGTACTGCGACCACTCGATCTTGTACGGCGCCGACCGCAGCTCACCGGCAGCGTCCAGCAATGCCTGCAGGCCGGTGCCCTTCTGGTCGCCGATACGCAGGGTGACCTGCGACAGATCCACCGAACCGTCCGGGCGCACCGCCGCGTCGTCGGAATCGGAACTGCCACATGCGGTCGCGACCACCGCGACGACGGCGACAGCGAGCAGGAGGCGACGGGGGATCATGCGGGACTCTCTGTTTCGGGATCTTCGGTGACACCCAGTTCGGTGAGCAGGGTGGTGCGCAGGGCGACGAGTTCGGGTGTTTCGCGCCGGCGCGGGCGGGGCAGATCGATGCGCAGGTCGCGGGCGATCCCGCCGTCGGCGAGCACGATGGCGCGGTCGGCCAGCAGCAAAGCCTCGTCCACGTCGTGGGTGACCAGCAGGACACCGGGCCGGTGGCGGGCCCACAGATCCAGCACCAGCGAGTGAATCGTGATGCGGGTCAACGCGTCCAGCGCACTGAACGGCTCGTCCAGCAGAAGCAGATCCGGCTCTCGGACCAGGGCGCGGGCCAGAGAGACTCGCTGCGCCTCACCGCCGGACAGCGTCAGCGGCCAGGCGTCGGCGCGGGCGCTCAACCCGACCTCCGCCAGCGCGGCGCGGGTGGCGGCCGCCGGATCGGAACGGCGAAGTCCGAGAGAGACGTTGGCGTGCACGCGTTTCCACGGCACCAGCCGGGGTTCCTGGAAGGCCACGGCCGCTTCTCCGTGGACATCCAGTTCGCCGTCGTAGTCGTTGTCGAGTCCGGCGAGGATGCGCAGCAGCGTGGATTTGCCGGTGCCGCTGCGACCGAGCAGGGCCACGAATTCGCCACGGCCGATATCGAGATCGATCGTGTCCAGCACGGTGCGGCCGTCGAACGCCCGGCCCAGCCCGCGAATGCTCGCCACCGGCTCGGACGCGGTGTCCCGGCGCGCCGTGTCGTTCAGTTCCCCAAGAACCCGCGTCGCCATACCAGCGCCTTTCTTTCCACCAGCCGGACGGCGGCATCGGTGAGCAGGCCGAGCAGGCTGTAGACGAGCAGGCCGACGACGATGACATCGGTGCGCAGGAACTCCCGCGCGTCGTTGATCAGAAAGCCCAGTCCCGCATCGGCATTGACCTGTTCGGCGACGATCAGGGCCAGCCAGGCGACACCGAGCGACTGCCGCAGTCCGACCAGGGTCTGCGGCAGGGCGCCCGGGAGCACGATGTGCCGGATCAGCGCCGGTTTGGACAGCTGCTGTACGCGGCCCAGCTCCGCGAGTTTGCCGTCCACACCGCGAATGCCCGAGAAAGTGTTGAGATACAACGGAATCGCGACGCCGAAGGCCACCAGCACGATCTTGGGCAACTCTCCGATGCCGAACCACAGAATCAGCAGCGGGATCAGGCCGTAGAACGGTAGTGTGCGCAGCATCTGCATCACCGGGTCGACGACATGTTCGCCCAGGGTGCTGAGGCCGGCGATGAGGGCCAGGCCGATCCCGATGGCGGCGCCGATGGCGAATCCGATGGCTGCCCGCTGCAGGGAAATCAAGATCGCGTGCGGTAGGGTCCCGTCCCCGACGAGGTCGATCGCCGTACGGGCCACCGTGGTCGGCGCGGCCAGCAGCTTTTCCGGCAAAATACCGGTGGCACTTGCGATTTGCCAGACGACGACGATGAGAACGGGGGTGATCAGCCGCGCGGAACGCGCACCGGGCAGATAAGGTAATCGCGGTAGTTTCTGTAAACGAGCCGCGGCCGACCAGCTGACGGTCGGCCGTATTGCTTGGGATGTCAACGTAGAACCTCGGGTTACTGGGTTGTCGGTGGCGCGATACGGCAATCCGGCTCGATCCTGCCCGAGGGTGCGGAGCACGTCACCGGTTGAAATCGGGCTGGTTCTTACTCTGGTTCGACCTTGTCGGATGCCCGCAAACTGTCCCGCGCCGTGTGTCGTGCCGGACACGGCGACCTGTGCCGCGCGGTTCTGCCGGCGGCCGGAAGATTGAGGATTCAGTAGCAGTGAAATTGAGGAAATTCGCCGTGCTCACGGCGCTGGTCGCGACCACCCTGAGCGCCCTGGCGGGAACGGTGAACGCCGCCCCCGCCGATGATGTTCAACCCGTCGGTTATCGAGCATCCAGTGACGACAGATCGGCCACCGTGACAACGGACTCCGGTTCGATGGACGTCGAGAACGGTGTGTTCACGATCAAGGCCGCCAACGGGGCCACCGTGGCGGGTACGGAATTGAAGTTCCGGGTGGACGATTTCGAATTTCCGATCGCTGCCGACATCTCGGGCCGCACCGCCACCCTGACGCCCCAGTTCGATCTGCAGCACGCGGTCTACAAGCCGGTCGCGCTGCCGTTCGAGGACTCGGCGCCGTGGAAGACCCCCTACGAGCGTGAGGTCGCCGCCTTCACTCGCCTGAAGGACACCGTCGCTACCGGTGCCACCATCGGCACGGTGGTCGGCGGTCTCGGTGGGGCTGCTGTCGGCTGCATCGCCGGTGCCGCCCTCGGTATCGTCGCGACCGGTGCGCTGGCCACCCTGTTCGGTCTCGGCCCGCTGGGCGGCTGTGTCGCCGGTGCCGCCGCGGTCGGTTTCCTGGGTGTGATCGCGGGCCAGCTCTTCGTGACCGCCCCGGTCGCCATCGGCGCCCTGATCCAGTACTTCAGCACCATCAACGAGCCGTTCCACCCCGCGGCGCCGGCCAAGTGAACGTCCTACCGGTAGCCCTGAGCCGGTAGCGTTCCCGCGCCGAGTGAAACACCTCCGCACCGAAAGGTGCGGAGGTGTTTTTGCTTTCAATATGCTTCGTGAGATTTAATTTATCTCGGTCGATATTCGATTGGAATCCAACTGGTTATTAACCTCGTTGCAGTTTCTCATTCATTCCAAAATAGATCCGTTGCTACGGGCCGTCGCATTCCGGTTACCCCCGTTGGATGCGAATGGTGACGAAATCCGTGAGCGGCGAATCGCTGCGTGAATTACCGCAGCCCGATGATGAGGAACAGGGCAGTGAAGATAAGGAATTCAGCCGTGGTCGGCGCCACGGTGGCCGCCGCCGTGGGCATCGCGGCCGGCACCGTCAGCGCGGCGCCGGCCCAGGACCCGGGTGTGGTGAACTACCAGGCCACGACCAATGAGAAATCGACGATCATCTCGACCGACGCCGGATCCCTCGATGTCCACGACGGGGTGTTCGAAATCAAGTCACCGGACGGAACCAGACTGGCCGGAACCGAATTGAAGTTCCGCGTCGACGATTTCGAATTTCCGATCGCGGCCGATATCAGCGGCCGCACCGCGACATTGACACCGCGGTTCGATGCGGGGCACGCGATCTACAAGCCGGTCGATCTGCCCTATCAGGACCAGGCGCCGTGGAAGACCCCGTACGACCGTGAGCAGGCGGCCTGGACGCGTTTGACCAGCACCCTCACCGCGGGCGCCACGATCGGCACGCTGGTCGGTGGTATCACCGGTGGAGCCGTGGGCTGCGTGCTGGGCGGTATCGCGGGCGCGACCGTCGCGGCGGCGGCGATCATCGGTCTGTTCGGCGGATTTCTGCCGGCGGCCCTGGTGGGCTGCTTGGGCGGCATCGTCGCGGTGGGCGCCCTCGGCACTCTTGCGGGTCAGTTGCTGGTCACCGCTCCGGTGGCGCTGCTGGCCGCGACGCAGTACTTCACCACCATCAACTCGCCGTTCAACCCACCGGCTCCGGCCAAGTGATCGGCCGGTAGAGAAGGCCGTGTTCCCCGGACCGACCGGCACTGGTCCGGGGAACACGTGCTTCGCCGCGAGGCGGGATCACTTCGGGGCGGGTCCACCGTCCAGCGCCGCGATAGCGAGGGCCGCGGCGCGGGCGACGGCCGCGTTGTCGTATTCGGCGTCGGGCCGATCGCGGGTGGTCAGTACCGCGATGACGATCGGAGCCCGGCCGGGCGGCCACGCCACCGCGATGTTGTTTCGCGTGCCGTAGTCGCCGGCGCCGGTCTTGTCGCCGACCGTCCACCCGGCGGGCACACCCGCCCGGATCAGTTCGCCGCCGGTGGTGTTGGCCCGCAGCATGCCGGTGAGCGCATCCCGATCCTCGGTGGCCACAGCCGGATCCAGCGTGAAATGCCGGAGGTCGGAGGCCAGCGCCCGCGGCGAACTCGTATCGCGGGTATCGCCGGGGATGGCCTCGTTGAGGGTGGTCTCGGTCCGGTCCATCCGGGTGACCTGGTCGCCGATATCGCGCAGTTGCCGCTGCAGCCCGGCCGGGCCGCCCAGGTGCGCGAACATCAGGTTGCCGGCGGTGTTGTCGCTGAACCTGACCGCGGCGTCGAGGATTTCGCGCAGCGTCAGACCCTGGTCGACGTGTTGCGAGGTCACCGGTGAATTGGCGACCAGGTCGGCGCGGGTGTAGGTGATCCGCCGGTCGAGGTCGGCCGGGGCGGTGGTGGTCAGGATCGCGCCCGCGGCCAGTGCCTTGAAGGTCGAGGCATAGGGAAACCGCTCGTCGGCCCGGTATTCGACGGTGCGCCCGGAACCGGTGTCGAGGGCGTAGACGCCGATCCGGCCGTGCAATCGGGAATCCAGCTCGTGCAGTTCGCTGATCGCCGACGCGTCGAGGGGGACCGTGGCCGTGGTCGACGTCGATGTGCTCGCGGGAGTCGCTGCCCGGTCGGCGCCACAGGCGCTCAGCAGCAGCAGTGTGGCTCCGGCCGCGATCGCGGCGGTGCCCCGGCGGTAGCGATAAGTCATCGGCATATCCATCTTCTCGTGGGAACGACGGTGAGCGCTCGGAGGAAGGTTCGCACCGTTCGTCGATGCTGTCCAAGACAGTTCCGGCGGTTTCCATGCTGTTTCGGCATAGACTGCGGTCGTGGATCTCGTCGCGGCCTGCAGAGCGTTCGTCGCGGTGAGTGGTCTCGGTAGTTTCACCGCGGGTGCGGCCGCGGCGCGGATTCCGCAGTCGGTGGCCAGCCGCCGGATCGCCGCGCTGGAAAGTCATCTGGGCGCGCGGCTGCTGGATCGCTCGGCGCGCACCGCCACTCTCACCCCGTTCGGCCGCGATATGTTGCCTTCGGCCCGGCGGCTGGTCGAATCCGCCGAGACCATGGAACGACATGCCGATCAGGTTCGGGAGCAGCCCTTCCGGCTCGCGGTCCCGGAGATCTGCGGTCCGGTGGCGCTGGCCCGGCTGGTCGCGGCCTGTCGTGGGCTGGCGGTCAACCTCGATCCCCACCCCGAGGCCCCGGCGCGGCGCGGCGAACTCGCGCGGACACAGGAGGTCCGCGCCGCGATCGTGGCCGTCGCGGCCGATCAGGGTGTCTGGCGGGTGCCGTTGGGGCTGGCCGGCGCCGATCTCCCGGACGGTCCGGTCTATCTGGAGAGTCTGCGCGTGGTCCGGGTTTCCGACCGGCGGCAGCGGCGGCGGATCTGGATCCAGCCCGAGGACGATCTGCCGCATATCCGCGATCGCATGATCCGATCACGCGACGCCCTCGGCCTGCGCCCGGGACAGATGGCGGTCGCGCCGTCGCTGGTGGCGGCGGTCGCCGCGGTGCTCGATGCGGGCGATCTCCTGCTGTGCTCGCGGGCGCAGGCCCGGGAGCTGGAGTTGCGGTGGCGGCCGATCGGCGAGCTGGAACCGGTGCGCGGCTACGACGTCGCGGCCGGGGTGCGCGCGGACGCGGATCGGATTCGGGCGCTGCCGCCGGACCTGCTGGCCCGGTGTCTCGGCGCGCCGGCGGAGCGGGAGTGAACTATGGGAGTGTCGACCGCATTGCACCGTGCCCGGGCCGAATTGGACGATGCCGGGTTGCGTGGCGCGATTCTCGTGCGCGATCTCGACACCGGTGACGAACTCGGATTCGACGCCGAACTCGAATTGCCGATCGCCTCCCTGGTCAAGGTGCCGCTGGCGCTGGCGACCATGGAACGCGTGGTGCGCGGTGAACTCGATCCGGCCATGCCGATCCGGGTATCGCCCGGCCGCCGGGCCATCGCGGGACCGACCGGACTGGGCAGGTTCCGGCATCCGGCCACGATCGCCCTCGACGATCTGTTGTATCTCAGCATCGCCATCAGTGACGGTCACGCCACCGACGCCCTGTTCGACCTGACTCCACCGGCCGCGGTGGGACAGGAACTGCACCGCCTGGGATACGAGGGCATCGTCGTCCGGCATCTGATGGACGATCTGGTCCGCACCCCAGCCGAACAGTTCGAACCGGCGCAGGGACATCTGGCGCACACCCTGGCCATCGAGGCGGCGACCGCCGGGCGCGGGCATCCGGTGGTGCAACTCGACGTCAGCCACGCCAATATCGGCACCGCTCGCGCGTTCACGGATCTGCTGGGTGGACTGTGGCGGGGTGGCGCCGTCCATCCCGCCGCCGCCGAGCGGGTACGAGAATTGTTGTCGGACAATCTGTTACGCCAGCGACTCGCTCCCGAATTCAGTTCCGACGCCACCCGCTGGTCGTCGAAGACCGGTACGCTGCTGAATCTGCGGCACGAGGCGGGCGTGGTCGAGCACGCCGACGGTCAGACCCTCGCCGTCGTGGTACTCACGCGGTCCCGGGTGCCCGCGGTGACCCAGCCGGGGGCGGAGGCCGCGATGGCCGCCGCGGCCCGGATCGTCCACGACGAATTGCGGATGCGACCCGCCTGAGCGGACCTCGAATTATGTTCCCGCTGCGCGTAACGGGTGAGCGAATCGCGGCGGCGGGTCATCGTCGGGGTATGGCCTCCTCAGCACCGCAGCAGATCTCCGACCGCGATCTCGACGACATCTTCGGACCGGTATTCGACCGCATCGCGGCCGGTGCCGTGGAACGGGAGATCGATCGGCGCCTGGCCTACGACGAGGTCGAGTGGCTTCGCCGGGCCGGCTTCGGGGCACTGCGGGTCCCGGCCGAATACGGTGGCTTCGGGGTCAGCGTGCGGCAGCTGTTCCGGCTGCTGATCGATCTGGCCGCGGCGGAATCCAATCTGCCCCAGGCGCTTCGGGTGCACTTCTCCTTCGTCGAGGATCAGCTGCTCGCCGAGCCCGGCCCCGCGCGCGAGCACTGGCTGCGTGCGGCCGGATCCGGTGTGCTGGTGGGAAATGCGATCACCGAGCCGGGCGTCGGCGCCGTCGATCGCTACCGGACCACGCTGACGCCGGGCGATGCCGGTGAGTGGCTGCTCAACGGCACCAAGTACTACAGCACCGGCACGCTCTACGCCGACTACGTGCTCGTCGCCGCCGATCGCGACGGCGATCGGGTGTCGGTCCTGGTGGACGCCACCGCTGACGGTGTGCGCCGCAGCGACGACTGGGGCGGTTTCGGACAGCGCCTGACCGCCAGCGGCACCACCGAATTCAACGATGTGCGCGTGCCCGCGGACCGGGTGCTCGGCCCCGGCTACGGTGAGGCCGGCCGTACCTACGCGACCTCGTATCTGCAGCTGGTCCAGCTCGCGGTGCTCGCCGGAATCGCGCAGCGCGCCGAATCCGATGTGCGGGCCTGGGTCGCCGACCGCACCCGCAGCTACACCCATTCCGTCGCCGATCTGCCGCGCCACGATCCGCTGGTGCAGCAGGTGATCGGCAAGCTGTCGGCCGCCTCCTTCGGCGCGCGCGCCAGCGTGCTGGCCGTCGCGGACCTGCTGGACGGGGTGCTCGACGCGGGAGCTCAGGACGAGGCCGCCCTGGATGCGGTCGAATTGGCCGCGGCCCGAGCACAACTCGGTGTGATCGATACGGTGCTGTCCGCCACCACCGAGCTGTTCGAGGTCGGCGGGGCCTCGATCACCTCCGAGGATCTGCGCCTGGACCGGCACTGGCGCAACGCCCGCACGATCTCGGTCCACAATCCGGCGATCCAGAAGGCCCGTTCGATCGGTGACCATCTGCTCAACGGCGCCGACCTGCCGTTCGCGTGGAGCGCGGGCAGCCGCGACGGGCAGGTGCGGCGATGACCCGGCGGATCCGGTTCAACGCCTTCGACATGAACTGCGTGGCCCACCAGTCCCCGGGACTGTGGCGTCATCCGCGCGATCAGTCGCATCGATACACCGAGATCGGCTACTGGACCGAACTCGCGAAGCTGCTGGAGCGCGGCCGATTCGACGGCATCTTCATCGCCGACGTCCTCGGCGTCTACGACGTGTACGGCGGCAACGACATCGCGGCGCTGCGCCAGGGCGCCCAGGTACCGGTCGCCGATCCGCTGCTGCTGGTCTCGGCGATGGCGGCGGTCACCGAACATCTCGGCTTCGGCATCACCACGGGTACCGGATTCGAACATCCCTTCCCGTTCGCGCGCCGGTTGTCGACACTGGACCATCTGACCAACGGACGGCTGGGCTGGAACGTGGTCACCGGGTATCTGCCCTCGGCCGCGGCGAATATGGGCGAATCCGAACATCTCGACCACGACGAGCGCTACAACCACGCCGACGAATACCTCGAGGTGCTGTACAAGCTCTGGGAGGGTTCGTGGGCCGACGACGCGGTGGTACGCGACCGGGAACAGGGCATCTACGTCGATCCGGCGAAGGTGCGTCACATCGGGCACCACGGCAAGCATTTCACCGTGCCGGGCATCCATCTGTCGGAGCCCTCACCGCAGCGCACTCCGGTGATCTACCAGGCCGGGGCCTCCCCGCGCGGTATCGCCTTCGCGGCCGAGAACGCCGAGGCCATCTTCGTCGCGGCGCCCTCGAAGCGAGTACTGGCGCAGACGGTGTCGCGAGTGCGCGAGGCACTCGAGGCCGCGGGGCGTGATCGTCACTCCGCCCGCGTCTACGCGCTGGCGACGATCATCACCGACGCCACCGACGAGGCGGCACGGGCCAAGTACGACGAGTACCGGTCCTACGCCAGCGTCGAGGGCGGGCTGGTCTTCATGTCGGGCTGGATGGGTATCGATCTGTCTCGCTACGACCTCGACGATCCGATCGGCGAGGTGAACAGCAACGCGATCCGCTCCGCGGTGGCCGCCTTCCAGGAATTCGACGACGACGGCCGGGAGTGGACGGTGCGCGATATCGCCGCCTGGGCCGGAATCGGCGGTATGGGACCGGTTTTCGTCGGGTCCGGCGAGACCGTGGCCGATCGGCTGCAGGAGTGGGTTGACGATACCGATATCGACGGCTACAACCTGGCCTACGCGATTACGCCGGGCACCTTCGAAGACATTGTCGAACACGTGATTCCGGTGCTGACCGAGCGCGGTGCCTATCCACGCGAGTACGTGCCCGGCACACTGCGCAACGCGCTGTTCGGCGCGGGCGACCGGTTGCCCGACGAGCATCGCGGCGCCCGCTACCGCCTGGGTGGACCCGGCTCGACGGTGCTGCCGGACGAACAGGTCCGGCCGGATTCCGCGGTGGGAGCGAGCTGAGCGCGGCGGCGCGCCGACATCGATTCCCGGTGATCGCAACTGTCAACGAAAGCCGCTGACCGGCGCAGTATTTCGTTATGACGAAACAGAATTCGAAACGCACCGCAGCCATAGTCGGAGCCGGTATCGCCGGTGTCACCGCCGCTCTGGGACTCCAGCGCGCCGGCTTCGACGTCACCATCTACAGCGACCGTGATCAGAAGAGCCTGCGCGATGACGTGCCCGCCACCGGCACGGCCCTGGTCTTCGGTGAGGCGCAGGCCGCCGAATCCGCCCTGGGGCTCGACACGTACGCCGATCGGGCGCCGAACCACACCGGTCTGAGTGTGCGGATCGCGGGTCCGGGCCGGGAGCGTCCGGAGCTGATCGGCTTCGACGGCTTCTTCGACGGTTTCGTCGGCCTCGCCGTCGACACCCGCCTCAAAGCCGACGAGCGCCTGACCACCTTCCTCGAGCAGGGTGGCACGTTCGTGGTGGACCGGGTGGACACCGACAGCTTGGACCGCATCGCCGGGGAGAACGATCTGACACTGGTCGCCACCGGTAAGGGCGGGTTGTCGGAGCTGTTCCCGATCGACGAGGAGCGTTCGGTCTACGACGCGCCGCAGCGCCATCTGCTGACCGTCACGGTCAAGGGGTTGGGTTACGGCCCCGAGGTTTTCGCGCACCGTTCCACCGAGGGCGGCGCGCACAGCCTGTTCTCCATCTTCGCCGATCAGGGCGAGGCGTGGTGGGGCCCGTACCTGCACAAGGACGCCGGTCCGACCTGGGCGTTCCTGGCCTGGGCCCGTCCGGGCAGTGATTGGGACGAGCGGTTCGCCAAGGCCGATTCGGCGGCGTCGGCGCTGCAGATCGCCAAGGATCTGTACCGCGACTACATCGACTGGGATCTGCCGGAGGTGCAGTCCGCGCAGGTCATCGAGGAGGATCCGCATTCCTGGCTCAAGGGCGCGGTGCGTCCGGTGGTGCGCCGGGGCGTGGGGGTCACCGCGAGCGGCCATCCGGTGGCGGCGCTCGGTGACACCGCGGTCGCCTACGATCCGATCGCCGGGCAGGGCGCGCAGAGCGGCCTTATCCAGGCACAGCGGCTGGTGGCCGCGGCGGCCGCGCACGAGGGCGCCTTCGACGCCGATTGGATCACCGAGCAGTACAACGATTTCCTGGCCGCGCGCTCGGATGCCGCCAACAAGGTGACCCGCCTGTTCCTGAGCGATCCGGAATTCGCCGAGATCGGCGGCAAGTTCTTCGCCGCCGCGGCTGTCGATCAGCGAGTCGCGTCGACGTTGGTCAGCACCCTGCACAAGCCGCAGCCGCTCCTGGAGATCAACTCCTTGGCCGATGCCGACGGCCTGCTCGAGGCCATCACCGGCGAGAACGCCGACGAACTGGTCTCGCGTTTCCAGCCGGCCGGCCGCTTCGAACGTTCCACCTACGAACCGGCGGCGGTGTAAACCCGCACCGGCGATTTGTTCCTGCGGATTCAAATCCTCGTCGCCGCAGGACCTCGGTGCTGAGCTGGTCTGAGCGCCGGATGCCTGGTTGCCGCATCCGGCGCTCAGACCGCACCCGTCCCCACCGCACCCTTGGAGAGCCGATGACAACGGAGAAGATCGCCGAGCAGACGCAGTTCGCCTACTGGGTCCCCAATGTCAGCGGCGGCCTGGTCACCAGTGCTATCGAACAGCGCACCAGCTGGGATTTCGAGTACAACAAGAAGCTCGCCCAGACCGCGGAGCGCAACGGTTTCGACTACGCGCTGTCCCAGGTCCGCTACACCGCCTCCTACGGTGCCGAATTCCAGCACGAATCGACCTCGTTCAGCCTGGCGCTGCTCGGCGCGACCGAGCGCCTGAAGGTGATCGCTGCCATCCACCCGGGGCTGTGGCATCCGGCCGTGCTGGCGAAATTCGGCGCCACCGCCGACCACCTCTCCAATGGCCGCTTCGCCATCAATGTCGTCTCCGGCTGGTTCGCCGGCGAATTCCAGGCTCTGGGCGAGCCGTGGCTCGAACACGACGAGCGCTACCGTCGTAGCGCCGAATTCCTCGAGGTGATCCGCAAGATCTGGACCGAGGACAACGTGAACTTCGCCGGAGATTTCTATCGCATACGCGACTTCACTCTCAAGCCCAAGCCGCTGAATACCCCGGAGCGCCCGAATCCCGAACTGTTCCAAGGCGGTAACTCCAGTGCGGCCCGCCGCAACGGGGGCAAGTTCTCCGATTGGTACTTCTCCAACGGCAAGGATTTCGACGGCGTCGTCGAGCAGATCGACGATGTGCGGGCCGTCGCGCGGGCGAACAATCGCGAGGTGAAATTCGGCCTGAACGGATTCATCATCGCCCGCGACACGGAGAAAGAAGCCCGCGATACTCTCCGCGAAATCATCGAGAAGGCCAACAGGCCCGCCGTCGAGGGGTTCCGGGATGCCGTGCAGCAGGCCGGTTCCGCCACCAAGGACGGTAAGGGGATGTGGGCCGATTCCACCTACGAGGATCTGGTCCAGTACAACGACGGCTTCCGCACCCAGCTGATCGGAACTCCGGAGCAGATCGCCGAGCGCATCGTGGCCTACCGCGATCTGGGGGTGGATCTGATCCTCGGTGGTTTCCTGCACTTCCAGGAGGAGATCGAGTACTTCGGTCGGAAGGTGCTGCCGCTGGTCCGGGAGTTGGAGGCACAGCGCGAACCCGAATTGGCGGCGAGTCGATGACTGCCGTCGCCGCCGGGCGGATCACCTCGGTGGCCCAGGCGCGCGAGACGGCGGCCGCGCTGGCCGCGGAATTCGCGCTGACCGCGGCCCGCCGCGACAGTGCCCGCGAACTGCCCTACGACGAATTGGATCGGCTCTCGGCCAGCGGTTTGCTCGCCGTGTCGGTGCCGGCGGAATTCGGTGGCGCGGATCTGCCGCCGAGTGAGGTCGCCGAGGTGTTCCGGTTGCTGGCGGTGGCGGATCCGAATATCGCGCAGATACCGCACAGTCATTTCGTCTATCTGAATCTGTTGCGGCTGGCGGGAACTCGCGCCCAGCGGGAGCGCTATTTCGGACGGGTGCTGGCGGGCGCGCGGATCGCGAATGCGCAATCGGAGCGGAGCGGCGCCACCGTGGCCGAGGTCGGCACCACGCTGCGGCCGGACGACGACGGCTTCCGGATCGACGGCGCCAAATACTATTGCACGGGTTCGTTGTTCGCCGATGTGCTCGCCGTGCTGACCCGCCTGGACGATCCGGCCCGGCGCAGCGGCCTGGAACCCGGTGAGTACATCGCCTTCCTGCCCGCCGACACCGCGGGCGTGACCATCGTCGACGACTGGAACGGGATCGGCCAGCGCACCACGGGCAGCGGTACGGTCACGCTGGACGCGGTGCGGGTCGCGGGGGACCAGTTGATCGCCCGCGACGCGGCGGTGCGCGCGCCGACCGGATTCGGTTCCTTCGCCCAGTTGTTGCACGTGGCGATCGATGTGGGGATCGCGCGGGGCGCACTGGACGCGGCGGCCGATTTCGTGCGCACTCGCAGCCGGCCGTGGTTCGAGGCCGGGGTCGAGCGGGCGAGCGAGGATCCCTTGGTGATTCAGCGCATCGGAGAGCTCGTGGTCGAGGTGTCCGCGGCCGAGGCCACCTTCGAGGTGGCGGCACGGGCGGTGGATCACAGTGTCGCGCTGACGAGTTCCGGCTCGCTGGAGCCGGAGGAGGCCGCCGAACTCGTGGCCGCGTCCTCGGTCGCCGTCGCGACCGCGAAGATCACCGCGGACCGGGCCGCGAACGAGGTGTCGAGCGCTCTGTTCGAGGTGAGTGGGACCCGCAGTGCGGCAGCCGATCTGAATCTCGATCGGTTCTGGCGCAACGCCCGCACCCACACCCTGCACGATCCGGTGCGCTGGAAGTACCAGCACATCGGACGCGCGGTGCTGAACGGCACCGCACCCCCGCTGCACGGGGTCATCTGACCCGCGACGTTCGCCGAGAAGTGGTAACTCATGTCTGAACTGATCGAAATACCCTCCGACAGCGCCGGTTTACGCCGCGCCTTCGCGCATTTCCCCAGCGGCGTGGTCGCGGTGTGCGCCGAAGCCGACGGCGCACCGGCCGGCCTCGTGGTGAGTACCTTCGTACCGGTTTCCCTCGATCCGCCGCTCGTCTCGTTCTGTGTACAGAACAGCTCGACCACCTGGCCCACACTCGTCGGCGCCCGGCGGCTCGGCCTGAGTCTGCTCAGCGCGCATCAGGACGTGGCCGCTCAGAAGATGAGCAGCCGCGACGGTGATCGCTTCCGTGATGTCGAATTGAGCCGTGGAGCAGGCGATTCGATCTTCGTCGGGGGCGCCGCCGCGTGGCTGGAGGGCTCCGTGCACGCTCAGGTGTCGGCCGGTGATCATCAGGTCGTCCTGGTGCGGATCACGCGCCTGGCGACGCGCTCGGAGCACGAACCGCTGGTGTTCCACGGCAGTAGGTTCCGTCGCCTGCACCCCGGGGCCGATCCGGCCTCAGCCGAGGTCGCGTAACCCGTCCGGATCGTCGGGCCGCGACGGCCGGAAACACAGCCGCCGCCGCGGCCCCGGATCGGGTTCGGTGTGATCGAGTAGCCCGGCGGCGAGTCCACGTGCCCGGATTCCCGCCCGGTCCATGTCCTGGCTCAGTGCGTCCAGGTGAATCAGAGTGTGCTGCAACAGCATCGGGCCGATGTCGGCGGATTCCGTCCAGGCGTCGTAATAGGCGCGCAGTGCGCGCGGGTCCTCGGTGAGGGCCGCGATGCCACCCAGCCGTACCCGCTGCGTCAGTCCGGTCCAGATACGTTCGTCCTCGGCGCTGTGTATCTCCCGCCAGCCCCCGCGATAGTCGAGATCGCGAATGATGGCATCGGCGGGTTTGCCGACCCGGGTCTCGCCGACCACCGCCCACAGTGCCAGCAGCCAGCTCAGCGCGCGGAAGACGGTATCGGGCTCACGCCGGTACAGGGCGTGGATATCCGACCAGGCGTCGTACTGGGTGAGCAGATTGGCCCAGTCGAAGACCAGCGTCTCGACCTCGCGCAGCAGCGGCTCCGGCAGCTCCTGCTCATCGGGCCGCACGATCTCCACCGCACGTCCGGAAGCAAGATCTCGCAGCACGACCGTATCGGTCTCGGCTGTCGTGACCCATCTGTGCGGTTCGCCGGCCATTCTTCGGATTGAGCCACGAATTCGCCGGTGGTGCAAGCAGTAAGCCCCGATGTCCGAAAAACCCGTACCCGGTGTCGCGGGGCGGCGCGGTTCGCCCCACGACACCGGTGACGATCAGGGCTGTCCGCTGACGACCGCGTTGACCGCGTCCATGAACGGCTGGCCGCCCATGGCGTAGCCACCGGCGATGGCGCCGATGACCAAGCCGATCGGCCCGGTGACGATGCTCAGGAAGCCCATGCCCAGCACGGTGCCGATGAGGCCGCCGAGTACGCCGCCGATCACCATGCCGACGACGTTCTGATTGATTTCGTTGGTCAGCCGGGCCATCGAGTTGATCGGCTGCATCTCACCGATCTCGGTGGCCGTGGCCTTGGGTTCGAGCACGACCTTGTGGCCGTCCTCGCTGATGTGCTGCGCGACGTGCACCGTCGTGCCCTTGACCTTGTACGCCAGCGGCACCGTGACGAGGGAGGTGCCGTTGTCGGACTTCAGGTCGACGGCGGTGGCGTCGTGGTTGACTTCGAATCGTCCATGATCGACGACCGTGGTCAGCACCCGCGAAAAGTCGCTGAGTACAGCGTGATAGCCGACTCCCTGTTCGACTCCGGATGCGGTGATCTCTTTGGCGGCGGCCGGCGGGGCGGCCGATGGACTGGCATTCACGGTTCCCGCACTGATCCCGACCGCGGCCGCTGCCAGGATCGAGGTTACGGCGAACGTGCCGAACTTCATTCGAGATTCCTTCTCACGAGAACTTCCGGCCGAGCGGTCCGGACGGAAGGTGACAATATCGCGTCGAACGCTAATTGCCAGACTTGGAAATTCCGGAACCCCGTGAAAGGTATTGTTGCGCAATTGTAATCAAGCGGTTGAGTGAAAATGAAAGATTTCTATTTGCCAGCCCGCTGCCTCGACGGGACCGCTCGGATGGTGTATGCATTTCCGAGGGCTGCAAAGCGGGCTGCTAATCGCAAGTGTTCTTCGATCATCGTTCCGGGTGGTTCGAAGTGTTACCACTCTGGAGGACGGGTACGTGTCGCGCCGACGTGTTCAGGCCGGTGTCACTCTCACGGGTTTCGTAATCGCTGCCGCGTTGTCGGCGGCATGCCTGATCGCGGCGGCGTTGTCGTTCACCGCGAACCGGCACGGCTCGGATGAGACACACACCGCGGCAACGCAAGTGGTCAGGTCCACCAGCGCGGTGCCGGTGGCCGCCGAGACCCCGGCGGCATCGCCCAGCGCGGCCGCCACCTCCGCCCATCCGGAGGAGCCGCTGGTGCTGAACAAGGGCGCCGACGAGAAGCATCCGGCCGAGCCGGTGGCGGTGGGCGACTGTGTCGCGGGACTCGTCGCCCCGGCGCCCGACGGCGGCGCTCCGGTACAGAAGTCCAGCTGTGAGAGCAAGGATTCGCGCTACCGGGTCACCACCAAGGTCGCCGACGGCGCGCACTGCCCGGGCGACGCGGACAAGTCCGTCGCCGAGACGCTGCCCGGGGGCGCCACCGACACACTGTGCCTGGACTACAACTGGGTCACCGGCGCCTGCATGAACGTCGCCGACGGCAGCCCGAAGCCGGTCGACTGCGCGGTCGCTGTTCCGGGACGGGTGCGGGTCGTCGAGGTCAAGCACGGCACCGCCGATGTCAACAGCTGTTCGAGCGGTGATCGCGGATTCGTCTACAGCGAACGGCATTTCGTGGTCTGTGTGACCCCTTACTGAGTGGCCGGCGAACTCGCGGGCAGCAGTGTGTCGAATCGGCGGTTGGCGAATCGCGCGACCATCTCGTACGGCCAGGCGAATTTTCGCGCGAACCAGTAGCCGATCCGGATATCGGGCGAGGTGTGCACCAGATAGCGATTGCGCCGCACCCCCGCGATGATCCGGTCGGCGACCTTCTCCGGGGTGACCGCATATCCCTCGAACAGCTTCACGATCCGTTGCACGCGCGGATCCTCGCGATCGACCCCGACGATCTGGACCGTCCCGACCAGCGGCGTCCGGACCGCACCGGGCACCACGAGGCTCACGCCGATGTCGTGCCGCTCCAGATCGAAGCGCAGTACCTCCGAGACGCCGCGCAGGCCGAATTTCGATGCGCTGTAGGCCGCGTGCCAGGGCAGTGCGAGGAGTCCGGCGGCCGAGGAGACGTTGACCAGATGTCCGCCGCGTCCGGCGCGCACCATGGGCGGCACGAAGTTCTCGATGATGTGGATCGGGCCCATCAGATTGACGTCGACCATCGACTTCCAATGCCGATGCTCGAGATTCTCCACCGTGCCCCAGGCGGCGATACCGGCGATATTCATGACCACGTCGAGGCTGCCGTGCTCGTCGTGCACCTGATCGGCCCATGCGGTGACGGACTCGTAGTCGGAGACGTCGAGGGTGCGGGTGTTCAGCACCGTGCCGCCCGCGGCCTGGACCAGTGCTGCCGTATCGGCCAGGCCCGCGGCGTCGATATCGGTCAGGACCAGCCGCATCCCCTGGGCAGCGGCCGCCAGCGCGGTGGCCCGCCCGATTCCGCTGGCCGCGCCGGTGATCAGGCATTTCCGGCCGGTCAGAACTTTCATCGCGTACTCCCAAGTTCTACGAACACTATTGTTCACAATAGGGCTTCCCTCATGATTCGTTAACAAGGGCACGAGCGGATGCGCCGAGTGGTGATCGGGTGCGCGTCTCGATCGCGCGCCCGCGAGGGACGCGGGACGGCGGAATGCGCACGGGGACTGGATCATCCGGACGAATCGGCCACTCGCCGCCGATGCCGCCCGAGCTGCCGGTCGCTCCCCCGCCGGCGGTCCGAGCGGGCCCCGACTTGCGGTCGCTGCCGCCGGAGCCGGTTTGATAAAGTCGGCTGACCAGGTGTACCACGATCGAACCGAAGGGGGGCGGATGGTGGCTCGCCGTCTTGCGATAGTCCTGCTCGCGGCCGTCGTGCCGGTGCTGGCGGCCTGTAACAGCGGGGATGGGAACAGCTCGGCCGATCCCGCGACGAGTGCCGCGACCGCCACCCTGTGGGACCCCTGCACCCAGATCCCCGATGACGTCCTGCGGCGGGCCGGGGTGGACCCGTCGACGAAGCAGAGCGGGATCGCCGGCGTGCACCAGAGCGGGTGGGAGATCTGTAACTGGAAGGGCAAGCAGTACACGCTCGCTGTGCTCTCCGGTAACCACTCGGTCCAAGAGGTCACTGGCAAGGAAGGCAACGTAGACGTCCAAGGCGTAACAATCGCTGGAAGAGCAGGGCAGCAATTTCGCGTTGACGGGGCGACGAAGGATCTGACTTGTGATGTCGTTTTCCCGAGCGGTCAAGGAGCCATCGAGCTGACAGTGATCGGGAGCCTGGCCTTGGATAACTCCGGGGATCCGTGCCATTCGCTGAATAGTGTTGGTGAACAGATAGTTCCGGTATTGCCGAGCTGATTGTGACTGGGAGGGGATGACGTCGAGATGAGTTCAGAGTCCGATCAATGGAAGCGATACGCGGAACAGGCTCGCGCGGGCGCGTTGTATCTCGATAATGAAGCCGTAGCTCGCGAGTGCCTCACGGCCTGTGATAAGCGCCTCACCGACCTACAGGACATTCTGACCGTAGTGGAGCTGACCAAGCGTGTATCCGGCTTTGGTGACTTCGACATGGGTCACGCCCTCGAAGGCGCATTCCAGAAGCAGGGCACTGGTGAGCCGAATTCGATCGACGCGGTCATCAAGGAACACGCGGAAGTAGTCAGGAACATGCGCGAGGTCATGGTCCAATCCATCAAACATCTCACCGGCCAGGATGTGGATGCCGCCGGCCAGATCAACTCGGGTAGGTAGTGATGGCGTTTCTGAGTGATCAACTCGGCAGCTTGGCCGGACGCTTGCTGACAAATCTCACGCAGGACAGGGATACCAACCGTGTCTCGAATGCGGGTGACCTGCAAACCGATTACAACCACACCCGCGACGATGTCCGGGGTAAGGCGCGGGCGATCGGATTCGACGGCGACTTCCGCAAGCCTTCCGTGGTCGATACCGACAATTTCGAGAAGCACGATCTCGCCGCGTTGCGCACGAAGGTCGACCAGATCAATCTGGAGTCGGTGACCAATCTGAAGGACGCCTGGGACAAGATCGGCACCCAGGAGACGACGTCGCTGACGACCTATCAGCAGGCGTGGTCCAAGGTCACCAACGAGAATGTCTGGCGCGGCGAGGCGCGCAACGCCGCGGCGCAGTCGGTCACCGACTACACCACGCAAGCGTCGAAGGTCGCCAAGGCCGCCGCGCTCACCAGTAACAAGCTGTCCGAACTGGCGACCGGCCTGGCGCCGACCAAAGCGCTTGTGCCGCATGTGCCGAGCCATCGTTCGGGGGTGAACAACGCGTTCAGCCTGGTGACCGGGCGCGGCTGGCGTGACGACGTCACGGCGTACGACAACGCCTACGCCGAGGCCAAGCGGGTCCTCACCACCGTCTACGCCCCGGTCGTTCACGAGAGCGACACCGGCGTGCCGGTCATTCCGAAGCCGAATCAGCACCAGCCGGGGCCGGGCGATCAGCCGCCGCCGTCGACGACCTGGCCTCCCGGCGGAAAGAATCCGGGCCAGCCGGTGCCGGGCGGTGACCAGAACGGGCCGAACAACCCGAATCAGGATCAGAACCCGAATTCGCAGAACCCGCAATCGAACAACCCGTCCGAGAATCAGAACGGTTCGCAGAATCCGAGTGATCAGGCGAAGACCGATCCCTCGGCGGCCACGAACGCCGCTGGGGTCGATCCGAATTCGCTCGGATCGGGCAGTGGTTCGTCCGTGCCGGGCGGCGCGGGCGGCGGCCTCGGTGGCTCGAGCGGATCGAGCGCGCCGGGCGCCGGCGCCAGTGTTCCGTTGGCGGCCACACCGAATGCCGCGTCCGCCGGGCGCGCCGGTTCGGCCGCGAGCCGTGCCGGGGCGAGCGGTATGCCCGGTATGGGTGGCGGCGCGGGTCGCGGTAAGGGCGAGAAGGAAGAAGAGCGCACCAAGAGTGTCGCGGACTACCTGATCAATCAGGAGAACGGCGACGAGTTGACGGGTATCCCGGCGCTCCCGAAGACCGTACCTCCGGTCATCGGTGAGTAGCGGCGGCTGTGGGTAGGGGTTCGGGTCGATGAACAATGGCAGGCAGTGGCGCTTCGACGCCACCCAGTTCCGCGTGCTCTGGGACTGCACCGGACGGGATGTGCTGCCGTATCCGCTGGCACACCGTTTCGTCGACGAGGCCACCGTCTCGGATGTGGAGCGGACCCGCAAGCGGGTCGCCGAAACCCTGCTCCCACAGGTGGATCCGGATCTCGAACGGGCGGTGGAGGTCATGCTCGCTCCGGAGGTCCGGATCGAGATCGCCGGGTTTCGTGGTCCGCGCCGTGAGCACAAGATCCGCATCCACGCGGCCGTGAACGACCGCGAAGGCGCGATCGCGGTGCAGGATCCGGGGCCGGAGGACACCGTCGGCGGCCCGGTGCGCCTGTCGTATCTGGCTGCCGATCGGGTCGCCGGGGCGGTGATCGCCGCACTTCCCGATTGTGCTGCGGGACAGGGAAAACCGCTGTCGGTCCCGATCGAGGATCTGGATGCCCCCATCCCGCACGTGCGCGATCCCTGGGTGGTCGGCCCGAAGGAGCAGCTGTCCCGGTTCCTCAACCGTCCGACCAGTGCGACCTTCCATATCGCCGCGTATCCGTGGGGCAGTCCGGATAATCGGCATACCAAGGGACGCAAGGATTTCCAGATCATCGACTTCATCGACGACGGCAGGTACGCGAGCTTCGGCGACCGTGTCATCCGGATCAAGCCGACCGATTCTTCCCGGATGACCGCACAGGTGCGGGATATGATCACCCGCACCATCGCCGAGGTGCGAAACGGCGACCACCCACGCCCGTGAACTCCGGATAGCGGGCGCTCCTGCCCGTTCACTCGTTCAGCCATTCTTCGATCCGATCGAGGGAAGACTCCGAGTGGACGGGTTCACCGCTCGCCGCGTCGAGCAGTATCCAGGTGTCCGGGCGGGCGGGATCGCGCATCAGCCGGTAACCCGCGCGAGCGGCCCGATCGCCGAGCGGGCGGATCCGGTCGGCCGAGTCGTCCTCTGTCATACAACGCCTTTCGGTGATCGGTCGTGGGATGGGGTGATGTGGGGCGGACCGGACGGGCCCGCCGATTCGCCGGTGAGTTGACCGTGGCGCAGGCCGGCCCAGTATTCGTGCCGAATCGCATCCCACAGCGGCGACAGCTCCGGTAGCCGATCGCGCATATCCGCCAGATCGGGTGCGGTGGCCGCGGCCGCCGTCAGGATTGGTTCCGTATGGGATATGTCGCGTACCAGAAGGATTCGTATTCGCTGACGATGTCGCCGCCAGATCGCCTGCCAGCCGCCCGCCTCGGTGCGGAACTCGCTCACGGCGAGTGGCGCGGTGTCCGGCTCGGTTCGTGATTCGGTAAGGCCAGGTCGGAGAGCCGGTCGAGCACGTCGCGCAGGGTCTGTGGTGTGGGCGCCGAATCGGTAGGCGGCTCAGCCGGGAGGGCGGGGAAGCTGATGGCGCGCTGGGCGGCCCGCTGCCGGGGTGTCGTCGACTGCGGCGCGAGCCGCCCCGCGCGGACCAGGGTCTGATATGCCGCCGCCTTCCACGCGCACGCGTGAATCCGGCAGCCGCGATGGCGCCGCATCTGTTCGTGCGCCAGTTCGATTTCGGCGTATCCACACACGCTGGGCGGTGCTACGATCGTGAAATCGCTGTGTGGGGATGTTCTCGTATCTGATTCCGCTGTATCCAGTTGTGCTACTTCCGTATTCGTCATCGTTTCGAACCTTCGCTGTGTGGTCGGCCCGATGACCGAGGCTGCTGAGAGCCACCACGCGTGTCGCGTCAGTGCTATGCGGTGGTGTCCCGGACCGCTGCCGCTCGCTGTGCCGAGAATGATTGTGCGGCTGTGTGTTCCGGGTCTTCCCGGTCATCGGGGTGCATTCAGTACACACCAAGAACACACGTACGGACCGCGAAATTCGGCTCGTTTCGGCAGATCGCCGGGCGTCCAGTATGGGGCGGTCCAGCACAGATAGGTCCGTACTGGACCGCACTCGATAGGGAGGCTAACTATGGCAGGTGGGACCACCCTTCCCCGGCGGGCGCTCGGCCGCCGAATGCGCGAATTGCGGGCAGCGGCGCAGAAGAGTCAGCTCGCCGCTGGATTGGCGATCGACGTATCGAAACAGGGGATCGGTCGCCTGGAGGAAGGGCGTCCCGTTCGCATCAGCCGGGCGCAATTTCGAGAGCTGTTGGACTTCTACGCCGCCGATACCGAGGCCAAAGCTGAGGTGCAGGGCCTACTTCAAGAGATAAAGGCGGCGCGAGGAGATGATTCCAACTTCTGGTGGCGGGCCTTCTCTGATGTCGTAAACCCGAACTTCAATCACTTCATGAGTCTCGAACAGGCATGCTCGAAGATAGCGACCTACAAACTCACGTTGGTGCCCGGTCTGCTGCAGACCCGTGGTTATCGCCGATGGATAGTCGAGACCTCGGATCCAACGTTGTCCAGGTCGGAGGTCGAACAGCACGTCGAGATCGTCGCTGGTCGCAAGCGCAAACTGTCCGAACCAGGCTTCACCCTGGAAGTGCTGTTGTCGGAGTCGGTATTTCGGCATCAGGCCGGTGGACGTGACGTCATGCTCGAACAGTTGCTTCACCTTGTGGAGGCCGCGAGCCTGCCCAATGTGTCTATCCGAGCAATTCCGTTCGATGTCGGTACGCATCCGGGCCTGGTGCTCCAGTCGTTTGTGCTGCTCGAGTTTCCGCCACTGAACTCCGGTCGCCTGCCGGAGGCACCGATGATCTATACCGAGAGCTTCAACGGCGGGCTGTTCGTTGAGAACGACACCGTGGTCAGCTCGTATCAGAGTGCTTTGGACGAGCTTCGGGCGTTGTCATCGAGCGAGGACGACACCAAGAGGATGATCCGAAGAATCGCCAATGAGTATGCCGGTAACTAGCATCGCAGCCCTTGCGGACTGGCGCGCGGCAGCGACGGCAGCGACTGCGTGGAGATCGCTCACCTCGGCGATGCCGCAGTCGCCGTTCGCGACTCGAAGGACCGCACCGGCCCCGCTCTGCTGTTCACCCCCGGCGAATGGGACTCCTTCACTGCCTGTCTGAGGTCCGGCGGGTTCGATATCCGCGATTGACAGCGAACTACGCACGACCACAGGTCGATTCGCGGTGTTGGAGCCGAATCGGTCGTGCACACCTCGCCGTGTTTCGGGTCTTCCCCCGTCGGCACCGAGGTTCGCGCGAAGAACGGCCGGGTGTTGTGCGCCCATCCGGCCGCGTCGCACCTCCATCGGTGTCGCACCTCCATCGGTGTCGCAGTCGGCACCATGGATCGGGTTGCGGGATTTCGACCGGCGGACGTCGGTGACCTCCAGTTCGACCCGGAGTTGATCTCCGGGTCTGGCCGCGGTCTGCCAGCCGCTGGCGGCGAGCCCATCGCGCCACGAACCGTCCAGGGCCGCGACGCGCGTCGGTAGCCTGCCTCCATGTCCGAGACGCCCCCGTTCAGTCCCATGATCACACTGCTCACCGTGAGCCGGGTGTGGGAGGCGGCGTTCGCCGACGCCCTGCGGCCGCTGGGTTTGACGACCCGCAAATACGGACTGCTGGGGCATATTCGCGGCCTGCCCGGTATCTCGTTCAGCGAGCTCGCCCGACGTTCCCGGATCACGGTGCAGAGCGCGCACACCGCGGTCGCGCGATTCGTCGAGGCCGGCCTCGTCGACGACGGCACCGCTCAGGCCGGGGCGGCGTCGACGCTGCGGGTCACGGCCGAGGGGGAGGCGCTGCTGGTCCGGGCGGCGGACGTGGTGGCGCGGCTCGATGCGGAGTTCACCGAGCGGAACCCGGATCTGGCGGAGGCGTTGCGAGTCCACATGGTGCGGGTGATGTCCACGCTGGACTAACCTTCAGCTAAACTGAAGGTTGTGAGGTCGCGATCGGCACGCGGTCCACGCTCGACAGGAGGCGCGCACCGCGATGAGCATCCGGCACTATCTGCGCAGACCACCCGCCGTCACCGCGGCCGAGGCGATCGCGCTCGTCGAGGACGGCGCACTGGTCGTCGACGTGCGACGCCACTTCGAGTGGAATCGGGTCCATATTCCGGGCGCCGTCCACGCACCCCTCGAGGTGCTGCTCGAACGCTGTCCGGAATTCCCCGACGATCGTCTGCTCATCGCGTTCTGCACCGGCGGCCTCCGCTCGGCCGGCGCAGCGAATCTGCTGGTGGACAACGGCTTCGACGCCGTGAACATGAGCGGCGGACTGGTGCAGTGGCGCGCCGCGGGCGGTCGGCTCACCGACCGCTGATCGGTGCGACCCGCTCGATCGGCGAGTCTTCGCCGGACCATCCAGCCGGGTTCGCACCTCGTTCGGTGCGGCGATCGCAGATCCAGCGCAAAGGCGGCGATATCCGGGGCGCCGAGCGTCACCTCGGCGAAATCCGCTGCGGGAGAGGGGAAGGTGTACGCGGTGGTGCCGTGGACCCGGTGCGCACGTACTCGTCGATCGCCGTGCTGGCCGCATCGTCCCCCTCGAGCACGAGGCTGCGAAATCCCTGGTGCTCCACCAGATGGCGCACCCTCCGATGTGCGACGACGGACAGCTCATGCGCGTCCCGCGTCGCCGCGCCCAATGCGACAACGGTTGCCGCGCCTATCATCTTGTACGGCGGTGCCACATCGTCGAGCGGATCCTCCGGCCCGGCGCCGGCCAGCGGATGGGCATTTTGCTCGACCCATCGCGTCACCCTGCTCATCGAAGTAGTCATGACCCCGTCACGCGGCGTCGAGCGCTGCGGTGATCTTGCGAGCCATCTCGGCCGAGGCCGGACTGGGCGCGCCCTGGTGCGTCCGGGCCGCCGCGTCGATGGCGACGATCACGGTGCCACGGAAGTTGTTCGCCTCGGCCGGGTCCCGCTGCTGGAGCAGGCTCATGGCCGCGGTCAGAGCGGGCAGCACCTGGTCGGCGAGTTGGGCGACGGTCCTGCCCCGCAGCCGGATGTCCGTGGACTTCGCCGCGAGCACGTGGCCGACGAAGCCGGTCGCCGAGGACAGGGCCAGCGTGCCCTCGGTAGCGGTCTTGTGCGGTGAGCCGGCCGCATCGGCGGCGGCCATCAGGGATACGGCGCCGTAAGCGGCGGTCCGGACGGTGGCCTTGTCCTGGTCGGTCAGGGTGACGGACATGGTGATACTCCTTGAAATATGTTGTGGTGAAGAGTGATTGGGGTGTCGTGTGTGGTCGGGTCGAGCCCGTCGGTTCACCGAACCGCAGGCGCACCGGCCGCCACGGTCTCGTGCACGGCCTGGGCGATGGCGCCGAAGTCCTTGCGCAGGATGTGGTCGTGATTGCTGGCGACCTTCGCGCTGATGCGGATACGCGGATTGCGGGCGCACACCGCCTCGAGGCTGGCGCGGATGATTTCCTGCTCGTCACCCTTGCTGCCCAACGACGACCCCGAGGCGACCACGTACCGCGCCGGCACCTCGAGATTGTCCAGCACCGGTCCCAGATCGGCCGCACGAGAGATCTTGCCGAGCTCGATATTGCATTCGGCCTGCTGGGCGGCGGACATGCGCGGTGTCAGGCCGGTCGGGCGCAGCAGCGGCGTCACCCAGCGGAGTCGCTTGAACAACGTGCGGATTCGCTGCTCCATGGCGTCGTCGAGCCAGTCGAAGGGCTGCGCGCCGTCGACCAGGACCGCGCCCAGCGCGCGTCGCGGATTCCGGCTTGCCCAGTGGGCCCCGACGAACGCCCCGTAGGACCAGCCCACCACCAGCGCCCGATCCACACCGC
The DNA here is from genome assembly GCF_020733635.1 of Nocardia spumae. NCBI lineage: Bacteria > Bacillati > Actinomycetota > Actinomycetes > Mycobacteriales > Nocardiaceae > Nocardia > Nocardia spumae. The sequence goes on along the minus strand of NZ_JAJFZL010000001.1, from coordinate 6,899,359 downwards.
GAGCGTCGAGCACGGCGTCGACGTCGCGGACCGCGGACTCGAAGGAGTAATCCGCCGACGTCTTCGACTTCCTACCGCGAGCCCGCTCGTCGAAAGTGATGTGCCGGAAGCCGGTCCCGAGTTCGCCGATGACCCGCTTCCAATACCCCTGCGTGGCGAACTGTCCGTTGCAGTAGATCACCGGGATACCGGAGCCACCGGTGTCGGTGACGGCGAGCGCCGTATCGTCCACCGGCACCATGCCGGTCCAGATCGGGCTGTTCGAGGAGGTGCTGTTCTTCGTCATGCCGATAACTCTGAGCGCCGGTCCTGACGCTGCCCTGACACCCGGCTGACATGTCGGCTGACACGGTGTTGTACCTGTTCAGGTGGTATTTATCCGGTGCGTCACGCTCGCGGGTGCGACCGTCCGCATCCCCTGCGCGGCGGAGAAGGCGGCCGGGATCAGCACCCGCCGCCCCGGGGCGTGGAGATTCAGCGCGGGGTCGGCGCCCACTCCGCCGGGAACGCGCGGTAGGTGCCGAGCGGGAGGCGGGCGTCGTAGACCATCTGCCCGGACGGGGTGAACTCCGAAATGTGTGGCGCCATACCCCAGCCCACGAGGGTGTTGCCGTTCGGAATCGGCTGGGCGTCACCCATCGCGAAGGCGACCAGATTGTCGGGATGAGTCTGATTGCGCACCAGGGTGGCTCGATGCGTGGCCTGGTCCAGGTGGATCCACTGGACGCTGGACAGGCCCTCGGTGTCGAAGCCGCTCGAGTTGTTGTTGAACAGCCGCAGGGTGTCGGGGTCGGCGAATTCGGCGTCGTGCTGGAATGCGAATTCCACGCCGGGGCCGAGTTCGAAACTCGAGTTCTTGCCGCCGAGTTGCCAGGTGATCGCGCCGGTGTGGATGTCGACGTCGTAGATCGTGGAGGTGTCGCGCATCGAGATCACCAGATTCCCCGCGGGATCCAGGGCGATCGAATTCATGTGGTACGGGTCGTAGACGTCGCTGCCGGGGAGTTTGCCGGGGGTGGTGGTGTCGGTCAGCGGAACGTGTTCGGCCGCGCTCCAGCGCATCAGCACGCGCTTGCTGGCCACGTCGACCACGGAGGCCACCGTATCGAACATCTTGCCGTTCGCGGGTCCGCCGATCGCGGACAGGTCGGCATCGACCTCCCGGTAGGAGGTGATCAGCGCACGGCCGTCCGGGGTGAGCCGGAACTCGTGCACATCGGTGGAATCGCCACCGGCGTCGAGGGTTTCGATGATGTTGCCGTGCTCGTCGGCGATGTAATCGGTGCCGGAACCGTGGCCGCCGACGGTATCGCCCTGCCACCAGGTCAGCACGCGCTTGCCCTGATAGGTCTGGGTGCGGAAATTGGAGACGTCCTGCCCGGCGGGCGGGGTGTAGCGCCAGACCTCGCGCCCGGATTTGTCGACCACGATATTGGCCGGTGCGGCGGCGGGAATACCGGACAGTGCCCGGCTGACGCCGGGCACCAGTGCCGCCGCGCTCACCCCGCTGCTGTAGTAGATGTAGCCGGGCGTGGCGCCCGCGTTCACATCGACCGTGTAGGCCGGCGCCCCGATGGGCAGCGTGGGCAGCGGAGCCGCCGTGGCCGTGATCGGGAGCGCGGCGGCGCTCAATCCGACCGAGGTCGCGATCAGCGTGGCAGCGGTGTGGCGGAGGCGCTTGGATATCCGGGCCATATGCATTCCTTAGCCGAGTTAAGTAACAGCTGCGGGAGAGACTAGACCTGCTTCCTGAGGGGATGATTATGAACGATCCCGGCGGGGATGACGGTCACGCCGCCTCGAGCGTGCGGCGGGCGTAGGCGCGCACATCGGCGTCGGAGTCCTCGAGGACGATCCGCAGTGTCGCGCGGACCTCGGTGTCCGCGGGCCAATGACCGAGGGTGAGTACGGCGGCCTTGCGTACATCCGGATGGGGGTCCGACAGCACCGGCGCCAAGGCTTCGGCAGCGGCCGCGGGGCCGAGACCGGCCCAGCCGCGCGCGCCACCCTCCCGGACCTGCCACGCCGAATCCTTCAGCGCCGCGGCCAGCAGCGCCGCATCGGACTCGTCACCCAGGGCCGCGAAGGCCGCGAGGGCGGCGGCCCGGACCAGCGGATCGCGGTCGGCGGCCAAGGCGCGGACCGTTTCCGCGCCACCGCCGCCCACCTCGGCCAGCCCGCGGGCGACCGCGACCCGGACCTCGCGGTTCTCGTCGAACGCGATGGCGGTCAGCGCGGACCAGTCGTCCAGGGAGACCAGTGCGCGCACACCCTCGATCCGTACTCGGTGATCGCTGTCCACGGCGGCCTTGCCGAACAGATCCGCCGATCCCCGACGCTGGGCGCGCAGCAGATCCACGACCGCGGCACGCACCAGCGCGTCCGGAGACGCGGCGAACTCCGCCAATCCGTCCGCCGGGGGCAGGATTTCGATCAGTTCGCGCAGTCCCGAGACCGCCGCCGCGCGCACACCGGCCTCGATATCACCGAGGGCGGCGATCAGCGCCTCGGCGAAGCCGTCCGGAGTGCCCTCGGTGAGGACCGACAGCGCGGTGGCGCGCACCCGGGGATCGTCATCGTCGAGATAGTCCCGGAGTTCGGCGACCGTCGGCGCGTCCAGGCTCAGCAGCAGCGCTATCCGTGGCGCTGCCGCATGGTCGGTCGCGGTGGGCACGGTGAGGCCGGGGCGAGGGGTGTCCGCACCGGTCGAGTCGCCGGTGCGCGGCGGGCCGGCGATCAACTCCGGCTGTGCCACCGCGACGGGTTCGCCCTGCGAGGGCACGTCCTCCCATTCGGGTACGGGTACGAAATACGGGGCAACCGGGCGCTTCAGGAATTCCATCTCCCCGTCGGCGCCCTTACGCAGGTTGAGGTGGAAGCGCCAATCCTGATCGTCGCGCCCGGGCAGATCGGCGCGATCGTGGTACAGGCCCCAGCGCGATTCGGTGCGGGTCAGTGAGGATCGCGCCGCCATCTCGGCGCAGTCGCGAATGAAATCGACTTCGGCGCAGCGCATCAACTCGTGCGCGGTGCTCGCGCCCATCTCCGCGATCTCCGCCCGCATCCGCTCGAAGGTCTCCACCGCCAACGACAATTTCGTCTGCGTCTTCGGCGGCGCCACATAGTCGTTCACGAATCGGCGGAGTTTGTATTCCACCTGCTGCTGCGGCGGTCCTTCCGGATGCAGCAGCGGACGGTAGATCAGCTCATGCGCCGCGGCCAGCTGATCGGACGGCAGATCCTGCGGGGCGCTGACGTCCGGCAGCGTGGAGGAAGCGTGCTCACCGGCGAGATCGCCGTAGACGAAGGCGCCGATCATGTAGTTGTGCGGCACGCAGGCCAGATCCCCGGCCGCGTACAACCCTGGAATCGTGGTGCGGGCATGCTCGTCGACCCACACGCCGGATGCGGAATGCCCACTGCACAAGCCGATTTCGGAGATATGCATCTCGATATCGTGCGTGCGGTAGTCGTGACCGCGATTGGCGTGGAAGCGAGCCCGGGTAGGCCGCTCGGTGGTATGCAGGATGCCTTCCAGCGCGCCGAGGGTCTCCTCCGGCAGATGCGACACCTTCAGATAGATCGGCCCGCGCGCGGATTCGATCTCCCGCGACACCTCCGCCATCATCTGCCCGGACCAGTAATCGGAATCCACGAAACGCTCACCGGCCGCGTTGACCTGATAACCGCCGAACGGATTGGCGACATACGCGCACGCCGGACCGTTGTAGTCCTTGATCAGCGGATTGATCTGGAAGCATTCGATACCCGACAGTTCGGCGCCCGCGTGGTACGCCATCGCGTACCCGTCACCGGCATTGGTCGGATTCTCGTAGGTGCCGTACAGATATCCCGAGGCGGGCAGTCCGAGCCGGCCGCACGGACCGGTCGCCAGGATCACCGCCTTCGCGCCGACGGCGACGAAATCCCCGGTGCGGGTATTGAGCGCGGCAGCGCCGACCGCGCGCCCGTTGTCGGTGAGCACGCGGACCGGCATGAGCCGGTTCTCGATCCGGATCCGCTCGCGCATCTTGCGTTGCCGCAGTACGCGATACAGCGCCTTCTTGACGTCCTTACCCTCCGGCATCGGCAGCACATAGGAGCCCGAGCGGTGCACGCGGCGCACGGCGTACTCACCGTAGGCGTCCTTCTCGAACTTCACGCCGTAGCGTTCGAGCCGCTGCACCATCGCGAAGCCCCGGGTCGCGGTCTGATAGACCGTGCGCTGGTTGACGATTCCGTCGTTGGCCCTGGTGATCTCGGCGACGTAGTCCTCCGGTTCGGCCTTACCCGGGATCACGGCATTGTTGACCCCGTCCATACCCATGGCGAGGGCGCCGGAGTGGCGAACGTGCGCCTTCTCCAGCAGCAGCACGTTCGCCCCGTTCTCCGCGGCGGTGAGTGCCGCCATCGTGCCGGCGGTTCCGCCGCCGATCACCAGCACATCGCAGTCCAGCCGGACGGTGTCGGACAGCTCGGGGATATTCATCAGCACACTCCACAGACGAGTAGTCGGGGCCGACCGCGCACTCGACGGTGGCGACTCGTACGGCCCTCAGACAGCGGCGGGTTCGTTCGAATGATTCAGGGCGGCAAGAATTTCGGCGCGCTCGGCACTGCGGTCGACGGCCTTGACGCGGGGCTGCGGCACGGCCACCAGCGCGCGCAGCGCTCGGTCGGTACCGCCGAGCACCGCCACCCGATCACCGAGTGTCAGCGCCTCGTCCACATCGTGGGTGACGAATACGACGGTGGTCGGATGCGTCTGCCAGGTCTGGATCAGCAAGCGCTGCATGGTGATCCGGGTCGGGGTGTCGAGCGCGCCGAACGGCTCGTCCATCAGCACCGCCCGCGGCGCGCCGGCCAGGCCGCGCGCGAGCTGCACCCGCTGGCGCATACCGCCGGACAGGCTTTTGGGCAGGTAGCCGCCGAAGCCGTTCAGACCCACTTCCTCGATCCAGCGGTCGGCCTGGGCGCCGCGGGTCGGGCGCGGCTCACCACGCAATTTCAGCGCCAGTTCGATATTGGATCGCACACTGCGCCAGGGCAGCAGCGCGTTGTCCTGAAATACCATCGCGCGATCGCGGGAGGGGCCGGTGATCTCGGTTCCGTCGGCGAGCGCCCGGCCCGCGCGGGGAGTCAGCAGCCCGGCCAGCGCACGCAGCACCGTCGATTTGCCGCATCCGGACGGTCCGGTCAGAACCAGGATCTCGCCGGCGCGGATATCCAGTGTCAGATCATCGAGTACGGGCGCCCCGCCGTACCGTAACTGCACGCCGTCGAGTCGCAAACCCATTGCGGTTCCGCTCATTTCGCTACCTCCTGAGCGCGCGGCAGCCAGCGGGTCGCCCGTCGCCCCAGCAACTCGATGGCCGCCGAGGTGGCGAATCCCAGTACGCCGATGGTGATGATCCCGACGAAGACGCCGGGATAGTCGACGATCGTGTAGGCCTGCCAGGTGCGGTAGCCGACACCGAGGCGGCCGGAGATCATCTCGGCCGAGACCACACAGATCCACGCCACGCCGATGCCGACCGACAGTCCGCTGGAAACACCCGGCAGACTGCCCGGCAGCACCACGCGAACCAGCACGTCCCAGCGGCTTCCGCCCAGCGTCCGGACCGATTCCTCCCAGATGGTCGGCAGTGCGCGCACCGCGTGCCGAGTGCTGACCATGATCGGGAAGTAGGCGGCCAGGAAGGTGATGAAGACGATTCCGGCCTCGTCGGTCGGGAACAGCAGGATGGCGACCGGGACGATCGCGATCGCCGGAATGGGCCGGGCCAGCTCGGTCAGCGGCCCGAAGATATCGGCGAACCACCGGGAGCGGCCCAGCGCGACACCGGTCGCGACGCCGAGCACCGCGGCCAGGCCGAATCCGCTGAGGATGCGGATCAGCGATTGGCCGAGGTCGAGCCAGTAGGTGTCGGTCTGCCACTGCAGGCGCAGCGTGTGCACGATCTGGGTGACGGTCGGCAGCGTGTCGAATCGGATCCACAACCGAATGTGGTTGGCGGTCAGCAACTGCCAGGCCACCAACGCGGCGACCACCGCGGCCACCCGCACCAGCCGCGAACCCCACACCCGGGCCGGGCCGCCGCGTTCGGCGGTAGGCGCGGGGGCCGCGTCGATCGGCTGCGCCGCGGCCTCGATCGAGAGAGTGGTGGCGCTCACGACCGCACCTCGCCCACGGCCTGGTCGTAGGTCACCGCGGCCGCGCCCGGATGTGCGGCCTGATACCGCTGCACCGCGCTCGGGGTGATGAAGGGCAGATAGGTATCGCCCTCGCGCACCCACAGCGCCTTGTCCGCGAACCAGCGGGTGCCCAGTTCCGCGTCCGGCACATAGGCCGCGCGGATCTTCTTACCCGCGGCGCGCGCGGCCTTCACCGCGCGCAGCAGATCGGTCGGGCTCGTCGCGGGCTGCGCGGTGGACTGCCCGTCGAACCAGATCTCCCCGGCCAGGGCGGGGTCGGCAGCGGGTTTTCCGGTGCTGGGGTCGGTGCCGGTGATCGGCGCCGGGTTGGCGAAGTTCGCCACCGCCGCATCGTAATTCGCGCCGCGCTCACCGTAGGCCTTGCGCAGCGGCGCATCGTCGACGAACTTGTCGATATCGAAGTCGGCGAAATCACCGATCGACTTCAGATAGGGCACATCCCCCTTGAAAGCCTGGATCAGCTGCGGCTTCAGGGGTGCGTCGAACGAGGTTCCCCCGGGTCCGTTGTAGAGGTAGACGACCTCCGCCGGCAGTCCCGAGTTGTCAGCGACCAACTGCGCGGCGTCGAGCGGCTTGTCGTGCAGAAAGTCGGTGGCGTCCAGTTGTGCCTGCAGGAATGCATCGAGGACCTCGGGATGTTCGGTGGAGTAAGCGCGTCGCGCGACTACGCCGTGGAAGGTCGGCACATTCAGTTCCGCGCCGTCGTAGAGTAGCTTCGCCTTGTTCTGGAAGACCAGCAGGCCCGGCCATGCGACGAATTGCGACAGTGCTTGCACCTGACCGGATTCCAGCGCGGAGGCGCCGATCTGCGGTTGCTGATTCAGGACGTCGACACCGTGCGCGGGGTCGAGACGCGCACGGCTCAGTGCCTGCCGCAGGGTGCCGTCCCCGGCGGAACCGACACTGGCGGAGACCTTCTTACCGGCCAGATCCGACAGCGTGGTGGCGGTGGAATTCGGCGCGGTGACAACCATGTTCAGCGAACCGCGCGGCTGATACCCGGTGATCGAGACCAGTTCGGTGGCGGAACGCTCACTGGCGGAGGTGCGGGATCCGTTGATCAGCAACGGGTAGTCGCCCATCGAACCGATGTCGATCTTCTCCGCCACCATCTGCGCGGTGATCGGTGCGCCCGTGTCGTAGTCCTGCCATTCCACCTGATATTTCGGGCCGCCCTTCGCGGTCAGCGCGGTCAAGCGCTGTTCCAGAAAGCCCTTGGCGCGCAACAGCGTCCCGGCGGTCACCGTATTGATGGTCTTGGATTGATAGCCGACGACGACCTTGACGGTATCGCCGGAACCGGTCTGCTCGAGCGAGCATCCGGCGGCCAGAGTTGCGATGAGAGCGGCGGCTGCCGCGATGCGGGCACGACGGTGCTTCATGGATTTTCCTAGAAATCGGGCCGAGACGGTTCGCGCGGACCGCGCGGTGGATGAGGCGCTGGAAGCCGTTGCGCGATCAGCGCAACAGGTACGGCATGTTCACGGTGACGGCGCCGGTGGGACAGCGCGCCGCGCACGGGCCGCAGTACCAGCATTCGTCGACGTGCATGAAGGCCTTGCCGTTGTCGGGATTGATCGCCAGCGAATCCAGCGGGCAGATCTCCACGCACAGCGTGCACCCCTCGATGCACAGCGATTCATCGATGGTTACCGGGACATCAGCCCGCTGATTGACCGACGCCATGACGGCTCAGCCTCCAATCGTTGCCTTCGGTGGTGCGAATCAAACTGTTGCGCAGGGTGATCCGATCGCCACGCATGCGGATGTACTCCAGATCCACCGGCCGTCCGTCGGCCAGGTAGGTCAGCCGCTCCAGCAGCAGCAGTGCACTGCCCTCGGGCGCCTGCAGGGTGGCGGCGCTGTGGATATCGGCGGTGATGGCCTCTACCGCGAGATCGGCGGAGCCCAGCGACTGGCCGCTGATCTGCTCGATGAGCGCGAAGATGTCCTCCGACCGCAGATCGCAGTCCAGGACCTGTTCGCCGATATCCGGCGCCAGATAGGTGTGGTCCAGGCTCAGCGGCAGATCGCCCAGGTAGCGCAGGCGCTCCAGATAGACCGCGGATTCCCCCGGCTCGAGCCCGAGCCGGTTGGCGACCGCCGGCGGCGGGGTGAGGCGCAGCGCGGCGCGTACCTCGTTGCGGACCTCGCCGTGCCCGCGCAGTGTCTCCTTGAGTCCGCGCAGGCTGTCCAGGTCGTGATCGTATTTACGCTGCGCCACGTAGGTGCCCACGCGCGGCACCCGGCCGATCAGGCCCTCATCGCGCAGCAGCGCCAGCGCTTCGCGTACCGCGTTGCGTGACACCGCGAATTCCGCGGCGAGTTCGGCCTCGGTCGGCAGCGGGTCCGGGCATTGGCCCGAGTGGATCTGCTGCCGCAGCACATCGGCCACCTGGCGGGCGCGATCGGCCTTGCGAATGGACCGGGCGCCGGCATTCGGGTGCTCGTCGGAGGAGGCCGGATGCGGGCCCTCGGCATGCTGCCGCAGCGGTACCGGATCTGCCGTCATCTCTACCTCCTCACGCTCGTGACCAGCGGTTTCCGAGAGTAATGGGGGAGCGGTGAGGTCCGGTCCGCCGCCGCGGCGCCCGGGGGTGACGCAGATCGCTTTACGCCGCCCGGGGATTCGCCGGACCTGCCGTGATGGCGGGGTCGGCGGCTATTGCGCCACCTGCGCCCGCGGGCCCGCTCATTGAAATCAGGGTGAGTGCAATCCGAACGCGAGCCGTTCTCTGGCGGATGTCGGATTCGGGATGTTACCGTTCGATACATGTCCAACAGCCGCTCGAATCGCGCACGGGTCACCTATGTGACCGTGGCGCTCGGTGTGCGGCTGCCGCGGCAGCGGGAACTGTGTTGTTCCCGGCCGCGCAGCTGAGACCGCTCCAGTCGTCTGTCTCTCGACCCTTTCCGGGCCCTTCTCACTGCCTTGTTGCCGATGTAAGACCCATCCTTCGCGGGCAGTAGCAGACCTGTCCCCGCAGGACCGTGGACAAGGACTCCGCCCATGACGAGCCCCACCCTCGAACGTCGTTCCTCCAGTACTCGCCCGGTACGCAGTGTGCCGCGCCCGGTGGTACCACCGGAGTTGCGGATCACCGACAATCCGGCCGCGGCCGTACTCCGCGCGGCCACCCGTGGCCCGATCTTTCGCGACAACGCCGCGCAGACAACGGGTTTGAGTATAGCCACGGTGAATCGCCAAGTGTCGGCGCTACTTTCGTCCGGCCTACTACGAGAACGCGCCGATCTCACAGCATCCGGCGCCGTCGGCCGCCCGCGGGTCCCGTTCGAGATCGATACCGATCGTTTCGCCACCCTCGGCGTCCACATCGGTGCGAATCTGACCCGGATCGTGGCCGCCGATCTCTCCGGCCGCATTCTCGGCGGTCTCGAGATCGCCACCCCGCAGGCCGCGCAGGAAGCGGCCATCACCATCATCGCGCGCAGCGCCAAGGCATTCCTCGATCGGCTGCCGCGCCGCCGCCCCCTGTGGGTCGGTGTGGCCCTGGCGGGACGCGTCGATCCGGTGGCCGGTGTCGTGGATCATCCTCGCCTGGACTGGCAGTCGGCGCCGGTGGGCCCGATCTTCGCCACCGTCCTCGACCTGCCGGTTTCGGTGGCAGCGCACGTGGAGGCCATGGCCGCCGCGGAACTGCTGCTCAGCACGGGCGCGCCGGAACGTTCGCAGGAACGGCCGGGCAGCAGCCTCTACATCTACGGCCGGGAGACGGTCGGTGTCGCGGTCACGCTGCACGATCGGGTGTACACCCCGGCAAACGGGCCGGGATCGATCGCCCATCTGCCGACCGGATCCGATATCGATTGCTCGTGCGGCCGGCGTGGCTGCTTGGAGGCCTCGGTCGGTGAGGCCGCGGTCCTGGCCCGTGCCGTGCGGGCGGGCATCGTGCCGAAGCGGGAGGCGCCGCGTAAGCCGATGATCTCCGAGCTGTACCGGGCCGCCGAACAGGGTTCGGCGCCGGCTCGGGAGATGCTCTTCGAACGGGCCGAAATCCTGGGCCGCACAGCGGCTCTCGTGCGCGACATGTTCAACCCGGATCGAATCGTGCTGGGCGGCCAGGCCTTCACGGGCTACCGGCCCGGGCTGGAACGGGTGGTACAAGCCTTCGGCCAGGCCACCAGTCTCGCTCCCGCCGATCTGCGGATCAGCCGTTTCGGTGGGCGCGTGCAGGAACACGCCGCGGCCGTCACCTCGCTGAGCGTCTGCTACGCCGATCCGCTGTCGGCGCTGCGCCGGGCCACCCGGTCCTCGCGCTGAGCCGAATCTCGCGCTGATCCGACCCCCGAAGGGAGACGAATCCGGCTGTCGCGCACCCGCGACAGCCGTTCGTCTCCCGTCGTCGTTCGCGGGTCGCTCAGTGGCCGGAACCGCGCGTGGCGCCGAACAGACCCTCCAGCGCGGTGATGAAATACGGGAAGTGTCCGGCGAATCGGTGCAGATTGCGATCGCGTTCGAAACCGCCGAACCAGTACAGCCCGGCCTGACGGTCGGCCGCCAGGTCCACATCGCGGAAGGTGCGAATCCAGTTGTCGGTCCGGCCGCCGATGATGGTGAACGGCAGCGCCCGCGAGAACACCAGCTCGCGGTCGGCGGGGGCGACCTGATCCGGATGCTGGGCGTCGAGCCCGTTCTGGAGGGCCTTCACCTGGGCGGCCAGCTTCCGGCCTGCCGCCGTGCGCACCGGCAGGTAGCGGCCGAGCAGCAGCATCGCCGCACCGCCGAGTGCGATGGCCACGCCGACCAGCGCGTACCCGCTCGACACCGCGAGGCCGATGGTCGCTCCCACACCGATCACCAGCAGTGCGACGCCGACCCAGAAGGTGAGCCCCCGGCGCTCGTGATCGACCAGGGTGCCGCGTTCGATGGCGTCGCGACGCAGGGCCGAGCGCGCCGGATCGGCGGCGACCCGTCCCGGGACGCGCAGCTCGGAGACCAGGACCGACTCGGCGCCCTCGGGCAGCAGGGTCGCGTACACCTGCTTCTCGTAATCGCGCAACTGATCGTCGGCGGGATTCACCCGGGTGATCCGCCAATCCGAATCGCTGACCGGAGTGACCCACAGATACCGGCGAACCGCCAGGTCCACCACGGTCGCCGCGATATCCACGGCATCGGCGGAGCCGTCGAGCAGGACGCCGGCCTCACCCGGCAGGATCCCTTCCGGTGAGACGAATTCGGCGCGCTTGCCGTTGCGCCGTACCGGATCCAGGATCTCCGCGGAGGTCAGCGCCGCGGCGTCCTGGCGGCGCGCCCAGGCCAGGTAGCCGCCGAAGGCCGCCAACGTCAGGAGCAGCACGCCGAAGGCGATCAGTACCGGTGCGGTCACGGCGAACGCGCCGGAACCCTTACCACCGCGGATATCCGCATTCGGTTTCACCGTGCCGGGCGGCAGTTGCAGGGTGACGTCGAGAACATCGCCCTTGTGCAGATTCTCCTCGTGCATGGTGAGCACGCCGTCGGGCTCGACCCGCGCGTCCTTGCACTTGCGCGTATTGCCGGTCGGCCCGACGGTGCAGTCCGCGATGCCCATCTGATAGCTCGGACTGATGATCGATCCGTCGAAGCCGGCGACATCGGTGTTGAGCGCGCCCGACCAGCGGAACAATTGAGTGCCCGGCGCATCGCTGACCGCACCGTGCACCGTGTACTTGAACGAGGATTCGCCGGGCGGCGCCTCCACAGTGAACAGATCCCCCGACACCGTGGCCGAACCCGGACCGGTACTCGAGATATCGGTCACGCTGAAGCGACGTTCCCCATCGTCGCCCAGAGCCACCCGCAACGGCAGCACCATCCGGAACTGCCCACCCTCGGGAACCTTCACCGACTCCGCGACTTCCAGCAGTCCCTCGTCGCTGAGCTTCACGTCAGCGGTGATAGCGACACCGGCCGGCTCCTGCGCTTGCGCGGACGGTGCTGCGGCGAACAGTCCCGTCCCGACCAACAATAGAGCGCCGAGTGCGCCCCCCCGAAAGTTCAGCATGGGGCCCAAGCTTAGCGGTGGGGGCGATTACCGCATCTTGCTATTCTGCGTCAGCGGCAGCGACGATGTGGATGGACAAGGGGGAGCGGGGGAGTGAGTCGACCACCCTATGGGCACGGCCCGAATCCGCCGGTCGGGCGCCCTGTTCCGCCGTACGGTCCGACGCCCGGTGATCCGCGCCGACCCGCGGGTCCACTCCCGGGATACGGCCCGCCGCCAGGCTATGGTCCGCCCCCCGGATACGGTCCGCCACCGGGATACGCTGCGCCACCGGGATACGCTGCGCCGCCGGGATATCGGCCCCCGCCGGGGTACGGGCCGCCCCCCGGATATCGGCCGCCGATGCCGCCGCCGCGACCGTACGGTCCCGCCGGGTCGCGCCCCCGGCCGCCGAAGCGCGGCGGTGGTGGATTCACCGCGGCGATCGTGGTGGTGCTGTTGCTCGTGACGTCCGGTCTGATCCGCGTGGCGGTCCGGACCGGATTCGATACCGCGAGCCACGCCGGTGAGCACTCGAACTACACGTATTCGCCCACGCCCGGCCCGGATTCGCCGGGTGTGGCCGCGACCTCGACCAATCCGCTACTGGCCGATCCGGGTTCGCCACTGAGCCCGGCCCGCTGCGATTACGCGCCGTGGAGCACCCAGGTCGACGCCGCGCGAAAGTTCTTCGAAAGCGCCGCGGGTTGCCTGTCCGCGGCGTGGAAGCCGGTGCTGGAACAGAGCAAGCTCACCTTCACCGCGCCGAAACTCCTTGTCAGTGCGAGCACTTCGGGCATCACTACTCCGTGCAGCGGGTCCAGCAGCAATTTCGCGGCCTTCTACTGCGGCGCGGACCAGACCATCTACATGCCGATCAGCCAGCTGCAGACCGATATGTTCCACGACCACTGGGAGATCTACCTCTCGGTGTTCGCGCACGAGTACGGCCACCACATCCAGGCCCTGTCCGGGATTCTCGGCGCCGCCAACAAACAACGCCGCGGCAGCGGCCTCTACAGCTCGGAGGGCCTGGAGCTCTCCCGTCGAGTCGAGTTGCAGGCCAACTGTTTCGACGGCATGTACTTCGCCTCCTCGACCGGGGGGGCGTCGGTGACGCCGGTACAGGCGCAATCCGCGCGTAAGGATGCCTACGGCCGCGGCGACACCGCCGGTGACATGCGCGACCACGGGACCACCGAACACGCCGGCGACTGGTGGAGTACCGGATTCGACAAGAACGCGACCGCGCGGTGCAACACCTTCACCGCGCCGTCCGGACAGGTGAGTTGATTCGATGACACAGCCGCCGGGATATCCGCCGCCGCCGGGGTTTCCGCCGCCCGGCCGGCCGCCGTACGGTCCGCCGCCGGGCTACGGCCCGCCCCCCGGATACCCGCCGCCGGGGTATCCGCGTCCCACCCACGGTGCGCCGCTGCCGCCGCCGGGTGTGTATCCGATGGGACCGCACGGTCACCCGCCGCTGCCGCCGCCGGGCTACTACCCGCCGCCGCGACGCGGTGGCGGGGGCGGTGGAGCTCTCGGCGCCGTACTCGCCGTCATCATGGTCGTCGTGGTGGTGGGCGGACTCGTCGTGTTCGCCACCACGGGTGGCCGGGACACCGCGTCGGCGTCGTCGTATTCGACCTCTACTCCCAGCTACACCTATACGACACCGTCGTGGGCCACCGGCACCAGCGATCCCACGACCGCCGACGCGACGTCGTCGCGATCCTCCCCGACGACCCGGTCGGCCGCCCGCACCACTCGCGCGGCCGCGACCTCGACCAAACCCGCGGGACCGCAACCCGTCGCCGCGACCGCCACCAATCCGCTGTTCGACGACCACAATTCGGGTCTGATCAATATCCAATGCGGATATCCCCGGTGGGGTTCGGACGTCGCGTCGGCCACCGCGTTCTTCAACGCCGAGAAGGAGTGCCTGGATCGCATGTGGCAGCCGGTGCTCGCGGCCGCCGATCTGCCCTTCCTCAGCCCGACGGTCAGCGCGCCGGCCCGCGCGGTCGACGCCGTATCGCCCTGCACCAGCTCCGGCGGTAGCTACGCGGCGTTCTACTGCTCGGTCAACCACACGATCTACATGCCGCTCGACACCATCCAGATCGAGAAATTCGGCGACCAGTCCGAAATCTATGCCTCGGTCTTCGCACACGAATACGGCCATCACATCCAGGGGATCACCGGGATATCGGCCAAGGAGAACCGGGATCGCTCCAATGCGGGCGCATCCTCGTCGGCCGGGCTGGAACTGTCGCGGCGACTCGAACTCGAGGCCCAGTGCTTCGGCGGAATGTGGGTCGGCTCATCGCAATTCGTGGGAACGCTCGACGATGCCCAGGTAGGCCGGATTCGGCAGACCAACTATCGTCGCGGCGACGGCCAGGGCGATATGCGCGACCACGGCACACCCGATCATTACGGCGCGTGGTACGACCAGGGCCACGACAACAATCGCACCTGGATGTGCAACACCTGGGCCTCACCCTCGGACGCGGTCTCCTGACCTGATCCGATGACGCAGCCGCCGAGATTTCCACCGCCGGGACGCGGACCCTACGGCCCGCCGCCCGGATATGGTCCCCTGCCCGGATACGGCCCACCGCCGGGATATCCGCCGCCCGGACCGCGACAGCCCTACGGCGCCCCGCTACCGCCGCCCGGCGCGTATCCACGAGGGCCGCACGGTATTCCGCCGCTGCCGCCGCCCGGTTACTACGCGCGGCCCTATCCGCCGCCGCGCTCCGGCGGTGGCGGCGCCGGTGTCGTCTTCGCGATAGCGCTGGTCTTCGTCCTGATCGGCGGTCTGGTGGCATTCGCGACGACGGGCGGCCGCAACCACGCGTCGTCGTCGTACGCGACGTCGACCCCGAGCTTCACGTATACGACACCGACCTGGCCCACCACGACCGCGTACGCGACCACCACCCGCTCCTACGCGCGCACCACCTCCGCGGCGCCGACCACCCCCGCCGGTCCGCAGCCGGTTGCCGCCACCTCGAACAATCCCCTGTTCCGCGGTGACAACGGGCTCGACAACCACGCCTGCGACTATCCCGGCTGGGCGCCGAATGTCGTTGCCGCACAACAGTTCTTTCAAGCCGGGGTGGCCTGCCTGGACCGGATGTGGAGGGATCTGCTCGCGGTCCAGAACCTGCCGTTCTCCAGCCCCGGCCTCAGTGTGACCGACGGCGCGCCCGCCGCCTCGCCGTGCGGCGGCAGCCCCACGAATCCGGTCGCCTTCTACTGCAGTGCGAACAAGACGATCTACATGCCGTTGCAGTCGATCTTCACCAACGAGGATCCCGGCGATCCGATCATCTTCCTGACCATCCTCGCCCACGAATACGGCCATCACGTGCAGGCGTTGACCGGAATCATGGCCAAGCAGAATCAGGACGCTCGCGCGGTCGGATCGAGTTCGGCTGCGGGACTGGAGATGTCACGCCGACTGGAACTGGAGGCGCAATGCTTCGGCGGCATGTTCATCGGCTCGTCGACGGCGGCCGGAACCGTCTCCGCCGAACAGGCCGGACGGGCCCTCGACGACAACTACCATCGCGGCGATCAGCCCGGTGATATGCGCGACCACGGCACCGAGGCGCACAACGGCGGATGGCTCGAGTCGGGCTATCACAGCAACCGGGCGCCGAAATGCAATACCTGGCTGGCGTCCTCGGCCGATGTCAGCTGAGGTTGTGCTCGCGCAGACGGGCCAGCCATCGGGCGCCCTCGTCCGGACTGGGGGTCTCACCGCCGATGATGCCCAGCACCCCGAACCCGAGGCCGGTCGCCGCCATCACCCGGTCCGCGATGACCTCCACATCTCCCCACGGGAGAAAGGGTTTGGCGATCATCAGTGAGGCGATCCCGTGTGCGGCCGACCAGAGTATGAGCACCATCTGCATGGGATCGCCCGGAGGCAGCACACCGGAATCCATCGCGTCCCGCACGGTCTGTGAAAAGCGCTGGAACGCACCACTTCCGAGGACCTGATCCACCGCGGTCGGCCCGTCGCCCGTGGCGGAGGTGGCGACCCGGTACTGCCCGGGATGACTCAGCGCGAACCGCACGTAGGCCATACCCTGTTCGCGCATGCGGCTGATCGGTGACGCCGCCGGATCGGTCACAGCGGCCATGGCGGCGTCCAGATCCTCGAACACCTCGGCCACCGCCGCGTCGATCAACTCGGTCTTGTCGGCGAAGTGCCGGTAGATCGACGGCGCGGTGACCCCGACCAGGCTGCCGACCTCCCTGATCGACACCGTTTCGGCATTTCCGGTGCGCGCCAGCAGTTCTCGCGTCGCGGTGAGTATCTCGGCGCGCAATTCGGTGCCGGAGCCGCGCGCGGAACGCGGGCGTCGCGGGGACATCAGGGCCGCCCGACGGGTTCCGGTTGCGTCGGCGGTGTCGGCGGGGCGGCCTCCTCGGTCAGGCCGAACCGGTCGTGCCAGCGGGCCAGCGGAGCGGGCGCCCACCAGTTAGCGCGTCCCATCAATCGCATCAGCGCGGGCACGAGCAGCATGCGGATGATGGTCGCGTCGGCCAGCACGGTGATGGTGAGCCCGAGGCCGAGCATCTGCATGAACGACACTTTCGCGGTGACCATGGCGCCCAGCACGATCGCCATCAGCAGGGCGGCCGCGGTGACGATCCGCCCGGTCCGGGCCACGCCGATGGCTACCGAGCGTTCGTTGTCGGCCGCGGTGCGATCCGAGGCCAGCCAGGCCTCGCGGACCCGGGACAGCAGGAACACCTCGTAGTCCATCGACATGCCGAAGGCCAGGCAGAACATCAGAATCGGCATCGTGGGCACCAGGAAGCCGGTGGGGGTGAAGCCGAGCAGGTCCGCGAAGTGCCCGTCCTGGAAGATCCACACCATCATGCCGAACATGGCGGTCAGCGACAGCGAGTTGATCACCACGGCCTTCAACGGCAGGACGATGCTGCCGGTGAACAGGAACAGCACCAGGAAAGTGGCCGTCGCGATGAGAGCGATCGCCAGCGGCAGCTTCGCGCCCAGTGCGTTCAGGGAGTCGACGTTCATCGCCGCCGCGCCGCCGAACAGCGCCGGTACGGGCGCGGGGACCGCGCGCAGGGCCTGCAACTGATGCTTGGCCTGCGGCGAGAACGGGTCGAGTTTCGAGATGACGGTGAGGTATTGGCCGGCGTCGTTGGACATTCCGGGAGGGCCGCCGCCCATGCGCGCGCCCGAGACGTAGACGCCGCTGCCGGACAACACCGCGCTCACCCCGTCGACCTTCGACAACGCGGTGGCGTAGCCGGTGACGGCGGCCGGGTCGCTCGGTGCTCCCGGCAGCACGATCGTGGTGCCCGCGCCGGTGTTCACGGCCGGGAAATCATTGCGGAGGTCGTCACCCACCGCGCGACTGCTCGATCCGGCCGGCAGCACTCGGTCGTCGGGATAGCCGAATTTGACCCCGAGGAACGGCGCGCCGACCGCGAGCAGCACGGCGATGATCGCGATCGATACCGGCACGGCACGCCGCATCGCCCACACCACCCCGCGGTACCAACCGGATTCGGCCTCCGGGCGAGCGACGGGTGCGGGCCGCCGGACGAGCGTGCGCAGGGTCGTGCGCAGATTCCACGCGTTGATCCGGTCGCCGAGCAGGACGAGCACGGCGGGCAGGATCACGATCGACGCGACGGCCGCGGTCACCACCACCGCGACTCCGGCGTAGGCGAACGACTTCAGGAAGTACATATCGAACACACTGAGCACGGCCAGGGCGAGAACGACGGTCAGTGCCGAGAACAACACCGTCCGGCCCGCGGTCTGCACCGCGCGCACCGCGGCATTCGCATGGGTCCGGCCCGTCGCCAGTTCCTCCCGATACCGGCTGACGATGAACAGGCTGTAGTCGATCGCCAGCGCCAGTCCCAGCGCCGTCGTCATATTGAGCGCGTAGGTCGAGACATCGGTGAACAAGGTGAAGGCACGCAGCAGTGCCAGCGTGCACAGAATGGCGAAGAACCCGACCGCCAGCGGTAGCGATGCGGCGACGACGCTGCCGAACACCAGGATCAGCACGATCGCGGTCAGCGGTACGGCGATCCCCTCGGCCAGCGCCAGATCCTTGGTGACCTGGTTGTTGACATCGTGATAGATCGCCGCGACACCGCCCGCGTGCACGGTGATACCCGGTGGCATGTCGTCCAGGGTGCTCTCGATCTCGCCCGCGGTCCGCTGCGCCCGATCGTCACCGCCGGTCAGGTAGGCCATGACCAGGGCGCTCTTACCGTCGGTGCTGCGCAGGGCGGCGGCGAGCTGCGGCGGGCTGGTCCAGTACGAACGCACTCCGATCGCATCCGGGCGCGCGTCGAGCCGGTTCGCGATCTCGGCGCCGGCCGCGCGGGCCGACGCGGATTCGACGCCATCGTCGGAGTGCACCACCAGCACGAGATTGGGTTCGGCGCCGCCGAAATCATCCGCCACGAGTTTCGCGGCGCGCGTGGATTCGGCGTTGTCGGAGGTGAACCCGCCGGCCTGCAGGTGAGAGGCGGCGGTGGCGCCGAAGCCACCGCAGATCAGCGCGAGCGCGAGCGCCGCGAGCAGGACCTGTTTCGGATAGCGGGTGGCGATCCGCGCGATTCGGGTCAGCATGAGCGCTCCTCGGTGCCGCCGACGATTGGGTAACGGCGTTAGCGTAACGCCGTTACCCACCTAGGGCGCAAGGGCGCGGCGCCTTTCAGCGATCCCCGTCGCCGCTGGGGCGCTCATCGCCCCCGAGCGGATGATGGCCGAAGATCCCGCGCGGAGCGTGCCCGTGCACGCCTTCGACATAGGCCGTCTCGGCGTGCAGGGCGAAGTCGATACCGCCGACCTCGTCTTCCTTGCTGACCCGGAATCCCATCGCACGATCGATGACCTTGCCCACCAGATAGGTGACGCCGAAGGCCCACAGCGCGACCACGATCACGGCGACCGCCTGCTTGCCGAGCTGGGCGAGTCCGCCGCCGTAGAGCAGGCCGCGCGCGCCGCCGGTCATCACCCGGTTGGCGAGCAGGCCGATCAGCAGGGTGCCGACCACGCCGCCGGTGAAGTGCACGCCCACCACGTCGAGCGAATCGTCGTAGCCGGCCTTGAATTTCCAGCCCACCGCGAACGAACACACGACCCCGGCCGCCAAGCCCACGATCACCGCACCGAGCGCGTTCACCGAACCGCACGACGGCGTGATCGCGACCAGGCCGGCCACCGCGCCCGAGGCGGCGCCGAAGGTGGTCGGGCGCCCGTCGCGGATCTGCTCCACGATCAGCCAGCCGAGCATGCCCAGGCAGCCCGCGACCAAGGTATTGAGGAATACCGCCGCGGCCAGCCCGTCGGCCTTGAACGCGGATCCGGCGTTGAAGCCGAACCAGCCGAACCACAGCAGCCCGGCGCCCAGCAGCACGAAGGGCAGATTGTGCGGGCGCATCGCGTCGACCTTGAATCCGATCCGCGGTCCCAGTACCAGCGCCAGCGCGAGAGCGGATGCGCCGGAGGCGATTTCGACGACGAGGCCACCGGCGAAGTCGAGTGCGCCGAACGATGCCAGCCAGCCGTTGGGGCCCCAGACCCAGTGCGCGATCGGGGCGAAGACCACCAGCGTCCAGACCGGGACGAACAGCATCCACGCCGAGAACTTCGCGCGATCGGCGATCGCACCGCTGATGAGGGCGACGGTCAGGATGGCGAAGGCCAGCTCGAAGGTCGCGTACAGCAGTTCCGGGATGCCGCTGCGCACTGTGCCGGGATCGATGCCGATCATCGCGAAATGTTCGAAATTGCCGATCAATCCGCCGCCGGCGTCGTCACCGAACGACAGCGTGTAACCGAGCAGTAGCCACACCACGGTCACCAGCGGGATCGAGATGAAGCTCATCATCAGCATGTTCAGCACGCCGGTTGTGCGGACCATGCCGCCGTAGAAGATCGCCAGGCCGGGGGTCATGAGGAGGACCAGCGCGGTGCTGGCCAACAGCCACGCCGTGGCGGCGGGGTCGATGGTCGGGGGCACGGACAACTCCTTTTCCACACGCGATCGCGTGGGAAGAAAAGTACCGAATCGTCCGGAGCGGGCCGATGACCGCGTCGGATACTTCCGTTCGGATCATTTCCCGCGTTTGCGAGCCAGCCGGGCCAGCGCGCGGTGACCCCGGGCGCCGGGGACCGGCAGATCGTCTTCGACGGCGACCCATTCCGCGGTGGTCAGCCACTGCTGCTGGGCACGCACGTCGGCGGTGTCGTTGAATATCCGCCGTCCGCGGTCGTCGCGCAGATCGTGGGCGAGTACCGACCAGCGCGGGGGCCGTTGGTGCTCGCGGCGATAGCCGTCCAGGAATTCCGCCACCAGGGTGCCGATGGCGTTCACCGGCCGCAGCGACACCCGATTGCCGTATTTCGCCGAATGGAAGCGGCGACCGGCGCACAGTGAGCGAGGGGTGGCGTCGAACGCGATCCACCCGGCACGCTGTGCGCGTTCCACGAGCCACAGATGTTTGATCGCGTTCGGCGCGATATCGCCGACGTGTTCGCGGATCAGGGTGAGGACCGGGTCGGCGCTCAGAATGTCGCGCCGGGTGGGGCCGATGTCGTTCGCTCGCCGGAATTGCTCGGTCTGCTCGGCGAGCACGCGCCCGAATTCGTCGATACTGCGCTGCGCCCGCCGGCCGAGGCGTTCGATGCGTTCGGCCTCCGCGCGGATGCGGTTCTGGGTGATGTGGGTGTGAATCGCGGGCAGGGTCGGCACCTGGCCACGGTCCAGTAATTCGAGAATGGCGCCCGCGGTGGCGGGATCGGCGGCCGCGGCCACCGGCAGCGAGTCCCGGTTGCGGGAGAAATCGCGGGGGCTGATGGCACGGCTGAGTAGATCGGTAGCGGACCGGTCACCGGCGAACTCGGTCTGCGCGAGCCAGGCGGCGGCGATGTCGTCACACGACGGCACTGTCGTCAGTTCCTCCACTGGGGCCGATTCAGTGTTGTGCCCCGGTCGGGATGAGGGACCGACCGGGGACACCAACCTGATGAAGGTTTGGCTACCGAAGTTGCCGAAACCAACGGTAGTCAGACGAATGTGCGGGAGGCCAATCCATTGACTTAATCGTTACTTCCATAAAAATGCGCACAAACAGGGAAGGAGTTCGGAGATATTCGCGGAAAGTCGGAATGGGGGCGAAAGCCGTCCCGTATTACCGAGGAATCGATGTGTGGCGTGGGAGCGGGATCGTTGTGCCGGTCGGTTGTGCGGCCGGTGAGCCGACAACGAGATTGATGGTGATAAAGATCACAGTTTATTGACAGTTCGCGTGGTTCGGGGGCGGCGCTGGGAGAGAAGACGCGCGAATGGTTCTCTGTCGGTGTTCGCCGGTACCCTCGGGCCGTGGCTCTGTACCGGAAGTATCGACCGGCAACCTTCGCCGAGGTAGTGGGGCAGGAGCACGTCACCGATCCGCTGAGTACCGCACTCGACACCGGGCGGATCAGTCATGCCTATCTGTTCTCCGGCCCGCGGGGTTGTGGCAAGACGTCCTCCGCGCGCATCCTGGCGCGTTCGCTGAACTGTGTCGAAGGTCCGACGTCGCGACCGTGTGGCGTCTGCTCCTCCTGTGTGGCGCTGGCGCCCGGGGGGTCCGGAAACCTCGACGTGATCGAGCTCGACGCCGCCAGCCACGGTGGCGTCGACGACACGCGTGAGCTGCGTGATCGTGCCTTCTATGCGCCGGCGGAATCGCGCTACCGGGTGTTCATCGTGGACGAGGCGCACATGGTCACCACGGCAGGCTTCAACGCGCTGCTCAAGATCGTCGAGGAACCGCCCGCCCATCTGATCTTCATCTTCGCCACCACCGAACCGGACAAGGTGCTGCCGACCATTCGGTCGCGCACCCACCACTACCCGTTCCGGCTGCTGCCGCCCGCCACCATGCGTGGGCTGCTCGGCAAGATCTGCGATCAGGAACAGGTCCAGGTCGAGGAGGCGGTCTATCCGCTGGTTATCCGGGCCGGTGGCGGGTCGCCGCGCGACAGCCTCAGTGTGCTGGACCAGCTGCTGGCCGGGGCCGGATCCGAGGGGGTCACCTATCCGCGCGCGCTGGCGCTGCTGGGGGTCACCGATATCGCCCTGATCGACGAGGCGGTCGACGCACTGGCCGGTGACGACGGGGCCGCCCTGTTCGGCACCGTGGACCGGGTGGTCGAGGCCGGGCACGATCCGCGTCGTTTCGCCACCGATCTGCTCGAGCGCGTTCGTGACCTCATCCTGCTGCGGGCGGTACCCGATGCCGCCGAGCGCAATCTGGTCACCGGCCCGGGCGATGTCATCGATCGGATGTCGGCCCAGGCCGAGCGCATCGGCCCGGCCACGCTGGCCCGCTACGCCGAACTCCTGCACGAGGGGCTCGGCGAGATGCGCGGCGCGACGGCGCCGCGGTTGTTGCTCGAGGTCATCTGCGCGCGGATGCTGCTGCCCTCGGTCTCCGATGCGGAAACGGCCGCCCTGCAGCGGCTCGAACGGCTCGAACGGCGGATGGACTCGGGTGTGGTGCCGGTGGCCGCACCGCAGTCGGTCGCCTCGCGGTCGCCCGGCCGCCCGCCGGAAGCCGAGGCGGACCCGGGTGCCGCGCGGTCGTCCGGCGAACCGCGGCGGCGCGGCGCGGAGGCGCTCGCCGCCTTGCGCGAGAAGAAGAGCGCGCCGCATCCGGCGCAGCGCGCCCAATCGCCCACCGGCCCGCAAAGCCAACCGTCACAGGACCTTTCGACGCCCGAAACTCCCACGGCGCCCGCCCCGCCCGCCCCCGCGCCGGCCGAGCCGGATCAGGCCGCCCCGCTCGCCGAGCCGGATCAGGTCACGGTGCCGAGTGCTGCCGACGAGGTCGTCGCGCCGGACAGCGTTCCCGCCGCCGCGCAGTCGCCGGGTCCGGACGATTCCGTCCCGGAGCCGAGTCCGGTGGCGGCCACCGGCAGTCGGATGGATGCGGACGCCGAGGCCCCCGCCGCTCCCGACGCCGAACCGGGCGCGCGCGCTGCGGACGAGGGCATCGCGGACCACGGAGCTGTCGCCGAACCCGTCGATCCGGCCCTCGTGGAGCCGGTGGCCGCGGAGCTCGAGGCCGACGCCGCGGCGCCGTCCCCGGTCTCGGCCGGACCCGCCGCGGCCGCCGAATCGGTCGCCGAATCCGCTGTCGAATCCGAATCCGCCGTGGAGGACGCGGCCAGCGGCGATGCGGCCGATACTTCGGAGGAGTTCGCACCGGCCGGCGCGGAACCCGAATCGGCGCCCGCCGGCGACACGCTGCGGGAGATCGAAGCGGCATGGGCGGATATCCGCGCGAAGGTGCGGGAGTTCGGCGCCGCGGTGCACGCGCTGCTGTCCGGCGCGTCGGTGGCCCGGGTGGACGGCGAGACGATCGTCTTCGCGCATCAGCACGCGCCGCTGGCCCAGCGACTGTCCAATCCGCAGTACGTCGAGGCCGTCCAGTCGGCGGTCCAGGCCGTCGTCGGCCGCCACTACGACGTGCGCTGGGAAGTCGGTTCGGGTGCCGCCGCGGGCGGTACGCGGGCCGGTGGGGCCGAGCGGTCGCCGGGGCGGGGTGCCGCCGCGGACCGGCCGGGCGGCCGGGGCGCGGGATCGGGGCAGGCGCAGGCACCGCGGTACACCCGGCCCAGCCAGGCGCAGGCGCAGGGCGGTGAGTCCGACGCGCGCGGCGGCGCCGACGGCCGCGGTAGCTCCGGGCATGCCCAGCGGCGTGAGTCACACGCATCCGGCAGTGGCTCCGCGGGTGGTCGCGGCGAGCCGGACGACGATATTCCGCCGCCCGAGGCGCCGGATCTTCCGGACGACCCCGGACCGCAGGACTACTCGCCGGTAGGTTACGACGGTGTCCCACCTGCGTTGACGCCGGAGGAAGAGCAGGAGATGCTCGCGGAATCGGCTCGGCCCGTCCCGCCCGAAGAGCGCCGCGACCCCGATGATGTGGCCTTGGAGTTGCTCCGAACTGAGTTGGGTGCCACACGTCTGGGTGGTTGACAGCCACCTGGCGGAATACGTTAAGTTAACCGGAGTTCGCATCCCGCTGTACTATGAACGGGTGGTCGTCAGCGTCGGTGCTACGAGGTTCTATGGTATGCCCAGGCATAGGGGCGTCCCGGAGCCTCGTAGGTCGACGCGTGTCGGCGTTTGTACAGCGTTATGCGCTCGGCGGGCCTGTGGAGGGAACCGTGTGTGACCTCCCGGATCGCCGGTGTGGTGGGCCTGTCGTGTCGTGGCGTCGGTGGCGTCGTGGCGCGGGTGACTCGCCGGGATCGAACACGGTCGGTCGGATGGCCGGTCGGCACCTTTAAGGAAGGAAACACTCCGATATGACCACAGAGGCCTACATTTTCGAGGCCATCCGCACTCCGCGTGGCCGCAACAAGAAGGGCTCGCTGCACTCGGTCAAGCCGATCGATCTGACGACCGGTCTGGTCCAGGAGCTGCGCAACCGCTTCCCGAACCTCGACGAGGATCGCATCTCCGACATCATCCTCGGTGTCGTCTCGCCGATCGGTGACCAGGGTGCCGATATCGCCCGTACCACGGTGCTGACCGCCGGCCTGCCCGACACCGTCGGTGGCGTGCAGATCAACCGCTTCTGCGCCTCCGGCCTCGAGGCCGTCAACATGGCCGCCCAGAAGGTTCGCTCCGGCTTCGACGACCTGGTCATCGCCGGTGGCGTCGAGTCCATGTCGCGCGTGCCGATGGGCTCCGACGGCGGTGCGCTGTTCGCCGACCCGGCCACCAGCTTCGACCTCTACATCGCTCCCCAGGGCATCGGCGCCGACCTGATCGCCACCATCGAGGGCTTCTCCCGCGAGGATGTCGACGCTTTCGCCGTGCGCTCGCAGGAACTGGCCGCGCAGGCCTGGTCCGGCGGTTACTTCGCCAAGTCCGTCGTCCCGGTCAAGGACATCAACGGCCTGACCGTGCTCGATCAGGACGAGCACATGCGTCCCGGCACCACCGTCGCGGATCTGGGCAAGCTGAAGCCCTCGTTCGCCGGCATCGGTGAGATGGGTGGCTTCGACGCCGTCGCGCTGCAGAAGTTCCACTACATCGAGCAGATCGACCACGTGCACCACGGCGGCAACAGCTCCGGCATCGTCGACGGTGCCGCGCTCGTGCTGGTCGGCACCGAAGAGGCCGGTAAGGCCTCGGGCCTGACCCCGCGTGCCCGCATCGTCTCCACCGCGACCAGCGGCGCCGACGCCACCATCATGCTCACCGGTCCGACCCCCGCCGCGCACAAGGCGCTGGCCAAGGCCGGTCTGTCGGTCGACGACATCGACCTGTTCGAGATCAACGAGGCGTTCGCCTCGGTCGCGCTGAAGTTCCAGAAGGATCTGAAGATCCCGGACGAGAAGCTGAACGTCAACGGCGGCGCCATCGCGATGGGCCACCCGCTGGGCGCCACCGGCGCCATGATCACCGGCACCATGGTCGACGAGCTGGAGCGTCGCAACGCCCGCTACGCGCTGGTGACCCTCTGCATCGGCGGCGGCATGGGTGTTGCCACCATCATCGAGCGCGTCTGATCCCGCCAATCTAATTCTCCAGGAGAACGAAAAACTATGACAGAGAACATGATCGGCTGGGAAAAGGATGCCGACGGCATCGTCGTGCTGACCATGGACGACCCGAACCAGGGCGCCAACACGATGAACGAGCTCTACAAGAGCTCGATGCACGCGACGGTCGAGCGCCTGGTGGCCGAGGCCGACGACATCACCGGTGTCGTCATCACCTCCGCGAAGAAGACCTTCTTCGCCGGCGGTGACCTCAAGAACATGATGAAGACCACCCCGGAGAACGCTCCGGACATCATGGAAGAGCTCACCAGCATCAAGGCCGACCTGCGTCAGCTGGAGACCCTGGGCAAGCCGGTCGTGGCCGCCATCAACGGCGCCGCGCTCGGCGGTGGCCTGGAGATCGCGCTGGCCACCCATTACCGCATCGCCGCCGACGTCAAGGGCGTACAGATCGGTCTGCCCGAGGTCTCGCTCGGCCTGCTCCCGGCCGGTGGCGGTGTCACCCGCATCACCCGCATGCTCGGCATCGCCGACGGCCTGATGAGCGTGCTGCTGCAGGGCAACAAGTTCAACGCGCAGAAAGCCAAGGCCAAGGGCCTGGTCAACGAGGTCGTCGGCAGCGTCGAGGAGCTCGTCCCGGCCGCCAAGGCGTGGATCAAGGCCAACAAGGATGATGCCAACGCCGCCGTCCAGCCGTGGGACCGCAAGGGCTACAAGATCCCGGGCGGCTCGCCGTCGAGCCCGGCGCTGGCCGCCAACCTCCCGGCGTTCCCGGCCAACCTGCGCAAGCAGACCAAGGGCCAGAACATGCCGGCTCCGCGTGCCATCATGGCCGCCGCGGTCGAGGGTGCGCAGGTCGACTTCGACAACGCCTCGCTCATCGAGTCGCGGTACTTCGTCTCCCTGCTGACCGGCCCGGTCGCGAAGAACATGATCCAGGCGTTCTTCTTCGACCTGCAGCACATCAACAACGGCGGCTCCCGTCCCAAGGATGTGCCCAAGCGCGAGATCAAGAAGGTCGGCGTGCTCGGCGCCGGCATGATGGGCGCGGGCATCGCCTACGTTTCGGCCAAGGCCGGTTTCGAGGTCGTGCTCAAGGACGTCTCCCAGGAGAACGCCGACCGCGGTAAGGACTACTCGGTCAAGCTCGAGGAGAAGGCGCTCTCGCGTGGCAAGACCACCGAGGAGAAGTCCAAGGCGCTGCTGGACCGCATCCACCCGACCGCCGATCCGCAGGATCTGGCCGGTGTGGACTTCGTCATCGAGGCCGTCTTCGAGAACCCCGACCTGAAGGCCAAGGTCTTCGGTGAGATCGAGGACGTCGTCGACGCCGACGCGCTGCTGGGCTCCAACACCTCCACCTTGCCCATCACCCTGCTGGCCAACGGTGTGAAGCGGGCCGAGGACTTCATCGGTATCCACTTCTTCTCCCCGGTCGACAAGATGCCGCTGGTGGAGATCATCCGTGGTGAGAAGACCTCGGACGAGGCGCTGGCCCGGGTGTACGACTACACCCTCGCGATCCGCAAGACCCCGATCGTGGTCAACGACAGCCGCGGCTTCTTCACCTCACGCGTCATCGGCACGTTCATCAACGAGGCCATCATGATGCTCGAGGAGAACATCGACCCGCAGACCATCGAGCAGGCCGGTCTGCAGGCGGGCTACCCGGCCGCGCCGCTGAAGCTGAGCGACGAGCTCAACTTCGAGACCATGCAGAAGATCTTCAAGGAGACCAAGGAGGCCGCCGAGAAGGACGGCATCAAGATCTCCGAGTCCTCGCTGGCTTCGGGCCGCGTGGTCGAGACGATGATCGACAAGTTCGATCGCAAGGGCAAGCTGCACGGTGCGGGCTTCTACAACTACGTCGACGGCAAGACCGCCGGCCTGTGGGAGGACCTGCGCAGCACCTTCAACTCCAGCCGTGAGCTGCCCGAGGGCGTCACACTGCAGGATCTGAAGGACCGCATGCTGTTCATCGAGGCCATCGAGACCCAGAAGTGCTTCGACGAGGGCGTGCTGACCAGCACCGCCGACGCGAACATCGGCTCGATCTTCGGTATCGGCTACCCGGCCTGGACCGGTGGTGTGCACCAGTTCATCGTCGGCTACCCCGGCGGCAAGGAGGGTTTCGTCGCCCGTGCCGACGAGCTGGCCGCGAAGTTCGGCGAGCGTTTCGAGGTGCCGGCCTCGCTGCGCAAGTAAGGTTCTCGCCGCGGTGACAGACCGCTGAGATCCGCTGCCGCGACCCGGATCACGCCCCGCGTGATCCGGGTCTTCGGCGTTTCGGCGCTACGACCTGCGACGGTGCGATGCCCGGACAACGGTCCCGAATCGAAGCCCGCCGAACTGTGTCCCCATGCCCATCGACCGCGCTACGTTGGAATCAGGGCGGAACGTTCGAGGTGGCTATATGAACCCACAGACGGGCAAGGTCCGCAGCGCCGACAATCCCGCGGCGGACTCGAAGCCGGTACCCGAGGGGGCCGAGTCGGAGGAGGCGCAGCAGGAGGAGGAGGCGGGGGCCAATACCGCGCGCTACCAACCGATTCGTATCGCCGACGAACTCGAGGCGATGGGGTTGTTCGACGCCGAGGAGATCGGCCGGGGTGGCTTCGGCGTGGTGTACCGCTGTGCCCAGCGCGCCCTGGAACGCACCGTCGCCGTCAAGGTGCTGTCCTCGGAGATCGATGAGGAGAGCCGCGAGCGGTTCCTGCGCGAGGAACATGCGATGGGCCGGCTGTCCGGTCACCCCAATATCGTCGATGTGCTGCAGGTCGACGTCACGCCGAGCGGTCTGCCGTTCATCGTCATGCCGTATGCCACCCACGGTTCGCTGGAACAGCTGATCCGCGATCACGGCCCGCTGAGCTGGTCGGAATCGCTGCGTGTCGGCGTGAAACTGGCCGGGGCGATCGAGAGCGCGCATCGCGTCCACGTGCTGCACCGTGACGTGAAACCGGCGAATGTGCTGCTCAACCGCTACGGCGAACCGCAACTGACCGACTTCGGAATCGCCCGGATCCCCGGTGGATTCCAGACCTCCACCAGCATGATCACCGGCTCACCGGCGTTCACCGCACCCGAGGTGCTCAAGGGTGAGGAACCGACCGTGCGCTCGGATGTGTACGGCCTGGGCGCGACACTGTTCGCGCTGATCACCGGGCATGCCGCCTTCGAACGCCGATCCGGCGAACGGGTCGTCGCGCAATTCCTGCGCATCACCACCCAGCCGGTGCCCGATCTGCGCGAACAGGACATACCCGCCGATGTCGCGGCGGTGATCGAGAGCGCCATGGCCCCCGAGCCCGCGGATCGTCCGGCGTCGGCCCTGGAATTCGGTGACGCGTTGCGGGCGGTGCAGATCGCGCACGGCGAGGCCCCCGACGATATGGCGCTGCTGGACGGGGACGGCGCCTCCGAGGAACATGCGGTGGTCACCCCGTCCACCGCCTATCCGATGACGTCGCGGCGCAGTCGCTCGATTCTCGCTCCCTCCGCGCTGCGCGCCCCGGGGGCACCCACCGGGACCGGGGCGCCCCCGACGTTACCGCCTACTGCCGCAACGAAATTCCGCCCGTCGACCCCGACCCGCGAACCCGTCTCACGACCGCGACTGCTGGATACGTTGCGGGCGGGCGGGCGGCGCAAGCTCGCGGTGATCCACGGCCCGGCGGGGTTCGGCAAGAGTACGATCGCCGCGCAGTGGCGTGCCGAGCTCACCGGCCGGGGTATCGCGGTGGCGTGGATCGGCATCGATCACGACGACGACAACGAGGTCTGGTTCCTGGCCCACCTGATCCAGGCCATCCGGCGGGTCGCCCCGAATATCGGCGCCGGGCTCGAGGAGATGCTCGAGGAGCGCCCGGCCGAGTCGGTGTCGTACGCGACCACCACTCTGATCGACGAGATCCACAGCGCCGGCGACACCATCGTGGTGGTGGTCGAGGATTGGGACCGGGTCAGCGACGACGGCGCCCGCCGGGTCATGGATGCCCTGCTGGACAACGGATGTCACCATCTGCGGTTCGTCGTCACCACCCGGGAACAGGCCGGGCTTCCGCTGAGCCGGATGCGGGTGCGTGACGAACTGGTCGAGATCGGAAGTCACGAACTCCGGCTGACCCCGGCGGAGACGCGTCAGATCCTGCTGGACCGCAACGACTTTCAGCTCACCGAGGATCAGGTGGCGCAGATCCACTCCGCCACCGACGGCTGGCCCGCGGCGATTCAGCTGGTGAGTCTGTCGCTGCGTGGCAGCGCCGACGGCGCTCCGGTGGATCCGGCCCGGCTCATCGCGCATCTGTCCGACGGTAACCACGCCATCCGGGAGTACCTGTCCGAGAACGTTCTCGACGGTATCGAACCGCGCATGCTCGAATTCCTGATGTCGATCTCGGTGGCCGAGAAACTCAACGGCCCGCTGGCCGCGGCGCTCAGCGGCGAACCCGACGCCGAACAGCTGCTGGAACAGGCCCAGCAGCGTGAGCTCTTCGTCACCCGCGTCGACCACGATCCCGACTGGTTCCGCATCCAGCCGCTGTTCGCCGAACAACTGCGTGCGCGCCTGGAGCGGGTGCATCCGGGGAAGCTGAAGTCCCTGCACCGCAAGGCATCGCGCTGGTACGCCGAGCATCAGCAGCTGCGGAAATCGGTCGACCACGCGCTGGCGGCCACCGATTTGAAGATGGCGGTCGACCTGGTCGAGAACGGGGGGATGGATCTCATCGACACCTCCCGGCTCGCGACCCTGCTCGGCACTGTATCGAAACTGCCTGTGCAACAGGTGACATCGCGATCGAAGCTGCTGATGGCGCTGGCCCGAGCCAATATCAATCTGCAGCAGTCGGGTGCGGCTCGAACCGCCCTGGGCCGCTTGTCGAATATGCTCGCCCGCAGCTCCCCCTCGGATACCGATGCCACCCGGCAGCGCTGTGAGGCCGCGGTGCTCTCGGCCGCCGATCTGGTCGCGCGCGATCGGACCGACGGCGTGCTGGAGAAGGTCCTGCCGTGTCTGGAGCACCCCGACGAACTCCCGGCCTGGACGGTGTCCACCGCGGCGAATCTGGTGTCCTTCGTGCGGCTGTGCGATTTCGATTTCGACGGCGCGGTGACCATTCAGGATTGGGCCGCGCCCTATCACAGCCGGTCCAAGGATCCGCTGGGCGTGGTCCTCGGCCTGCTCAATACCGGTGCGGTGGCCTATGAACAGCTCGATCTGGATACCGCGACCCGCTGCTTCGAGAAGGCCTGGCAGATCGGCCGGGAGCGGTCCGGGCCGCGGTCGCACGCGGTGTCGGTCTCGGCGGCGCTGCTGGGGGAACTGACCTATCGGCGCGGTGATCTGGCATCGGCGGACAGCCTGCTCGAGCAGAGCCACCTGCTCCCGGCGCGGATCGGCGCGGTGGATTTCACGATCACCACCTTCGTGGTGGGCGCGCGGGTCAAGGCGGCGCTGGGCGATCGCGACACCGCCCGGAACCGGCTGGACGAAGGCGCCCGGATGGCGGTGGAACGCAGACTGCCCCGGATGGCCGCCCACATCCGGGCCGAACGCCTGCGGCTCGGCCTCGAGGATCCGCCGATGATCTCGGGTCCGTCGCCGGTGCTGCGGTACGGGGCCGGAATCGCGGCGTTGACCGCCGAGGCCGAGGAGGTGGCGGCGGTGCGAGGGCTGCTGGCGCGCCACTACCGGAGTATGGACGGCGCCGGCGCGGCGGCCGACGGCATCGAGTCGGCGGTCAAACGCGCCCGCGCGCTCTACGGCCGGATGGTCGAACAGAACCGTCCCCGCGCGGAATTGGACGCCGCGCTGCTGCTGGTCGAATGTCTGTCGGTCGCCGGGTGGAACGGGGAGGCGATCACCACCCTGTTGCCGGCCCTGGACCGATGTGCCCGATTGGGTTGGACCAGGCCGCTTCTCGATGCCGGGCCGGAGTTGAGCCTGCTGCTGCACTCACTACGCGACGATGTGCTGCTCGCCGGTGAGGGGACCGGGTCGTTCGATATTCCCCGGCCCTTTCTCACCTCCCTGTTGCGTTAGCTCCGGCTCTCACACCCGCGATCAGGCGTTCCACCAGGGCCGCAGCGGTACGTCCCAGCTCTTCTTCGGCCCGAGCTTCATACCGAGCACCTGATGCAGCTGCACCACGTTGCGCTCGAAGCCGAGCTGGGAGCCGGCCATGTACAGGCCCCACACCTTGGCGGTGCCCTCACCGACCTCCTCGACGCACTCGTCCCAGTTCGCGACCAGGTTCTTACACCATTCGTGCAGCGTCAGCGCGTAGTGCGGGCGCAGGTTCTCCTCGTGCAGGACCTCGAGGCCGACGTTCTGGATATCGCTGATGATGCGGCCGGAACCGATCAACTCGCCGTCCGGGAACACATAGCGATCGATGAAATCGCCCGCCTTGGTGGTCCGGGAGTTGTCGGGCCGGGTGATGGTGTGGTTCAGGAACAGCCCGCCGTCGCGCAGCTTGCTCTGGATGAAGGTGAAGTAGCCCGGATAGTTCTGCACGCCGATGTGCTCGGTGAGACCGATGGACGACAGCGCGTCGAATCCCGACTCGGGCACGTCGCGGTAGTCGCTGTGGCGCACCTCGGCCAGCTCCTGCAGGCCCTCCTCGACGATCTTGGCCTGCGCCCACTCGGCCTGCTCCTTGGACAGGGTGGCGCCGATGACCTCGACTCCGCGCCGGGCGGCGTAGCGAACCATGCCGCCCCAGCCGCAGCCGATGTCGAGCAGCCGATCGCCGGCCTTCAGGTTCAACTTCTCGAACACCAGGCGGTACTTGTTCTCCTGGGCCTGTTCGAGGGTCTGGTTCTCGTCCGCGTAGCAGGCGCAGGTGTAGGTCATCGACGGGCCGAGGACCAATTCGTAGAACCGGTTGGATACGTCGTAGTGGTGGTGGATCACCTCGGCGTCGCGGTTCTTCGAATGCCGCAGACCCTCGAGCGCGATACGCCGCCAGCGCGGCAGTGTCTCCTGCGGCGGCGGGGCGATGGGCTTGAGCGCATCCCAGCCCAGCGACCGCGCGATGGTGACCAGCGCCAGCGCCGACGGGCGCCGGAACTTCAAGTCGCTCATCGCTTTCAGGATTTCGTACGGATCGCCGGGGTGGACACCCTCGGCGGCCATATCGCCCGAGATGTAGGCGCGCGCCATACCGAGATCGCCGGGTGCGGTGGCGATGTAGTTGATCCCGCGCGGCGTCGTGATCTCGAGGCTGAATTTCGAATCATCGGGTCCGGTGCTGCTGCCATCGTAGGCGGAGAACCGGATCGGGACCCCGCCGTCGACGAGCGTCTCGAAGATCTCGGCGATGCTGAGCTTGGTTCCCAGCTCCGAGAGCGGGGGTAGCTGGGAATCCTTGAATGTCGTCACTTGCGTTGCACCGCCTTCGAATACAAATCCAGCAAACGATGATCGGGGTCGTATCGTTTCTTCAGGTTCGGATAGTCGTCGCCGCCGTAGAGGCGCGCGAAGTCCTCTTCCGAGTAATAGGAATCCGAGTAGAGCGACTTGTGGCCGTCGAGGCGGGCGACCTCGTCCTCGATGGCCCTATTGGCCGCGCCTTCGATCTGGCCGGGTTGTTTCGGCACCGCCGACCAGAATCCGACATTCACGTACGTCCGCTCGGGTTCCAGCGGATAGAGCGGCCACGGGCGCGAGGGGTCGTCCGGAACGCCACTGCCGGGCGTTTCCGCGCTGTCGCGCAACCGAAGTGGGCACAACCAGAGCGGTTCGATCGGAATTTCGCGCAGGAACCAGTGCAGGAAATCGGCGGTCCGCTCGATCGGTACCTCGATGTCCTGCACCACGCGCTCGCGGGGCGGATTACCCTTGCGAGCCTCGAGTTTGTCCGCGATGTCGTATTTGTGGTCCAGCGCGATGAGTTTCCAGTAGAAGCTGGAGCGCCGGTACGGCTTGGGCCAGAACCGGCGGATCTTCGGGTTCTGGGTGCCGAATGCCCGAGAGCACCAGAACCAGTCGGTATCCCAGCGCCACAGGTAGTCGTGGATGGTCAGCCGGTCGCGTGCGGGTTCGGCGCCGTCGTGCCGGATCGACTGGTAGTAGATGTCCATCCCGGTGTAATCGCTGACCGGGCCCGGCTCGTCGGTCTGGCGTCCGAGGACGAGATAGCTTTCGTCGGCGGTGAATACGGCGCCGTCGAGATAGTCGACCCGTTCGCCCGCGTAGCTGCGCTCGGTGACGATCCGCGCCATCACCGACTCCAGCTCCCGCAGATCGTGGAAGCGCACGTGGCGCAACGCCACATACGGCTGCACCGATTCCAGCTCGATCTTCAGCCGGGTCGAATAACCGAGCGTGCCATAGGAATTCGGGAACCCTCGGAACAGATCGGCGTGTTCTCCGTCCGGGGTCACGGTGATGATCTCACCGGCTCCGGTCAGCACGTCGATCTCGAGTACGGACTCGTGCGGCAGACCGTTGCGGAACGACGTCGACTCGATACCCAGACCGGTGACCGCGCCCCCCAGCGTGATCGTCTTCAGCTGCGGAACCACCAGGGGCGCCAGACCGTAGGGCAGCGTGGCCGCGACCAAATCCTCGTAGGTGGTCATACCGGCCACCTCCGCGGTCTTGCTCTCCGGATCGACCGCGATCACCCGGGTAAGTCCCGACACATCCAATCCGGGTGCGGGGTTCTTCGCCCGGGCGCGAAATAAGTTCGACGTCTTCTTGGCCAACCGCACGTTGGCATCGGAAGGAATCGCACGATAGCTGGCGAGCAGACGCTCGACACCTTCTCGGTGCGCGGCAAAACCTGATTCGCGTGCGGCCGGCGCGCGGCCGGCCTTCCCCAACAGACTCACTGCCACACCCTGACGCTATCTCTCCGGGTTTGACCCGGCCACCGCGAGGGTACCTATCGCGTCGATTCTTCACGCATCTGTTGCATTGCGTTCGATCACGAAGGCGGTGCTCCGCCCCCACCTGTATCCGCAGTTCACGCACATATTTCCGCGCGGAAAAGAGTGAGTGGCCATGCGCTGCGCGGTTTGTGACGAATCAGTCGAAAATCGTGAACCGTCCCGGAACCAGCGTTCCGCTTCGAGGGGTGCCGTGGGTCGGCGCCGGCCCGGGCCGGCGCCGGGTGTCCGGTATCGGGGGCGTGCCCGAGGCTCGTCGCCGACTCCGGCTCGTACCGCGGCGGAGGCGGGGCGGGTGCGACGGTGATCCGCCGGCATCGCTCAGCGGTGTCCGGCGGGCGGATAGCCCTGTGGTGCGGGCGGGTATCCACCAGCGGGGCCGGGTCCGTAATTGGCTGGGCCGGCGGCGTATTGGGGATGTCCGTGCGGCGCGGCCGGATATCCGGGCGGCGGCGGGGGATAGCCGGGGCCGGCCGCCGGATATCCGGGCGGGGGATAACCGGCGGGTGGATACCCGGGCGCGGCGGGCGGATACGGCGCCGGATTCGCGCCCGCCGGCGGGTAGCCCGCGGGACCGTAGGCGGGCATCGGCGGATTGGACGGGCCGTTCGGCGTCACCTGCACGGCCTGCCGAGGGCCCGATTCACCCGGCTTGCGCAACTCCTGCACGAGGAGGAACCCACCGCCGGCGATCATCAGCACGCCGACGCCCAGCATTATCCAGCCGGTTCGAGTGTTGCTCGAGGCCTGCTCGTCCATCGAGCGGGTGGTGGTGTGACCACGCTTGCTGACCTGGACGCACTCGTCCCCGGCCTTCATGTCCTGGCCCCCGCAGTCGACCTTGCCATGGCTGTTCAACAGTGAGATCGAGACGACGAT
Organism: Nocardia spumae; assembly: GCF_020733635.1. Lineage (NCBI taxonomy): Bacteria > Bacillati > Actinomycetota > Actinomycetes > Mycobacteriales > Nocardiaceae > Nocardia > Nocardia spumae. Next base: position 6,863,794 of record NZ_JAJFZL010000001.1, on the reverse strand, counting down.
CGCGACGATGCCCGCCGCGACGAGGCCACCCCATTTGAGGATGTTCTTGATACGTGATCCGCCGCTGGCAAGGCCCGACACCTATATACCCCTGAAAAGTTGTTCGCTTCGGCAGTGCGAAACAGCATCTGCCGGTCCAGAATTGCCCCAGAGCCCGGCGTAGCATAGCCCGGCAGAACGGCCCGAAATCGAACGAACAGAACAAACCGGATCGGACTAGGAGCTCATTGTGGGACAGGTCAGTGCATCCAGCTCGACCGTCGTGGCTGGTGAACCGCAGCGCGTGCTGGACGCCATTGCGGACTACGAGGGCGTGCGGCCGCGCATTCTGTCCGCGCATTATCGTGACTACAAGGTTCTCGAGGGTGGGAAGGGGGCGGGAACGGTGGCGGAGTGGACGCTGCAGGCCACCGAGAAGCGCTCCCGCAACGTTCACGCCGTCGTCACGGTCTCCGATTCCATGGTGACCGAACGTGATTCGAACTCCACCCTGGTCACCACCTGGACGGTGTCGCCCTCCGGTGAGGGCTCGGTGGTGACTGTTCGCACGACGTGGAAGGGCGCCGGTGGTGTTCCCGGCTTCTTCGAGGGGATCTTCGCCCCGCTCGGCCTGAAGAAGATCCAGGCCGAGGTGCTCGAGAACCTCCAGCGCGAACTGGCCTGAATTTTCCGCGTCGGCACCGCCGACGCGGGTCTCGGCCCGGGTTCTACTGTCTCGCAGCGGGATTCGCAGACAGCGAGGGAAGCGGCGACCCTCAGGCACGGCCTATATCGAAGAGGTTGCCCTCCGGGTCGGCCAGGGTCGCCCAGCGGACTCCGTACTCGTCGAAGTCGCCGATGTGCTCGGCGCCCAGCGCTACCGCTCGCTCGATCTGAGCGCGCCAATCCGGCGCGCTCAGATCGAGGTGGACGGCGTTCTTGCCCGGGGTCTTGTCCGGGACCGCGGTGAACATCAGGGTCGGACCCTGCTCGGCGCTGCCGACGGTCGCGAAGTACCGGTTCGCGTCCGGATTCACCGGTCGATCCAGTAGTCGCCCGTAGAAATTCGCCAGCGTCGCCGCGTCGGCGCAGTCGAAGGTGATGTTGCTCAGCGCGAGTGTCATGTAACTACCTCTCCCGGTTGGGTTCTCGTGGAATTGCGAAAAGTCAGCGCGGGGCGATCGGCCAGCACACCTCGGTGCGGAAGGTGTCCGGATCGCCGGAATCCTGGGGTCCGACCACGTAGATCTCGCGAATCGGTTCCGCCAGCGCGACATCGTGTTCGGCGACATGTGAGCCGAGGGCGCCGTAGGTGCGATCGAAATCGGTGAACGGCCCGGTGTGCACCGCGATCGCGAAACGGCGGGCGGCGAACCGCCGGAGCTCCGTGCCGGGGTGCTCGACGGTCACCGCGGTATCGGCGAGCGGAACGTAGACCACCACCTCGCCGCGGTCGTTTTCGAAGAAGTCCGAGGAGTAGGTGGCCTCGCCCGGCCCCGCCGGATCGACTCCCGCGGCCCCCAACAGCCCGTAGAGCTGCCCGAACGCCGTCGCGCACCACTCGCCGATATCGTCGCGCGCCACCACCGTCGCCATCGCCAGGGCGGTGAACTGCGGCGTCATCCGATAGGTCACCTCGATCGGCGCGCTCGGCGACAACAAGGACCGCAGCGAGGCCACCACATCGCGAGTGCGCAGCAGTTCCGCCTCCATCCGCTCCAGATGATCGCGCAGCGCCGCATCCCGCGCCGCGCGATCCGGTGCCGCCAGTACCGCGCGGACCTGCGGAATCGGCATATCCAGATCCCGTAACCGCCGGATCAGATGCGCCCGCTCCACCTGATCGGTCGAATAGCGTCGATAGCCGGACCCCGGATCGATCGAGACCGGTTCCAGCACCTCGATCTCGTGGTAGTACCGCAGCGTCTTCACGCTGAGACACGTGAGCCGGGAAAACTCACCGATGGACACCGTCGCCGTCATGTGAACAGCACACACCCTCCAGCAGATGGAGAGTCAACTACTGTGGCCTCCGCTTCGCTCCGGCGGTTTTCGGGCCCCCGGTGTGTCTTGTCCTACCGCTCCGTGAGGGCGAAGGTGAGCAGCGGCGTGGTCTGGAAGTGGCCGCGCCACCAGGAATAACCGAGCCAGACCCCGGGAGTGACCTGACGGACCTCGTCGAGGATCTGCGGGGTGATCGAGGGGGCGTAGTCCAGGAGCCAGGCCGGTGCGCCGTCGATCAGGGACGGGCCGGAGTAGGCGTTGGCCGGGAAACCCTCGATTCCGGCACCGGTCACGCGGTTGGTGAGGGTACCGCCGTCGGGTCCGGTGTAGAAGTTCTTGCCCAGCCAGAACGGCGGCGCCACCGCCTCCATCACCGGTGGGCTGGTCACCCAGCCGTTGGTGACGCCGGTCGGGACATCTCCGCGCGGGGCCGCACGGTAGATGTCGTACTGCTGCTGGAACGTGCAATGGTCGTGCAGTGCGGCCACGGTCGCTGCGGGATTGTCGGGATAGAGCACACAGCCACCGCCGAAATCGGTATCCGCGGTCGCGAGGGGTGCCGAGATCGCGGGGGCGAGGGCGAGCGCGGTCGTCACCGCGGCCGCGGCGGCCGCACCCCGGACGCGAGAGCGCGTCGCACGGGAGGGACCCGAGAACACGCGTGCACATCGAATGCCATTCATGGCAGGCCTCCACCGGGTTGCCCCGACCCCTTGCCGTTGCCCGACCCGCATTGATGCTAATTGTCCGTTTGCGGGCCGATGCGGGCCTAGACCCAAACGTGACTAGGCTGGTGTGCATTCGCATCCCGCAGAGAGGACACCCCGTGGAGCCTGGTGGACAGTTCGACATGCAGGCACTGCTCGCGCAGGCACAGCAGATGCAGCAGGCGGTGATGGAAGCGCAGGCCGAAATCGCCGCGACCGAGGTGGCAGGCGAGGCCGGTGGCGGTCTGGTGAAGGTGACGATCAAGGCCACCGGCGAGGTGCAGTCGCTGCAGATCGACCCGAAGGTCGTCGACCCCGACGATGTGGACACCCTGCAGGATCTCGTGGTCGGCGCGATCAACAACGCGATGGCCAATGCGCAGCAGCTGGCCGCCGAAAAGTTGGGTCCGCTGGCCGGCGGTATGGGCGGCGGCGGGGCCATGCCCGGCCTGCCGTTCTGATACCCGGGCATTCCGGTGTACGAGGGTCCGGTTCAGGATCTGATCGACGAGCTGGGCAAACTTCCCGGCGTCGGTCCGAAGAGCGCGCAGCGCATCGCCTTTCATCTGCTGTCGGTGGAGCCGCCGGAGATCGATCGGCTGCAATCCGCCCTGCAGAAGGTGCGTGACGGGGTGCGGTTCTGCGTCGTCTGCGGCACGGTCTCCGATGGTGAACTGTGCCGCATCTGCGCCGATCCGCGCCGCGACCGCACCATGATCTGCGTCGTCGAGGAGCCCAAGGACGTGCAGGCGATCGAGCGCACCCGCGAGTTCCGCGGCCGCTACCACGTCCTCGGTGGTGCGCTGGATCCGCTGTCCGGGGTCGGCCCGGATCAGCTGCGCATTCGAGAGCTGTTGGGACGCATCGGCAATCAGGAGGACGGAGTCGATGTCACCGAGGTGATCATCGCCACCGATCCCAATACCGAGGGCGAGGCGACGGCCACCTATCTGGTGCGGATGCTGCGTGACTTCCCGGGATTGTCGGTCACCCGGCTGGCCTCCGGCCTGCCGATGGGCGGCGATCTGGAATTCGCCGATGAGCTGACCCTGGGCCGGGCGCTGTCCGGCCGCCGCACGCTCTAGAAGCCGACCGGCTCCCAGTCGAACGTGTCGAGCCGGCTGCGGTCCTCCGCGGTCCAATCCCAGATGAGCGTGGCCACCTGCGCGGGGTCTTCGAGCCGGATACCGAAGTGCCGGTCGGGGGAGCCGTCGCGGAACTCCAGCAGGTAGCTGCCGGGCTCGTCGCGATAGGTCTGGATGTAGACGTGATCGGCGCGTTCGACGATCAGGTACGGATTGGGTTCGGCGAGTTCGGCCACCCACTGCCGCGTGAGCCGCTCGGTCAGGTACGGGAATTCGCCGGCTCCGCCGTGCGTGACGGTGGCGTCGATCCGGCCGGTGGGATCGATCAGCCAGTTCAGCTGCGGATCGTAGAGCGCGTAGTCGCGTGGGGTGGCCAGCTCGAACAGCAGATCGCGGACATGTCCGACGGCGTCGTAGTGGGCGGCGACGTAGAGCGCGGCGCCGGTGCCGTCACCGCCGGCGGTGACGCTGAGAAACGCGTCCTCTTCCGGCAGTTCCTCGTTACGCCGGTTCACGTCGGCGGCGATGGCCGTCACGGCATCGGTCGCCGGCTGCCCCTGCTGTGCGGCCAGATAGGTCTCCACCGCATCGGTCGTCGTGGCGACACCCGCGGGCAGCAGGACGTGGTCGTAACTCATTCGGCCAGGTTACGTGGTGGGCCGCCGAGGGTGCTTTCGTCACCTCGGTAGCGACCTGTAAACTGGCCGACATCATGCAGCGGGCACTCCTTCTCGGCCGCCGCGACGGGGTCTGACACGGACCGGCTCCCGTCGCGGGGTTCAGCTGTGCCGGTCGACCCAGATATTTGGGACACCCACCCACACCCTCGGAGAAACGCCATGTCACCCGCTGACGCCTTCGTATCCGGCACGCGCACCATCACCGCGCCGTCCAAACCCGCGCCCGCCGACCAGCCCGCGTGGAACAAGCAGAAGAACTCCTCGATGCCGACCTTCCGGTACCGGCCCTTCGCCGAGGAGGTCGAACCCGTCACGCTGCCCGATCGGACCTGGCCGAACAAGGTCGTCGACCGGACGCCGGGCTGGTGTGCCGTCGACCTGCGCGACGGCAACCAGGCCCTGATCGACCCGATGAGCCCGGCCCGCAAGCGCCGCATGTTCGATCTGCTGGTGCGGATGGGATACAAGGAGATCGAGGTCGGATTCCCGTCGGCGAGCCAGACCGACTTCGACTTCGTCCGCGAGATCATCGAGGACGGCGCGATCCCCGACGACGTCAGCATCCAGGTGCTCACCCAGTGCCGTCCGGAGCTGATCGAGCGCACCTTCGAGGCCTGCCAGGGCGCGGCCAACGTGATCGTCCATTTCTACAACTCGACCTCGATCCTGCAGCGTCGCGTGGTCTTCCGCGCCGATCGCGCGGCGGTCAAGAAGATCGCCACCGACGCCGCGACCCTGTGCCTGGAGATCGAGCAGCGCTACCCGGACACCAACTGGCGCTACGAGTACAGTCCCGAGTCCTACACCGGCACCGAACTGGAATACGCCCGCGAGGTGTGTGACGCGGTATCGGAGATCATCGCGCCGACCCCGGACAAGCCGCTGATCATCAACCTGCCCGCGACGGTCGAGATGGCGACGCCGAATGTGTACGCCGATTCCATCGAGTGGATGAGCCGCAACCTGGCCCGCCGCGATTCGATCGTGCTGTCGCTGCACCCGCACAACGACCGCGGCACCGCGGTGGCCGCCGCTGAGCTGGGCTATCAGGCCGGCGCCGACCGGATCGAGGGCTGCCTGTTCGGCAACGGCGAGCGCACCGGCAACGTCTGCCTGGTCACCCTGGGGATGAATCTGTTCTCCCGCGGTGTGGATCCGCAGATCGACTTCTCCGATATCGACGAGATCCGCCGCACGGTGGAGTACTGCAACCAGCTGCCGGTGCACGAGCGCCACCCCTACGGCGGCGACCTGGTCTACACCGCGTTCTCCGGCAGTCACCAGGACGCGATCAACAAGGGCCTGGACGCTATGAAGGCCGCCGCGGACGCGTCCGACGCCGATGTCGACGACATCGTGTGGGAGGTCCCGTACCTGCCGATCGATCCCAAGGATGTGGGCCGTACCTATGAGGCCGTCATCCGGGTGAACTCGCAGTCGGGCAAGGGCGGTGTCGCCTACATCATGAAGACCGACCACGGCTTGGTGCTGCCGCGCCGGCTGCAGATCGAGTTCTCGCAGGCGGTCCAGAAGATCACCGACGGCGAGGGTGGTGAGGTCACTCCGAAGGAGATGTGGGACGTCTTCGCCGACGAGTACCTGAACCCGATCCTGCCGCTGGAGCGCATCCGGCAGAAGGTGACCGCCGCCGAAACCGACAGCGGGACCGACACCGTCACCGCGGTGGTGAAGGTCGACGGCGTCGAACAGGAGATCATCGGATCCGGTAACGGGCCGCTGGCCTCGTTCGTGGACGCGCTGGCCACCATCGGCTACGACGTGCGGGTGCTCGACTACTCCGAGCACGCGATGTCCTCCGGTGACGACGCGCAGGCCGCCGCGTACGTCGAGTGCGCGATCGGCGACAAGGTCACCTGGGGAGTGGGTGTCGCGACGTCGATCACCACCGCGTCACTGCGCGCGGTCGTCTCCGCGGTGAACCGCGCACTGCGTACCCGGTGATCCGCACGCACCCCGCTTGACAGCCGAGACCGCCCATCGCCGGGAAGGCGATGGGCGGTTTTCTGCGATAATCCGACTGGTACGGGGTGCGGCCCTTATTCACCGGCGGACCGGTATTCGGCCAGCGTGCTAGCGTTGTGGCGCATTGGCCGCGAGCTCTCTGCTCGAACTTCTCTCCGAGCAGATGGGGGAAACGTGACGACTAACGACAACTCCACTTCACCGCCTTGGTTGCATGCGCAAACCGGCGATGTAGCTGCCGAACACGACAATCCGACCTCGCCGCCCTCTCAGGACGAATCAGATGCGGATTCGAGTGCGCCCGCGCTCGATTCCGATCCGAACGGCGCCCCGGCGGACGGGGCCGCGGGCGAGTTCGAGCACGCCGCGTCCGGCATCATTCCGCCGGTGCCCGAGGGCATCGAACAGACCACCTTCGCGCCCGGACCGCAGTTCGGACCCGAGGGCGGCCAGTTCCCGCCTGCTCAGGGGGGTTTCGCGCCGCCCGGGGCATTTCCGCCGGGTGGCCCCTATCCGCCGGATCCCGGTTTCGCGCCGCCGGGATCGTTTCCGATGAACGATCATTCGGGCCCGTTCACCCCGCCCGGTGATCCGAGCGGTTTCGCGCCGCACGACCAGAACGGGTTCGCGCACCACGATCCGAACGGCTTTGTGCCGCAGGGTGATCCGAACAGCTTCCCGCCGCCGGACCAGAACGGCTTTGCGCCGCAGGGTGATCCCGGCGGTTTCGCGCCGCAGGACCGCAACGGTTTCCCGCCGCCCGGCGATCCCAACGGTTTCCCGCCGCCCGGCGACCAGAACGGTTTCCAGCCGCCGTGGGCCGCTCACGGCCCGGGGCCGGACGGATTCGCGCCCCCGCCGGGCTATCCCGGCGAGCAGGGTTTCGCACCGCCGCCGGTCCAGCCCGATCAGGGCGGGTTCCCCGGCGATCCGAACCAGTTCGCACCGCAGGGGCCGAGTGGTGAGTTCTATCAGCCCGGTCCGCCGGGCGGCTTCCAGCCGGGCCCCGGTGAGTCCGGAGACTTCGCACCGCCCAGCGGTTACGGCGAGGTGCGCCAGGAAACTCCGTACGGCGAGATCCGCCAGGAGATCGGCAGTGACGGCATGGTTCGCCGCGTCTTCGACGAGCCGCACGCTCCGCCACCCGCGCCCGAACAGCCGGTAGGCGATGCCGATCCCGCGGGCGGGCAGATCTTCAGCTGGGCGCCGCCTCCGGTCGCGCCCCCGCCGCCGCAGCCGCAGTATCAGCAGCAGCAGTATCAGCAGCAGCCGCCGCAGCAGCAAGGTGGCTGGCAGGGGCAGGGTGGTCCCGGGCAGCAGCTGCAGGGTTATCAGCAGCCGCAGCAATCGAACTTCCAGCCGCAACATATGTCCCAGCACGACCAGTCGGCGCATTCGGTCAACGACCTGAACCTGCTCAAGCGCGCTCGGCGGTCTCCCCGCAGCGGCTGGCGACGAGCCGTGCACAAGATGTCCGGTGGCGCCATCAACCCCGGCGAATCGTCGGCCGATGTCGTGTTCCGCGAACTCGTCGACCGGGTGAACCAGCCGGTGCGCGGCGATTACCGCATCGCCATCCTCTCGCTGAAGGGCGGCGTCGGAAAGACCACGACCACAGTCGGTTTGGGGTCGACCTTCGCCTCGCTGCGCGGTGATCGCGTCATCGCCATCGACGCCAACCCCGACCTCGGCACCCTGGCCCATCGCGTGCCGCGCCAGACCCGTTCGACGGTGCGCAATCTGCTCGAGGATCAGCACATCAGCCGGTACTCGGATGTGCGTGCGCACACCTCCCAGGCCCCGAGTCGGCTGGAAGTGCTTGCCAGCGAACAGGATCCGGCCGTCTCGGAGGCCTTCAGCGAGGCCGACTACCGCCGCGCGATCGGCATCCTGCAGCAGTTCTACAACATCATTCTCACCGACTGCGGTACCGGTCTGATGCATTCGGCCATGGCCGGTGTCCTGGATATGGCCAGTTCGCTGATCCTGGTGACCTCACCCGCGATCGACGGCGCCCGCAGCGCCTCGGCCACGCTGGACTGGCTCGAGCACCACGGCTACAGCAAGCTGGTGGAACGCACCGTGGTGGTGGTCAACGCCTCCCGTCGTGGCGCCTCGACCGTCGATCTGGATCAGCTGCGCAAACTGTTCCTCGACCGCACCCGCGCGGTGCAGGTGGTGCCGTTCGACGACCACCTCGCCGAGGGAGCGGAGATCGATCTGGAACTGGTCAGCAAGCCCACCCGGCGGGCGTTGCTGGAATTGGCGGCCATGGTCGCCGACGATTTCGGATATCACGTGCCGCAGCCGCCGTTCCCGGGGCCGCATACGCAGTATCCCGGACAGCAGGGCCACTACCAGGGGCCGCAGGGGTACTGATTCGGCAAATTCCTACTCCGCCGAATTGTTACCCCAATCGATCCGGGTCCGACCGGCACCGCCTACAGTTACCCGCGGTGTGGAGGTCCCGATAGATGGCAGAACAATACGGGGCCGTCTCGCGAAGAACGGTACTTCGCGGGGCGGCCGGCGCGGGCGTGTTGACCGCGGGCGCGATGCTGCGTCCCATTCGTGCGAATGCCGATCCGGGTCGGCGGGTCGCGATTTTCGGGGGCGGCGTCGCCGGTCTGACCGCCGCACACGAATTGATCGAACGCGGATTCGAGGTCACGCTCTACGAACGCCGGGCGCTCGGCGGTAAGGCGCGCAGTATTCCGGTGGCGGGCAGCGGCCGCGACGGCCGCTCCGACCTGCCGGGCGAGCACGGATTCCGCTTCTTCCCCGGCTTCTATCACCACCTTCCCGACACCATGCGGCGAATTCCGTTCGCGGGTAATGCCAACGGCGTCTGGGACAATCTCGTTCCGGCCGCCGAGGCACGATTCTCCCGTGCCGGTGCCGACGACACCATCGTGCCGATGGGCAAGGCCGGAAAGCCGTGGGCGAGCCCGGACGATTTCCGTCAAACCGTCGCCTCGGTGGTCTCCACATCGATGAAGATGCCGATGACCGACGCGATGTATTTCGCGAATCGGCTGCTGGTCTTCAATACCAGCTGTGACGACCGGCGCATGGGCCAGTGGGAGAAAGTGGCCTGGCGCGATTTCGTGGGTGCCCGGGGCCGCTCCCAGGAATTCCGCATGCTGATGTCGCGCACGCTGACCACGCTGCTGGTCGCGGCCAAGGACGATCACGCCAGCACCCGCACGATCGGCTCGATGGGCGAACAGTTCCTGGGCAATCCGCTGGAAACCGGTAACGACGGGCCGCTGGACCGGCTGTTGAACGGCCCCACCAACGAGGCGTGGATCGATCCGTGGGTGGCGCACCTGCGCGGGCTCGGGGTGCGGTTCGAATCCGCCGAATTGAGCGGGCTCGAGGTGCGCGATCGGCGGATCTCCGGTGCTCGGATCTCCGGTGGCGGGGGCGGAAACCGGTCCGTGGACGCCGACTATTTCGTCCTGGCGGTGCCGGTCGAGGTCGCGCGCGGATTGTGGACGCCGGAAATTCTCGCGGTCCGACCGGAATTGGCGGCGATGAACGATCTGGTCGTCAACTGGATGAGTGGTATCCAGTTCTATCTGCGCCGGCCCACCGAGATCGCGCGCGGGCACACCGCCTACGTCGATTCCCCGTGGTCGCTGACCTCCATCGCGCAGAATCAATTCTGGGCCCGCACCAAGGTTTCCGAACTCGGCGACGGTTCGGTCCGGGACTGCCTGTCGGTCGATATCTCGGACTGGAACACACCGGGCATTCTCTACGGCAAACCGGCGATCGAATGCACCCATGACGAAATCGCCAGGGAGGTCTGGGCGCAGCTCGGCAAACACCTGGAAGGCCGTTCGGCACTGCGGGATTCGGATCTGGTGTCCTGGTTCCTCGATACCGGTGTGGACTGGGACGCCGCGCGCGGGCGCAATACCAATGCCGATCCGCTGCTCATCAATACCGCGGGCTCGTGGGCGGCTCGGCCCGAAGCGCACGGTGGTCTCGAAAATCTTTTCCTGGCGGGCGATTACGTGCGCACCCATATCGACCTCGCGACCATGGAGGGGGCCTGCGAGGCGGCCCGGACCGCGGTGAACGCCCTGCTGGACGTGGCCGGTTCCGATGCCGCCCGCTGCCGGTTGTTCACGCTGTACCGGTCGCCGGAGCTGGAGCCGCTGCGCCAGGCCGACCGCGCGCGCTACGCCGCCGGGCAGCCGAACATGTTCGACGTGCCGATGTAGGCGCCGCGGGAACGGCACCGGCGCGCAACGAGTTCGGCATCGCATGCCGTCGATGTGCGGGCCCACGCCGCGCGCCGGGTGTGACCGAACAGACTGACAGCGCCGGATATCGCGGGTTCAATGGGGTGATGAGCGAGATCACCAGCGCCGCCGAACTTCGGGAACTGCTCGGTGAGCCGACGCCCCGCGCCGCGACGAAGGAACGGACGCGACTGCACCAGCGCGACCGAGAGTGGATCGCGACCGCGCCGTTCGCCGTCCTGGCGACCAGCGACGCCGACGGGAACTGCGATGCCTCCCCGAAGGGTGATCCGGCGGGATTCGTGCACGTGATCGACGACCTCACCCTGGCCATCCCGGAGCGGCCGGGCAACCGCCGGGGCGACGGATACTTCAACATCCTGTCGAATCCGCACGTCGGGGTGCTCTTCCTCATTCCCGGACGCAACGAGACGTTGCGGATCAACGGTCGCGCGCGGTTGCTGCGCGATGCGCCCTATTTCGACGACATGGTGGTCAAGGGGCACCGGCCGATCCTCGCCATCGAGGTCGCGGTCGAGCAGATCTTCTACCACTGTGCCAAGGCGTTGCTGCGCAGTGAGTTGTGGCGTCCCGAGCGCTGGCCGCGAGATCCCCTGCCCAGCCATGCGGTCCTGGTGAAGGAGGTCCAGCGCAACACCACCGAATCACTGGAACAGCTGCGGGACTATTACTCGCCGGAGAACTACGGGCGAATGCTGTACTGACCCGGCTCCGCCGTGCCCGCCGCCGGTCCGAGCGATGGCGCCGCCCGGCGCAGGCCCCGGCGGCAGCCCGCCTGTCACAGATCACATCGGCCGCTCGCGCGCGGGTGTGTCCCCACCAATACACTCGCGTGGTGGCAGACATCTCGATGCGCGGACGGCTGGCGCTGCGGGCGGCGGCAACGGCGTCGTGGGCCTCGCAGAAGGCCGGGCGCGGTAAGGGGTCGATGATCGGCGGGCTGATCGCCCTGCGGATCGCCCCGGACATCATGACCCAGCTGGGGCGCGACCGGCGCACGGTGCTGGTCACCGGAACCAACGGCAAATCGACCACCACCCGGATGGCGGCGGCGGCGCTGGCCGAACTGGGCCGCGTGGTCACCCAGGCCGACGGCGCCAATATGGACGCCGGTATCGTCGCCGCGCTCAACGTCGACCGCACCGCACCGCTGGCCGCGATCGAGGTCGACGAACTGCATCTGCCCCATGTGGCCGATGCCCTGAATCCGGCCGCGGTCGTCCTGTTGAACCTGAGCCGCGATCAGCTGGACCGGGTCGGCGAGATCAACATGATCGAGCGCAAACTGCGTGCGGGTATGGCGCGCCATCCCGAGGCGGTCCTGATCGCCAACTGCGACGATGTGCTGATCACCTCCATCGCCTACGACCACCCGAATGTGGTGTGGGTGTCGGCCGGCAGCGGCTGGGCTGTCGATGCCACCAGTTGCCCGCGCAGCGGTGAGCCGATCGTCTGGGAGGGCGCGCACTGGCGCAGTACCGGCGCCGATTTCGAGCGTCCGGAACCGCAGTGGTGGGTCGACGCGGACTATCTGTGCGGACCGGATGGACTGAAATTACCTCTGCGCCTTGCCCTTCCGGGGCGTGCGAATCGCGGTAACGCAGCTCAGGCGGTGGCTGCCGCGGTGGCGCTGGGCGCGCAGGCGGAGACCGCGGCGCAGGCCACCGGCACGGTCCGCGAGATCGCCGGTCGTTACCGCACCGTCCAGGTGGGCGAGCATTCCGCACGACTGCTGCTGGCCAAGAATCCGGCCGGCTGGCAGGAGGCGCTGTCGATGATCGACCCGGCCGCAACGGGTTTGGTGATCGCGGTGAACGGTCAGGTGCCCGACGGTGAGGATCTGTCGTGGCTGTGGGATGTGCGTTTCGAACACTTCGAGGGCACCCAGGTCGTCGCCGCGGGTGAACGCGCCACCGATCTGGGCGTGCGTCTGACCTATGCCGGAGTCGATCACACCACGGTGCCGAATCCGTTGCGCGCCATCGCTTCCTGTCCGCCCGGTCAGGTCGAGGTGCTGGCGAACTACACCGCCTTCCGGGATTTGAACCGCGATCTGGATGCCCGGGGATGAGGACGGAATCATCGATGAGCGAGTCGACGGTACGGATCGGGCTGGTGCTGCCCGATGTGATGGGCACCTACGGCGACGGCGGTAACGCGCTGGTGCTGCGGCAACGGCTGCGCATGCGCGGTATCGACGCCGAGATCGTGGAGATCACGCTGAACGATCCGGTCCCCGAATCACTGGACCTGTACACCCTCGGCGGTGCCGAGGACTCCGCACAGCGGCTGGCGACCCGGCATGTGCGGCAGTATCCCGGCCTGCAGCGCGCGGCCGCGAAAGGTGTTCCGGTACTGGCGATCTGCGCGGCCATCCAGGTCCTCGGCAACTGGTATCAGACCTCCGCCGGGGAGCGCGTCGACGGTGTCGGGCTCTTCGATGTGACCACCACGCCGCAGCGGGTGCGCGCCATCGGGGAGGTGGCGACCACGCCGGTGCTGACCGGGTTGAGCCAGCCGCTCACCGGATTCGAGAATCACCGGGGCGGAACGACTCTCGGACCGGACGCCACCGGTCTGGGCCGGGTCACCAAGGGAGTCGGCAACGGGGTGGGCGACGGTCTCGAGGGTGTGGTTCAGGGCTCGGTGATCGGCACCTACATGCACGGTCCGGCCCTGGCCCGCAACCCGGAACTGGCCGATTACCTGCTGGCGCGGGCGCTCGGTGTCGGCGAACTCGAGCCGTTGGACCTGCCCGAGGTCGATCGGCTGCGCCGCGAGCGTCTACGTGCCTGAACGCGTGCGCGGGCACGCCTGAATCCGGGGACCCTCGCTGAACAGTTGATATAGCTGTTCGATATGTAATGGCGCCTCCCGCTGCCGCCGATCCTGTTGAGACAACTGCCATTCGGCGGTAATCTCGCGCGCGGCCATGCGTGATGAGGGAGGTGGCCGGTGCACAGACGCGGCTTTCTACAGGCCGCCGGTGCGGCAGCAGTGCTGGGCGTCGCGGGCGCATTGCGTGGTGTCGGCCCGGCCGCAGCGGATCCGTTGTGGAACGAGTTGTTCCGCGGCTGGGTTCCCGAGATCTTCGCGCCACTTCCCGATCCGCCGGAGCACACCGAGGCGATCGTCGTCGGGTCCGGATTCGGCGCGGCGGTCGCGGCCCTGCGGCTGGCCGAGGCGGGGATCTCGAATACGGTGCTGGAACGCGGCTCACGGTGGCCGAACGATCCGCAGCGGGAGATCTTCACCGGTGATGATCTACCCGACGGCCGGGGTTTCTGGCACCGTACGAGTTTCACCGGCGTCACCAAGGTCCCGATGGAATTCGCCGACTTCGGCGGTGTCCTCGACGTCACACCGTTCGGCGGTATCGATGTGTGGCGCGGCGCGGCGGTCGGCGGCGGCTCGGTGGTCTTCACCGGCTGCATGATCGCCCCCCAGCAACGGCATTTCGACGAAATCTTCGCAGGCACAGTCGATTACGGTGAACTCGACCGGATCTACTATCCGCGGGTGCGGCAGATGTTGCGGCTGTCACCGATGCCGGCCGATATCTACAATTCCGAGCCGTTCACCCACTCGCGGATGTGGGACGCTCAGGTCCGCAAGGCCGGATATCAGCCGCAGTTCAGCGATTCGATCTTCAATTGGGACGTCCTGCGCGCCGAATTGGCCGGCCGGACCCGCGCGTCGGCCACCGCGGCCCGCAGCAATCTGGGCAACTCCAACGGCGCGAAGTTCGATCTGAACCAGAACTATCTGAAGTACGCCCAGGACTCCGGCCGGTCGAAGGTTTTCCCGGGCCACCGGGTGGACAGCATCGGCCGCGACGGCAACCGGTATGTGGTGCGGATCAGCAAACTCGATCCGACCGGCGCGATACTCGCCGTCCGCACGCTGACCTGCGACAAGCTCTTCCTCGGCGCCGGATCCATCGGCACCACCGAACTGCTGGTCCGCGCGCGGGACACCGGTGCGCTGCCGAATCTCAACGAACACGTGGGCGCCGGCTGGGGTACCAACGGTGATGTGGTGCTGGCTCGCAGCGCGAGCCGGTTGGCCGGGTTGGGACAGGGTGTGCCCAGTGCCGGCCGGATCTTCGACGATTCGGAGATGCCGTTGAGCCTGGAGAGCTGGTACATCCCGGGCATTCCCGTGGAGACCGGAGGGCTGGCCTCGCTCGGGCTCGTGATCGACCCGACGCGGGCCACGATCACCTACGACGCCGGGCGTGATGCCGCCGCCCTGAACTGGCCGCGTCGGGCGCAGGACGCGATCGTGGCCGCCTGCCGCACGGTCGACCGGCGTATCGGTGAGCGTGCGGGCGCCCTCGTCGACTACGGGCCGATCGGCTACGACGCGAACGCTCCGTTCACCGCGCATCCGCTGGGCGGCGCGGTACTCGGGCGGGCCACCGACAACTACGGCCGGGTATCCGGATATCCGGGCCTGTACGTCGTGGACGGTGCGGCGATCCCCGGCAGCACCGGTGCGGTCAATCCGTCGCTGACCATCACCGCGGTGGCCGAGCGCAATCTCGAGGCGATCATCCGCTCCGGTCACTGATTTCACACGGGTGCGACCTTCGCGGCGGCTTCCCGGAGGCCGCGGTGCCGTTACTCTCTGCGGGTATCCGTTCGATGTGGAAGGGACCGTTCGTGCCGCAGTACTCGTACCCGCGTAAGCCGCCCGCGTTGTGGACCGATCTGGTGATGCTGGCGCTGGCGGTCGTCTCGGTGGTACTGGTCGCCTGGATCACGTTCTTCCCGGTCTCGGGGCACACGTATCACGTGATCGTGGCGATCGACTATTCGGTCTGTGCGATCTTCGCGGCCGAGTTCCTGTGGCGCTGGCGGCGCGCGGACTGGTCGTGGACCTTCCCGTTCGTGTACTGGTACGAGGTGCTGGGCATGATCCCGGTGACCAGTCCGATATTCCGCGGTTTCCGATTGCTGCGGATCGTGGTGATCCTGGTCCGGCTGGCCCGGGTCGCCGACCGGGCGTTCGGTGATCGGGTCACCGCGGCGGTCGTCAACCGTTCGGTGGGGGTGATCGTGGAGGCGGTGAAGCGTCCGGTCACCATGGCGGTGCTGGAGGAGGTCGCCGACGTGCTGCGCCGCGGTCGGTACACCAGCAACATCGCCGCCGCGCTCGAGGAGAATCGGGATGAGCTCGATGCGATGATCCTGGACCTGATCAAGAACGATCCGGCGGCGGGCCGGGTGCGCTATGTGCCGTTCCACGACGAGATCATCCGGGCCATCGCCGATACCAGTTTCCGGATCGTCTTCCAGGTGCTCGCCGACCCGCGCACCGATGAGCTGGTCGGAGATGTGTTGCGGGAGAACATCAATCAGATGCGTGAGGCCGTGCGCGACGGTGCGGACGTGCCGGAGACGGTGGATCACAAACTACTGCGCGCATCCGGTGATTCCGCACCGGGCCGGTGAGCATCGCCGTGCCGGGCGGCGTCGCGCGGTTGTGCGTAACGCAGTGTCTCCCAGCAGATCAGCGCCGCCAGTACCGCGCACAGTATGCCGAGCGCGGCCATCGCCGGGAGCTGGGCGGCCAGTGGCACCAGCGCGATCAGTACGGCGGCGGTGAGCACCCGGGGCCACAGCACCACCGCGGTCGCGTAGTGGCGGAAGCCGACCAGGGCGAGCAGGTACAACACCACGCCGCCGTAGAGCGCGTACAACGGAATGCCCTGTAACCGATCGTGCAGGCTGTGCCCGGCCGCGCCGCCCAGATAGTTCAGTGTCTTCTTCAATCCGAGCGACAGGGCGACGATGCCCACGACCATCGGGAAGTGCCAGAAGGTGTAGCAGGTGCGGGCTATCTGCACCCGGCGCGCGCCCCGGGCCCGGCTCAGCGCGTGTTCCACCACGCTGGCCGCGACATCGAAGTACGCCCACCACAACAGGCCCGAAACCGTCAGCGCCAGGAGCGAACCCACGGTGATCGACCAGGAGATGGGCAGTCCGGCCACTCCGACGCCGATCGAGACGATCGATTCGCCGAGGGCGACGATCACGATCAGCCCGTGCCGCTCGGCGAAATGCGAGGCCGAATTCAGCCGCCAGTCGTTACCGGCGAAGAAGGTCCACGCCATATCGCCGGCGACGGCCGCGAACCACAGCACGATCTGCACGGTCCCGTGTTCGATCGCGGCGACGATCAACAGGGTGGTGCCGATGGTGATCGATCCCGCCGCCCACCGGCCGACCTGGCCTCGCAGCTGCCGGTCCTCGGTGCTGGCCAGCCAGAACATCGCCAGATGAACCAGCCGGATCACCAGATAGCCGATGGCGAAGACCAACGGTCCGTACCAGCCGCCGGGCATATCGTGGAAGGCCTCGGGAATCACCTCGGCGACAATGAGCCCCGCGCCCATCGCGATGAACAGCGCGACCCGGGCGATTCCTTCGTCGGCCTTCACCACATTGCCCAGCCAGGCGTAGGCGATCCACACCCACCACATCACCGCGAGCACCAGTAGCGCCCGCACCAGGTTGAGCGCGGTGACCTCGTGCGCGGCCAGATCGGTCACCTGGGTGAACGCGAAGACCAGAACGAGGTCGAAGAACAGTTCCAGCTGCGTCACCGAGGCGTTCTCGGTGACCACCTGAATGCGCGTGCGTCTGACACCGGTCATCCGCACATCGTGACAGGTCAGCGGGCGGTTCGCCGGATTCGGCGGTCCGGCGCTCAGCCCACCTCGTAGTTCTCGGCGAAGGGGAACTTCTCGATGTATTCGATGAGGTTGTGTACGGCCTCGTCATTGGCCCGGGAAAGGGTGCGCTTCAGCAGCACGCCCGGTACCGGGATGGGCAGGTACACCTCGGAGTGGTACCAGACCTCGGTGCCGTCTTCGGTCTCCTCGATATCGAACCAGCCCTTGCCGCCGCCGCCGGCGGCGCTCTCCACCACCTCCCACGCGATGCGCGCGGGCGTACAGGTGTATTCGAGGACTTGGCGATCGGAATTGTTCAATGTCGTCACCGTGGCGTACACACGCCGGGGGCGATCGAATTCGTCGCGGGTGGCCACGCGCACATCACGATGCGCAGGGGACCATTCCGGGATCCGGTCGACGGCTAGCAAGGCTTCCAGAACCTGGTCGGGTTCGACGTCGATGATGAATCGGTGGTCGGTCTTCGTGCGCATGTTTGGCCCTCCACCCCCCGTACTTCTTCGGAAGATTGTCTACAGCGTCACAGCCGGTCGTCAACCGTATGGTCTGTTCCGCGGTAACGGAGACCGACCAGTTTGATTCCACTCGGGAGCGGGCCCGATGTTTGCAGTCGCGGACGGGGGCGGTATCGCGCGGGCGGCCGCCCGGGGGTGCGGCCGGGATTCGCCCGGCGTTCGCGGGGGGCCCGCGATCGGCGCGCGGCCAGTCTGCCCCCGGCTGGGAAAGGGGGCTTGACGTTGCGCGCCGTCACGGTTACCGGTGGTGGAGGACCTCGCAGTCGGGTCCGGGGAACACCAGACTCTCGTGTCCGTCCTCGAACCGGACCATGTAGGGCGGGGTGCCATCAGTGCCGCGCGCCTCGAGTATCTCGCCGGTGCGCTCGGGCATCCCCACGGCATTGCTGTGCACGCGGATGTGATCGCCGACCTGAGCCTGCATGTCCGCCATTATCGACCGATGTGATGCTCATCACAAGGCGGTGGCATTCACTGTCCGTCGGCCGGAATCGCTCGTTCGACGGCCAGCCGAATCAGTTCGCGGGCCTGATCCTCGGTGAAGACGTCCGGCAGTGTGAGCCGCTCGACGATGAGCCAATTCAGTGCCAGATAGAGCAGTAGCACCGAATCCGCGTCGCCGGGCTGGCCGGATTCGAGATGGTTGCGGATGTTGAAGTCGATATCGGCGCGGACGCGTTCGGTGAGCATGCGCTGCAACTCCGGCCTGCGGGTCGCCTCCAGGCGCAATTCCAGCTGCGCCAGATAGCCGGTGCGGAAGGCCGTGATGCGGTCGACCGTTCCGGAGAGCAGTTCGGTCACCCCCGCGCGAGTGCGCGGGCCGTCCATGAGTTCGGCGAGGGTGGGGGCGTCGGGGGTGAGCCGCTCGTAGAACCGGCTGCCGACCTGGGTCAGCAGGTCGTCTCGGTTGGCGAAGTAGTTCGATGCCGTCCCCGCCGGCACTTCGGCCTGCTTGTCGACCGCGCGGAAGGTCAGCCCCCGGGCGCCCTCACGTGCCAGTACTTCGATCGCCGCGTCGAGCATGACCTGCCGTCGCTCTGGATTTGTCCGCATTGTCTTGACACCACTCCGTTTGTAGTACTACGTTGAAACCACTTCAAGCAGAGTACAACAGGTTGGGTGGTTCTGAAGATGCGAAAGCTCGTCTATTACGTCGGGGTGTCCCTGGACGGCTACATCGCCGGACCTGGCGCCGAGGTCGAGTTCTATCCGCTGGCCGACGACATGACGGAGGCGATGAACGCGCGGTATCCGGAGGTGGTCCCCACTCACATCCGTCCGCATTTCGGGATGGCTGTGGATACACCGAACAGGGAGTGGGACACGGTGATCATGGGGCGCGGCACCTACGAGCCCGCCCTGCAGATCGGGGTGCCGAGTCCATATGCCCATCTGAAGCAATACATCGTGTCGAGCACCCTGGAACCGGTCGACGACCCGAACGTCGAGATCGTCTCGGACGATCCGGTCGCGCTGGTGCGGAAGTTGAAGCAGCAGGACGGCAGGGATATCTGGTTGTGCGGCGGCGGCACACTCGCGGGCGCGCTGATCGAGGAGATCGACGAGCTGATCATCAAGAGCTATCCGGTGCTGGCCGGCGCCGGGATCTCGGCGCTGTCCGGCAATTTCTCGCCGGCTGCCTTCCGGCCGGTTCAGCGGCGGGAATTCAGCAACGGCGCCCAGGTCACCTGGTTCGAGCGGGCCTGACCTCGAACCGTTGCCATTCGACAACCACGCGGAGGTAGATATGCGAAAGAGCACTGTGGACAAGGCCGTTCGGCGCCATTACCCGAACCGTCCGCCGCACGCGGCGACGAAGGTCAACTGGACTCGCGGAGGAAAGAGAGGCGTACCCGGCGGATCGGGTTGTCGACGTTGAGGTCGACGAAGGCCACCGACTGCCAGGTGCCCAGGGTCAGCTCGCCGTTCAGCACCGGCACGGTGGCATAGGGCGCGATCAGGGCCGGCATCACATGGGAGCGGCCGTGCCCGTGGGAGCCGTGGGCGTGGCGCCAGCGATCGTCGGCGGGAAGCAGATCGCGCAGCGCGGACAGCAGGTCGTCGTCACTGCCGGCGCCCAGCTCGATCAATGCGACGCCGGCGGTGGCGTGCGGGACGAAGATGTGCAGGAGCCCGTCCCCGCCGTCGGCGTTCTCCCGCAGGAACATGGTGCATTGCGGGGTCAGATCGTGCACCACCTCGCGGTCGCCGGTGCTCAGCTCGATCTCGATGCTCTTCATGGGCCCATCGTGCTCCCTCGGGATTGTGGATAGGGGCGAACCCGGCGGTCGAGTTTCCCGATCCGATCTCCTGCCGTGCCGGTTGCGCAGCGACGCCCGTGTGATTACTCACATCCCCGCGGTATTCCGCCGCTTCGCTGCCTGTCGACGCCGGTATTCGGCGAGGTCGGCACGGTTATTCGAAAATATGCGGCGGATCGTGCTGCGCCACAACGGCGATCCCGCGCCCGAAAGCCACGACGACACCGATCGTCGCTGGTCCGAGCGCCGTGGCCGGGCCGTGCGGCGGAGTGATCGATTCGGCTCGAGCGGAGGTAGGCCTCCTGTCGGTGGACTCCGGTCGGTACTCTTGGTGCCTGGTAACAGCAGCTAGTCGATCTTGGAGGACCCCACTGTGGCTCTCGTCGTTCAGAAGTACGGAGGATCGTCGCTCGAGTCTGCCGAGCGAATCCGGCGCGTCGCTGAGCGGATCGTGGAGACGAAGAAGCAGGGCCACGATGTCGTGGTCGTGTGCTCGGCGATGGGTGACACCACCGACGAATTGCTGGATCTGGCCCAGCAGGTGGCGCCCTCGCCGCCGGCTCGTGAGCTCGACATGTTGCTGACCTCCGGTGAGCGTATGTCGAACGCGTTGGTGGCCATGGCAATTCATTCGTTGGGCGCCGAGGCTCGTTCGTTCACCGGATCCCAAGCCGGGGTCATCACCACCGGCACCCACGGCAATGCCCGCATCATCGACGTCACCCCCTCCCGGGTCCGCGAGGCTCTCGATGAGGGCATGATCGTGCTGGTCGCGGGCTTCCAGGGCGTATCGCAGGACAGCCGCGACATCACCACGCTGGGCCGCGGCGGTTCCGATACCACCGCGGTAGCGCTCGCCGCCGCGCTCGAGGCCGACGTCTGCGAGATCTACACCGATGTCGACGGCGTGTTCACCGCCGATCCGCGCATCGTGCCGGATGCGCAGAAGCTGGATCAGGTGAGTTTCGAGGAGATGCTCGAGCTGGCCGCGACCGGCGCGAAGGTGCTCATGCTGCGCTGCGTCGAATATGCCCGCCGCTACAACGTTCCGGTGCACGTGCGGTCGTCCTATACCGACCGCAAGGGCACCTACATCTACGGATCGATGGAGGACATCCCCTTGGAGGACGCAATTCTCACCGGCGTCGCGCACGATCGCAGCGAGGCCAAGGTGACCGTGGTGGCCCTGCCGGACGAGCCGGGCTACGCGGCCAAGGTGTTCCGCGCCATCGCCGATGCCGAGATCAACATCGACATGGTGTTGCAGAACATCTCCAAAGTCGAGACGGGCAAGACCGACATCACCTTCACCCTGCCCCGTTCCGACGGCCCGCGCGCGGTGGAGTTCCTGACCAAACGGCAGGGCGAACTCGGCTTCACCCAGGTGCTCTACGACGACCACATCGGCAAGGTGTCGCTGGTCGGCGCGGGCATGAAGAGCCACCCCGGCGTCACCGCCACCTTCTGTGAGGCGCTGGCCAAGGCGGGTATCAACATCGACCTGATCTCGACCTCCGAGATCCGTATCTCGGTGCTGGTCAAGGACACCGAACTGGACGGGGCCGTGCAGGTGCTGCACAAGGCCTTCGATCTGGGCGGTGACGAGGTCGCGGTCGTGCACGCCGGAACGGGGCGGTAACCGATGGGTGTTCGGGTAGGTGTGGTCGGCGCGACCGGTCAGGTCGGCGCCGTCATGCGGAAACTGCTGGAAGAACGTAACTTTCCCGCCGACGAGGTGCGGTTCTTCGCCTCCTCGCGGTCGGCAGGCAAGAAGCTGCCGTGGCGCGGCGGTGAGGTCGTGGTCGAGGACACCGAGACCGCGGACCCGAGCGGGCTGGATATCGCCCTGTTCTCCGCCGGCGCGACCATGTCCCGGGTACAGGCCCCGCGTTTCGCCGCCGCCGGAGTGACGGTCATCGACAACTCCTCGGCCTGGCGCAAGGACCCCGAGGTGCCCCTGGTGGTCAGCGAGGTGAATCCCGAACAGACCAGGAACCTGGTCAAGGGCATCATCGCCAACCCCAACTGCACCACCATGGCCGCTATGCCGGTGCTGAAGCCGCTGCACGACGAGGCCGGCCTGTCCCGGCTGATCGTCTCCAGCTACCAGGCCGTCTCCGGAAGCGGACTGGCCGGGGTCGAGGAACTCGCCTCCCAGGCGCGCGCGGTGATCGACGAGGCCGAGAAACTGACCCACGACGGCAGCGCCGTGCGGTTCCCCGCGCCGAACAAGTACGTCGCGCCCATCGCCTTCAACGTGCTGCCGATGGCGGGGGCGATCGTCGACGACGGCTCCGGTGAGACGGACGAGGATCAGAAGCTGCGCAACGAGAGCCGCAAGATCCTCGGCCTGCCGGAGCTGCTGGTGAGCGGCACCTGCGTGCGGGTCCCGGTTTTCACCGGGCATTCGTTGTCGATCAATGCCGAATTCGATCGCCCGCTCTCGGTGGCCCGTGCGCAAGAACTGCTCGCGGCCGCTCCGGGGGTGAAACTGGTCGATGTCCCGACTCCGCTGCAGGCCGCCGGTGGCGACGAATCGCTCGTCGGCCGCATCCGCCAGGATCCGGGCGCGCCGGAGGGGCGCGGGCTGGCGCTGTTCATCTCGGGTGACAACCTGCGGAAGGGCGCCGCGCTCAACACGATTCAGATCGCGGAAGTGCTGCTCGCGCAGCGCTGAGTATTCGATTCGGAATGGGCCGTCCGGACAACGGGCGGCCCATTCCGTGTCCGTGCGCCTGTGATCCCCGGCCGGGTCAGCGCCCGCGCAGTCCGTCGAAGACCACGGCGAATGCTCGCGCGCGCTGATCTTCGGTCGCGGTGTGGGTAACGGTGAAGGTGCCCTTGAGTATTCGCATCAGATCGTCGATGTCGATATCCGCGCGTACCGCCCCGGAACCCTGGGCGCGTTCCAGTACCCGAGCCGTCACCGCCTGGAATTCCTTTGTGGGCCCGGTGATCTCGGCCATCTGGTGACCGCCGAGCGCATCGGCGAGATCGCGCTTGACGGCGCCCTGGCCGACCATGTGATCGAGTAGTTCGAAGAAGGCCGCGCCGGGATCGTCGGCGGCCTCGAGTCCGCGCGCGTACTCGATCATTCGCTCGATGTTGTCGACGATGGCGGCCTGGAACAACGCTTCCTTGGTGGGGAAGTGACGGTAGACGGTGCCGGGCCCGACCCTCGCACGCCGTGCGATCTCATCCAGCGGCACCGAGATCCCTTCGGCGGCAAAGGCTTCGCGTGCCGCCGCCAATACCCGCTCGCGGTTCCGGCGAGCGTCGGCACGCAGGGCGCGGCGCGGTTCGGCCGCCGGTTCGGCTGTCTGATTCTCCGCCACAGCGAGATTCTACCCGGTAACCGTTGACAAACGGGGCGCACGTTCCGGATTATAAACGGGGCATACGTTCCGCTTCTGTCTTCGAGGAGTACATCATGGTTTCCCCTTCGGTACGCAGTCCGCGCGACATCGTCGAGCAGCTGTTCTCGACCCTGTCCTCCCGTGATGCCGATACCTTCGTGGCGCACCTGTCCGCGGATGTGGTGTTCGAGATCCCGTTCCCGATTCCCGGTATGCCGCAACGAATCCAGGGCCGGGAGGCGGTTCGCGAGCATCTGGCGCAGCGGTGGTCGGGCCTGTCGGGAGTCGAGATCCACGGGATCTATCCCACGGTCTACGAAACGGCCGACCCCGATGTGTTGTTCGTGGAGAACGATGTGGACATGACCGTCGCCGGCAGCCGAGCCCGAGTGCATACCTCGGTCAACAGGGTGCATGTGCGCGACGGTGAGGTCACTCTCTTCCGCGACTACATGGATACCGCGCGGGTGGCGGGCCTGCGCGACTGACCGCGGGCGTGCCGTTCAGCGGATGCCCGGCGTGCGGGGATCGGGACCCACGCAGGCCAGCAGCAGGCAGCCGGCCGGCGCGTCGGAGAACGGTGGCGCCAGCGCGATATTCAAGCAGGACAGCACATTACAGCCGTGATAGGTGTCGGGGCCGATGCCGAACAGGGCCAGCGTGATATCCGGATCGAAGTAGGTGCGGGGGTCCAGCGTCACCGGCGGTTCGGTGTACGGGCCGGGATCCGTGATCGGCGGCTGCTCGAAGGCCGCCAAGAGCCGGCGGAAGAATTCCCAGGTCAACTCGGTCGGATTCTGCAGGATGCCGGTGGGCCCGCCCGCGCTGCGATTGCCGAACACCCCGGTCCAGACCACGGTCAGTCGCAGGCTGGGAATGAAGAAGGCGTTCTGCAGCCCCATTCCCGACATCGCGAAGACGTCCGCGGGCAGGAACGACGGCATCTCGATGCAGCCGGGCCGCACCCAGAACAGGTAGCCGTAACAGGTGTGGGTGGGGCTCGGCTGCCGGGCCTGGTTCAGGTAGTCCGATGAGATCACCCGCTGTCCGTTCCACTGCCCGCCGTTGCCCACCAGCAGGGCGAGTTTGGCCAGGTCATCCGGAGGAATCAGCAGATGGGCGTAGCCGTAGGTGTGGCCGGAGCGATCGCGGGCCCAGTAGTAGTCGCCGCGGGCGATCCCCAAGGGAGCGAACAACTCTCGCTGCGCGAAGATCTGCAGTGGTTCGCCGACCGCCAGTTCCACGACGTAGGACAGCAGATCGACATTGCGCTGGCTGTAGGAGAACCGCGTGCCCGGCGGATTGTCGAACGGCACCCCCAGGGCCTGGACCGCGCTGTTCGGATCGATCGGGATGACACCGGACACCCCTTCGTTGATCACCCCGACCCGCAGCCCCGAGGTCTCGGTGAGGAGATCGTGAACGGTGATCGCGCGGTGGGCGTCGTCGCCGACCCCGGGGGGAAGATAGCGGCCGATCGGTGCGTCGAGATCGAGTTCACCCCGATCCCAGGCGATTCCGGCGACCAGCGACACGATGCTCTTGGTGACACTCCAGACGTTCCACGGCACCGTGCCGGTGGCGGCGTTGGTCGGACCGGATCCGATCAGGCAGTTGTTTCGAAAGATCTTGACGTTCAGTCGATTCCGCTCGGCGGCGAATTGCAGGGCCGATGCCAGCCGGGTGGAGTCCACACCCACCGACTCGGGTGTGGCGGAGGCGAATCCGCGGTCGGAGGTGACCGCGCAGTCGAGTTCTCCCTCCGCGCGGGCTTGGGGCGACGCGGCGCAGGCGCCACCGACCACAACCGTTACCAGTACCCCGATCACCCAGCCGAGTAGGCGTCCCATGAGCCGAGGTTAACCTCCGGCATCCGGGTGCGGGCTCGAGACTCGGCTGCCCGCAACCAAATCGGAATCGGCGCGCGAGGGCGGGGGTGGGAAGTGATCGACGCCGCCGGGCGGGGGCCTGGCGGCGTCGATACGCGGCACTACTGCGTCGAGTGGAACGGATGCCACGCCGGCTCCGCCGCTCGGGTGCCGACGCCCGACAAGCGCCTCTCGGCGAGTGGTCGCTCGAAGCGACAAGGGGTGCGGCCCGGGGCTGTCCCGGCGTCGGCAATCGGTATCAACCTGTGGGTACCCCGATCTATTTCACGAGCGGACTGTGATCTGGACAACGGACCAAGTCGGTGCCGCGTCGCCGTGGACGGTCCATGACCCTCAAAACATTCCTATGGGTCTTTTCTTGACTTATTCCAGAAAATGGGCAGACTGGGCTTATGCACACCGGTGGTTTCGATCCGCGCGAGAGGTTGCGCGCGGTCGGCCTGCGGGTTACTCGACCGCGGGTCGCGGTGCTGGATGCGGTGTCAGCCCAACCGCATTCGGATGCCGATCGGGTGGCCGCCGTGGTCCGGGAGCAATTGGGTTCGGTGTCGACGCAGGCCGTCTACGACGTGTTGCGCGCCTGTGTGGACGCCGGGCTGTTGCGCCGGATCGAACCGGCGGGATCGGCGGCGCGGTACGAGACGCGTATCGCCGACAACCACCACCACCTGGTGTGCAGGAAATGCGGCACGGTCGTGGATGTGGACTGTGCCGTGGGCCGCGCTCCCTGCCTCGACCCGTCCGATACCCACGGATTCACGGTCGATGAGGCCGAGGTCGTGTTCTGGGGGCTGTGCCCGAATTGTCGTCGCGCCGCCGACGCACCATCCCGATGACGGATGCCCGCAAACTAGAGGAGGTCTCCATGGCCGAGTCGCTCGCCAAGCCGACAACCACCAATACCGGTACCCCGGTGCCCAGCGACAACGAATCGCTGACCGCCGGTACCGAGGGTCCGATTCTGCTGCACGACCACTACCTGATCGAGAAGCTCGCGCAGTTCAACCGGGAGCGGGTGCCCGAGCGCATCGTGCACGCCAAGGGTGCCGGAGCCTACGGTGAGCTCGTGGTCACCGGCGATGTGAGCCACTACACCAAGGCGGCGCTGTTCCAGCCGGGTGCGCGGACCGAATCGCTGGTGCGGTTCTCGACGGTCGCGGGTGAGCAGGGCAGCCCGGATACCTGGCGCGATCCACGCGGATTCGCCGTGAAGTTCTATACCCCCGACGGCAACTACGACCTGGTCGGCAACAACACGCCGGTCTTCTTCATCAAGGATCCGATCAAGTTCCCCGATTTCATCCGCTCGCAGAAGCGGTTGCCGGGCAACGGACTTCGCGATCACAACATGCAGTGGGACTTCTGGACACTGCGGCCGGAATCCGCGCACCAGGTGACCTGGCTGATGGGCGACCGTGGTGTGCCGAAGACCTATCGGCATATGAACGGCTACGGTTCACACACCTATCAGTGGATCAACGCCGACGGTGAGCGGTTCTGGGTGAAGTACCACTTCAAGACCGATCAGGGCGTCGACCATCTGACTCAGGCCGAGGCCGATCGGCTCGCCGGTACCGATCCCGACTACCACCGCCAGGATCTGTGGGACGCCATCGAGCGCGGCGACTTCCCGAGCTGGACGCTCTACGTGCAGGTGATGCCGGTCGGTGAGGCGGCGAGCTACCGCTTCAATCCGTTCGACCTGACGAAGGTCTGGTCGCACCGGGACTATCCGCTGATCGAGGTCGGCACGTGGACGCTCAACCGCAATCCGGGTAACTACTTCGTCGAGATCGAGCAGGCGGCGTTCGAGCCGTCGGCGATCGTGCCGGGCATCGGCTATTCACCCGACAAGATGCTGCTGGGCCGGGTGTTCGCCTATGCCGACGCCCATCGCTATCGCATCGGCACGAACTACCATCAGCTTCCGCCGAACCGCGCGCGGGCGGCAGAGGTGCACTCCTATTCCAAGGAGGGCGCCATGCGCTACGACTTCAACGCGCCCGATGTTCCGGTGTACGCCCCGAATTCGTACGGTGGCCCGCATGCCGATGCGGCGCTGGCCCCGGAGGAGGCGGCCTGGAGTTTCGAGCCCGAACAGGTCCGCGCCGGCTATATCGAGCACGCCGAGGACAGCGACTGGGCGCAGCCGGGGACCCTGGTACGTGAGGTTTTCGACGACGGGCAGCGGGAGCGGCTCGTGAGCAATGTCGTCGGCCATGTCCTCGGCGGCGTGCGGGAGCCGGTGCTGAGCCGGGTGTTCGAATACTGGAAGAACGTGGACCCCGAGATCGGCAAGCGCATCGAAGAAGGAGTGCGCGCCGGCCTGAACGGCAACGGCTGATCGCCGACGAGCGCGGGCCCGCACCGGATCTCCGGTGTGGGCCCGCTTCCTGTCCGGCCGTTCGAGCGCCGACGGGGAGTCGCGGACTCCGAGTCGTCGTGAAACATGCCTTCCCGCACGGTTGCCGAGCCGTGCGCACGGAGCCGCTGCCTCGTCCGCGGCCGCGTGCGAAGGGTCAACGGTGTACGTCGGTGGGGGGCAGCAGGGTGTCGACGAGCCGGACCGCGGTGGTGGTGTCCAGCGGTGCGTGACCGAGCAGGAAGCGATACCAGAACAGTCCGTAGATCAGGTCCACGAGCAGGTCCGTCTCCGTGTCGGCGGGCAGCTCGCCGCGTGCGATGCCGTGTTCGAGGATGCCGCGCACGGCAGCCCGCCGGGTAGCGGTGAAGGTCCGCAGCAGTTCGGCCAGGTGCGCGTCGTGTGCGGCTTCGCGAACCAGTGCGCGCAGCGCGGGCTGGGTCGAATCCTGTTGAGCGCCGGTGAAAGTGGATTCGACAACGCTCAGTAGATCGGCGCGTACCGAGCCGGTGTCGGGTGCGGGTACGTCCTGGCGGGCGCGGTCGAGCAGGGCCTCCAGCAGTACCGCACCCTTCGAAGGCCACCAGCGGTAGATGGTCTGCTTACCGACCCCGGCCGCGGCCGCGATCGAATCGACGGTGACCGGCTGCCCGTCGGAGGCGGCGAGCTGTGCCAGCGCGGCGTCCAGAATAG
The DNA here is from genome assembly GCF_020733635.1 of Nocardia spumae. Taxonomy (NCBI): domain Bacteria; kingdom Bacillati; phylum Actinomycetota; class Actinomycetes; order Mycobacteriales; family Nocardiaceae; genus Nocardia; species Nocardia spumae. Next base: position 6,835,306 of record NZ_JAJFZL010000001.1, on the reverse strand, counting down.
CCCGGTGCGTGGCCTCGTTGCGGCGGCGCCCCGTGTGGGCCCGAGCCCGTGGCGACGGGGAATCCGGCCGCGGCCGTGGCGATCCCATGTGCACCTCCCGCTGGTGACAGTGCGCGGGAATAGGTTACCCGCAGATCTCGTTGTCGAGACTGTCAGTCTCGTCAAACTGTACAGGACAGGAAGAGCAGTTATGAGCGCTCCCAGCACCATCAGCAACCTCACCCCGCGTGTCGTCGTCATGGGCGGCAGTTCCGGGATCGGCGAGGCCACGGCCGCGCTGTTCGCCGGCGAAGGGGCCGAGGTCGTCGTCACGGGCCGCAGTCGGGACAAACTCGATGCGGCCGTGGCCCGGCTGGGCGGGAAGACCACCGGCTACCGGCTCGACGCGACCGATCCGGCGCAGATCGTGGCGTTCTTCGAACAGTCCGGCCCGATCGACCATCTGGTGATCGCGGTGAGCGGTTCCGCGGGCAGCGGATCGTTCGCCGAACTCGATCTCGATCAACTGGCGGCCGGCTTCGACGGAAAGTTCTGGCCGCAGGTCAGAATCGTGCAAGCCGCACTACCCCAGCTGAATTCGAACGGTTCGATCACCCTGATCACCGCGGCGTCGGCACACGCCGCCTTTCCCGGCACGGCCGGGCTGGCCGCTGTCAACGGCGCGCTCAACGCCATGGTGGCGCCGCTGGCGGTGGAACTGGCTCCGGTGCGGGTGAACGCGGTCGCGCCCGGCGTCATCGATACCGAATGGTGGGACCGGGTGCCGGAACAGCAGCGGCGCGATCTGTTCGACGGCCTCGCCGCGACCACCCCGGTCGGGCGGGTGGGTAATCCGCGGGAACTGGCGCAGGCCGTCCACCTGCTGGCGACCAACGGCTTCGTCAGTGGCGTCGTGCTCGACGTCACCGGCGGGGCGAACCTGGCCACCGGCCGCTGAACACCGGACCGCGGCGGAGGCCCTCGGCGCCCGGTGTCCGGGTCAGGGCCTCAGCCGTGAGTTCAGGCCATCCATGATCAGCCCGAGTTCGTGCTCGAAGTTCTCCTCGCGGGTGCGGGCGGCGTCGCGTCCGGCATGGCCGACATAGCGTCGATAGACCCGCGGATAGGGCCGCGCCGCGGTCTCGGCCGCGGCGATCATCCGCTCGAACCACAGTTGTTCGTCCAAGCCGCTGCGGGCGATGGCGGCCAGCGCGGCGGCCTCGGTCGAGGTCGTTCCGATGGTGTAGGCGAAGATCGCGTTCAACACCCGATCAGCCGACTCGTCGTCGAATCCGGCGCGTTCCAGAATCGTCAACATCGCTTCGGACAGGCGCAGCATATTCGGTCCGAGGTAGACCAGTCCGGCGCTGGCCATCGTCATCGGAATCCACGAGTGCCGCAACATGATTCGCCGAATCTCGCGGCAGAGTTCCAGCATGGTGGCCCGCCAGTCCTCCGGGGCGGGATCGATGGGTAGCGCGATCTCGCCGAAGGCCTCGTCGACGACCAGTTCGAGCAGTTCGTCCTTGTTCGCGACGTGGGTGTAGAGCGAGGTCGCGCCCGCCCCCATCCGGCTCCCGAGTTTGCGCATACTCAAGGCCTCGAATCCATCGGCATCGAGCAGTGCCAGTGCCTCGGCCACGATCTGCTCCCGGCTCAGCGCCGGTTGCTCGCGCCGCGACCGTTGCGGACGAGTCCACACCGACGGGAGCTGTGCGGCGGTATCCGGCGTATCGGCGGTATCCGGGGTTCGGGCGGCCATCACCTGTCCTTTCGCATGTCCGATCCAGCATAGCTGCAGTCGTACGGTGTTCGATTCAGCGAACAATGTTCCCATTGCGCACGCTGTGCGACGGACCGTACAGTGTTCGGCATAGCGCACGGTGTGCGCAGGAAAGTCGTTCGAAAGGGTTCACGATGAAAACTCCGGAATCGACCGCATCGGCGGTCGGCGCCTCGCGCCGCTGGCTGATCCTGGTCGTGCTGTGCCTCAGCTCGCTGGTGCTGGTCATCGACAATATGGTGCTGACCGTGGCGGTTCCGCAGATCGCAACCGATCTACACGCCAGCGCCCAGCAGGTGCAATGGATCATCGATGGGTATCTGCTGGTTTTCGCCGGTCTCCTGCTGACCTCGGGCAGCCTGTCCGATCGCTTCGGGCGGCGCCTGGTGATGGTGATCGGCCTACTGCTGTTCGGCGGCGCCTCGCTGCTGGCGGCCTATGCGAACAGTCCCGAGATGCTGATCGCCGGGCGGGTGCTGATGGGTATCGGCGGGGTGGCGATCATGCCGAGCACCTTGTCGATCCTGATCACGGTCTTCGATGACCGGGAACGGCCGAAGGCGATCGCGGCCTGGAGTGCGGTGGCCACCCTCGGTATGGTCGGTGGCCCGGTCGTCGGCGGCGTACTGCTCGATCACTTCTGGTGGGGTTCGGTCTTCCTGATGAACGTGCCGATCGCGGCTGTCGCCATCCTGGCCGCGCTGGTGCTCATGCCCGAGTCGAAGGGGCCCTGGCGACGGCCCGATCTGCCGGGCGCGGTGCTGTCCATCATCGGAATGACCTCGCTGGTGTGGACGATCATCGCGGTGCCGGAGCGCGGCTGGACCGATACCGGAACAGTTGTCGCGCTGGTGCTCACCGTGATCGCCGTGGGCGGCTTCATCGTCCGGGAATTGACCACCGACGCGCCGATGGTGCCCCTCGACCTGTTCCGCAACCGGACCTTCACCGGTTCGAGTTTCTCGCTGGTCCTGGTGACGTTCGCCAACGGCGGTCTGGTTCTGGTGCTGACCCAGTATCTGCAGTTCGTACTGGGCTACTCGCCCATGCGGACCGCACTGGCGTTCACGCCGATGGCGGTGGCGGTCCTCGCATTCAACGGACTGGGCGCGGCGGTGGTCCCGAAGCTCGGTGCCAAGCTGGTCACCATTGCCGGCCTGGCGATCGTGACCTCAGGATTCGGAGTGTTGGCGACCCTCGACACCGGCAGTGGCTTCTGGCTGCCGGCCCTGGCGATGGCACTGCTCGGCGCCGGTGCCGGTCTGGCGATGCCCGCCGCGATCGGCGCGTTGATGAGTGCGGTGCCCTCCGCGCACGCCGGAGTCGGTTCCGCGCTCAACGACACCATTCAGCAGACCGGGGCCGCGCTGGGAGTCGCGATCCTCGGCGCGATCCTCGCCGGGACCTATTCCGCCGAGATGCCGGAGACCGCGCCGGCCGGTGCTCGTGAATCGATCGCGGGTGCTCTCGGCACCGGCGACACCCGTCTGGCGGATCTTGCCCGCGACGCCTTCAGTTCGGGTATGCAGTCCGCCTTCGCGGTCGGTGCGGTGGCCGCCCTCGCCGCCGCCGTGCTGGCGATCGTGCTGATGCGGAATACGAAAGCGGTTGCGGCACAGGAAGGCACGGGCCCGACCGGCGAACTGGTCGGCACGCGCTGACCGGCGGCCGCGGGCATCGTCGGCGACAGGAGGCGAAGTCCGCGGCGAGCCGTTGGGCCGCTGCGGGCTCAGATCAGGCCGAGCCAGTAGAGCGCGCAAGCCAATACGAAGACCACCGCAGTTTCCATGACTCCATCATTCCTCGAGTTCGGCGCCCGCGCCGTCGTCCCCGGTCGCGGCGGCCAGGATGCGGAAGATCCGCCCGGCCGGCCACCCCTCGTGGGCAGACCGAGCGGATCGACTCGGTATTGCATGGGCCTGATGGGGAGGCCCTCCGTGGTTACGCGGCGCTGCCGCCGTCGGGCCTCGGCCCCATCAGGCCGTACAGCCGGTGGGTGATCCTGCCGCCCCCTCTCGCGGCAGGAGCACCTCCCGGTGTCGAGATCGACAATGCCGGGAGGTGCTTGCCGCGCCCTTAACGAGCGCTTACGGGGGTGACGGGGGCGTCAGCCGACGATGACGACGACCAGTCGCCGTTCGGTCTCCTCGATGACGCCGCCGACCTTGCCGGAATCGGCCTCGGGGTCCGTCATCGCGGCCGGGCCGCCGAACCAGGTAATGGATCGGCGCGGATCCAGTTTGTCGAGAGCCTGGGGCAACGAGTAGTCGATCTGCTCGACGCGGACCACGCAGATATGGCAATCGGCCAGCACGGCCGCATCGCGGCGGCACTGGCCCGGACCGCCGTCGAGGATCAGCGTGCCGGCGTCGGCGACCGCACCGGCGCATCGGGTGACCACCGCATCGGTGCGTTCCCGGTCCAGGATCGACAACTGCGGCTGATCGTCGAGGACGCGATGATCGGCATCCACCGACCAGTGCAGCAGCCACTCGTCGGGCAGCCCGTCCGGCGCCAGCGCGGACCGGGCGCCGTGGGCGCGCAGCGCGAGGTCGAGGGTCGCGGGGATCTCCTCCGGATCTACTCGATGTACCTGGGCCCCATGATGTTTGAGGCGGGCAGTGAATATTTCGACGATCTCGGCCTGGTCGGCAGCCGAGGTGGCAGGCGCGTGCCGCTGATAGTTGCGCGGCACCGGGACCGTGCGTTCGTCATCGGGTAGCGCCTCGAGGGCATCGCGCACGCGGCGCAGGAATTCCTCCCGCGAGGTCACCGTGAATCTCCCGTTCGATATTTGCTCCGGCTCCTCCCGCCGGAATGTACATCCGCGACCAGGCTACCGTGCGGTAGGAGTTCGCGAGCTCAGCCCGCGGATTCGGTGCGACGCCGACGCCGGATCAGGGTGACGATCAGATCGGATGCGGTGGCCACCCACACCGCCAGTGCCACCCATGCTTCGGCGTGCCCGAAGCCGACCATCCACTGCTCGCCGGTGACCCGTCCCAGTTCCGCGGTGCCGACGCCGTACATGCCCACGGGGAAGACGATGCTCCACAGACCCGGTTCGTAGGCCAGTCCGAAGTGCCGCACCAGATGGCGCCAGATCCCGGCCGCCAGCAACAACGGCACCAGCCAGCTGCCGAAGGCCCACAGCACCAGGACCGAACCCTCGAGCATCGGCCGCACGGTGCCGATCAGAGGTATCGTGTCCCGATCGAGGATCTGGGTGCCGGCCAGGACGCTGATCGCGGTGGCGCCCATGAAGATCCAATAGGTCGGGGCCAGGCGTTCCGCCGTCATCGCCACGCTGAACAAGCCGCCGAGTACGACCGCCGCCACGATCCCGTACAGGACCACCCCGACCGACCAGCACAGCAGCGCCGCCACCGCCAAGCGCTGACTCCACGGATGGGGCAGGGCCGTGGCCGCCACCGCCACCGCCTGGGTGCCGACCACCCACAGGAACCAGGTGCCGTTCGCGCCGGTGAGCGCCGCCGGCGCATCGTGGTTGAGCATCAGCAACGCGGGGATCGAGTAGCACAGCACCACCCAGGCGACGGTCGCCACGAGTAGCAGGACCAGCGCCGCAGCCACCTGATCGTGCCGGGCCAGCCCCGCCGACATCACCCCCGTGGCGGCGACGAAGGCGAGATAGGTGAAACCGGTGGCCGGATTCACCGCATCGGCCACGACGCGGTCGCGGTGGTAGACGATGCGCAGCACCGTCGCGATCACCAGTACCGCGTAGGCGATCAGTCCGATGACCAGCAGCGCCGTGCCGCCCCAGCTCCACCCCGCCGCGCCCACGGCCCGCGAGACGATGCCGGTCGCCATGACCGAGGCGAACCAGCCCGGCCCGAGGTTCGCCACGAAACCCACTCGCCGCCCGAACGACTCGTCCACAGCGCGAGTGTTCCACGCCCGCGTGCGGCGCCCGCGCATCCACACCGAGGACCGGGGAGTCGTGCACTCGGCCCGGGGCCATCGAAAGGCCCCGGCTGTGGTTGTCGGCACAGCCGGGGCCGGTGCCGAATTACGCGGAGGCGCCGAGGAATTCGGCGGCCTTCTCGCCGATCATGTAGCACGGCGCGTTGGTGTTACCGCCGGTGATGGACGGCATGATCGAGGCGTCCGCGACGCGCAGGCCCTCGATACCGCGCACCCGCAGCTGCGGGTCGACCACGGCGCGTTCGTCCACACCCATCCGGCAGGTGCCGACCGGGTGATACACCGAGTGGATACGCATCGGCAGTTCACGCCGCAGCGCGGTCTCGTCGGTGAACGCGGGGCCGGGGGAGAGCTCCTCGGTGATATCGCCGGCGATGCCCTTGTGCGCGGCCGCCTCGCGGATCATGCCGATGGCCTCGACCAGGAAGTCCATATCGGCCGGATCCGACAGGTAGCCGGGGTCGATCAGCGGCGAGGCCAGCGGATCGGTCGAGGCCAGCCGCAGTTCGCCACGGCTCTTGGGGTAGATCAGCGTCGGGAAGACCGTCATCGCCTCGCGGCGGTCGACCAGGTGCAGCTTGTCCTCGTCCTGGTTGGGCGACGGGTAGCTCCACGGCAGGGTGTGGATCTGCATGTCCGGGACGTCCTTGGCGAAGGAGGTCCGTACGAAACCGACGGATTCGAACACCGTGCGGCCCATCCACGAGCTGCCGGGCTTACGCAGCTCCCGCAGGAAGCCGGCCGCGAAGTGCGTCGGGATGCCGCGGTGCAGCGCCTTCTTGGAGACGAAGGTCATCGGCACGAACAGGTGGTCGTGCAGGTTCTGGCCGACGGGCAGATCCGCGTTCACCTCGATGCCGAGGTCGCGCAGGTGGCCGGCGGGGCCGATGCCGGACAGCATCAGAATGTGCGCCGAGCCCATCACGCCACCGGAGACCACGACCTCCTTGTTGGCGCGGATGATCCGGCGGCCCTTCTTCTCGATGACCTCGACGCCGGTGGCCCGGCCCTTCTCGATCACGACGCGGGCCACGTGCGCGTGGGTGACGACCTTCAGATTCGGGTTGGGGCGGTTGGTGATGAAGCCGCGCGACGAGCTGAAGCGCAGGCCGTCCTTCACGCTCTGCTGGAAGATACTGATGCCCTCTTGGGACTCACCGTTGTAATCCTCGATGACCGGGACGCCGAAGGTGTCGGCCGCGGCCTCCATCCATTCCTTGGCGATCGGGGTCAGTTCCTTCTGCCGGGTCACCTCGATGGGGCCGCCCGCGCCGCGCAGGTCGGTGGCACCGTCCTCCCAGTTCTCCAGCCGCTTGTAGGCGGGCAGCACGTCCTCGTAGCTCCAGCCCTCGCAGCCCTCGGCCGCCCAGGAATCGAAGTTGGCCTTGTTACCGCGCACGAAGAGCATGCCGTTGACCGAGCTGGAACCACCCAGCACCTTGCCGCGCGTCATCGGGATCAGGCGCTCGGCGGCGTGCTTCTGCGGCACCGAGTACTGCGACCAGGTCACCTGATGCTTGAGCTGCGGCACCGTGTGCACCGTCGTGATCATGCCGGGGACACTGACCAACTTGGTGTTGTCCTTGCGGCCGGCCTCGAGCAGGATGACGCTGGCGCCGTGCTCGGCGAGCCGACTGGCAACGGTGGCACCGGAGCTGCCCGCGCCGATGACGATGTAATCGGCTGCGCTGGTGTCGGTCATGTTCGGTTACCTCATCTTCGAAGTGGTAGCGGCTGATCGCGGCTGCGCTCGGCGCGGGAGCGTGCCTCAGATCACTGTAGAACAAGTTCTAATAATGGTGAAGACACGGAGCCGTGAAATCGACCCGCGAGACGCGGTCCGGCATTGACTTCGCGCCGATGACCAGCAGTGTTCGCTGGGGCACACCATAGAACAGGTTGCAATTCGGGGAGGGCGGACCGGTTCGGAGCCGCATCCAGGGATGGGGTGTGACCGGTGGCCGTCGCCACGGTGCGCGGGAGAGCGGCACTCGCGAGATCCGAGATTCCGCCTACTATTTGCGACTGTGACCGATATTCGTGAAATTCCCGTTCAGACCCTCGCAGGCGACCCCGCGACGCTGGCCGGACTCGCCGGCGACAAGTCGCTGCTCGTGGTCAATGTCGCCTCGAAATGTGGTTTGACACCGCAGTACACCGGGCTGGTGGAGCTGCAGCAGACCTACGGCCCGCGCGGTTTCAGCGTCATCGGGGTGCCGTGCAATCAGTTCATGGGGCAGGAGCCGGGTACCGCCGAGGAGATCCAGGAGTTCTGCTCGACGACCTACGGTGTGGATTTCCCGCTGCTGTCCAAGGTCGACGTGAACGGCGACGAGCGTCATCCGCTGTACGACGAGCTGGTGCAGACCGCCGACTCCGAGGGCAACGCGGGCGATATCCAGTGGAACTTCGAGAAGTTCCTGGTCGATCGCGACGGTAAGGTCGTCGGTCGTTTCCGGCCGCGGACCGAACCGCAGGATCCGAGCGTCGTAGCCGCCATCGAGGCGACGCTGTAATTCTGCCCCGCTTCGCTGCGGCGGGGTTGCGCCTGTCTCGCGAACGTTTACGAGACCGGTGCGGCGGGCGGGTGGAATTCGGAATCAGTTCCGCAAAACCTGCAGGGCCGATTTCTCCAGCCGGTCGGCGATTTCGGCATACGAGGCGTAACCCACGCCGGCCCGCACCAGGGCGCCGGCGTAGAGCAGTTCCAGGGTTTCCACCACATCGGGATCGGCATCCGCGCCGAGGGCGTCGAGCAGTCGGCGGCGGATCTCGGTCCCGATGCGAGTGCGCAGATGCGCCACATCGGGATCGGTGCCCAGCAGCGCGCTGGTCACCGCTCCGGCCAGCGCCGGTTCGTCGGCGACCAGCATGGCGATCTGGCGCAGCACCGCGACCACTCGCACGGTACTGTCGGAACTCGCCGCGGGATCCGGTGGCGGGTCGGCGGCCAGCCGACGCCAGAACACCTCGGCGACCAGGTGCTCCTTGGAGGAGAAATAGGTGTAGGCGGTGGCGGTGCCCACGCCGGCGGCCGCGGCCACCATGCGTACGGTGAGGCCGGCGAAGCCCTCACGTGACAGCACTTCCAACGCGGCCTTGGTCAACCGGTCGACGGTATCGGCCTGCTTCTCGGTGAGGCGGCGGCGAGTTGCCTCCATATTCACCGGAGTAGGCTCGGTGGAAATGGGATCGGACACGTGTCCGGATGCTACTATCATGAAGCTTCGATAGCAACTCGCATAGCCGTCTACGAGCGGATATGGTCGCAAATCACAAATAGTTGTATCCCGCTCGCATATGTGCTGACCGATGGCGCCGAGGATGGGTACGGAAAGGTGTTCTCCTGATGACTCGCGCCGATTCGGTAATTTCCGCGGGCACCGAGCGATTGTTCGAACTGGCCGAGCAGGCGATCGGATTCATGCCGGTAGACGAAGGTCGAGCGCTGTACGAGACCGCCAAACGATATGCCGGCGACGGAATTGTCGTGGAAATCGGAACGTATTGCGGAAAATCGGCGATTTATCTCGGTGCGGCCGCCCGGGAAACCGGCGCCACCGTTTATACGATCGACCATCACAGCGGTTCGGAAGAGCATCAGCCCGGCTGGGAATATCACGACACCTCTCTGGTCGATCCGGAAACCGGCCGCTTCGATACCGTCACCACATTTCGCCGGACCATGGTGCGCGCGGAATTGACCGATACGGTGATCGGCGTGGTCGGGTCCTCGGTCACCGTGGCCCGGCACTGGTGCAGCCCGATCCGACTGCTGTTCATCGACGGCGGGCACACCGAGGAAGCGGCACAGCGCGATTACGACGGCTGGGCGCACTGGGTGGCCGCGGGCGGAGTACTGGCGATCCATGATGTATTCCCGAACCCCGAGGACGGCGGCCGGGCGCCGTTCCACATCTATCGCAAGGCGCTGGACAGCGGTAATTTCCGCGAGGTCGCCGCGATCGGATCGCTGCGCGTGCTCGAGCGCTCCGCCGGCTGCGGCGGCAAGGCCTGAGCCGATCGCGCGGTAACAGCCCGAGCCGGCCCCGCGGGCGGCTCAGCTCGGCGAGCGCACGCAGTCGCAGGCGAGTCCGGTGGTGATATCGGCCCCGGGCGCGAGATCCCGGAAGATGCCGCTCCCGCCGGTGGTGCGGGCCAGCGCGTCCGCGGCCAGCACCACCGCGGCCCCGGTCCAGGTGGTCCGCTCCTCGGGCCAGCGTTTACCGTCGGCGAAAACCAGTCCGGTCCAATAGGATCCGTCGTCCTCGCGCAGGTGCTGCATACTCGCCAGCAGGCGCCGGGCCCGCTCGTCGTCGCCCAGGGCGTCCAGTGCGAGCACCAGTTCGCAGGTTTCCGCCCCGGTCACCCAGGGCCGGTCCGAGACGCAGCGGATACCGATGTCGCCGACGACGAAATCGTCCCAGCGCGCGGCGATCCGGGCCTGTCCGGCCGCACCGCGCAGCGCGCCGGACAGCACCGGGTAGTACCAGTCCATCGAATACCGGTCCTTCTCGGCGAAGGATTCCGGATGATGGCGCAGGGCATGGCCGAGTCGCAGCGCCGCGACCTCCCATTCCGGTTGCGCGCTGCCGAGCACATCGGCGATCGCCAGCGCACAGCCGATGCTGTGGAACATACTCGAGCAGCCGGTCAGCAGGGCCTCCGGCAGAATGCCGTGCGCCGTTTGCAGCCAATGGATTTCGCCGTTGCGGCCCTGCTGCAGGGTGATCACGTAGTCGATGGCCGCCCGCACCGTCGGCCACATCGAATCCACGAACCCGCGATCACCGGTGCAGCGGTAGTAGTGCCAGACGCCGGTGGCGATGTAAGCGCAGAAATTGGTGTCGGTATCGGGGTCCTCGACGATGCCGTCGCGGAACTGCAGCGGCCAGGAGCCGTCGGCGCGCTGGGTGTCCGCGGACCAGGCGTAGGCAGCGCGCGCGGCATCACGCAGCCCGGCCACCGTCAGCGCCATCGCCGATTCGACGTGGTCCCAGGGATCGGTGTGCCCGCCCCGGAACCACGGGATGGCGCCGTCGCTGTACTGTTGTGCGGCAATGGATTCCGCGGTCCGCAGACATTGACGGGTGGTCAGGACTCCGGGGATCGACGGCAGCTCAGCGGCGGGCACCGGATACCGCCGGCTTGGTGAAATACAGCGCGACGCTCTTACCGATCATCGGATCCAGTGCGGACTCGGCGAATCGGGTCAGCCACGGCCGCTTCATCATGTCCCAGACCAGCATCCGGTGGTACATCCGTACCGGCAGCGCCTCCTGCTTCTCCACCCCGACCGCGCATTTGAGCCACCAGTACGGTGCGTGCAGGGCGTGCGCGTGCTCGCTGTGGATGAACCGCATGCCGCGCGCGGCGACCTTCGCGCGCAGTTCGTCGGCCTTGTAGATGCGCACGTGCCCGCCCTCGTTGGCGTGATACTCGTCCGAGAGCGCCCAGCAGATGCGCTCGGGCAGCCAGCGCGGGACCGTGATCGCCAGGGCGCCACCGGGTTTGAGAATGCGCACCAACTCGGCGATGGCGGCCTCGTCGGCCGGTACGTGCTCGAGGATTTCCGAGGCGATGACCACGTCGAATTCACCGTCGTCGAACGGCATGGCCAGCGCGTCGCCCTGAACGGTCTCGGCGGTCGCGTACTCCGGCGCCTCACCGGCCTCCACCAGCGCGCCGAACATGATCTTCACATCCGCGAGGTCGTCCGCGTTCTGATCGAAGGCGACGGTATCGGCGCCGCGCCGATACGACTCGAAGGAGTGCCGCCCCTGGCCGCAACCCACATCGATGACCCGGGCGCCCGGCCCGATACCCAAACGATCGAAATCGACGGTCAGCATACGTTCGCCTCCTGTGTTGCGGGGGTGAGATCGGTGCCCTGGCGGCGGGCGATCGCACGTTCGTAGACCGAGACGGTCTGGGCCGCGACGGCCTCCCAGCTGAATATGGTCAGCGCGCGATGACGTCCGGATTTGCTCAGTTCGGCGACCCGGCGCGGCGAATCCAGCAGCGTGCCGAGCACCCGGGTCAACTCGTCGACATTGCCCGGCTCGACGAGCTCGGCGCAGTCGGCCACGACCTCCGGCAGGGCGCCCGCGCGGCTGGCGACCAAGGCGGTGCCGCTGGCCAGCGCCTCCACGGCGGGCAGGGAAAAGCCCTCGTACATCGAGGGAATGCAGGAGATCTGGGCCGATGCCAGCAACTCGGCCAGAGCCTCGTCGGACAGCCCGCTCGACACCGTGACGATATCGGAGATGCCCAGTTCGGCGATCAACTTCTCGGTGGGGCCGTTGGGTTCCAGCTTGGCCACCAGCTGCAGTTCGACCTCGTGGGTCAGCCGCAGCCGGGCCAGCGCCTGCAACAGATGGGAGATGCCCTTGAGCGGCTTGTCGGCGCTGGCGACCGCCACGATCCGGCCCGGTATCCGGTCCTCGCGGGGCCGGTACAGCTCGGTGTCGACGCCGAGCGGGACCACGCGTAGCTGATCGGCGTCGACCCCGAAATCGTCGGCGATATCGGTGGCCGAGGACGAGGAGACCGTGATCAGATCCGGGATCAGCCGCGCCACCCGCCGCTGCATACCGAGGAATCCGTACCAGCGGCGCACGAAGGCCTTGCGCCGCCACGGCGCGGCCGCCAGGTCCACCTCCCGATCGCGCGTGATCGGATGGTGGATGGTGGCCACCAGTGGCAGCTCCCGGGCGATATCGAGCAGACCCGAGCCCAGGCACTGGTTGTCGTGCACCACGTCGAAATCACCGGCGCGCGCCCGCAACAGCCGGGCCGCGCGCATGCTGAACGTGCGCGGTTCCGGGAATCCGGCGGTCCACATCGTGCCCAGCTCCAGCAGATCGATGCGATCGCGGATCTCACCGGGGCGCGGTGTGCGGAACGGATCGGAGTCGCGGTAGAGGTCCAGGCTGGGCACCTCGGTCAACCGCACCCGGGGGTCGAGCAGTTCCGGATACGGCTGTCCGGAGAACACCTCGACCTCATGGCCGAGTTCGGCGAGACCGTGACTCAACTTCCGGACATACACCCCCTGCCCGCCACAGTGGGTCTTGCTGCGGTAGGACAGCAGGGCGATACGCACGTCTTCGGCTCACTTCCTGTTCAGGCGCCCAACCCGGCCGGCGCGAGCTTGCCGGCCAGACGTTCGAGATAAGCCAGCACCTCGGCTTCGGACTTGTCCGGCAACCCGTACAGTACGTCGGTCACCCCGGCCTTGCTCCACTCGGCCAGCCGCTCCACATCGGGCTTGCCGTCGAGCGCGACCACGCGCGGAGTGTCCTCGCGGCCCTCCTCCTGCCACACCTTGCCGAGCAGTCGCAGCCGTTCCAGCAACGTCTCGGTTTCGTACGGGGTGGTGATCCAGCCGTCGGCCGAACGGGCGATCCAGCGGAAGCCCTGTTCGGTGCCCGCGGTGCCGATGAGCACGGGAACCTTGGCCTGTACCGGTTTGGGCCACGCCCAACTCGGGCCGAACTTCACGAATTCGCCGTCGTAGCTGGCCTCTTCGTCGGTCCACAGGGCGCGCATGGCCTCGAGGTATTCACGCAGCACGGTGCGCCGCTTCTTACCCGGCACGCCGTGGTCGGCGAGTTCGTCGGTGTTCCAGCCGAATCCGGCGCCGAGACTGACCCGGCCGCCGGACAGGTGATCCAGGGTGGCGATGGTCTTGGCCAGCGTGATCGGGTCGTGTTCGACGGGAAGTGCCACCGCCGTGGACAATTCGATCCGTTCGGTGACCGCCGCGGCAGTCCCGAGCGCCACCCACGGATCGAGGGTGCGCATATAGCGATCGTCGGGCAAGCTCTCATCGCCGGTCAGCGGATGTGCGGCCTCGCGCTTGATCGGAATGTGGGTGTGCTCGGGCACGAAGAACGACGAGAATCCGCGTTCCTCCGCGGCTTTGGCGGCCGCGGCGGGGGTGATGCCGCGATCGCTGGTGAACAGGACGATGCCGAAACGCATGGTGTTCCTTTCGAAGTCGTGCGGGACACCCGCACCCGGTCGCGCCGATGAGAGGGTTGCGCATGGTGTCTCATCGGCGCTCCTGCCGATCCGGCATCAGTTCGACGCGGAACCGTCGTTGGCGGCGGCGCGGCCGGCCCGGCGGCCGTAGAAGCTGCCGTCACCGAGCGACGTGCCACTGGCGTAACCGCCCGCGCAGACGCCCGAGGTGCAGCGACCCGCGGCGTACAGGCCCGGGATCGGTTCACCGGTCACGTGCATGACCCGGGAATCGAGGTCGGTGCGCAGACCACCGAGGGTGAAGCCGGCGGTGAACCCGCGCATATCGAAGCCGGCCACCGGCGTGCCGATCGGCTTGACCCACTGCTCCTTCTTGCCGAGCATCGGGTCGGAGCCGGATTCGGCGTGCCGGTTGTAGACCTCGACCGTGGCCTGCAGCGCACCGGCGGGCAGGCCCATATCGGACTCGAGTTCCTCGACCGTTTCCGCCGCCCAGGTCGGCGGCTGCCGGAAGTAGGGAGAGCTGGTCTCGGTCTTCAGGGCCTCTTCCAGCGCTTCCTCGTCGATGATCAGGAACGCCTGATTGTCCTGCTGGATGAGGGTGGCCTGACCGATCCGGCCCGGGTAGGTGTCCTCGGCGATGTAGCGCTGGCCGCGGCCGTTGACCAAGATGCCGCGCACCATCGTCTGGGGATCGCCGAAGAAGGCGACCTCGGTGGCGTCCATATGCGCCAGTTCCGCACCCAGGGCCTGGGCGACGCGGATGCCGATACCGTCGTGCTCCTCGATCGCGGCGGCGGGACGTCCGATCAGCCGGGGCGCGTAGCCCTCGATCATCTTGGTCTCGTAGGCGAAACTTCCGGTCGCCAGGACCACGCCGCGCCGCGCCCGGATGTTGAGCAGGGTGCCGTAACGCTTGGCCACCACACCGACCACGCGGTTGTCGTCATCGACGATCAGCCGTTGGATCCGGATGTCGTATTCGGCTCGCACCCCGAGCTTTTCGGCGGTGTCGGTGAGCGGCTTCATCAGCATGTAGCCGCCGCCCTGCTCACCGATGCGCTTGTTCTGCATCTGCGGCAGGTGCCCGCGCGGGGCGGGAGTGGCGATGTCCTTGAATGGGGCGGAGTTCTCGCCGCCGGAGTACATCAGACCCTCGTCGTGCGGCGGTTCCCAGCCCGGCTCGCCCCAGAATTCCTCCTTGAACGGAACACCCTGGGCGACAAGCCAGTTGAAGTGCTCGACGCTGCCCTGGCAGTAGTCGTGGATCTTGGCCTCGTCCACACCGGGCCCGAGGGCCGCCAGCATGAACTTCTCCATGTTCTCCGGAGTGTCCTCGAAGCCGAGGGCCTTCTGCAGCGGAGTACCGCCGCCCAGATAGATGAAGCCGCCCGACAACGATGCCGCGCCGCCCCAGCCGCCGGTGCGCTCGAGCACCAGGACATCGGCGCCGGCTTGGGCCGCTTCGATCGCGGCGGCCGCACCGGCTATGCCGTAGCCGGCGATGACCACGTCGGCTTCGTCATCCCATTCGCTGATCTCGGCGGCTGACTGTGGTCGTACACCCTGGGTGTCGGACATGTGGCGCTGATCCTTACTGTTCGGTGGTGGCCTGTTCGCGGGCCGCTCCGGCCGCCCGATCGGCGGCCTTCCGCTCGGCCGCGACGACTTTGCCGATGACACTGTCGAGTTTCGTACCGGCTCCCCAGCCGGTGTAGTGGCACAGGAATATCGCGATCTCGCGCAACTGTTCCTCGGTCAGTTCCCCGTTGCGCAGGGCCGCGCTGACCTGGATCTCGGTCACATCGAGATGACCCTGTGCGGTGAGCGCGCCGAGCAACAGCAGGCGGCGGTCCCGGTCGGACAGTTGCGTGCGGCTCCAGATATCGGCGAACAGGTGGTCGACGGTCACCGCGAAATGTTCGCCGGGGCCGTCGGAGACCTCCCAGCCGTAGACCTCGCTCATCTTGGCCAGGCCGCGAGCGCGCCGATCGTCGGGCGCCCCGTTGTCACTGCCGGTCATGACTCTCCTCTGCGGTCTCTGCGATCGGTCCGGGACCGACGCCGAGACCGTCGCCGAGTCCGTTCAAAGCCTTACGCGCGAAGGGTAATTCGACGCCGAGCCGCTCACCCAGTGCCAGCGCCAGCGACAGATCCTTCTCCCCGAGGTCGCGGGTGTGGGTGAAGATCGGATGCCAGAAATCATCGGCGGCGACCGGTGCGGTGGTGTCACGCAACATGATCGCGCCCGCGCCGCCGGTGATGGCGTCCGAGTGCCGGACCACCTTGCCCAGGTCGACGATGTTCAGCCCGGCCGCCTCCGCGAGGCGCTGGGCCTCGGCGGTAGCGGTGAACGAGACGAAGTGCAGCAGGTTGCGGGCCAGTTTCATACGGGTGCCGGCGCCGACCTCACCGGCGTGGACGACCAGTTCGGCCCAGTGTCCGAACGGTTCGCGCACCTTCTCGAAGGCGTTGTCGCTACCGCCCACCATGACCGCCA
Source organism: Nocardia spumae (assembly GCF_020733635.1). Lineage (NCBI taxonomy): Bacteria > Bacillati > Actinomycetota > Actinomycetes > Mycobacteriales > Nocardiaceae > Nocardia > Nocardia spumae. The sequence goes on along the minus strand of NZ_JAJFZL010000001.1, from coordinate 6,819,110 downwards.
GCGAGCCCTTCTTGGCGCCCGCGGCACCGCCGCTGACCGGCGCGTCGACGAATTCCACCCCATGTTCGGCACAGACCGCGGCCAGTTCCACCGCGGTGCGGTCGCTGATGGTCGAATGCACCGCCACGACCGTGCCCGGCCGCGCGGTGGTGAGCACTCCGTCGGGTCCGGTCAGCACGGACCGGACCTGGGCGTCGTCGAGGACGACGATGGAGATCACCGCCGCGCGTTCGGCCACCTCGGCGGCCGTCTTCGCCGGTTCGGCACCCCCGTCGACGAACGGTTGCATCGCCTCCGCTCTGGTATCGCAGACGACCAGGCCGCCGGGGCGATTCAGCAGACGCTCGGCCATCGGCGCACCCATGTTGCCCAGGCCGATGAAGCCCGCAGCGTTGGTGCTGTCGTTCGTGGACCCGCTCATGGGTACCTTTCGGTGCTGTCTGGACACGTGTACGGAACTATAGGTTCGACTCTGATCTTGGCGCAAGAACTTGTTTCAATTCCGTCCTCTCGACGGAGGGTGCCACACCCGCGCCGACCACGGTCTCATCGGGGCTCGCGGTCCCGGTCGCGCACCCGTTCTCCGGTGGCAAAAATGGCTGATCCATTGTCGGGTCCGAATTGCGGTGGTAGCGTCCAGACACATGTCCAGCGATGTGTCTTTCGCGCCTGTCCGCGAGAGATCTCCCGGCCTGAACTCGTTCTCGAAACCGGGCTGACGGACCCATGACTCCCCGCGATCGCCCGCACCGGCGCTCGCCTCGACTCAGACATCGGCGACGGCCGGTGACCGAATGTGAAGGAAACCGCAGTGACCGAAACTGCCAAGTCCGGATTCGACCGGGACGAACTCGACGAAATGGTCCGCCGCTGGGTGGTGGAGAACCAGAACTGTGAGAAGGCCGGGGATTGGCGTCCGCTGGCCGATATGTACACCGAGGACGCCACCTACGGCTGGAACTATGGGCCCACCCAGGAGTTCATGGCCGTCGGTCGCGAGGAGATCCGCGATCTCGCCCTCGGGCAGGAGATGGACGGCCTCGAGGGCTGGACCTACCCGTATCAGGACTTCGTCATCGACGAGCGCAGTGGCAACGTGATCGGCCTGTGGAAGCAGGTCAACGAGAACACCCGGGCCGACGGCCGCAACTACAGCCCGGAGGGCATCGGCGGCAGCTGGTTCCGTTACGGCGGCGACTTCCAGTGGTCGTGGCAGCGCGACTTCTTCGACTTCGGCAACGTCTCGGCCCTGTTCGTCGAGATGATCACGGCGAATGCGCTGTCGGACGGCATGCGGAAACGGATCGAGCGGTCGGCCGCCGGACCGCTCCCGGGGTGGTACAAGATCGGCGAGTCGCCGGTCCCGCTGTGGTGACCGATATGCGTCACAGCAGGTTCGCCGAGCTCAGCCGGGAACAGCTGGCGGTGCTGGTGCCCGAACTCCTGCTGTGCGGGCACCTCATCGACCGCTCCGGGATGGCGCATTCGATCGGGGCCTTCGGTCGTGATGGCATGGCTGAGGTGGCGATCGAGGAATGGCAACTGGCCAGTCCGATCTACACCCGCCGGATGCGCGCGGCACTCGGCATCCCCGGCGACGGGGTCGTCACCATTTTCAAAGGGCTGCAACTGGATATCGGTGCGCCGCCGCAGTTCATGGACTTCCGATTCCGCGTCGACGACGACCGCAACGGCGAGTTCTGGCTGGACCACTGCGGCGCCCTCGCCGATGTCGAGCCGATGGGTGAGGACTACGTGGTGGCCATGTGCCACACCATCGAGGACCCCACCTTCGACGCGACGGCGCTGGCCACCAACCCGCATGCGCGGGTGCGCCCGATCCACCGGCCGCCGCGCGCGCCGGCCGATCGAGTCCCGGTGTGCGCGTGGACGGTTCGCATCGATCCGGCCAACGAGCCGCCGAAGGAACCCGCCAATGCCGCGCGGATGGCCGCCTTCGCCGCCGTCGATCTCGAATTGGCGCCGATCGCCGCCGGCGGGCCGGGCCGATCCGACTACGCCGGCCCGCTGCTGAGTGATATCGATTTCACCGACTTCTCCCGTGCCGCGTTGGTGCGGATGGCCGATGAGGTCTGCCTGCAACAGCATCTGCTCAATCTCGGCTTCCTGATCGCCGTCGGTGATCGCGCCGATGCCGAGACCACCGCGGCCATCGCCCGCAAGCAGTTCACCGGTATCGCCGGACTCACCTCCGAACGACTCCGGGAGGCAATGGGATTCGGCACCGGCTTCGACGACCTGGCGCGGGTGCTGCGGCTGCATCCGGCGTGGAATCCGCTGCCCTACGTCGAGATGGAGATCGACTCCTATCACGATTCGGCGGTGCTGCGGATCGCGCGCGACAGCCCCGGCGTGCGCGACGGCGGGTGGCCGGCCGCGATCGACGCCGATCATCTCGAACCATTGACCGCCATGGTCCGCGGCGTGAACCCGCGGTTCGAGGTGCACGCCCGCGCCGGTGACGAATCCGAACTGGTCGTCGAGATAACCCAGGCCGCAACACCTTTCAAGGAGTCGCCGGAGGTGGCCATCACCCGGTTCAGCACCGGTGCGGACTTCCACTTCTCCGCGCGGCAGTCGCTGCCGCTGACCGTCGTCTAGTTCCGATACGCCGCACGCAACGAGAGATATCGACTATGCCCAACAATTTCGCCGACCTGTTCGAGCACGCCGTGGACGCCATGCCGGATCGGGTGGCGCTGGTGCAGGGCGATCGCCAGGTCACCTACCGGGAGCTGGAGAATCGCGCCAACCAGCTGGCTCACCATCTGGCGTCGGTGGGATTGGGGGAGGGGAGTCACATCGGATTCCAGATGCACAACAGCATCGAGACGATGGAAACCCTGATCGCGGCCTTCAAATTGCGTGCGGTCCCGATCAATATCAACTACCGCTACGGCGCCGACGAGTTGCGCTACGTCTATGACAACGCCGACCTCGAAGCGGTCGTCCACCACCGGTGCTACTCGCCGGTGGTGGATCAGGTGCGTCCGCAGATCACCACGCTGCGCCACAGCTTCGTCGTCGACGACGATCAGGGCGGCGACGGTGTGTCCAGCGAGTCCACGCCGTACCAGCTGGCGTTCGAGAACAGTTCCACCGCACGCGATTTCGGTGAGCGCAGCGCCGACGACCTGTTCATGATGTACACCGGTGGCACCACCGGCATGCCCAAGGGCGTGATGTGGCGCCAGGAGGATATGTGGCGGGTTCTCGGTGGCGGTATCGACTTCTACACCAACGTCCCGGTGGCCGACGAGTTCGAGCAGTCCCGGGTCGGTTCGGGCAACGATCCGCTGCGCTGGCTGATCCTGCCGCCGCTGATTCACGCCGCCGCGATGATGCCCACCTTCACCGCATTGTGGTCGGGCCAGACGGTGATCTACGAACCCCGCTTCGATCCCGACCGGGTGTGGCAGGTGGTGGCCGCGCGCGGCGCCCATATCGTGGTCATGACCGGTGACGCCATGGCCCGGCCGCTGGTGAACTCCTTCCAGCGGACGCCGGTGGACGCCTCGACCGTGGTCGCGCTCGCCTCCGGCGCCGCACTGCTGTCGCAGCCGGTGAAGAACGACATGCTGGAGCTGTTCCCGAATGCGATGATCACCGATTCGATCGGCTCCTCGGAGACGGGATTCGGCGGCATCGGCGTGGCGGAGAAGAATGCCGACCCCACCCGCGGTCCGCGCGTGCAGACCGGTCGCGGCGCGGTCGTGGTGGACGACGAGGGCCGGCCGGTCGAGCCCGGCACCGAGGGGTGGATGGCCAAGACCGGGTCGGTGCCGCTGGGCTACTACAAGGATCAGGCCAAGTCCGACAAGCTGTTCCGCACCGTCGACGGTGTGCGGATGGTGATCACCGACGACCGCGCGCGGGTGGAACCGGATGGTCACATCACCCTGCTCGGGCGCGGCAATATGGTCATCAACACCGGCGGTGAGAAGGTCTTCGTCGAAGAGGTGGAGGCGGTCGTGAAGTCCCATCGGGACATCTACGACGTCGTGGTCATCGGGGTGCCGCACGAGCGCTGGGGTCATCAGGTCGCCGCGGTGGTGTCGCTGGAAGGCTCGGCGGAGCTGGATTTCGCGGATCTCGAGGCACATGTGCGCACACATCTCGCGGGCTACAAGTTGCCGCGCAGCATCTGGGTGGTCGATGTCGTCGGGCGCACCCCCAGCGGGAAGCCGGACTATCGCTGGGCGAAGTCGCACGCGGAGAAGGAGACGCCGGATTTCGTGGTCGGCGGCTGACGGACCGGTCCCGGTGAATGGGAATTCGAGACCGGGGCCTGCCCAACCGGACTGGAACGTGTTCTACTTGAGAGGTGACAGCGGTGCATTCGGTCCTCGGTGACAAAGTCAGGATGCCGGTCGAGATTCGCGACGCCGACGCCTGTGCGGCCACATTTCTCGTCGACGCGCGAGCCGCGCGGGAGATCATCGCGCCGACCGGACTGCGACCGTTGCTGGTTGCCGGGCGGGCGGTGTGCTCCCTGGTCTTCGTGCGCTACGTGGACGGCGACCTCGGCCCATACCACGAGTTCGGGCTCACCCTGATGGTGCGCGGTGGCGACGGCGGTCCGGGCGTGTACATCCCGTGGCTGCCGGTGAACCAGAGCTTCACCTGTGCGGCGGGCCGCGAGATCTGGGGCTTCCCCAAGGAGATCGCCGACATCGACATCACACCGGTGCGACGAGGCAAGCGCTGCGAGGTGCGGATCGACGGCAAGCTGGTGGTCGCGATGCGCACCGCCGGCGGTGTGCCGTCACCGGGCGGTATGGGCGGCGCCTCGATCGCGGCCTACACCCTGATGGACGGCGTGCTGCGCCGCACTCCGTGGGTGATGAATCCCGAACAGGTGCGGATGGGATTGGGCGGCACCGAGATCGAGCTCGGTGACCATCCGGTCGCCGAGCAGATGCGGGCGCTCGGCCTGCCCAAACGCGCATTGTTCAGCAGTCGAATCGGTCTGTTGCGCATGACGTTCGAGGATGCCCGAGTCGTGTGACGGGCCAGGCCTGCCGAGCTGCGCGGTCCGCTCGTGGGTCCGGCGATGCGGGATTCCGCGTAATCCAGGAGGTTCGATGACGAAAACAGCAATTGTGACCGGCGCGGCCAGTGGCATGGGCCGGATGGCCGCCCAGCGCTTGGCGGCGGCGGGTTACAAGGTGGCCGCACTCGATATCAACGAGACGGGTCTGGCCGAAACCGCCCGCCGTTCCCCGAATATGAGCACCTACACCTGCGATGTCGCCGACGAGCAGGCGGTGCGGACGGTGATCGAGAAGGTGCGCGGGGATCTCGGCCCGATCGACCACGTGGTGCACGCGGCCGCGTTGTGTCGCGTGGGTTCGGCACTGACCCACGATGTTTCGGAGATGCGCCGGTTGATGGACATCAACTACGGCGGCACCATCAATATCTGCCAGGCCATCGTGCCGGAGATGAAGCAGCGTGGCCGCGGGACCCTGGTCCTGTTCGCGTCGGTGGCCGGTTGGCTGCCGTCCCCGGGGTTGGCCGCCTACTCCGCCTCCAAGTTCGCTGTCGTCTGCTATCACGAGGCACTGGCGCAGGAACTGACCGGTACCGGCGTGCGGCTGATCTCGATCTGCCCGCCTATCGTGGAAACCCCGCTGCTGGACGGTATTCGATCCGAGGACGCCTCGGTGGTCGCCGGCCAGAAGGGCATCGCGCCGGAGAAGGTGCTCGATGCGGCGGAGCGGGCGGTGGCGAACCCCAAGGCGCCGCTGTTCGTCTTCCCCGGACCGGCCAAGCCGCTGGTTCTGGCCCGCCGATTCGTGCCGAACTTCCTGCGCAAACAGGTGATTCGAATGGTCAAGCCGCAATTGTGAGGTCGCCGGGCGGGTTCGGCGGCCACCCGATCCCACTCGAATGAACAGCCGGGCTCCGATATCGGAGCCCGGCTGTTGTCGTCAGCGTCTGTGGGGCCGACTCCGTCGTCAGGGTCTGTGGGCCCGACTCCGTCGTCAGCGTCTGTGGGCCGACTCCGTCGTCAGCGTCTGTGGGCCGACTCCGTCGTCAGCGTCCCTTGAACTCGGGTTTGCGGCGCTCGGCGAAGGCGCGTGGGCCCTCTTTGGCATCGTCGCTGCGGAATACGGTGAGGCCGAGCTTGGCGTCGATCTTGAACGCCTCGTCCTCGTGCATACCCTCGGTATCGCGCATGGTCTTCAGGATCGCCTGCACCGCGAGCGGGCCGTTGGCATTGATCTTCTCCGCGATCTCCAGCGCCTTGTCCAGGGCGGTGCCGTCGGGCACCACATGCCCGATCAGCCCGTACTCCTTGGCCTCCGCGGCCGTGATGTGACGACCGGTCAGCAGGATGTCGGCGGCGACGGTGTAGGGGATCTGCCGGGGCAGGCGCACCGCCGAGCCGCCCATCGGGAACAGGCTCCACCGGGCCTCGGACACACCGAATTTCGCGCTCTCACCGGCGATCCGGATATCGGTTCCCTGCAGGATCTCGGTGCCGCCCGCGATGGCCGCGCCCTCGACCGCCGCGATCAACGGCTTGGTCAGGCGCCGGCCCTTGAGCAGGCCCGGGATATTGGTCGGATCGAAGGCGCCGCCCTCGCTCATGTTCGCGGCCGGATCCTGCTTGGTCATCGCCTTCAGATCGGCGCCCGCGCAGAACGCGCCGCCGGCGCCGGTGAGGATGCAGGAGCGGATCTCCGGATCGTTGTCGACGGTGTCCCACGCCTGCACCATCAGCTCGAGCATCTCGCCCGACAGCGCATTGCGAACGGCCGGGCGGTTCATAGTGACGATCAGGGTGGCGCCGCGTCGCTCCAGCAGCGCGTGTGGTTCCGTGTTGCTACCTGTTTCAGTTGCTGCCGTCGTCATCGCCGACCCACTTTCCTCATGGAATTACTCGCGTTTTGCGGACGAAGTTACCCCGCAACGTTGTACAGAACAATAACGTGTTCTAGTTTGGATGATGGTGACCGCCGTCACGGGCGGCAAGTTATGGAGATCGCTGATGGAGACAACGACGCACGGCGACGCTGCGGCGGCGTCGCACGACGACACCGCGGCGGCGTCGCACGACGACACCGCGGCGGCGTCGCACGACGACACCGCGGCAGCGTCGCACGACGACACAGGGCCTGCCTCGCATACCGGCGCCAGCACGCTGCCGCCGCGGATCACGAAGGCGATGATCGACCGGCTGACCGGGATGATCACCGCGGGCACGGCGGGGGCGAAACGGGACCCCTACGAGATGGTCGAGGTGTACACCGGCGCCGTCGTCGGTGAACTGCCGCAGTCGTCGCCCGAGGATGTGGCCGCGGCGGCCGACAAGGCCCGTGCGGCCCAGCGCGAATGGGCGAGCTGGCCGGTCAAGCGCCGGCTGCGGGTCTTCGAGAAGGCCCATGAGCTGATTCTGTCCGAACTGGACACCATCGCGGACCTGATTCAGATCGGTTGCGGCAAGACGCGGCGGATGGCGATCGAGGAATCGTGTGATCCGCCGATGGTGATCAGCCACTACCTCAAGCACGCCGAGCGCATCCTGAAGCCGACCAAGCGCGGTGGTGCGATGCCGATCATCTCCACCTCGACCGAACAGCATCGCCCCAAGGGGGTCGTCGCGGTCATCGCGCCGTGGAACTTCCCGTTCGCGATCTCGATCTCCGATTCGGTTCCGGCGCTGATCGCCGGGAACGGTGTGGTCATCAAGCCGGACAACAAGACCGCGTTGTGCACGCTGTACGGCGTGGAGTTGCTGCGCAAGGCGGGACTGCCGCGCGATCTCATCCAGGTCGTCTGCGGCACCGGCCCGGATGTCGGTCCCGCCCTGATCGACAACAGCGACTTCGTCATGTTCACCGGTTCCACCGCCACCGGCCGCACCATCGGCGAGCGCGCCGGGCGCAACCTGATCAGCTGCAGTCTCGAACTCGGTGGCAAGAATCCGATGCTCGTACTCGACGACGCCAACCTGGACGAGGTCATCCCGGGCGCGGTGTTCGCGGTGTTCGGCAACTCGGGTCAGGCGTGTATGCACATCGAGCGCATCTACGTCCACGACCGCGTGCACGACGAGTTCGTGCGCCGATTCGTCGCCGCCGCCGAGGAATTGGGCGCCAAGGCCGGCGCCTCCTACACCTCCGATCCCGAATTCGGCTCGCTGGTGTCGGTGGACCACATGCGCCGGGTCGCCTCCCACGTCGACGACGCGGTGGCCAAGGGCGCGACCGTACTCACCGGCGGCAAGCCGCGCCCGGATGTCGGCCCGGCCTTCTACGAGCCCACCGTGCTGACCGGTGTGACCCCCGAAATGGAACACGCGACCCTGGAGACCTTCGGCCCGGTCGTCACCATCTACCGCTACACCGACGAGAACGAGGCCATCCGCCAGGCCAACGCCACCACCTACGGGCTCAATGCCAGCGTCTGGAGTGCGGATCTGGCGCGGGCCGAGCGGATCGCCGACCGGCTCGAGGCGGGCAATGTGAACGTCAACGACGGCTTCGTCGCCACCTACTCGGCGAAGATGACTCCGTCCGGCGGGGTGAAACAGTCCGGTGTCGGCACCCGCCACGGTGACGCGGGCCTGCTCAAGTACACCGACACCGTCAATATCGGGGTGCAGAAGAAGCAGGTGCTCTCCGCGCGGGCGGGGATGCCGTTCGAGAAGCAACTCAAGAGCACCCTGATCACACTGCGTCTGAGCCGGCGGTTGCGGATTCGCTGAGGGGCGATCGCGAAGGGCCCGTTCGCTCCTGCGCCGAACGGGCCCTTCTCCCTGCCCGGCACCCCGCTGTGCCGGAACGCTCTGCTGCCGGATGTGCTCGCTCCCGGTCTATTTCGCGCCGATCGGCTTACCGAACAACGATGCGAAGGTCTCGCCGAAGGTCGAGGCGAGCATCTGGAAACCGTTGGGGTCCAGCAGTAACCAGCCCGCATCGGCGGTGTGGCACCCCGGTTGGGCGGGCACGCCGTTCAGGCGATCGCGCAACCACAGCATTGCCGGACCGCCGCCGGAGATTTCCGTGGCCACATGTTCGGCGAAGTGCTCGCGGGTGTATTGCACGGTGGCGGAGGGGCTGTGGCAGTAGGTGTCGACCAGGGTGTTGACCTGGCCGACCGGGACGATCTCATCCGGATTGGCCTGCCAGATGTACATCGGCATATCCGGAACCGAGGTGCCCATTCGAGTCTTGTCGAGCACGTCGGAGATCGCCGGCTGCTGCATCGGGTCGCCCGGAACCCGCAGCATGCCTTTGATATTCAGGAACGGCAGCAGCGAACTGACGTACTGCACGCACAGGCCGCTCTGAACGGTGGTCAACCCCTTGCCCAGCGGATCCATGTGGTCGTCGATGAAACGGCCGAACTCCGGATATTCGTGGGTCAGGCCCATGACGGCGGCCAGGATCAGCCCGGAGGTCGCCTGTCCGTTGGCGACGTTCAACGTCATTCCGAGATCTGCCGGGACACCGCCCTCAGCGGCGCCGACGATATTCAGCTCCGGTGCGTAGCTGCTCTTCAACTCGGCCGCGTGGCCGGTGGCGATCGCGCCGCCGGAGTAGCCGTAGAGGCCGATGCGGGTATCGGGGCTCAGTCGCATCGGCTCGAAATCGCGGGCGGCGCGAACACCGTCCAGGGTGATCCGTCCCGCCAGCGGACCCGCGGCGTAGGCGTTGTTCGGTCCCTCGTGATCCGGAATCACCACCCCCCAGCCCTGTTGCAGCGCGCCTTGAGCGATGACGAATTCGGCGGGGGCGACGATTTGACCGAGAAACGGGCTCGCCGAGAAGTGCTGGAGCGCGTACGACGGCGCGCAGTAGCCGGCCAGGGAGTCCTCGGCGATCTGCATCGATACCAACTTGTCCGGTGCTGAACCGCGTGGTTTCAGAACCGTCGCCACGGCGGGGATGGGCTGATCGCGGCTGTCGTTCGACCGGAACGAGATCTGCCAGGCATCGACATTGACCGGAATCAACCCGAGATTGGCCACCTGCACCTGACGCGCGGCGATGATCTCACCGGGCGCCTTCGCGGCCACGATGTCGGCCGCCGGGTGGTAGAAGCCCGGATCCAGCTCGGGTGGCAGCGGAATCGGGGCCGCGGGTGCGACCGGCGCCGGATCGGCGCCGGCGGGTGGTGGGGCGGCCGCCGTGCCCGCCAGGACGGTCAGCGCCGTCATCGCCGCGAACAGGCCCGCCGGCCTGCGGATTCGGCGCATCCAGTGGTCGATCACGCTCGCCCTCCTTCAATAATGCGAGACTGCTCCGTCTCACATATTCAGCGAACTATGGCACAGCGGTGAGGTGTGCCGCAAGAAATTCTCGGTGGAGCCGCCCGATCGAACAGGGCGGTCAGGGCGTTTCCTCGGAAGTCGCCGGTGACCAGCGCTGGTCGACCTTCGCCAGTCGCCAGTACGCGATCGCGACGATCCAGGCCAGGACGAACAGTCCGACGATCGCGAAACCCGCGTTGTTGAGATCGATCCCCGCGACCCACTCCACCGCCGGCCCGCCGAATCCGGTGTCGTCGTGCAGCACCTTGATCAGCTCGATCGAGCCGATGAACAGCGCCACCGCGATCGACAGTCCCGTGATGGCGAGGTTGTAGAAGATCTTGCGCACCGGATCGGAGAAGGCCCAGTCGTAGGCGACATTCATGAACAGCCCGTCGAGGGTGTCCATCAGGCTCATCCCGGCCGCGAACAACAGTGGCAGCACCACGATCGCGTACCACGGCAGACCCGCCGCGGCGCCGGACCCCGCGAGGGCCAGCAGCGCGACCTCGGTCGCGGTATCGAAGCCGAGGCCGAACAGCACACCGACCGGATAGACGTGGAAGGGCCGGCCGACCATCCGCATCACCGGAGCCAGCAGCCGGGCCAGGAAACCACGCGCTTCCAGGGCATCCTCGAGTGCGGCGTGGTCGTAGCCGCCACCCCGGCGCAGCTCGCGGAACACCCGCCAGATCCCGATCAGGGCGACCACGTTGAGCAGTCCGATCAGATACAGAAACGATCCCGACGCGATGATCGAGACGGTGCCCAGCGTCCTGCGGGTCGGCGAATCCTCGTCGAGCAGGGTGCCGACCACCCGGGCGCCCGCGACCACGAGTGCGGCCAGGGCGAACACGATGGTGGAATGTCCCATCGCGAACCAGAACCCGACCGATTTGGGACGCTGGCCGTCGCTCATCAATTTGCGCGTGGTGTTGTCGATGGCGGCGATGTGGTCGGCGTCGAAGGCGTGCCGCAGGCCGAAGGTGTAGGCCGTGATCCCCAGGCCGATACCGAACACCTCGGTGCCGACCCGGTAACCGTGTGGCGCGATCGCGCCGAACAGCAGCCCGAAGCCGATCACATGCATCAGGGCGACCACGCCGAGCAGGGCCAGCGCCTCCAGCCAGTCCCGCCGATGCCAGTCACGGAGGACGTCGCGAACCATCCGGCGACGAGTGGACATGGGCCACAACCCTTCTGGAGAACCCGCGTCCCCGTCCGTACGCAGCGACGGCAAGGGGTCTGGCTGACAGCAAGGGCTGAATACAGTGGCGCGACCGCGCCGGAATCACACCGGCTTCCCGTTCCCATCGCGAGAACTTGTCAGCGGACTATATCAACGCCCGCGCACCGGTCCGGCCGCACACCGAACCGTTCAGTACGATCGCGCCGGTCCGTTCGCCACGATGCCGTGATGGCGTTCGGCGACGTCGGGATGTGCGCGGATACGGGACTTCCAGGCGTTTTCGCCATACGTATCGAAGATCGGATTCGCCGGATCCGCGGTGACGCCGCGGGCGGCCGCCGCCAGTTCCGGTGGGAGGGGCAGCGGCGGGATCCGGGCATCCAGGGCCGGATTGAGAAAGTACGGAATCGAGATCCGGTCGGTCCCGGGCTCCGGTGCGAGGACTCGATGCCGGGTGGCGCGCAGATAGCCGCCGGTCGCCACCTCCAGCAGCTCACCGATATTGACGATGAACGCCCCCGGCAGTGGTGGCGCGTCCACCCACTGCCCGCACGACAGTTCCACCTGCAGCCCGCGGGAATCCGGTTCGACCAGCAGTAGGGTCAGCACCCCGGAGTCCTTGTGCGCGCCGACTCCCTGGGGATTGCCGGCATTGCCGGGGTAGCGCACCACCTTGATCAGCGTGACGGGCCGGTCGGTGAAGGACGGGTCGAAGAAGCTCTCGGAGGCGCCCAGCGCCGCCGCCCAATGCCGCAGCAGGGCGCGCCCGACCGCCGCCAGCGACTCGTCCCAGGACCGCAGCGCGGGCCGCAGCTCGGGCAGCGCGGAGGGCCAGAGATTGGGTCCCTGGAGCCGCCAGTAGCCCTGCGCGTCCGGGATCGCCTCGGCCTCGGGGCCGATATCGATCTGCTCGCGCCAATCGACCCGGCCGTTGGTGAGTTCACCGCCCAGCCGCGAATAGCCACGGAACTGCGGGCTACGCAGCTGGCTGATCTCCTGTTTGGCCGCGTCCGGCAGGGCGAAGAATCGCCGGGCCAGGGCCAGCAGTTCGGTGCCGCGTTCGGCGGGGATGCGGTGCCCGGTCAGGTAGAAGAAGCCGAATTCATGTGTGGCGGCGCGTAGTTCGGCACGGAAACGCCCGGGATCGGCTTCCGCGGTTGTCAGGTCGAGTACCGGGAGTACGCGCTCGGCCATCGCACATCCTTCGTTTCTCGTTCACAACGGTCATCGTCAGCTCTACCGTATTCTCCGAGTCGCCGGAAGGTTTCGACTCGTGCGGAATTCAATGGTGCCGAATCGGAGGGAATCGAATGTATTCGATAGGTATTCCGGCGACCGAATCGTCGTGATTCAAAGGGAAGGAATTGCCTTTCGCGACACCTATGCTCGGCCCAGCCGATGAGCATCACCGTGCCGTCGTGCGCAGTGTCGAGAGGAATTACCTGATGCCCGGACGTATCCGCACCGCATTATCGATATTCGCAGCCGGCACGGCTGCGGCTGTGCTCCTCACCGCCTGCGGCAGCGGAGGGTCCGCCCATACCGAGAACGGGGTGACATCCCTGCGGTATCTGGGCTGGACCGATCAGGTCACCGTTCCGGAACTCGCGGAAAGTCTCGGATTCTTCGACGGCAAGATCAAGCTGGAGTGGTCCGGCAATACCATCAGCGGTCCGCAGGAGATCCAGACCGCCGCGACCGGCCAGATCGACTTCGGCGGCGCCTTCGCCGGCGCGGTCGCGAAGCTGGCCGGGGCCGGGGCGCCCATCACGGCGGTCGTCAACTACTACGGATCGGACGAGAAGTCGTTCCAGGGTTACTACACGCTCGAGAACAGCCCGATCCGCTCGGCCGCCGACCTGGTCGGCAAGAAGGTCGGCGTGAATACCCTCGGTGGTCAAAACGAGGCAGATATTCACGACGCGTTGAAGAAAGCCGGACTGAGCGTCGATCAGATCAAATCCGTGCAATTGGTAGCGCTGCCGCCGCCGAATATCGAGCAGGCACTGCGTCAGGGCCAGATCGATGCCGCGGCGCTGAACGGGCAGTTCCAGCAGCGCGCGGTGGCGAACGGCGGGGTCCGACCGATATTCACCGAACTCGACGAATACGGCGGTCCGATCAACGGCGGCCCCTATGTATTCCGCAATGATTTCATCGCGAAGAATCCCGATGTGGTGCGCACCTTCACCACCGGGGTGGCCAAGGCCCTCGAATGGGAGCGCACGACCCCGCGTGATGCCGTGATCGCGAAATTCACCGAGATCATCAATGCCCGGCATCGGCCCGGTGAAGACACCTCGACGTTGAAGTACTGGCTGTCGGTGGGGGTTCCGTCCCGGTCCGGCAAGCTGTCGGATGCGGATTTCACCCGCTGGCAGAGCTGGCTCGAGGACACCGGTGGCATCGATCACCCCCTGGATCCGAGCAAGTTCTACACGAACAAGTACAACTCGTTGCTGCAGTCGTCGGACGCCGCGGGGAAATAGGGCCCGCGCACGCCGCGGCTTCGGCGGGTCGGCACCGGCGACCCGGCCCGCCGGTGCGGCATCATGCTGCACATGACCAAGCCCGTACCCACCGGCGGCGCGCGCGGGCTGGCGCACCGCCTGGTTCCGATGAGCGGCCGCGATCCCGATGAGCCCGGGCGCGTGTCCTCACCCCTGGAGTTGCTGTTCGATCTGACCTTCGTCGTCGCGGTCGGCACCTCCGCGACGTATTTCGCGGAGATGGTGGCGGCCGGCCACGCGGGCAAGGCCACCATCGCCTTCGTGCTGGCGATGTTCGCGATCGTCAACGCGTGGATCAACTTCAGCTGGTTCGCCTCCGCCTTCGATACCGACGACTGGCTGTACCGCGGGCTGACCATGGTGGTGATGATCGGCGTCGTGGTCTTCGCGCTCGGCCTGCCCGCGATGTTCCACTCGGTCGATGTCGGCGATCACCTGGACGTGCGGGTGATGGTCATCGGCTACATCGTGATGCGCGTCGCGATGGTGTCGCAGTGGTGGCGCGCCGGGCGGGAATCGCCCTCGTTCCGGCATGTCGGTTACGCGAGTATCCGGTGGACGATCATCGCCCAGATCGGCTGGGTCGTCATCGGATTCGTGCATATGCCACTGCTGGTGGCCGGTGTGGGGTGCGTGCTGCTCGGGGTGCTCGAACTGCTCGTGCCGGTGCTGACGCAGGGCCGCGCGAGCGGCACCCCGTGGCATCCGCATCACGTCGCCGAGCGCTACAGCCTGTTCGCCATCATCGCGCTCGGGGAGGGTGTGGTCGGCACGGTCGCCTCGTCGGGCGGGCTGCTCGGCGGCGCCGACGGTGGGAATTGGAGCGCCGACGCCATCGCCGTCGTCGTCGCCGGAGTCGGCCTGACCTTCGGTATGTGGTGGGTGTACTTCACCACCCCGTTCGGCGAGATCCTGGTGCACCGCCGCGATCGCGGTTATCTGTTCGGTTACGGCCACATCCCGCTCTACATGGGGATCGCCGGGGCCGGTGCCGGTCTGCACGTCGCGGGCCTGCAACTCGAACATCACTCACGGATCGGCCCGGTCGCCGTCGTCGCGGCGCTGGCCCTGCCGGTCGGCGTCTACCTGCTGATGGTCTATCTGCTGCACACGCTGCTGCTGTCGTCCGCCGACCCGTTCCACCTCCTGCTGATCACCCTCACCGGCATCGTCCTCGCCCTCGCGGTGATCCTGGCCGCGGTCGGCGTACCGATCGCCGTCTGCCTCCTGGTCGTGATGGTCTCCCCCTTCATCACCGTCGTCGGCTACGAAACCGTCGGCCATCGACACCAGCGGGACATGCTCGCCGGGCTGCAATGATCGTGCCGGGCGCCCGTGTCCTGCCTATCGTGTGGGCGGGCGCTGCGACCAATGCGGGCGCTGGCTCGGTTGCTGCTGCGCCGAATACTGCTGCGGTGGAGTCCAGAGCGGCACATCGTGGGTCTGCGGCGGGCTCCACAGCGGCACGTCGTAGGTCTGCGGCGCAACCGGTGCGGGACCGGCCGATTCACCCTGCCCCCGCCCGGACCCCTTGATCAGACTGACGACCAACAGAATCGCTCCCGCGATGAGAATGATGATCCCCAGGATCACCACCAAGCCGATGAGTGCCGCCACGAACAAAGTTGTAGCACAGAGACTTCCGGTGGTCCCGGGAATGGGGACGACCACGCCGCCGATGCCGATATCCAGAAGCGCCGGAACCGGATCGAGCCCCGGCGCCCGTGCTTCCGTTCCACCGCAACGGAATCGGACCAGCGGGCCGTCGTGAACGGTCTCACCTGTCGCCGTTCGGCTCGATGATCTCCGACAGCGTCGCTCCGGCGCGCAGGAGCGCCAGTTCACGTCGGGAGATCGCGTCCAGGCGGTCGGCGAGGGCGTCGAGTGAATGGCTCACGTCGTGCAGGTCCCGGATCGCGGTGAGTGCGGTGCGGACGTCGGTGATGCCGTAGCCCGCGGCGCGCAGGGCGGTCGTGATGCGGGCATCCCGGATCGCGGGCAGGGCGTAGCGGCGGGCCGATCCCGCCGGGGTGGCGACGCGATCGGGTGCGATCAGGCCGGCCTGTTCCCAGAACCGCAGTGTCGACGCCCGCAGCCCGAGTGCCCGGGCCAGTTCGGTGATGGTCATGGTGTCGGCTTCGACCGGGTCGGCATCGGTCGCCGCTTCCTGGTGGATGGCCTCGAGTGCCTCCCGGGCGGCTATGGCCTGGGCTCGCTCCCGGTTGAGTCCGGTGTGCAGGGAGCAGACGAGGGCGGCGGCCCGATCGGTCGGCAGGGTGCGGATCGATGCCATCGCGCGCCGGGCCTCGACCGGTCCCACCGCGTGGGCGAGATCGCGGTACGCCCGCAGTTCCCGGATGTGAACCGCGGAGAACCGCCGGTAGCCGTTGTCCGCCCGTACCGCGGTCGCGATGACCCCCAGTCGCTCCAGATCGCGGATCTGCTGGGCCGAGTATCCGGTCGCGACCGCGACCGCGGTGACGGTGAGCCGGTCGCTCATGTGCGAACCCTCCATAAGCACTTCAAGTTCATGCTCGAACCATGAGTATGGACCAGATACTGGAGACGATCCGGACGTTCGACGGCGTATTCGAGCTCGCCCCGGTAGCGGGCGGCCCGTTCCCGGAGATCGCCTGGGGTGACCACTTCTTCTACTACGCCCCCGACGGTCACGTGCCGCGCAACGAGCAGCCCTACGCCACCATCGTCACGAAGAACTATCCCGACGACAGCGCCTGCGATCTCGACCGCCCGGGCCGCAGCCGTCTGAACATCCACATCGGCGCCCGGGCCTTCACCGAACTCGTCGGCGCCGATCCGCGAGCGGATCCGGGGCCGGTCGACTTCACGGCGGCCGACACCGTGCTCCCGCATCCGCTCTATCGCCGGCAGGGCTGGATCGCGATCGTCGACCCGGATATCCGAACGCGCGAGGTAGCGATCGGTCTCCTCCGCGACGCCCACCACGCGGCCCGGCAGCGCGCGCAACGGCGGCGGTCCGCGCGGTAGGTCAGGACACAGCGAGCGGCTCTGACGGGATCGGTCAGGCCTCTGTCGTGTGTCCACACGAGTTCATGCCTGGGGGCGAGATGGCGCGGGACGGCGAGCTGACGGTGCGGTTGCTCGGCATCAGGGTAAGTCCCTGTGGGGCAAGATGTCTGGAGCCGCACGTGACGCTGAGCCCGTTGGGGCGCCGTGACCCGGGACTTTCGTGAGGTAGCGACGTGTGCTGCCACGTTGCGCCGCCGCCCCCACGATCCTTTGCTCTCTTTTGAATTGTGCGAGTTGATATTTGGCCGACCTGGATTGCGTAACGTGGAATGCCCACAACCCGATCTGTCAGTGCGGCCGACGATCGCGAGGAGCGCCCATGTTGTCCAGTTTGCTGCCGGGGGTGAGGCAGTTCCGCACGCCGCTCGCAGCGGGCGCTGTGCTGGTCGTCTCGATCGCGCTGTGTATCGGTGTCGGCAGACTAACCGGTCCCGGCGCGAGCGGGTTGACGCGGGACGCGCACCAGCTTGCGGCGGCCGCGGGCAGGCCGGTGGCGATGGCAGCTCTGGGATTCGTCGCGTTCCTGACCGGAGTGGTGTGGCAGTCGGTTTGGCAGTTCTCAGTGCGCGCCGTTCGCCGCAGGGTGGGGCCGCGGAGCTCGCGGGAAGCGTACGCGACGACGTCTCGTGCAGTGTTTGCGGGATTGTCGAAGCGGGTGCTGGCCCAATTGACGGATGTCGTCGCTACCAGGCTGCGGCGTGAGCTGTCGACATCGGGAACCCACGCCGACGAGTTTCGGGGCGCGCTGAATCGGCTGACCGAGGGCAATGGTGACGCGAACGCGAGAGAGCGTCTGGTGCGCTCGGGTGCCGAGGCGCTCACCCCGCTAGCCGTGCAGGAGCTGCTCGAGTTGGTGCCCGCACGGCTGATCACCGCCGAGAAGGACCTGTGGACGAGCTGGGACCAAGCCAGGGCGGAAGCCGAGTTCAGGTCTACCTTGGCGGTGCCGCTCGGTGCACTGGCCTGTGCGCTTGCGATCATGTACCACCCGTTGTGGTGGTTGGGGGTGCTGATCGTGCCGGTGTTGGTGCAGATCGCCAGCGAGAGCGGCCGGCGGGGCACGGAAGTGCTGCTCGAAGCGGTGCGTGCGCAGAAGGCCCCACTGTTCGACGTGGGGACGATGCCCTCAGTGCGTTGGGCGGTGCGGAGCGCGGCCGGTACGGCCGCGCAAGAGATTTCGGCGTCCGTCGGGCAATTGGACCACGCGGGGTAGGCAGCGGGGAGCAGCAACATGGACCAGCAGTTCGTCAGCTCGGTCGCCTCGATCGGCGATCGTGTCGAGATCAGGTTGACCTTCGGCGACCTGATCACGGGCGTGTTGACCGATCTGACCTCTGACCGGCTGACCGTGGTCCAGGAGAACGGTGCGGGTGTCACGTTGATGCTCTCCTTGATCGCGCTGGTGCGTCGGAGTGGCCCGGAACCGCAAGCACCGTCACCCGTGCCTTTGGGCTCGGCGCATATGCCGGCTCCAACGGCGAGCATTCCACCGGTGCCGGTACCGGAACCGAAGCCCGCATCGGTACCGGAACCGGAACCGGAACCAGGGCCGGCGCCGGAATCGGAACCAGGGCCGGAACCGGAATCGGAACCCGCGCCCGAACCGGATCAGGGGTCAGCGCCCGAACCCACTGCGGTGTCGCCTGTGCTGGAACCCGAGCCGTCGCGCGAGTTCGAGCCGATCGTGGTCGAGGCCTACGACGAGGGCGACGAGGATCCACTCGAGCTGTTGGCACAGGTGTCCGTGCTGCCGATACGCGCCCGGCTGATCGGCGCCGAGCAGCACCGGGGCGAACTGGAGTCGATCTGCAACTCGCTGGTGAACGCCGAGCGCATCCATGAGCTGTCGCCCCGGTTCGGTAGGGTGCCGCGGCTGTATCGGCGCGCCAAGGACCTCCAGCGGCGCGACCCGCATAGCACGGACATGTACTACCTCTGCGGTGTGCTCGGCATCCTGAGCCAGGACTACGAAGGGGCGCGGCCCTACCTTTCCACGGGCGCCGACCTCGACAGCGACCCGGAGTGCCTTCGCTTGCTGGCGATCGCATCCGCGCACGCGAACGATCAGGACACGGCCGCGTACGCACTGATCCGATATTTCCGTCAAGTCGATCCCGACACCGAGGACCCGTTGTGGACCCTCCTGGTCCGCATCCTCGACTATTACCGCCTCGGCCGGAACATACTGCATGAACTGCGTGCACTCCCGCGGAGGAACAAGGCCGCGCAGGATCTGGTGGAGACCGCGCTTGCGGGCACCGTGCCGCCGTCGTTCCCGGTGTCGCGGCCCAAGGGGGCCAAGCGCATGGGCATCCGCCGCGTGCCGGCTCAGGAGAGCCAGAAGGCGAAACGCCAGGAAGATGGCCCGTCGCACCGTGTAGCCGCCTCGGATGCTCAGGAACCGAGGGCTGCGAGCGGTCCGCGGCGCGGTGAGACCGCCTACCAATGGGCGAAGCGCTTGGAAAACCGGGACAAGAACCTCGCCGCGGCCAAGCTCGCCTACCGGGAAGCGATCGCGCAGAGGGTGCGGACCGAGAGCGCGGTGAAGGATCTCGCCTGGCTGACTCGGCGCACTGACGGCCCGGTCGCAGCGCTCGAGGTGATCACCCGGGAGTTCCCGCATCTGGTCAAAAAGGGCGACGCGCTCGACAACATCCTGATCGACTTCCACGTCGGCGCAGGCAATCACGACGAGGCCCTGGTGATCCTGCTGAGGCAGTTGAACCGGGTCGACATCGCTGACGCGAAACGCAACCACCTGCGCCAGCAGGTCGCCTACGTGAAGTTCACCGCAGGCAAGGACTCCATCGCGGACTGGGAGACGGTGGTCCGAAGCAACCCGACCGCGGCCGCCCGTCGCGGCCTCGCTCTCGCCCTCATCCAAAGCGGCAAGGCGGAGGACTTGGAGCGTGCCGAGGATGTCATCGCTCCGGACGACGATGACAAGGCCCGCGATATCCGCAGTCGGATCAATCAGATCCGGGCGGGTGAGTCGAGCGGTGTCGATCCCCGGTGGGCCAGCAAGATCCTGGGCAAGCTCGACCAGTTCGCGATGACCTCCCTGGTCGACTTCGTCATGGAGCACTACTCCACCAACGCTACGAAGATTCGTGACCAGCGTAAGCGCGAAGGCAAGAAGCTGGACCGCGACGACGCGCACCGGTTAGCGGAGGGAGCGCAGCGGCAACGTGGGCGAGCCCGGGAGGGCAGCGCGGATGGCTACATCTCGGCTGCTGTGCTCGCGTGGGAGACTGGGCGCGACGACTTCCTCGAGCTGCTGTGCTCGGGGTTGACCGGTGTGGCGGACATCGTGTTGGAGCAGCAGGTGCCCGAGGCTGCGCGTGGCCTCTACATCGAGGCGATGCGCGTGTCGGAACGGCTCGACGAGCAGACCGAGCACCCCGACGCCCGGCTCGCGCTGTCCCGGTTCCTCAGTTCGCTGGACGGACGACGTGCGCTGATGCCACGGTCGGGCCGTGCGGAACCGCAGCTCGAGAAGATCATCAGCCAGCAGTTCGATGATCACAATGCGCAGGTCTTCGACCTGGTCACCCAACTAGTGTCCCAGGTCGACATGGCCAGCGACCAGGTGCTCGACGCGATTTGGGGAACGCCGGAGTTGCGCAATGCCGCCCTGGTCTATCTCTCGCAACGCGTGGGCGCTGAGCCCGACGCCACGAAGGAGGTGATGACCCGGGCGTGGAGGCGGCTGGGCGAACGGGAGGCGCAGAAGTACCCGGAGGCCATCGCGCAGTTGCAGTTTCTCCAGGACATTCGGCTCAACGAGGACGTGCTGGACAACACCGCCGAGCGCCTGGAGAAGCTCTCGGCCGGTGTGCTCGATCCAGCGCTGCTGCGCAGGCTGGCGGACGGTCTGCGACCGCTGCGGGACTACCTCTACGAGACCTCCTTCGAGGACCGGGAAGCGAGCCTGCGCCGCACCGCCGAGCACATGCGTCTGATCAAGCAGGAGATCGTGAAGGCGCCGACCACGTTGGCGGTCGAGGTGGTGTGGCCGGTCTGCACCAAGATCGAGCGCACGGTCGAACAGTCGAAGCGGCAGCTGAACGCTCGCCACCCAGCAGCCCCGACGATCGGACAGGAGCTGGCCACCAGCACCGTGGATAAGTCCGGTGTGATCACCGTGCAGATCAACGTGGGCAATAAGGAGAAGGCTGCTCCGCTGGAGTCCCCGACCCTGATCGTCACGGACGATCCGCGCTTCTTCCAGGCCGAGGAGTCCATGCTGCCCCTACCAAGCGCGGTCCGCGGCGGCCAACACCACGTCCAGGTGGTGCGGTTGAAGGCGACTCCTGACGCGTTGGCGGCGGGGGCGTTCTCACTCGAAGTCTCCCTCCAGTACAACGTGCGGTACACGGACGAGACCCAGACGACCTCCGTTAAGCTGCCGATCCGGGTGCTGTCGGGCGACGATTTCCGCCCCATCAAGCCCAATCCGTTCCGCGAGGGCGCGATGGGGAAAACCGTGGAGAACTCGGAGATGTTCATCGGCCGAGACGAGGTGTTGCGACGCATCCTGGAACGGTTCGACGGCGAGCAGTCGCCAGGAAGCGGCGTGGCCATCTTCGGGCAGAAGCGCGCAGGGAAGTCGTCGATCCGAATCCACCTGCGCTCCATGTTGGAGGCCCGGCCCGACTTCATCGTGGTCGACATGGAGAACGTCGGCCTATTCAGCCCGGCCAAGGGCGACGAGGACAGCAGGCGGCTGATCGCCGAGATCCTCTGGTCGATCATCACGGCGGCCGAGCGGGCGGTGCGGTCCCAGTTCGGCGACCGCATGCCGGAGCAGACCCTGTCGGCGGGGTGGACAAAGGCGGAGTTCGTCGCCGAGTACCAGCCGGTGTTGCTATTCATCGACCTCGTCCGCGACTACATGAGCCGGTGGCCCGCCGAGTCCCGGCCGACGTTGATCGTGCTCATCGATGAGTTCCAGTACTTCGACGAGTGGATACGGACGGGCCAGCTGTCGCCGTCGTTCATGCAGTCGTTGAAGGCGATCATCGAGCGCAGGATGTTCCACCTGGTGATTGTCGGCCAGGACGCCATCGAGCGCCTGATCGCGGAGAACGCCAACGTCTTCGGCGTCTTCGCCTCCGAGCGGGTGACCTACCTCGACGCGAGCAGCGCGGCCCTGCTCATCGACCGGCCCATCCGGGACAACGGCCAGAGCCGGTATCGAGGTGTGGCCATCGACCGGATCATCAAGCTGACCGGCGGCAGCGCGTTCTACATCCAGAAGTTCTGTTACAGCCTGGTCGAGTACATGAACGAGCAGCAGGCGCCGCTCGTCACTGAGGCCGATGTCGAACTCGTGCGCAGGCGGTTCCTGCGCTCGCTTCGGGTCAGCGACTTCGACAACCTGGAGACTGCCGGCTACACCGATCCGGACCAGCCTGATTCGACGACCTACCGCAAGGTCCTCGAGGCGGTCGCGCTGGCCGCCAAGGACGACCGCGCCACCTACGACCGCATCGTCGAATTCTATCGGGGCAGTGCCGAGTTGCGGCCCCTGCTGGACGACCTGGTTCTGCGCGACGTGCTCAGGGAGGAGTCCGGGGCGTATTGGATCGTGGTCCGGCTGTACCAGGATTGGGTGTTGTCGCGGATCGACCTGGATAGGGGGAGCAGGACTTGACCGAGAACCCGTATCGCAACGTGGGACAGCGCGTGCTCGGCGACGCGTTTGTCGGGCGCACGGAGCTGTTGTGGCGGGTTCGCGCCACATGGGAAGGCGACATTCTCGGCAACCTCAGCGTGCAGGGCAGCCACCGAATGGGCAAGTCCAGCTTGGTGGGACGTGCGGTCGAACTCGACAGGGGCAACAGGCCTGACCTGGTGTTCATCTCGGCCAGCGTGGGTGACTATGAGTCCGGTCCCGACCTGTTTCGCGCGCTCGTGCGCAAGGCGCACGCCGAGGTCGTCCAGTCGCCCGGCCGGGCCCAACGATTCCTGCCGCTGCTTGACCAGTCGCTCGGGTCGGTCAACACGACCGAGGACGTCGCCACGCTGCGCGACCAGGTCTCGGAGTACTTCGGCCACCTCGGCTGCGCCGGGTTGTCGACCATGGTCGTGCTCGACGAGTTCGACCGGGCCAGCGGGGTGCTGACCAGGCTCTCGGAGTTCCAGTTCCTGCGGTCGCTGGCGAGCGAGCGCCCGGCCGTCGGTCTCGTGACGATCTCCCGCAAACCCATCCACGTCATCGAGATCGACGCGGTGAGCGGGTCCACCCTCGACGCAGTGCTGTCGTTGCGCTGCGACGTGGGGTGCTTCACCGACGACGAGATCGACCAGATGCTCGACAAGGCGAAACCCCATGGCGTCGACCTGGGCGCGCACCGGGCGGACGTCGTCAAGTTCACGGGTGGGCACCCGTACCTGCTCGCCCTGCTGTGCCACGAGGTCGTGCAGCGATACCGGCAGCGGGGCGGGATCGACGTCAACGCCGCGTACCGTGGCCTGACGCACCAATTCGAGACTCAGTTCGCTGGCCTGGTCCGCGGTCTCGACACGTCGACAGGCGGCCGCGCCGGCTTCCTGCTGCACAAGGTGGTCGATAAGGCCACGGACTCAGTGCCCGCGCCAGACCTCGACCTGATGGAGCGACTCGGCCTGATCAGCAGCGACGGCGCCTCGTTCCGGCTCTTCTCCATGGAGTTCGAGCGCTACGTCCGCCGCGCGATCCCGTCTCCCTAGTATGAGCAATCAAGGTTCGCTACAGCGGAATCGGCGCATCAGGCAGATGACTTCGTGGACTGAGATCCGGTCTGGCTGTGCGCCCTGAACCAGCGCGGTCCGCAATTGATGCTGTTGCGGACGGGCACTCACGATCGGTCAGCCCAACAGTTCGAAATGAGCAAGGCCCCTGACCAGCCGTACCGGTCAGGGGCCTCTACGTGTCTCCACACACGAGCCGGGGTGACAGGATTTGAACCTGCGACTTCTTCGTCCCGAACGACAGGTCAGGCTGTTTTGTCCGACTCCGGCGAGTACCGAAATTGTTGGATCTGCTGCCTGATCAGGCACCAGTTTCGATGGTGGCGTTGGTGTGGATTGAGCCGATCCAATTCTGTTGCGGACGAACTGCGGACCGCGCGATCTTCGCCATGAACGGTTGAGATGGGCGCACCTTGGTCTGCTGGACGATGCCCGCCGGGACTTGACGCTCTCCTAAAGAGTTGCCCGCCAGATCTGCATCGGCCGGATCCGGCGGTGTGCGGCAGCTGTCCAGCGATCAGGGCGTATACGGCCATGACTGGGGTGTCAGCCGTCACTCTAGATTTCAGTCTGTCACTGTAGATTTCAGTGTCGAGGCGCTCCGGTGCCGTAAGTAGACTGTGGGTTCTCCAGCGGCCGGGACTTGGGTCTCCGCGACGGTCACGAACCCATGAGGGTGGCCCTCCAGTGAATGGTGCTCGGCCGCAGCGCTACTTGGACGTCAGATGAGATCTAGGCCATGTGTCGAAGGTGGGTCTGGGACAACTGTCGGCCCCGCTCGTGTCATAGCCCTTGCTCGATGGCTGCGATGTGCACAGTGGTCGGGCAACAGACGGCGTGGCGCTCATAACGGCCAACTTGTTCGCGCGGACTTGACGAGGCGTACCAACAGGTCGCCACTGGTGCATAGGTTGCGAAGCGCGCCGTCGACGGTGGCCTCCTTGGCGACGACAGCCACCACCCGCGGATCCAATCCCGCCCCTACCCGGATGAAGGTCCAGAATGGCCCTCCGGAGTTACCTGGCGTGAGGTCGGCGTTGGTTGCTACCAAGACCGCATCCTTCTCGCTGTCGAACTCGAATCCCGCGCATGAATTTTGGAAGAACGGCCTCCTGCCGCCGAAGACGCCCGGATAGCCGATGGTGGCGAAGTCGGCGAGGGCGGCCCAGTTGTTATCCCATTTCTGAGCGCCCATGCATCCGTTGCTCTGCCCGAGCGGCCGCGTCAGGCGGCCCACCATCTGGTCGAAGTGGGGCCCCGACGGGGTTGGGCGACGCAAGTCGCTGACGAACGACGACCCGAACGGCTCAGCTCCATCGAAGCCGGCCGGTACGAACTTCATCCACCACGATCCGTGGGAGATGCTGACATCAGGGCGCAAATGTCTTGCGGTGAGCAGCACCCGTTGCCCGACGAGTACCCCGGAACCCGACTTGCCGTCACTGTTGGTGACCAGTCCGGCACACCGCCACGGGTAACTGGTGTCCGTCAGCAGGCGACGGTCCTCCGGCGGAAACACATGCAGGTCTGTTACTTTCCACTGCTTGCCCCCGAATGTGTATTCGGTGGTAGCCGGCGCGTTGTATTGCGCGTAGTCCGGGTAGGCGACCATGGGGATGCCCTCGGGCCGGTAACCCTCGAGGCCGTCTTCCTCCACCGCCTCGAGTGCGCTGGGGTCGATGTCCTCGACGCTTCGGCCCATGTTCTCGGGTGCCACCACTTCGGCGGGATCGGGCACCGTTTCCTCGCCCGGCTTCGAGCCGAGTATCTCTTGCGCCTCATCGAAGGAGACCGGCTCATTTGACTGCGGCGTGCTCATGCTGTCCTCCTCGCGTGTTGCGGTGCACACACCGGTTTACGCGCTCACGATCCGATGGTGGGTACCGCGGGTGGTCAAGTGGGGGCCGGGACGCCGACACCGGGTTGGCCATCAGTTCACCTGCGCTGTGAGAGGTATCGAAGCAGCGCTATTTGAATAGGGACAAAGCCCCGATCTTGGTCACATTCGATCCTACCGCATGGCTGAAATAGCCGAAAATTCCTTCATTGCATTCCACGTACACCCAAGCACCCAAATTGAAGGTGTAGACCTTGCCCGGGTGCATTGTCCACAAGACCTCGTAAGGGTTCCCGACCTCGAAAGGGCCCTCCGGGTCGTAGAACTGATCGTACTCACCGTCACTGAGGCGCGAGCGCCAGATAGTTTCAGGCTTAGACGTGATCAATTCGCCGTCCGACAGGACGGTGAGTTCAGTGCCGCCCTCGGTGGTCGCATCTCCGCCTTGGAGCCCGGCCAGGCAAAACCATGAGCGATTCGTCCAAGTCAGTGCGCGCCCCAACACGTAGACATCGTTGGAAGATCCCAATGTTTCGGTAGTGAGTGCAACGCCGACTCCTGCATGAGCATTGATAAATGCGCCATCTTCTTTGACTTCCGCATTTATAGCCGCCACTCCGCTCTTGTCGGAGGTGTATGAAAGCCCGTACGTCCCGTGGGAATTGTCCCACTTCCAGTCGAAGTAGAAGGGCGGCTGGAAAAGCTTCGTCACTAGGCCAAATCTGAGCGCAGCCGCCTTGCTCAACTCGTCGGAATCGATCGCCGGCGGGATCGGCAACTCCAAACTTTCACTTTTCGCGGACTGCTCCTTGGCGGTCGTGTGCGACGTATATGCAGCTTGTCCGTCACTGCCGAAGAGTTTGCGGAAACTATCCTTCTTCGCCTCTCTGAGGAGCACCCTCTCCTGCTGCACGGCACGTCTGCGCTCCGCTGCCCGGTTGGATCGGTCGATCAGTGCCGCAATCGATTTATCGATTTCTCTCCGCATGTCATCCGACAGGTCGTCACTGTAATTCACGTCGACTTGGGTGAGCGATTGAAGCCCCATTTTCTCCTCCGAAATATCATTGGAATTCTCACTTCGCGAGCAGAATCGACATATTGCGGCCCAAGTCGAGCCGCCGCAGCGTGTCGATACCATTATTGTCCTACTTGTACCGAGCGTTGTCACGTTTGGTTCGCATATCGAAGTATCCGCCGAGAATCGGCGAGACCGAGTGACCTGGCGCTCAAACGCGCGCGTCTCCGGCGCGCGAACCGCGCACTACTGTGCAGACTCCGATCAGGATCGGTCGTCCCCCTCAAATGACCCGTTCATCTAATTCACCGGATGGGTCTTGTCTCCCGATTTCCGCCTGCTACACGACTAGGAGCCGGGCCTGTTACGTTCCATGTCAGATCAGTATGAGCGCGAGCGGAATTCGTTACATCCTGGAAGTGCTGACGGTTTATCGTCGTCCTGAGGCCGCATCCGCCATATCATCGCGGAGACGGCCGATCCCTTCCCAACTTCAACGAAATGATCTTGGTGGACCGAGATCCGGTCGAGCTGTGCGCCCCCAAAACACGCTCCCACCAGTGGTTTTCGTGCGGTATTGCTCTGCCTCTGCGGAAGGTCACTAAACACACCCTGCGGGCGCATTCAGTGACCTTCCGCAGAGGCAGAGCGACAGTTGGCATTTGGACTGGTGGGGGAGGGTTTTGGGGACGGATTGTGAACTAGTGGGTTGTTGACTGGACGAAGAGAGACCGGCACGGGGGGTGGTTGCGATATCTGGACAGGCTGCGGTGGGGAGACCGACACGAGGAGGACCGGCACCGGTCGCGTCGGCAGCGCCGTCGGTGGCAAGGATGATCCAGGCGACATCGGTGACTGCGAGAGTCCTCGTCAGGGTATGGCGTGCGGCAGCCGGATCTGCCGACGCGATCCAATAACCATTCGGCACGTTTCGGTAATTGCGCTGCGCTTCTTGATGTTTCACGAGCAGCGATCGGTGGTACGGATCGTTTCCGCTACCGGAGATGTAAGTCGGAACCTCAGGGACACCTGAAGGCCACGACTGATGCAACTCGTCGTGACACCAGGCGACCGCATGTCGAACCGCGATGGGGCGATATCGAGATTCGGAACATTCGTAACAGTGATGTGCGTGCCTGGGTCGCTCAGATGGTGGCCGATGGTGCGGGCGTGCCGATCATCGA
This sequence comes from Nocardia spumae, assembly GCF_020733635.1. Classification (NCBI taxonomy): domain Bacteria; kingdom Bacillati; phylum Actinomycetota; class Actinomycetes; order Mycobacteriales; family Nocardiaceae; genus Nocardia; species Nocardia spumae. Next base: position 6,791,301 of record NZ_JAJFZL010000001.1, on the reverse strand, counting down.
GAACGCCGTCGGGATCCTGCGCATGATCCTCGAGACCGCGGTCGAGGATAGGCAGATACTCGGGAACCCTTGTGTCGGTGTAAAACTGCCGAGACAGCGGCACAAGCAGCGCGGCTATCTCACTCACGTGCAGGTCGAACTTCTTGCTCGGAACATCACAGAGAAGCCGACGGCCATAAGGTTCTTGGCCTACACCGGACTCCGGTGGGGCGAGATGGCTGCGCTCAAGGTTTCCAACTTCGACATGCTCCGCCGCCGCGTCAACGTCATCGAGGCTGTCGCAGAGGTCAAGGGCAAGCTGGTGTGGTCCACCGCGAAAACCTACGAGCGCCGGTCGGTGCCCTCACCGAAATTCCTTGCTGAGGACTTAGCCGGTCTGATGCGCGGCAAGGCGCGAGATGACCTGGTGTTCACATCTGTCGAGGGGCAGGTGCTTCGGGTCTCCACGTACCGCAAGCGCGTCTTCAATCCAGCGGTGAAGCGGATTCAGGAGGCCGAGCGGAAGCGGATAGCAGGTGCTGGAGCGAGGCAGCTGGCACGGGTTTTCCGAAGGTGACGCCACGGACCTCCGGCATACCGCTGCCTCGCTGGCGATCAGCGCGGGCGCCAATCCGAAGGCTGTTCAGTTGATGCTCGGGCATAAGTCCGCAGCCATGACACTGGACACCTATGCCGATCTGTTTCCTGATGATCTCGAGGTCGTCGCGGACCGATTGGATGAAGCCGCGCGGGCCGCAATCGAAGCTGCTGCGGACGAGCTGCGGACTGGCACCGACGGCCAACCAATCGAATAGTTCGAAATGAGCAAGGCCCCTGACCGGCGATGCTGGTCAGGGGCCTCTACGTGTCTCCACACACGAGTCGGGGTGACAGGATTTGAACCTGCGACCTCTTCGTCCCGAACGAAGCGCGCTACCAAGCTGCGCCACACCCCGTGAGTTGAGCCTGTCGTAGCTTACAGCAGGCTGGTCCAGAACATTAAATCCCCTGGTTATCGGGCGGGAAGCGGACGGATACTGGACAGGATGCGCTTGGCGGTTTCCTTGTCGACGGACTTGTCCACACCGGTGTCCGCGGCGACGGTCATGACGAAGTTCCCGTTCTCACTCGGGAAGGCGAAGGTGTAGACCGTGAACGTGGTCGCACAGCCGGGAGCCGGGGGCGGCGCGCTACCGGTGGTTTCGACGAAGGCGCCGTGGAGCTGACCGTCCAGGGACACCATCGGTTCGGCGGCCCCGGGAGTGCCGCCGGTGGAATGGGACCAGCCGAAGGTGGCCATCCGTTTCCCGATATCGGCGGCCGCCGCGGCCGGATCCGACTGTGGGGACATGGTGAGGAAGGCATTGGTGCGGGTGTAGTTCGGGCAGTAGTTCTTCCCGTCCTGGGTCAGCCCGGCGATTTCGAGCGGGTTCGAGCCGGAACCCCAGACCGCCGTGCTGACCGGGGCGGGCTTCCACTCCGCCGGTGCGTCGAAAGCCGCACCGCGGTCGAGGATCTGCACGACCTGATAGCCGGGGATCATCGGCGGCGGCGTCGCACCCGCGGGCGGCTTGGTCGCCGATTGCTGCGGTGGCGGGGAACTCGGTGCGGCGGAACTCGCTGGGGGAACGGCCTTCTCACTGCTCAGCGCGCTCACCATCGAGGGCTTTCCGGAGCCCGTGGTGGGCGTGGTTCCGGAGTTCCGGCCCGTCAGGAGCGCGACGGTGACGCCGACCGCTATCACCACGACGACACCGATCCCGGTGATCAGCAAAGCCTTTCGGCGCGGGGGCGGCGGCGGGTCGGCCGGAGGCCGACCGGTCTCGGGCAGCAGCGCGGTCGGCGGGGGCTGCATCGGACTCCAGGCCGACGGTTGCTGATCGCCCGCCCTCGGGTCCCACGGTCCGCCCGGCGCCGCATTCGGCGATGAGAGCGGCTGCTGCGGTGTGACATTCGACCCGAACGGCCCGCCGGCGGGCTGTGCGCCGAATGCCGTTGTGGGCGCGTCGGTTCCGCCGAAGCCCGATCCGAACGACGGCGCGCCGTAGGGTTGGGATGCGGCGCCGAACCCCTGAGCGGGATTCGGGCCGGATGTAGGTGCGCCGAATCCACTCCCTATCGGCCCGTGCGGTCCGGCGGCCGGAAACTCACCGGGAGCCGGGGCCTGCGGTCGTGACCACGGAGAAGAGCCCTGGGGTGCAGCCGGATTCGAGCGCGCGTCCGGCATCTGCCGAATCGCCTCGGTCGGCGCGGACTCCGTGTTGCCCGGTGGCGGGTTGGGCCCTCGCCTCGCGCCCGGGTCGTCGTGGCGCGGCTCGGACCCGCGCTGTTCGAACCCGCGTTGTCCGGACCCATTGCTCACCGTGCTCCCCTGCCTACTGTCGTGCCTCGGCAGGAACCCTAGCGCGCGACGGCCTCCGATTCGGACACGCCATGGCCACTGTCGGCAACGGGGCGCTCCGGCGGCGCGGCCACCAGCGTCAGCAACGTCGCCTCGGGACGGCAGCAGAAGCGGTACGGCGCCCACGGCGAGGTGCCGACGCCGGCCGAGACGTGCAGCCGAGTGTGCGCACCCCAGCGGGACGGGCCCTTCACCCGCGACCGGTCGATTCCGCAGTTGGTGACGAGCGCGCCGAATCCGGGCAGGCACAGCTGACCGCCGTGCGTATGCCCGGCCAGCACCAGGTCGTACCCGTCATCGGCGAACCGGTCCAGCACTCGCGGCTCCGGCGAATGCGTCAGTCCGATGCTCAGATCGGCCAGCGGGTTCGGCGTTCCCGCGACGGTGTCGTACCGATCGCGGGTCAGATGCGGATCGTCCACACCGGCGGTGGAGATCTTGATCCCGGCGACTTCGAGATCGCGGCGCACATGGGTGAGATCGAGCCAGCCGCGCTCGGTGAACGCCGCGCGCAGATCCTGCCACGGCAGCGGATCGCCGAGTACGCGCTTGTGATCCTTGTCGAAGTACTTCAGCGGGTTCTTCGGAACCGGTGCGAAGTAGTCGTTACTGCCGAAGACGAAGATGCCCGGTCGTGACAACAGCGCCGATAGCGACTGGACCACCGCCGGCACCGACTTCGGATGCGCGAGGTTGTCGCCGGTGTTGACCACCAGGTCGGGTTCCAGGGCGGCGAGTTCGCGGACCCATGCCTGTTTGAGCTTCTGGCCGGGCGTCATGTGCAGGTCGCTGATGTGCAGCACGCGCAGGCTCGACGAGCCCGGCTGCAGCACCGGCATCGTGGCCTCACGAAGGACGAAGGCATTGCGTTCGATCAGCGAGGCATAGCCGATTCCGGCCACTGCGGTACCGGCGGCCGCGGCGGCGACCTTAGCTCCGGAGCCCAGCGCTGCTCGTCGAAGTGCGGGGGACGAGAATACGGGCATCAGACCAGAATAGGCGACCACTGTGACGAATACCGAGTGTGATTCCGCACAGGCATCCGGTTTGTCGCGCGGTGCCGGGGTCCGACACGAGCGCGATCATGGTAAATGCGGTGGGAGCGTTCGCGCGCAGCGGCTACCGTGTGGCCCATGTCGGAACTCAAATCGAAGTTGCGCGCCGATCTGACCGCGGCCATGAAGGCCAAGGACGCATTGCGCCTGAATACGCTGCGCATGCTGTTGGCGGCGGTGCAGAACGCCGAGGTCGCCGGCTCCGAGGCCAAGGAGCTGACCGATGCCGAGGTGATCTCCGTCCTCGGCAAGGAGGCGAAGAAGCGCAATGAGGCGGCCGTGGTCTACGAACAGGCCGGTCGCGGTGAGTTGGCGGCCAACGAGCGGGCCGAGCAGGAGGTCATCGACGAATATCTGCCGACCCCGCTCACCGATGCGGAGGTCGCCGATCTCGCCGACACCGCCATCGCGGATGTGGCCGAACAGCTCGGCGAACGTCCTGGCATGAAGCAGATGGGCCAGGTCATGAAGATCGCGACGGCGCTGGCCGCCGGTCGCGCGGACGGTTCGCGGATCTCGGCGGCGGTGCGATCCCGGCTGTAGCTTCGGCAGAACAGCGGAAGGGCCGGCGAATGTTCGCACATTCGCCGGCCCTTCCTCGTCGCCGCGGTACGTCGCTACCGCGGCAGCGGTATCGGGATGGGTGGCAGTCGCGGCACCGGTATTCCGGGCAGCCCCGGCAGACCCGGCGGTGGCGCGGCCGGGCCGGGGCGCGGTATCTCGCGCTGCGTGCCGTCGCTGACGAATACCGTGATCACCGATCCGGGGATCGCCGAGCCGTTCGGTGTCGTCCCGGTGACCGTGCCCTTGGCGGCCGAGCCGGGTGAGGTCACCAGCGATACCTGGAATCCCGCGCCGATGAGCACCGACCGGGCCTCGGCTTCGGACATGTTGTTCACATCCGGGATCTGCGCGTTGTTCGAACCGCGCACGTATTTGTCGTCCGGCGGTGGCAGCACCGCGGGCGGGAATTTGTCGAGCGCCGGTTTGATACCGCTGAACCAGCTGCGCGCCGGCTCGTTACCGCCGTAGAGATTGCCGTCACCGCAGCTGCGCAGCGGGAACGAGCAGATCTCGCCGGGGGTGGGGGAGTCACCGTAGATGTAGCCGGCGCCGGCCATCGAATTGGTGAATCCGAGGAAGGCCGAGGAACGGTGCGTTTCGGTGGTTCCCGTTTTCGCCGAGACCGGAACGTTCCAGCCGGCCGCACGGGCCGATCCGGCCGCGGTGCCGCCGATGGCGTCCTGGCTCAGCGCGTTGGCCAGGGTATTGGCCAGCCCCGGTTCGACAACCTGCTCACAGGCCTGCTGGGTGAGCGGAACCTGCTTACCGTCGCGGTCGATCACCTCGGCGATCGGCGAGGGCGGGCACCATTTCCCGCCGGATGCGATCGTCGCCGCGACATTGGACAGCTCCAGCGGGTTGATCGCGACCGGGCCCAGTGTGAACGAGCCCAGATTCTGCTGCTTGATCATGTCGGCCAGGCTCTGATTGCCGTGGCCGGAGGTGCCCGCGTCGGCGTAGGAGCGCATTCCCAGCCGGATCGCCATGTCGACGGTCGGGGTCACGCCGACGTCCTGGATCAACTTCACGAACGCCGTATTCGGCGATTGTGCGAGCGCCTCGGTCACCGACATCGGCGATCGGTAATTTCCGGCGTTCTTCACGCAATAGGTGGCCGGTGGACAGCCGGCCGCACCACCGTTACCCATACCCTTGGCCGCGAAGAACGACGGCACATCCAGTTGTGCGCTGGTGCCGAGCCCCTTCTCCATCGCCGCGGCCGTGGTGAAGATCTTGAAAATCGAGCCCGCGCCGTCACCGACCATCGAATACGGCTGCGGCTGCACGGTTTGATGCGCGCCCTGATCCAGGCCGTAGGTGCGGCTCGAGGTCATCGCCAGAATGTGATGGGAGTCCTGGCCGGGAGCGATGATGCTCATGACCTCGGCGATATCTTCCAGGTTCGGGTCGGTCACCTGATTCACCGCGGCCTTGACCGAGTTCTGGACCGTCGGATCCAGTGTGGTGCGGATCAGATACCCGCCCTTGTCGATCTGATCCTTGCTGATTCCGGCATTGGCCAGATATTGCAGCGCGTAATCACAGAAATACCCGCGATCACCCGCGGCGATGCAGCCGCGCGGCAGGCCCTTCGGCTCGGGCAGCACATCCAGCGGCTGCTGCTTGGCGGCCCGGAATTCCTCGGCCCGGCTGGGAATGTTCTGGATCAGGGTGTCGAGGACGGTATTGCGCCGCTCCAGCACGCCCCTCGGATTGGTGTAGGGATTCAGCTTCGAGCTGGACTGGACCATACCGGCCAGCATCGCCGCCTGGCCGACCTTCAAATCCTTGGCGTCGACGCCGAAATAGGTCTGGGCGGCATCCTGAATTCCGTACGAACCGTTGCCGAACGGCACCAGGTTCAGATACCGGGTCAGGATCTCGTCCTTGGTGAGTTCTTTCTCCAGGGTCAGCGCCATGCGAATTTCGCGCAGCTTACGGGCGGGGGTGGTCTCGATCGCGGCGCGGCGTTCGGCATCGGTCTTGGCGACCACCAGCAATTGGAAGTTCTTCACGTACTGCTGGTCGATGGTCGAGGCGCCCTGCTGGACCTCACCGCTGGACGTGTTGGTCAGAAAGGCTCGCAGCGTGCCCTGCCAGTCGACGCCGCCGTGTTCGGCGAAACGCTTGTCCTCGATGGAGACGATCGACAGCTTCATGTCGTTGGCGATCTTGTCGCTCGGGACCTCGAAACGTCTCTGCTCGTAGAGCCAGGCGATGGGGGCTCCGGTGGCGTCGACCATCGTCGACACCGCGGGTGCGGTGCCCTCCACCAATTCCGAGGAAACGTTGTCCACGGCATCGGCGGCGCGGTTCGACATGTACCCGAAGCCGCCGGCGAGTGGGAACAACAATCCGGCGACGAGTACGGCCGCTAGGACGCAGGCGCCGGCGAGCCTCGCGAGCGTTTGTGAGATCGGCACGCGCCCCAGCCTAATTGGCCCGCCGTCACATGCGCGGTGCGCGGTCGGCGGCGCGCCATGGGGGCAGGTCACAACCACCCCGCAGGGACGGGCGTACCAGAAAATCCGGGCACGGTCTTGCGCTCGCCCCATACCTTTACCTAGATTGAGAACTCAGTGTGATAGAGCTAACACTCAAAGTGGAATGTGGTGCGGAGCGCAGCGGGGTTTGGGTTGCTGTGGGCTGCACGCGATTCCGGAGCGCCGTTGACCCGGTGTTCGGACTGCAAAGGGGCACACCAAATGCACATGACTACCCCCATCGCTCGATTGGACGTGGAGCAGGCCGAAGCGAGAATCGCCTGGGTGTCCCAGGCCCGATGCAAGGAAGTGGATCCCGACCAGTTGTTCGTCCGTGGTGCCGCCCAGCGCAAGGCGGCCACCATCTGCCGGCATTGCCCAGTGCTCATGGAGTGCGGTGCCGACGCCTTGGACAATCGGGTGGAATTCGGTGTGTGGGGCGGGATGACCGAGCGGCAGCGGCGTGCGCTGCTCAAGCAGCATCCCGAGGTGACCTCCTGGGCGGAGTTCTTCCGCCTGCAGCGTCAGCAGAAGGTCGCGATGTAGTCGACGAACCCATCGGTCCGAGCCCGCGATTGCGGGCTCGGACCGTTTTCGGCCGGTGACGTGCGGAATCGGGGCCGCACGTCCGGGTGCCGGACACCGGTAGGGACCGGAATCGGGGAATGAACGAAATCAGGCGGGAGATCCGGCGAGTTGGTCGCCGACCGCGCGCAACGCGTCCAGATCGGATACTTCGTACGGCAATGCGGTGACCGTGACGATCGGGACCCGCGGATGAGCGCCGGTGAAGCGGTGCAGAAGATGCTGTTCGCGTTGGGCGGTGACCGCGCGATGGGCGTGGATACGCAGGATATCGGCGGTCAGGGTCGCGGGGTCGGTGGCGGCGTCGGCCGCGGTGGTCTCCGCCGCGGTGCCGTCGGCACCACTGCCCGCCCCGGCGCTGAGCCGGTCCGCACCGGCGGTCGCCTGGGCCGGCGACAGCGCGCACAGCACCGGATGGGTGCGATTGAGCACCAGCCCGGCCAGCGGCATCTTGTCCGTGGACAGTCGATCCACGAAGAACGACGCCTCCCGCAGCGCATCCGGCTCCGCGGCCGCGACCACGAGGAAATGGGTGCCGGGCCGCGAGAGCATGGCGTACGTGCGCTCAGCGCGGTCCTGGAAGCCGCCGAACATCGATTCCAGTGACTGCAGGAACAGCGAGGCGTCCTTGAGCATCTGCCCGCCCACGATCGTCGACACCCCGCGCACGGCCAGGCTCATCGCGCCCGTCACGAAGCGGCCGACACCGCGCCCGGGCGCCATGATGACCCGGATCATCCGGCCGTTGAGAAAATTGCCCAGCCGTTTGGGCGCGTCGAGGAAATCCAGCGCATTGCGCGACGGGGGCGTGTCCACGACGACCAGATCCCAGTCCCGCTTGGCGACCAGTTGCCCCAGTTTCTCCATCGCCATGTACTCCTGTGTTCCACCGAAGGACGAGGCGACCGTTTGATAGAAGGGGTTGGCGAAGATCTGCTCGGCCTTGTCCGGGCTGGTGTGCTCGAGCACCATCTCGTCGAAGGTGCGCCGCATGTTCAGCATCATGGCGAACAGTTCGCCCCTGGCCGTCTCGGGCAGTTGCACCCGTTGCGGGGCGTTGCCGAGGTCGCTGACCCCGAGCGACTGCGCCAGCCGCCGCGCTGGATCGATGGTGAGTACGACGACCTTGCGGCCCTGTTCGGCCGCGCGCAGTGCGAGTGCCGCCGCGGTGGTGGTCTTACCGACCCCGCCGGAGCCGCAGCACACCACGACCCGGGCCGTCGGATCGGCGATGATCGCCTCGATATCCAGTTCCGGGGTGGCGGGAGGAACCAGCGCGCTCGGATGACTCATCAGCGGACTCCCTGCGCGCTCAGATGTTCGGCCAATTCGTACAGCCCGCCCAGATCCATTCCGTCGGGCAGGGCGGGCAGATACAGCCTGCTGATATCGACCTTCGCCAGTTCCGCGGAGCTGTCGTCCTGTGCCTGCAGGGTGGCCGAATGCTCCACCGCTTCCCGGATCAGGCCCTGGAAGTCGTTGTCGTCCAGGGTGATCCCGGCCTCGGCCAGGCCGGCGCGGACCGTGGCCGGATCCAGCTCGCCGTTGGCGACCCGGGCGCGCACGGGGGCGGGGAGGAATCCCTCGGTGGCGCGGTTGACGATGACGGTTCCGATGCGGAAGTCGGATTCGGTCAATTCCGCGATCGCGTCCGCGGTCTCCTGGACCGGCAGCGCCTCGAGCAGGGTCACCAGATGGACGATGGTCTGCTCGGAATGCAGCAGCGCGGCCACCCCCTCGGCCTGGCCCGCGATGGGGCCGCCCTTGGCGACCTCGGCCATGGCCTTGGTGACGTCGAGAAATCCGGCGATCCGGCCGGTCGGCGGCGCGTCGATCACGATCTCGTCGTAGACGGTGCGCCCGGATCTATCGGTGCGGACCGCGCATTCCTTGATCTTGCCGGTGAGGATCACATCTCGCAGACCCGGCGCGATCGTGGTGACGAATTCGATGGCACCCATCCGGCGCATCGCCCGGCCCGCGAAGCCGAGGTTGTAGAACATGTCGAGATACTCGAGGAAGGCGTGCTCGATATCGAGCGCCAGCGCCATCACCTCGCCGCCGCCGTCGGCGGTCGCGATCTTGGTTTCGGTGGGCGGCAGCGGGGGCAGATCGAACAATTGGGCAATCGACTGGCGGCCCTCCACCTCGACCAGCAGTACCCGGCGGCCACCGGCGGCCAAAGCGAGCGCCAAAGCGCCTGCGACCGTAGATTTTCCGGTCCCACCCTTGCCGGACACATAATGCAGCCGCGCTTTGTCGGCCCGGTCCGGCCACCCTAATTTCAGTCCCGGCTCTTGCGAAACGGGTACTGCTGTCGGTACTCCCACGCTCGCGAGCCTATAACCCGTTACGAAACAGCGACCAGAGGATCGGCCTACTGTCTGGTACGACACAGCGGACTTCCGTCCGGGCCCGAATTGTGCTGATCGCCGTCATCCGGGGGCGGGCGAGTCCCTCGGCCGCACGGTCCCGGTGGCATCCGCACCAGTACGCTTCTGCGACATGAGCGATGTGACGGTCTGGGAATACGCGACGGTGCCGCTGTTGACGCATGCGACCAAACAGATTCTGGATCAGTGGGGTGCCGACGGCTGGGAGCTGGTCACGGTGCTGCCGGGGCCGACCGGCGAACAGCACGTGGCATACCTGAAGCGGCCCAAGCAGTGACGGCGGGCACCGGCTGGCGCGCCAATCTCGACCGGCTCGGGCTGACCCTGCCGCCGGTCGCGGCTCCGGCGGGCGCCTACATTCCGGCGATCCGTTCCGGTTCGATGGTCTACACCGCCGGTCAGTTGCCGTTCGTGGACGGTGCGCTGTCGGCGACCGGCAAGGTCGGCGCGGACGTGGGAATCGAGGAGGCCGCGCGGGCCGCCGGACTGTGCGCGCTGAACGCGCTGGCCGCCGTGCACGATCTGGTCGGCCTCGACGCGGTGGTGCAGATCGTCAAGGTGGTCGGCTTCGTCGCCTCCGCACCGGGTTTCACCGATCAGCCACTGGTGATCAACGGCGCGTCCGAGCTGCTGGGCGAGGTTTTCGGCACCGCCGGGGTGCACGCGCGCTCGGCGGTCGGGGTCGCCGAGCTGCCGAAGGGAACTCCGGTCGAGGTCGAGCTCATCGCCGAGATTCGGGGTTGAATGGGGAGATGACTGATGGCCGCTTGACCGTCATATCCGGATTACCGGAGGTGGCAGCTGATTGCGCAAGTACACGTCGCGGAGAGGCGGAGCAGCACTCATGACTCCGAGTCATCCCGCGTACGGGCAGCTGCGACCGGTCACCGAGACCGCGTCGGTACTGCTGGCCGACAATCCGAACCAGATGACGCTCGAGGGCACCAACACCTGGATTCTGCGTGTCCCGGGTCGATCCGACTGCGTGGTGATCGATCCGGGGCCGAAGGACAAGGCACACAGTGAGGCGATCGCCAGGGAGACGGGCGGAAATATCGCGCTGACGCTGATCACCCACCACCATCACGACCACACCGGTGGTATCGAACGGCTGGTGAAACTCACCGGAACGCCGGTGCGGGCGATGGACCCCGGATATGTGTCCGGCTCCTCGGATCCGCTGGCCGACGGTGAGATCGTGGAGGCCGCCGGATTACGTCTCACCGTGATCGGCACACCGGGCCATACCCGGGATTCGGTGAGTGTCCTGCTCGACGACGCGATCGTCACCGGCGACACCGTGCTCGGCAGCGGCACCACCGTCCTGGAATCGCGCGACGACGCCCTCGGCGACTATCTCGCCTCCCTGGACCGGCTCGCCGAGCTGGCCCCGGGCCGTGCCCTGCTACCGGCACACGGCCCCGATCACCCCCAGGCCGAACCGGTGATCAACTACTACATCCAGCACCGGCAGCAGCGCTTGGAGCAGGTCCGGGCAGCACTGCGCGAGCTGGGCGCGGACGCGTCGCCGATGAAGGTCGTGGCCCGCGTCTACGCCGATGTGGACAAACGACTGTGGCCGGCCGCGCGCAGTTCGGTCCAGGCGCAGCTGGCCTACCTGCGGGGCCGGAACTAGCCGGATGCGCCGAAGCGCGGTGGGAGATCCCTACCGCGCTCGGCGAGCCAGACGCTCCGAATCGGAGATCAGGACGCTCTTGCCCTCGAGCCGGAGCCAACCGCGATGGGCGAAGTCGGCCAGGGCCTTGTTCACCGTCTCGCGCGAGGCGCCGACCAGCTGGGCGATCTCCTCCTGAGTGAGGTCGTGCGTCACCCGGAGCGCACCCGCCTCCTGTGTGCCGAACCGCTGTGCGAGTTGCAGCAGCGCCTTGGCGACACGGCCGGGGACGTCGGTGAAGATCAGATCGGCCAGGTTGTTGTTGGTGCGCCGCAAGCGGCGGGCGAGCACCCGCAGCAACTGTTCGGCGATCTCCGGGCGCTGATCGATCCACGCCTTCAGCGCATCGCGATCCATGGTCACCGCCCGCACCTCGGTCACCGTGGTGGCCGTGGACGTACGCGGACCCGGGTCGAAGATCGACAGCTCGCCGAACATATCCGACGGACCCATGATGGTCAGCAGATTCTCGCGCCCGTCCGGGGACCGACGGCCGATCTTCACCTTGCCCGATGTGATGATGTACAGCCGATCGCCGGGCTCGCCCTCATTGAAGATGACATGGCCGCGGGGGAAATCCACGGGCTGAAGCTGTTTGGCGAGAGCAGCCACCGCGGTGGGCTCGACGCCTTGGAAGATGCCTGCTCTGGCGAGGGCCTCGTCCACGAATGTGCTCCTTATGGGAATTGACGGTGCTTACTGCGGCGTCAGCGGGCTCCTACGTGTTACGCAGACTGCCGCCTGGCTCGTCGCTATCGCCACAGCTCTGGACCGAAGCTTTCGGCCGACAGTGCAGTCTACTTGCCATCCGCGCAGCGTAGTGACAGACACCACGTAACGTGCGGTTTGTGAACGGGCGCGGTGCCGCGAAAAGTTCCCGGGTCCGGATATCCGCCGGTCGGCGGCGGTACCGGCTCAGCTGGCCTGGGCGACGTCCAATTCGTCACGGTTGCGGCGGCGGCCGCCGGAGCCCGCGTGTGCCGGTACGCCCAATTTCGCGAGCTCGTTGACCTCGGCATTGCTGGCCCTGTCCAGATATTGCTGGACCTCTTCACCCGGTTCGAGCAGCTTGCGCAGCCGGTTCTCGACGCGTTCCATCAACAGTGCGAACAGCATCAACAACACCGGGAAGAGCACCACAGCGAGTCCTTGCATACGGGTGAGTAAACACGGAGAAGGTCTCAGATGGAACACGGGAAGAGTTCGCGAACGCGCTCACGTCGGTGCGGTTCCGTATGGTGGACGCGTGCGTGAACCCAGATCCAGCGCCGTGAACGGGCATAACTCGGCCACGACGGCCACCACTGCGGCGTCGGTCACAAAAGTCGAATCGAGTTCTTCGACCGGGACCAAATCTTCGCGCGCGAACTCGAAACCGGCCGCGCGTTTCGCGGGAGAGACCCGTCTGGGCCTGGTCCGCCGTGCACGCCGGATGAATCGGACACTGGCGGTTGCCTTTCCCGATGCGCACTGCGAACTGGATTTCACCACTCCACTCGAATTGGCCGTCGCCACAATCCTTTCCGCCCAGTGCACCGATGTCCGGGTAAATCAGACAACTCCGGCACTATTCGCGCGGTATCGCGATGCCAAGGGCTACGCCGAGGCCGACCGCACCGAACTCGAGGAATACATCCGGCCCACGGGATTTTTCCGCAACAAGGCGAATTCGCTCATCGGGCTGGGGCAGGCACTGCTGGAGCAGCACGACGGTGTGCTGCCGGGAACTCTGGCCGAATTGGTGAAGTTGCCCGGTATCGGTCGTAAGACCGCCAATGTCATCCTCGGCAACGCCTTCGATGTGCCGGGAATCACCGTCGATACGCACTTCTCCCGGCTCGTACAGCGCTGGCAGTGGACCACCGCCGACGATCCGGTCAAGATCGAGCACGCCGTCGGTGAGCTGATCGAACGCAAGGAATGGACGATGCTGTCGCACCGGGTGATCTTCCACGGTCGCCGGGTCTGTCATGCCCGGAAGCCGGCCTGCGGCGTCTGCATTCTGGCCAAGGACTGTCCGTCGTTCGGCATCGGTCCCACCGAGCCGACGACGGCCGCCGCGCTGGTGAAGGGGCCGGAGGCCGAGCATCTGCTCGAATTGGTGGGCCGGTGAGATCCATACCCGCGGCATGGCGGTGGGCATTCGTAGTTCTGATCGCAGTGGTGGCCCTGGCGGTGGCTGTCTGGCCGCGTGGCGAGCACAGCACGCCGTCGGTGACGGCAACCGCGGTGCAGGGTGGCCCCCAGGCGGCCTCCGATGGCCAGCGCGCCGCCGCCGCCCTGGCCGCGTGCCCGACCGGGGAGCCGAGCACGGAACCGCCCGCCCCGGCCTCGGGACCGCTGGCCGGGATCACCCTCGAGTGCCTGGCTGACGGCCGGCCGATGGATCTGGCCGCGGCCTTGGCGGGCCGGCCGGCCCTGCTGAATCTGTGGGCCTACTGGTGTGAACCGTGCGCCCGCGAACTGCCGGCCCTGCAGCAGTACGCGGCCCGGGCCGATGCGGTGCCGGTGCTGACCGTGCACAGCAGCCCCGATGAGGGCAAGGCCCTGGCCCGCCTCCGCGATCTCGGTGTACACCTGCCCGGCGTGCAGGACGGCGACGGAAAGGTGCGCGCGGTGCTGAACGTCCCGCCGGTCCTCCCGATTTCGGTGCTCGTTCGCGCCGACGGATCGATCGCCAAGGTGCTGGTGCAGCGGCCGTTCGAATCCGCCGACGACATCGCCGCCGCGGTCACCGCGGGGCTGGGAGCCACCTCGTGAGCGGTGCTGAACAGGTGCTGATCGCCGACGATATTCCGGAGTGGTTGCGCGGGGTGGCCGAACACGAGCCTGCCGATCCGAGGGGTGTCAATCAGGTCATCCACCGCACCGCCGCCGCTCTGGCCTCCGCCGCGCTGCGGCCCCGGGAGGCCGCGGTTCTCGTGTTGTTCGGCGGGTCGCCCGATGCCGATCCGGCGGCCCGCGGCGGCCTGCCCGGCGATGCCGATGTGCTGCTGACCCAGCGCGCCGCGACGCTGCGCCAGCATCGGGGCCAGGTGGCCTTCCCCGGCGGCGGAGTGGAACCGGGTGACGAGGGACCGATCGGTACCGCGCTGCGCGAGGCCCGAGAGGAGACCGGCCTCGAGCCCGGTGGGGTGGAACCGTTCGCGGTGCTGCCCAAGATCTTCGTCCCGCCCTCGCGGTTCGACGTGACGCCCGTGGTCGCCTACTGGCGGACTCCGGGGGAGGTCCGGGTGGTCAGTGAGACCGAGGCCGCTCGGGTGGTCCGGGTGCCGCTGGCGGACCTGATCGACCCGGCCAACCGGTTCGTCGTACGCCATCCGCTGGGGTATATGGGTCCCGCCTTCGCGGTGGATGGCATGCTCGTCTGGGGTTTCACCGCCGGTGTTCTCGCCGGCCTGCTCGCGGTATCGGGATGGGAGCGGGACTGGGATCACCACGATGTGCGTGATCTGCAGACTTCGCTCGCGGCAGTGGGGATGACGTTATGAGTAGTTCCGGGTGGCTCGACCTCGCGGTCATCATCATCGCGCTGCTTGCTGCCTCCTCCGGCTGGCGGCAGGGCGCGGTAGCGTCGGCGCTCGGATTTCTCGGCGTGGTGCTCGGCGCGGTCGCCGGCATCCTGATCGCGCCGCACATCCTGCAGCACATCAGCGAGGGCCGGAAACGGGTGCTGGTCGGCGTGGTGCTGATCGTCGCCCTGGTGGTCGTGGGTGAGGTCGCGGGCATGGTGCTGGGCCGCGCCGCCCGTAGCGGTATGCGCCACCCCTTCACCCGCAGTGTCGACAGTGTCGTGGGCGCGGCGCTGCAGTGTGTCGCGGTGATGGTCACCGCGTGGCTGCTGGCCCTGCCGCTGGCCTCGTCCTCGCAGCCCGGTATCGCGGCGGCGGTCAACGGCTCGCGGGTACTGGCCGATGTCAATCAGGTCGCCCCGAACTGGTTGCGCCGGGTGCCCAACGAGTTCTCCAAACTGCTCAACACCTCGGGCCTGCCGGAGGTCATCGGGCCGTTCGGCCGCGCGCCGATCGCCGCGGTCGAGCCGCCGGATCCCAGCGTGCTCGATACGCCGGTCGCACTGAACCTGCAGCACAGCGTATTGCGGATCAACGGTGTCGCGCCCAGTTGCCAGCGGGCGCTGGAGGGCTCGGGCTTCGTGGTCGCGCCGGAGCGCATCATGACCAACGCCCACGTGGTCGCCGGTACCTCCACCGTGCAGGTGGACACCGCGCGGGGCCGGCTCGATGCCACGGTCGTGCTGTTCGATCCCTCCAAGGATGTCGCGATCCTGGCGGTGCCCGGACTCAACGCCCCGGTGATTCCGCTGGCACAGGGCGCGGGTAAATCCGGTGAGAGTGCCATCGTGCTCGGCTATCCGGGTGGCGGCCCCTACACCGCCAGCGCCGCCCGGCTACGCGAGACACTCGAACTGACCGGTCCCGACATCTACAAGAGCAGCACCGTCGAACGTCAGGTCTACACCGTTCGCGGCCGGGTCCGCGCCGGCAACTCCGGTGGCCCGCTGGTCGACACCGACGGGCAGGTACTCGGTGTGGTCTTCGGCGCGGCGGTCACCGATGACGACACCGGCTATGTCCTCACCCTGAAAGAGGTCGAGTCCGATCTGGAGGCCGCGGAGAATTCGACCGCACCGGTCGGCACGGGCGATTGCGTATTGAGCTGAGCCGTGGCTCAGACGCGCTGGGCGGTCGCCGGATCGCCCAGCAGCTTCGCCAGTTCGGCGGTGACCGCCTCCGGATTCTCCTGATGCGCGAAATGCCCCGCATCCGGAATCCGCACCAAGCGCCGATCCGGTGACAACCGCCGCGCACCGCGCACGGTCGACTCGAGCATGTAGCGGTCGAATTCGCCGTGCAGGATCAGGGTCGGAACGCGAACCGGCTCCCGCATCGAGGACAGAAAACGGCGGCCGTCGGGACGCCACTGGCTGCGGAAGGCCCAGCGCTGATATTCCAGCGCACAGTGGGCCGCACCGGAGATCCGGATCGCCGAGCGCATGCGCTGCACAGTGTCGACGAACTCCGCGGTGCCCGCCCAGCGCGGATCGACCCGATCGCGAACCAGCCGTTCGATTTCGAATCCTCCCTGTCGCGTGAGCAACTGCTCGCCGTAGCGCGGCAGCTGGTAGCGCAGGAAATTCGGCAGATAGGCCGCGCGCTGGTGCCGATCGCGCAGGATCGCCCGCTTCAATGCCACCGGATGCGGGGAGGCGATCAGCGCGATCGAGCGCACCACCCGTGGATGCAGCACCGCGGTGGCCCAGCACACCAGACCGCCTTCGGCATGGCCGACGAGCGTGGCATCGCTGTGCCCGAGCGCGCGTACGAGTCCGGCGATATCTCCGGCCAGCGTCCAGCCGTCGTACCCGCGCGGTGGTTTGTCGGAATCACCGTAACCGCGCAGATCGACGGCGACCGCGCGGTAACCGGCCTCGGTCAGTCCGGTCAGCTGATGCCGCCACGACCACCAGAAATCGCCGAAGCCGTGCAGCAGGACCACCAGGGGCCGCGCGGGATCACCCGCATCGTCCCCCGCGCCCTCGGCGATATGGAAGCGGATGCCGTTGGCGTGCACATCGCGATGCGTCCACGGTCCGTCGAAACGGACGCTGGACGGATCGGGAAGCGAATTCGACGACACGCCGAAAGCGTAATAGCCGCGTCAGGCAGTCGGCTTGTCGGCCGCGCCGTCGGTGTGCGATCCGAAGCCGTGCGGCAGCACCGACCGGGTCTCCTTCAGTGATTCGATGGTCTTCGCCGGCGCCCGCAGCTTGCGTACCTTCAGATAACCCAGCAGGCCCAGCAGGACGACCACGACGATCATCAGCGCGAAGACGATCAGGAACGCCGCCCACCGGTACAGCCACACATCCAGCAGTTCGGCGAGGAAGAAGAAAAAGAAGAACGACGAGAACAGCAGCACCGTCAGCGCGCCGATGAAGAAGACGCTGCCCTGCAGCCCCTTCTTGATCTCGCCGGTCACCTCGGCTTTCGCCAGTTCCACCTCGGCGCGGACCAGTGTCGACATCTGCTCGGTGGCGTCGCGCACCAGATCACCCACGCTGGCGTTCGCGGTGGTATCGACCTCGGACAGCGGAATCGAGGTGATGGTCCGATTACGGCCCGAATCGTGCCCGTTACCGCCGTTTGTGACGCTCAATTGCTCGACCCTTCTCCATGTCCCGGTGCTGTCCGGCCTTCACTCGTCTGCGGTGGCCGCCCTCGCGTCTCGCCACGCCTGATGCGCCCGGCCACGCCGCAACAGTAGCGCCGAACCGAGTAGCGACGCTGTCAAGGACGTCATCAACACGGTGGCCTTCGCCAGTTCGGCATCGGTCCGGTCGGCCAACGCAAGTTCTGCCACCAAGAGGCTAACGGTGAATCCGATTCCGCCCAGTACCGACAGGGCCGAGATGTCCCGATTGCCGAGACCGGCGGGCCGCGAGGCGATTCCGAACCGCATCGCCAGCCGGCTGGTTCCGAAGATGCCGACCGTCTTCCCGACCAGCAGTCCGGCCATGATCGCCAACGACAGCCGGGAGGTGAACATCTCACCGAATACCTTGACCGACAACGGCACTCCCGAGGCGAACAGGGCGAACAGCGGTACACACAACCCCGCGGAGATCGGCTGGAAGATATGTTCGAGCCGGGCCGCGGGCGCCTCGTACTCCTGCGGATCGGGGCGCACGCGGGTCAGCAGACCGCAGATCACACCCGCCAATGTCGGATGAATCCCGGCCTCGTGCAGCGCGTACCACGACACCAGGGCCAGCGGGACGTAGACCAGCGGGGTGTGGATGCGCCGGTGTTGTGCGAATGCCCAGGCCCCGAAGCAGGCGACAGCGGCGGCCAGCCAGCCGAGGGCGAGCGAAGTGGTGAACAGGACGGCGATCAGCACGATCGCGATCAGATCGTCGACGACCGCCAGGCTGAGCAGAAATACCCGGGCGCCCGCGGGTATTCGCGATCCGGTGAGGGCCAGCACGGCCAGTGCGAAGGCGATATCGGTCGCTACGGGAATGGCCCAGCCGCGGTCCATTCCCGGCACACCCCAGCCGATGGCCACTGCGATCAGTGCCGGTGTGATCACACCGCCGGCCGCCGCCACCACCGGGAGCACCGCGCGCCGGCGATCGGCCAGCTCACCGACGACCATTTCGCGTTTGAGTTCCAGGCCCGCGACGAAGAAGAACACGGCGAGCAAGCCGTCCTTGATCCAATCGGCGAGGGTGAGATCCAGATGCAGCGCCGGGATCGCGAGCGTGGTGTCGAGCATCGCGAAATATCCGTCGCGCCACGGCGAATTGGCCCACAGCAGCGCCACCGCCGCCGCGATCAGCATCAGCGCGCCGCCGACGGTCTCGGTGCGCAGATAGCGAGCCAGTTCGGAACGGAGCGCGACGATCACGGAATACCTTTCGGGGAGCGGATGGCCACTGTGGTGGGCGCGCCCGATGGGCTCGACTACCACACGCCGACCAGACTTCCCGGCACTCCTGTACGGAATCTTAGCGGTCCACTCCTGGCCGATTACCGCTGGCTCGGGTGTGTCGAAGCGGTGGGAAAGGAGCGAGCGCACGTCCGGCGGGTCCCGGGACGTGCGCTCGACAGGGGTGCGGATCAGGCGTTGGACGCCCGGATGGCCTCGAAGACGTTGGGGTCCACCAGGGTCGAGGTGTCGCCGAGTTCGCGGCCTTCGGCGACGTCGCGCAGCAGTCGTCGCATGATCTTGCCGGAACGGGTTTTCGGCAGTTCGGGCACGATGTGGATCTCGCGTGGCCGGGCGATCGGGCTGATCTCGCGTGAGACCTCCGCTTTGAGCGCGTCGACGAGTTGCTGTCCGGATTCGGTGCTGCCGCCGGTGAGGATGACGAATGCCACGATGCCCTGCCCGGTGGTGTCGTCGCTGGCGCCCACGACCGCCGCCTCGGCCACGCTGTGGTGCCCGACCAGCGCGGATTCCACTTCGGCGGTGGAGATGCGGTGACCGGAGACGTTCATGACGTCGTCCACGCGGCCCAGGACCCAGAGCGCGCCGTCGGCGTCGATCTTGGCGCCGTCGCCGGCGAAGTACCAGCCCTGTTCGGCGAAGCGCTCCCAGTAGGTGGCCTTGTAGCGCTCGTTGTCGCCCCAGATCCCGCGCAGCATGGACGGCCACGGCTGGTCGAGGACCAGGTAGCCGACGACCGCGGAGCGGTCCGAAGATGCCGCTTCGGCTCCGTTGATTTCGACGGAGTTGCCTTCCTCGTCGACGACTTTCGCCGAGATGCCGGGCAGCGGCGCCATGGCCGCACCCGGTTTCGCGGCGGTGACGCCGGGCAGCGGGGAGATCATGATCGCGCCGGTTTCGGTCTGCCACCAGGTGTCCACGATCGGTGCGGTGCCCGCGCCGATGACCTCGCGGTACCACCGCCACGCTTCGGGGTTGATCGGTTCGCCGACCGAACCCAGCACCCGCAGCGACGACAGATCGTGCGAATCCGGAATCTCGCGGCCCCACTTCATGAAGGTGCGGATCAGGGTGGGGGCGGTGTAATAGATGGTGACACCGTACTTTTCGATGATCTGCCAGTGCCGGTGCTCATCGGGGAAGTTCGGGGTGCCCTCGTAGACGACCTGGGTCGCGCGGTTGGCGAGCGGACCGTAGACGATGTAGCTGTGCCCGGTCACCCAGCCGATATCGGCGGTGCACCAGTAGACGTCGGCGCCGGGTTTGTGGTCGAACACGTTGTGGTGGGTGTAGGCGACCTGGGTCAGATAGCCACCCGAGGTGTGCAGGATGCCCTTGGGCTTTCCAGTGGTACCGGAGGTGTAGAGGATGTAGAGCGGATGTTCGGCATCGAAGGCGCTGCAGGCGTGGTCCTTCGACGCCCGCGCGACGGTCTCGTGCCACCACAGATCGCGGCCCTCGGTCCACGCGACCTCGATGTTCGTGCGGCGCACCACCAGGACGTGCTCCACACTGTGCGGGACATCGCCGTGCGCGTAGAGCGCCTCGTCGACGGCTTCCTTCAACGGTGCCGCCTTGCCGCGCCGCCACTGTCCGTCGGTGGTGACGACCAGGCGCGCCTCGGCGTCGTCGACGCGCTGACGCAACGCGCTGGGGGAGAAGCCGGCGAACACCACCGAATGGGTCAGGCCCAGCCGGGCACAGGCCAGCATCGACACGATGGCCTCGGGCACCATCGGCATGTAGATCGCGACCCGATCCCCGGCCACCAGACCGAGTTCGGTGAAGTAGTTGGCGGCCTGGCTGACCTCGGCCTGCAGTTGGGCGTAGGTGATGGCGCGGGAATCGCCCGGTTCGCCCTCCCAGTGGATGGCGACCTGATCGCCGTAACCGTCGGCGACGTGGCGATCCACACAGTTGTAGGCGACGTTGAGCTTGCCGTCGACGAACCAGCGGGCGAAAGGCGCGTTGTCCCAATCCGATACCCGCGTCCACGGCTGATGCCAGTGCAGCCGTTGCGCCTGCTCGGCCCAGAAACCGTCACGATCGGCGGCGGCGCGATCGTAGATGGACGCGTCGGCGTTGGCCGCCGAGGCGAACTCTGCGGTCGGCGGATACACGTCTCGGTGCTCAGCGGTGGTGTCGGTCATCTCGCCTCCTGAAACTTGCGGGACGCCCGCACCCGGTCTGCCCGGCAAGGGGGCTTCGCGGGATGACTCGTCTGATCGGACTCATCGGGCCTCTTCCATCGGATACGCGTGGGCCGGGGGTGACCGCGGCCACGGTGTGACCCTAACGGACTGTGACCTGCGCCGCGTACGGGTCTCGAAGGCCGGACATCGGGCCGAGACGCTGCCGGGCACCGCCGGCGTCTCGACTAGCGTGTGGGTTGTGAGCGACGTGCTGCAGCCCCTGGTCGACCTGCCCGGTGTCCGTGATGCGGCCGACCGCGCCCGCGATGCGCTCGCCGAGGTTCATATGCACAAGGCCAACCGGCGCGGCTGGCCGACCACCGCCGCGGAGGCGGCGGTACGCGCGGCTCGTTCGTCCGCGGCCCTCGACGGCGGCGCCACCGAACTGCCCGCCGACGGTCGCGTCGCCGATCCGATCCTGGCGGGTGCCCTGCGCGTCGGGCAGGCTCTGGACGGCGACGGCCTGCGCAACCTGGTCGGGGTGTGGCAGCGGGCGCCGCTGCAGGCCCTGGCCCGATTGCATCTGCTGGCCGCCGCCGATCTGGTGACCGACGAGATCGAACTGGGCCGGCCGCGCGCGGACGCCGGTGTCGCCGACCGGCTCGATCTGCTGGCGCAGACGGTACTGACCTCGCATGCTCCGGCGCCGGTACTGGCCGCGGTGGTGCACGGTGAGTTGATGTCGTTGCGCCCCTTCGGATCCGCCGACGGTGTGGTGGCCCGGGCGGCCGCCCGTCTGGTCACGGTAGCGTCGGGCCTGGATCCGCACAGTCTGGGCGTACCCGAGGTGTTCTGGTTGCGCCGCCGTCAGGCCTACTCGGATGCTGTCGCCGGATTCGCCGCGGGTACGGCCGAAGGTGTGGGGGGCTGGGTGGTCTTCTGCTGCGGCGCCCTCGAGGACGGCGCGCGCGAAGCCCGGTCGATCGCCGACGCCGCCGCTTAGCGGACCTGCGCGAAAGGGTGTGCACATCGAAGCGGGCGGCGTAGTCGTCGCCGACCTCACCGCCCGCTAGCACGGACCACCCGGTTACCAAGCGTGCTGGTCGGGTTGTGTTCTGCGGCCTCGGCGATCATCCGCACCCCGCCGGTTCATCCCCGCAACCTGTGCGAGGCCATTGCCGAGGTGAATGCGGATTTCGCAGGCCCACAACGCTTCTGCCCTTGTCGCGGCGCGCTCCGCGTGGGTGCCTGGCGTCCGTGCTAGGAAGTGCGGATGGGAGATCGAACCTTCTCTTCCGTTTCGATCTTGGCCTTCCGCCCCTCCGTGCGTCCATTGTTACTCTGTGAGCCCCCTCACAGCAAGGGTCGTTCGGACATTCTCATAATCGGCGTGTGGCTCATCGATTCGTGGTTATATCGATGGGTTGCGCGTCGTTGACCAGCCGCGATGTGCTCGCCCCGCCGTCTTCAGCGGCGGCGGCGCAGCAGCCGGTAGCTGACCGCGCCGGCCAATACTGCGCTCAGTCCGACCACCACGGAGGCGGCCACCGTGGTGCTCGACGGTGCCGGAATTCGCGACCACAGCGACACCGGATTGGAGAATGTCAGGATCGGCCAGTCCCGGGCCACGGCCTCGCGCCGCAGATTCCGATCGGGATTCACCGCGGTGGGATGGCCGACCGCCGCCAGCATCGGCAGATCGGTCACGGAATCGGAATAGGCGTAGCACCGCGACAGGTCGTAGTGTTCGGCGGCTGCGAGTTTCTCGATCGCCTCGACCTTGCCCTGGCCGTAGCAGTAGAACTCGACTTCGCCTGTGTACTTGCCGTTTTCGACCACCATGCGGGTGGCCGCGGTGTGTGTGGCGCCCAGTGCCGCCGCGATGGGAGCGACGATCTCCTCACCGGAGGCCGAGACGATGACGACGTCGTGGCCGCGGATCTTGTGATCGGCGATCAGGTCCGAAGCCTCGGCGTAGATCAGGGGATCCACTAGTTCGTGCAGGGTTTCGGCCACGATCGCCCGTATCTGCGACACATCCCAGCCGGCGCACATCTTGGTCAGATGTTCACGCATTCGTTCCATCTGGTCGTGGTCGGCGCCGGACAACATGAACAGGAAGTGGGCATAGCTGGATTCCAGGACGGTCCGGCGATCGATCAGGCCCTGATCGAAGAACGGCCTGCTGAAAACGAACGCGCTGGATTTCGCGATCACCGTTTTGTCCAGATCGAAGAATGCGGCGATCCGGGGTGTGGACCCCGTCTCAGCAGTTCCGCGCGCGCGCCGCGCTGCTACATCGTTGCGGTGCCCCGGGTGTCCGCTGTCCCCGGCGGCCTGATTGTCCGTTGCTGATCGGTCGCCCTCGGCCATCACGAATCCAGAATAGGGAGCTTTGCCGCCGATGTGGTGTTCAGCCCGGCCGAGGGCACTTTTCACGGCCCGGCCGTCCGCCCGGAAGCGGCCGAAACTTCCTGTCGCGATGGACTTGCATTGCCGCCGGTTTCTGGGTGTAGTATTGCTGGCACCTGGACATGGTCCAGGCGTGTTCAGCCCGACCCCCCGGGGCTGAACCCCGACGGCCCCAGCCTCCTCCCCCCCCGGCTGGGGCCGTCCTCTATTTCGGACCGGTCCTGTCTCTTATCCGTCGATATTCGGTTGCCGGTTCTGCTTTGATCGGGCGTCCAGGATTTGTACACAGCCCGCGAGTTGTCCACATTCGGCATTCGGGCCCTGGTTCGAGCGGTCGATCCGGGTGACGCTGGCGGTCATGAATTCCGTTGCAGCAGTTCCATCTCCGGCGCTGGTGCTGGTCGCCGATCGCCGGTTGCGTGACGAAGTGCGTCGCATCGCCGCCGCGGCCGACCGTGGCCTGGACGAACGTTCGATGCCCGTCGGCCGGCATGTCTGGGCAGCGGCGGCACTGGTCATCGTCGACGCCGCCGCGGCCCGTACCTGCGTCGCATCCGGATACCCGCGGCGGTCCGGCGTCGTACTCGTCGGCGGCGGCGAATCGGAGCTGGAGCATTGGCAGGCCGCGGCGGCCGTCGGCGCCGAACAGGTCATCGCGCTGCCGGGGGCGACCGAGACGCTGATCGAGGCGTTCGCCGCCTATGCCGCGCGTGATCCGGGTGATGGCGTGGTGCTGGCCGTGGTCGGTGCCGGCGGCGGGGCGGGCGCCTCGGTGTTCGCCGGCGCGCTGGCACTGGCTGCTGCCGCACAGCGGTTCCGCCCACAAGTCCTGCTCATCGATGCCGACCCGCTCGGCGGAGGTATCGACCTGCTCCTCGGTATCGAATCGGTGCCCGGCCTGCGCTGGCCGGACCTCTCGGTCGAGGACGGTCGGGTTGGCGCGCAGGCGCTGCACGACGCGTTACCAGCGGCTGCGCCGGGGCTGGGGGTGCTCGCGTGCAGCAGACCGGACGGGTCGTACCCCGACGAGATCGGAACGGGTGCGGCGCGGGCGGTCGTCGAAGCCGGACGTGGCGCCGGTGATCTCGTGGTGTGCGATATCTCGGGCAGCCGCGGGCCGCATACCGATCACCTGCTCGATGTCGCCGACCTTGTCGTTTTCGTGGTCCCCGCCCGGCTGCGCGCGGTCGCGGCCGCCGGCGCCGCGGCGGCCGATATCGCGCGGCGAAATCCCAACCAGGCGTTGGTGGTTCGCGGTCCTGCGCCCGGTGGGCTGCGCGGGCGGGATATCGCCGAGGCGCTGGGTCTGCCGCTGCTTTCCGCTATGCGCGCACAGCCGGGCCTGGCCGGTGCCCTCGAGCGGGGTGGCCTGGCACTGACGCGGGGGCCGCTGCGATCGGGCGCCGACGCGGTGCTGGCGGTACTTCCGGATGGTGCCCGATGAGCGCGGTGGTGAGCGACGACCTGCTCGACCGGGTTCGCGAACGGCTCGCCGCCCAGCCCGGTGAACACGATCCGGCCCGCCTGGCGGCCGCCATCCGCGCCGAAGCCGGCCGAGTCCTCGGCGACACCGATCTGCTACGGGCGCTGCGGCTCCTGCAAACCGAGATGACCGGCGCCGGAGTGCTCGAGCCACTGCTGCACGATGCCCGGGTTTCGGATGTGCTGGTCACGGCACCGGATGCCGTGTGGGTGGATCGCGGCAACGGGCTGGAACGGACATCGATTCGCTTCTCCGACGAGGCCGCGGTGCGGCGGCTGGCGCAGCGGCTGGCCCTGGCCGCCGGCCGCCGGCTCGACGATGCGCAACCGTGGGTGGACGGGCGGCTCCCGGAATACGAGCGGGCTCCAGGAGAGAGCTTCGGGGTCAGGCTGCACGCGGTGCTCGCACCGATCGCGCAGGGAGGCACGTGTATCTCGCTGCGGGTGCTACGGCCGATCGGACACAGCCTGCGCGATCTGACCGCCTCGGGCACGCTCTCGGCCGAGGCGGAATACCTGCTGGAGAAGATCGTCGGGTCCCGGCTGGCCTTTCTCGTCGTCGGCGGGACGGGTACGGGCAAGACCACCCTGTTGTCGGCGCTGCTGGCCCGGGTCGATCCGGCCGAACGCATCGTGTGCGTGGAAGACGCGGCCGAGTTGGCGCCGCCGCACCCTCATGTGGTCCGGCTGGTCGCACGTACCGCCAACGTCGAGGGAGCGGGCGCCGTCACCGTACGGGACCTCGTTCGGCAGGCGCTGCGCATGCGTCCGGACCGGATCGTCATCGGGGAGGTACGCGGAGGTGAGGTGGTGGACCTGCTCACCGCGTTGAACACCGGACACGACGGGGGCGCCGGAACAGTCCACGCCAATTCGCCCCGGGAAGTTCCGGCCCGGCTGGAAGCCCTTGCGGCACTGGGGGGAATGAGCCGGGAGGGTCTGCACAGCCAACTCGCCGCGGCGGTCCAGATCGTGCTGGCCATGCGTCGCCGCGGTGATGGCCGGCGAATTCTGCAGGAGATCGGATTGGTCACCCGGGACGGAGATACCGCCGTGCGGATCGAGACGGCATGGTCCGCGGATTCGAGACCCGCCACGCCCGCCCGAGCCGCTCTGCTGCACCTGCTCGGTGAGGGGAGGCGGCGGTGACAGCGGCCCTGTTGTGTGGTTCGGCCGCGCTGCTCGTCCTGCCGACCTCCATCCCCCGGCACCGCTTGCGGGCGCTGTCGGGGCGGCCGGAGCGACGGCGAAAAGTACTGGGCCCGTGGACTATTCGCATGGCGGCGGTTGCCGCCGTGATCACGACGGTCGTCTTCGGGCCGGGCCCCGCGGGTGCGGCCGCACTGCTCGCCGTCACCGGTGTGGTGCGGTCGAGAAACCGTCGGCGCGAACGTCGTCACGATGCCGAATGCCGAAAACTGTTGGAGGGGTTGGACGTTGTGATCGGCGAACTGCGCACGGGCGCACATCCCAGTGCCGCGGCGTCGGTCGCGGCCGCGGAGGTCGGGGGTGCGGTTGGAGCGGCCTTCGCGGTCGGCGCCGCGCGGGCTCGGCTCGGCGGCTCGGCGGCCGATGGTCTGCGCGATCGACAATGCGCCGTCACCACCGAATTGGGTCGAGTCGCGGATGTGTGGGAGGTGGCCGAATTACATGGCCTCGCGTTGGCCGACCTGCTGGGCGCGGCGCGGGAGGATCTCGCCGGGCGCCGGCGGTTCGGTGAACGTACGACCGCGGCTCTGGCAGGTGCGCGGGCCAGTGCCGCGGTTCTGGCGGGGCTTCCGATGCTGGGGATCGCGCTGGGGCAACTGATGGGCGCGCATCCGGTCCAGGTGCTGGTGAGCAGGGGAATCGGCGCGATCGTACTGCCGCTGGGCGCCGGATTGATCGGCGCGGGCCTGCTGTGGGCCGATGCCATCACCCGGCGGGTGGCGGTATGAGCGCGATCTCCCTCGCACTGCTGTGGGCGGCCGCCGCCCTGATGCTCCTTCCCGGGCGGATCACACCGTCCGCCCGGCTCCGCGCGGCGCGCGGCATCACCTCGCCGGTGCCTCGGCCCGGGCTGCGCACATCGACCGGTGACCCACTCGCGATCGCCTCGGCGCTGGACCTGCTCGTGTCATGTCTGCGGGCGGGGCTGCCGGCGGCCGGCGCCGCTCGAGCGGTCGCTCCGACCGCACCCGAACCCCTGTGCTCGGGTCTGCGCCGCGCCGCGGATCTGCTGGCACTGGGCGCGGACCCGGTGACGGCATGGGAGCGTGCGGCGCAGGAGGCGCCCATCGCCGAGATGCAATCCCTGGCCCGGCTGGTCAGGCGATCGGCTCGCTCGGGTGCATCCCTGACGGGTGCGGTGGCCGAGCTGGCGCGGCAGTGCCGAGCCACGGTCGAGGACGCGACGGCGGCGCGCGCCGAACGCGCGGGCGTACTCATCAGCGGTCCGCTCGGATTGTGCTTCCTACCGGCCTTCGTTTGCCTGGGCATTGTGCCGGTCGTCGCCGGTCTGGCCGGTCGAGTGCTGGGTGGCGGGCCGTGGTGACCACCCGACGAGTTCGGTGCGGACCGGCCGCGCCGATCGGAAAGAAAGGGGAGACCGATGTTCGCGGCAACGCAATCGGTTGTGCGAGAACTACGTTCGAGGCTCATGCAGGCGGCGGTAGCCGACGACGGCATGAGTACCGCCGAATACGCCATCGGCACCATTGCCGCGGCGGCGTTCGGGGCGGTGCTCTATACGGTGGTCACGGGGGATTCGATCGTGAACGCGCTGACCAAGATCATCGACAAGGCCCTGAACACCACGGTGTGAGATCCGGTCGCCGGGCGGGCCGAATCCGTTCATCGAAAGACCGCCGGGGTGAGCGCGGTGCGGTGACGGTCGAGGCCGCGATCGCACTGGCGGGCTTGGTGGTGGTCGTGGTGCTCTGCCTGGGTGCCCTGCTGGCGGCGTCGATGCAGATCCGCTGTGTCGACGCCGCCCGCGAAGCGGCCCGCCTCGCTGCCCGCGGCGTCGAGTCCGATGCCCTGCAGACGGCGCGACGCGTGGCGCCGCCCGGCGCCGAGGTCGAACTGCGTGGCGAAGGCGAACAGATCGTGGCCACGGTGCGGGCCCGGGCACCGTTGCTGCCCATGCTGCGGCTACGTGCCGAGGCGGTCGCGGCCCGCGAGCCGGGGGAGCCGTGATGAGGGCGTCCGCGCACCGGTGGCGAGCCTGTGAGGGCAGTGCCACGGTGACCGCGTGCCTGGCGCTGACGGCATTGCTGTTGGTGACGATTCTGATCGCGCAGTTCGCCGGTGTGGTCTGCGCTCGCCATCAGGCGCAGAGCGCGGCCGATCTGGCGGCTTTGGCCGCGGCCCGTGCGCTGGATTCCGGATCGGAAGCCGCATGCGGTCGGGCGGATTCGATGGTGCGGCGAATGCGGATGCGCGTCCGGACATGTTCGATCCAGGATTGGGATGTGACGCTCACTGTCGAGACCGCGGTATCGCCGACGCTTTTGGGCAGACGATCAGTTGTGGCGATCGCGCGAGCCGGTCCGGGGAGCGCGGTTGAACGATCGTGAATACCGGACGGTTGGTGTGAGAAAAGAATGGGTGACGGTAGCCACAGTCGGTCTTCCGGAGTGCGGCGGATTTCCATTCATGGTGCGTCGAATTGCCGCGTGCGCAATTGTCCGAACAATCGTCGCCCGTGGGTTCCGATAAATGCATACATGTGAATGCCCACATGGCCATTATTCGCTAGGGCAATGGCGTGGTTAACATGAGCGAATTCCTCTTTATTCCGGTCCGGCGGTCGGCTCGGCGTCCGGCGGGGTGCCCAGGGGTCTCGGCGGCGTCTCCTGAGGGTGTCCACCGCGTCACGGATCGGATGCGGCCAGGTCGTGCGGTCGTTTACGGGTCAACGCTGCCCATCCGGTGGAAGTTCCGCGAGGACGGCGTTCAGCAGTGCCGCAGCGCCGTCCTTGTCCAAGGGGGAATTCCCGTTTCCGCATTTCGGGGACTGCACACAGGAAGGGCACCCGTGGGGGCACGCACACGAGGTGATGGCCGCGTGGGTGGCGGCCAGCCAGGTCCGCAACCTGGTGAATCCGCGCTCGGCGAAACCCGCGCCGCCGTGGTGACCGTCGTAGACGAAAACGGTGGGCAGTCCGGTATCCGGGTGTTCGGCGATGGAAACGCCACCGATATCCCAGCGGTCGCACGTCGCGACCAGCGGCAGCATGCCGATGGCGGCGTGTTCGGCCGCATGCAGGGCGCCGGGTACCCGCCGGGACTCGATACCCGCGTCGCTCAGCAGCCGCGGGGTGACGGTGTACAGCACTGCCTGGGTCGGCAGGGTCTGTTCCGGCATATCGAGTTCGATGAGATCGAGAACCTCCCCGCTGGGCAGGGTTCGCAGATAGCCCACCACCTGGCGGGTCACCCGCACTTCGGCCAGTGTCGCGGTGACCTCGCCGTATTCGTCTTCGCGGATCCGGTTGTCGATCGTGACGGAGGTGACCATCCGGGCGCTGGTGGTCCATCCCGGCTGATCGGGATGGACGAAGGCCACCCCGCCCTCGAGATCCAGTTCGTCCACCACGTAGGTCTCACCCTGATGGAGATGAACGGCGCCGGCGTGCAGCGTCGAGGGAGCCCGCCCGGTATCCGCGGTGCCGAGGAATCTGCCGCTGGTCGCGTCGACGATCGCGAGCTGGGATCCGATTCCGGCCCGCACATCCACGTCGTCGTGGGGATAGGCGCTCGAGGTCGGATACCAGCGAGCCGGGCCGCGCCCGTTCTCGCGGCGCTTGATCAGGCCGTCCGCGGCGAGTTCCGCTGCCACCTCCCACACTCCGAGGGTCTGGATCTCGGCATCGGTCATGGGGTGTTCGCAGACCGCGCACAACAGATGCGGTCCGGCCACATAGGGATTGTGCGGATCGGTGATGGTCGCCTCGACCGGCTGGTCCAGCAGCGCGTGCGGGTGGTGGACCAGATAGGTGTCGAGCGGGTCGTCGCGTGCGATCAGCAGCACCAACGACCCCTGGGTGCGGCGTCCGGCCCGGCCCGCCTGCTGCCAGAACGAGGCGACGGTTCCCGGGAAACCGGCGATCACCACGGCATCCAGGCCCGCGATGTCGACGCCCAGCTCGAGTGCGGTGGTGGTGGCCGCGCCCAGCAGCGAACCGTCCGACAGTCCGTTCTCCAACTCCCGCCGGTCCTCGGCGAGATATCCGGCGCGGTAGGCGGCGACGCGCCCGCCCAGGCCCGGATCGACCTCGGCCACCATGCGCTGCACGTCGATGGCGACCACTTCCGCCGCCCGGCGCGACCGGACGAAAGTCAGGGTGCGCGCGCCCTCGACGACCAGATCGGTCATGATCCGGGCCGCCTCCGTCGTCGCCGCCCGCCGTACCGGGGCGCCGTTCTCGCCGCTGACGTCGTTCAGTAGCGGCGGCTCCCAGAGCGCGACCGTCCGCGCGCCCTGCGGGGAACCGTCCTCGATCACGGCCGTCACCGGCGCGCCGATCAGGCGTTCGGCGGCGGCGGCCGGGTCGGCACTGGTGGCCGAGCACAGTACGAAGGTCGGATCGGCGCCGTAATGTGCGGCCAATCGCCGCAGCCGGCGCAGCACCATCGCCACCTGGGAGCCGAAAACGCCCCGATAGGCATGGCATTCGTCGACCACCACGTAGCGCAGTCGCCGGAATACCCGTGCCCAGCGCGGATGGGCCCGGAGCATGCCCACGTGCAGCATGTCGGGATTGGTGAAGATCCAGCGCGCATTCGCCCGCACCCACTGCCTGATCTCGGAAGGGGTGTCGCCGTCGTAGGTGGCCGGATGGATATCGCGCAGCCCGCCGCGCTGCGTCAACTGCGCGGCAGCCCGGAATTGATCGGCGCCCAGTGCTTTGGTGGGCGATATATACAGCGCGGTTGCCCGTGGATCTCGCTGGAGTTCGGTCAGTACCGGCAGTTGATAACCCAGCGACTTTCCCGAGGCGGTACCCGTGCACACCACGACATGGGAACCGCCGGCCGCCAACTCCGCGGTTCGAATCTGATGTGACCACGGCGCTTCCACACCGGATTCACGCAGTGCCTCGACCACCTCCGGTGCCGCCCAGGAAGGCCAGATTGTGGTTTGCGCCGCACGTGCCGGGAGTTCGGTCACATGGGTGATACGACTTTCCGCATCCGACACTCCGAAAAGGACACGATTCAGCAACGATCTCCCATAGCTGATCGTTTCCTCGGGTGCCTGGTCTGTTGCCGCGCCTTTGGCATTCATCGGACCGAGACCCGGAGGCTCGAAGAAACTGTGAACCCTGTGTGCCGTCCGGGTCCTAGCTGCCATTTCACTGCCGAGTAGCGATCTGCGTCACAGCCACTTTGCCTGACGCTCACTCGGTTATCGCCAAGCAAACCTACTCCAAGTTTGGATTTGGGCATTGTGCCCCTCACCTGCACATTCGCAAGATCATCTTTTTTGCAAATTGTCGGTAACTCAGCTGTCGAATTGCGCGCAGACATGGTTCACTAGTTCCTGGTCGCAAGCTTCTGTGTTCGAGGGAACGGATCAAAGGTCCAAACCATCAGCAGGATCGATGTTGCGAACGGTGTGCTTGATGCTTCCTGCAGGGGGAACAGAGTACAGCGGTCGGAACGGACCCGGTGGATCAACCTAACTAGTCCGCCGTTCCGGTATGGAAAGAGAAGGAACAGAATGGCACAGGGAACTGTGAAGTGGTTCAACGCGGAGAAGGGGTTCGGCTTCATCGCGCCCGAGGACGGCTCCGCTGACGTCTTCGTCCACTACTCCGAGATTCAGGGGTCGGGCTTCCGCACCCTCGAGGAGAACCAGAAGGTCGAATTCGAGGTCGGCCAGGGCACCAAGGGCCCGCAGGCCACCGGAGTTCGTGCGCTCAGCTGAGCGAGTAACCCAACAGGTCTGAACTCTCGTCCCTCACCGCGTTCGCGCGGTGAGGGACGAGTCATATTCGGGGGAAGTAGACTCGATCGAAAACCGGGGCGTTTCGCACTGGCCGTATAGTCAGAAGAAGGTGTTTTTCTGCAGTTCGCAGCCCATATCGACGCGGACGGTACGCACGGGGGAGTGCCAGGCAGAACAGCTGGGACATCTGGGTCGCAAGCCCGCGGTACGGGCTCCGCGACAGCGAAACACGGTATAAACGTCTCTGGCGGGAGACATTTGTCTCTCCCTCTCTGCCCCAGCCGCGCGTCGCGCGCCTGCGCCGCGTGGGTCGACAGGAAAGGTGTGTTCGCCGGTGGCAACACGAGACCGCGGTGCATCACCGACTCCCGATGCGGACTCCGACGGGCCCGATACGTCGGCCGCAGCCGGGCGGGGGCGTCTCGTGCGCCGTCTCGTCATCGTCGAGTCGCCGACCAAGGCGCGCAAGATCGCGCCTTACCTGGGCCGGGGCTATACGGTCGAGGCGTCCGTCGGGCATATTCGTGACCTACCGCGTGGCGCGGCCGATGTGCCGGCCAAATACAAAGGACAGTCCTGGGCCCGGCTCGGCGTCGATGTCGATCACGATTTCGAGCCGATCTATGTCGTGAGCCCGGATAAGAAGGCCAAGGTCTCCGAGCTGAAGACCTTGCTGCGCGACGCCGACGAGCTGTATCTGGCCACCGACCCCGACCGCGAGGGCGAGGCCATCGCGTGGCATCTGCTGGAAACGCTCAAGCCGAAGATTCCGGTGCGGCGAATGGTGTTCCACGAGATCACCGAACCGGCCATCCGCGCCGCGGCCGCCGACACCCGCGAACTGGACAACGACCTCGTCGACGCCCAGGAAACCCGGCGCATCCTCGACCGCCTCTACGGCTACGAGGTCAGTCCGGTGCTGTGGAAGAAGGTCATGCCGCGCCTGTCCGCGGGGCGTGTCCAGTCGGTGGCCACCCGCATCGTCGTACAGCGCGAACGGGAGCGGATCGCGTTCCGGTCCGCGGAGTACTGGGATATCGCGGCGAAATTCGATGCCGGCGGCGGTGACACGGATCAGGCCAATCCCCGGGTCTTCGGTGCCCGGTTGGTCACGGTCGACGGCGCGCGCGTCGCGGGCGGCCGGGATTTCGGATCCGACGGGCAGCTCAAGACCCGCTCCGGGGTCACCGTTCTCGACGAGGCCGCCGCGCGCCGACTGGCCGCGGCCCTCGAGAACGCGGACTTCCAGGTCTCCTCGGTCGAGTCCAAGCCCTATACCCGCCGGCCGTACGCGCCGTTCATGACCTCGACCTTGCAGCAGGAGGCGGCGCGCAAGCTCCGGTTCGGCTCCGAGCGCACGATGCGGGTCGCGCAGCGGTTGTACGAGAACGGCTACATCACCTACATGCGTACCGACTCCACGACCTTGTCGGAGTCGGCGATCACCGCCGCGCGGGCCCAGGCCACCCAGCTGTACGGCCCGGAGTTCGTGCACCCGACCCCGCGCCAGTACAACCGCAAGGTCAAGAACGCCCAGGAAGCACATGAGGCGATCCGTCCCGCGGGCGATACCTTCGCCACTCCGGGCCAGCTGCACGCCCGGTTGGATCAGGACGAATTCCGGCTCTACGAGCTGATCTGGCAGCGTACGGTCGCCTCGCAGATGGCCGATGCGCGCGGCACCACGCTCACGGTGCGGATCACCGGCCGGGCCGGTACCGGCGAGGAGTGCGTGTTCTCGGCCTCCGGCCGCACGATCACTTTCGCGGGCTTCCTCAAGGCCTATGTGGAAAGTGTCGACGAGGATTCCGGCGGTCAATCCGATGACGCCGAGTCCCGGCTTCCGGCGCTGAGCGAGGGCCAGGACGTCAATGCCACCGAACTGACGCCCGACGGGCACACCACCAATCCGCCGCCGCGCTACAACGAGGCCTCGCTGATCAAGGCGCTCGAAGAACTCGGTATCGGTCGCCCGTCGACCTACGCCTCCATCATCAAGACGATTCTCGACCGCGGTTACGTCTACAAGCGCGGTAACGCGCTGGTGCCGTCGTGGGTCGCGTTCGCGGTGGTCGGTCTGCTGGAGGAGTACTTCGGCCGGCTCGTCGACTTCGACTTCACCGCGGCCATGGAGGACGATCTCGACGCGATCGCCGGTGGCCGCGAACAGCGCGGGAACTGGTTGTCGAGCTTCTACTTCGGCGGGGACCACGGCGCCGAGGGGTCGGTGGCGCGATCGGGTGGGCTCAAGGCGATGGTCGGCGAGCGTCTCGACGATATCGACGCCCGCGAGGTCAACTCGATCAAGATGTTCACCGATGATCAGGACCGCGACATCGTGGTTCGGGTCGGGCGCTTCGGACCGTATCTCGAGCGAATGGTCCAGAACCCGGATGATCCGGACGGCGACCCGGTCTCCCAGCGGGCCAACCTGCCCGATGATCTGCCGCCGGACGAGCTGACGCCCGAGATAGCGGAGAAGCTGTTCGCGACCCCGCAGGAGGGACGTCCACTCGGCGTGGATCCCGAGACCGGACATCGGATCGTGGCGAAGGAGGGCCGTTTCGGCCCGTACGTCACAGAGATCCTGCCCGAGCCGGAGGCCGATCTCGACGCGAAGAAGGGCGCAAAGAAGGCGGCCGGACCCAAGCCGCGGACCGGATCGCTGCTCAAGTCGATGGATCTGTCGACCATCACGCTCGAGGACGCGCTGAAACTGCTGTCGTTGCCGCGGGTCGTCGGTAAGGATCCCGAATCCGGTGACGAGATCACCGCGCAGAACGGACGTTACGGCCCGTATCTGAAGAAGGGCACCGATTCGCGCTCGCTGGCCACCGAGGACCAGATCTTCACCGTGACGCTGGACGAGGCGTTGAAGATCTACGCCGAACCCAAGCGCCGGGGCCGGCAGGCCGCCAGCGCGGCGCCGTTGCGGGAGTTGGGTAAGGACTCGGCGACGGATAAGCCGATGGTGATCAAGGACGGGCGTTTCGGTCCCTACGTCACCGACGGCGAAACCAATGCCAGCCTGCGCAAGGGCGATGAGGTGGAGTCGATCACCGACGAGCGGGCCTCGGAACTGCTCGCCGATCGCCGCGCGCGTGGACCGGTGAAGAAGGCCGCGAAGAAGGCGCCCGCGAAGAAGGCTGCCGCGAAGTCGACGGCCAAGAAGACGGCGGCCAAGAAGACGGCGGCCAAGAAGACGGCGGCCAAATCCACGGCGAAGAAGACAGCCGCGAAGAAGACCGCGGCCAAGAAGGCGCCGGCCGCGAAGGCCGCGGAGAAGGCGCAGGCCGACTCGTAGCGGGGCGGTACTCGGAGGGGTCTGTCGGTGCGGCCGATTAGGGTGTAGCACGTGGCAGGTGTCTTCGATCGGCTCGTAGGCCAGGACTCTGTCGAGTCCGAGTTGACCGCCGCCGCCGTGGCGGCACGCGCCGGGGCGACCTCCTCGGCGATGACGCATTCGTGGCTGTTCACAGGTCCGCCCGGATCCGGCAGATCCGTTGCGGCCCTGTGCTTCGCGGCCGCGCTGCAGTGTATGGACCCGGGATCGCCGGGCTGCGGGCACTGCCACGCCTGCACCACCACCATGGCCGGAACCCACGGTGATGTCCGGCGGGTGGTTCCCGAGGGGCTCAGCATCGGCACCAAGGAGATGCGCGAGATCGTGCAGGTGGCGGCCCGCCGCCCGAGTACCGGGCGCTGGCAGGTGGTGCTGATCGAGGATGCCGACCGGTTGACCGAGGCCGCGGGCAACGTATTGCTCAAGGTCGTCGAGGAGCCGCCCGAGCGGACGGTCTTTCTACTGTGCGCGCCGTCGGTGGATCCGGAGGACATCTCGGTCACGCTGCGTTCCCGGTGTCGGCACGTACATCTGGTGACGCCGTCGGTGGAGGCCATCGCCCAGGTGCTGCGTGAACGCGACGGGCTGCCTCCGCAGCAGGCGGAGTGGGCGGCGTCGGTGAGCGGCGGACATGTCGGGCGTGCGCGACGGCTGGCCACCGACGAACACGCACGCACCCGCCGCACTCGGGCACTGTCGCTGGTGTCCGCCGTGGCCCGCCCGGCCGCTGCCTATGCCGCGGGGGACGAACTGGTCAAGTCGGCCGAGGAAGAGGCCAAGCAGGTCAGCACCGAACGTGATGAGCGTGAGCGCGACGAACTCGCGACGGCACTGGGCGCGGGCGGCACCGGCAAGGGCGCCGCCTCGGCCACCCGTGGTTCCGCCGGCGTGCTGAAGGAGCTCGAACGCCGCCAGAAGTCACGCGCCACCCGCACCAGTCGCGATGCGTTGGATCGGGCACTGATCGATGTGGCTGGTCTGTATCGCGACGCGCTGGCCCTGCGCTTCGGCAACTCCGCGCATCCCGCCGCCACGGTCACCTTCACCCATCCCGATCTGTCCGGTGAGATCCGCGACCTGGCCGACGAGATGCGCCCCGAGGGTCTGCTGCGTTCCATCGAGGCTGTGCTGTCCTGTCGTGAAGCCCTGGACCTCAACGTGAAACCCCGCTTCGCGATAGCCGCCATGGTCGCGGGTCTCATCGCGGCTCGATCCGCCTGACGGGACGTCGCCCCCGCGTCACCTCGAGTCCGGTTTCGTCGATATCGTTGCCGCCCTTGTGTTTTCGTGCGCATTTCCGTGTCTCGATGTCGGCGCGCCGGCCGCCCGAGACGTCCGCTGACAGCGGTGTGGCCCACGGCCAACGATGTCCCGCAAAAGTGCTCAGAAGTTGATCACTTCAACGAGCAGCATGGTGGTCGACGAAAGGAACGGACCGTGTCACGAGGACTCACTGCCATCCACTGTTTTCCCGATGCCACCGCCTGGGCCGATTGGCTGGACGATCACCACCTGGACGAGGGTGCGGCCTGGCTGATGATTGCCCGCAAGGGATCGGCCGCGCCCCTGATCACCATCGACCGGGCGGCCGAAGTGGCCCTGTCCTACGGCTGGATCGACGGTCACCGACGTGCCCACGATGAGCGCTCGTTTCTGCAGCGCTACTCCCGGCGGCGGCCCGGCAGCACATGGTCCCAGGTCAATGTCGCGCGCGCCGAGGCCCTGATCGCCGCCGGCCGGATGCGTCCGCCCGGCGTCGCCGAAGTAGAGGCCGCCCGCGCGGACGGCCGCTGGGACGCCGCCTACGCCCCGCAGCGCACGGCGCCCGTTCCCGCCCAGCTGACCGAGGCTCTGGCTGCCGTCCCGGCCGCGGCGGATCGATTCGACGCCCTGGATCGGACCGCTCGCTACCTGCTGGTCCTGCCCCTGCTCAAGGCTCGGACACCCACCACCAGAGCCCGCAGACTGGCCGAGATCATGGCCGCGTTGACCTGACACCGCCCTGCGATGACCTGCCGTTTTCGTGTTCGGCCGCCCGAGACGATAGACTCGCACCGCCGAAAGGCATGCCGCCTTAGCTCAGTCGGTAGAGCGCTTCACTCGTAATGAAAAGGTCGGGGGTTCGATTCCCCCAGGCGGCTCCAGGTCGGAGGGTTGTTTCGGCCCTCTGGCATTCGCCGGAACCCGCCCGGTGTGCCGAGAATGTGCCAAGGGGCGGGAGATTCCCCCGCCGGTCACCGAAACAGAGCAGCGCCGGCCGCCCGCGAATGGTCCGCGTCATCGCCGCCCGGAGGCCGAATGCGGCTGGTCGGCAAGTGATTTCGACTTCGGCACTGCCTACCTCGAAGGCGTCGGCTTCCACCGCGCGACCTTCACCGGCACCTGCGCATTTCGGGATGCGAACGTCGGCGTGCAGCCCGTCTCGTTCGTCGACTCCACACGATGGGGCCACCGGAAGCAGTCTTCGACCGGCTTGCTGATATCGCTCTGAAACCGTCGATGCCGAACCTCGGGATTGGCTGCCGGTCGTGGCGATGTCGTCGCCCAAGCTGTCGCTCGTGGCGGGAAGTGGGGGTGTTCTCGCGGTGTCGGGTGGCGCGGGTCCAGCTTCGCGCCGGACTGCCGGTTCACCGGTTTTTCCCGGCAGTTCGGCCACACATTCACCCTCGAGGACTACAAGCCATTCCTGCTCGAATACTTCGAGGCGCTCCCCGATGTCGTTTTCACGATCGAGGACATGATCGCCGGGGACGACAAGGTCTGGTTCCGGCTCAACATCACAGGCACACACCGCGGTACGCCGCGCGGCGTGCCGGCTACGGGAAACCGAGTCGACTACACCCAAATCGGAATGTCCCGAGTTCGAAACGGCAAGATCGTGGAGACCGACGCCTACTTCGACAATCTGACCTTGCTCGAGCAGCTCGGCGTCACCGCCATCTGACAGCCCAGCGGCATACCGGAATCGGCCACGGACCACCAACCTGCGTTTCGCCTCGCCGGCGCCAGTTGACGGCGCGAAGACATCGCCACTTTCCGCCGCGAGTCACACCCAATCCGCCGTGCAGCGCTGTCGGAAATCGGTCGGTTGTCGAACGGCCCGAAGGGGTAGCAGCACGTGACGAGTTCCGGTGGCCGGGGCGCGGGTTCGTGGGCCGGACATGCCGGGGTGAGCGGACCTTTCGGCCGGTGCAGGCGGTGCGCCTACTGTGGTCGCGTCGGGGTTGTCTGCCCGGCGCCGCCGCGTGAGCGCGACTGGCCTGTCGATCAGCTTGTCCAGCGAGTTTCTTGCGCTGTCGCGGGGAGAAACAGGCCTCGTGGCGGCACGACCGGATCGGTACGACAACCCAGGAGGTCGAAAATGCGTGTTTCTCGTTCTGCCCGGGCCCTTGTGCCCCTAGCCCTCCTCGCGGCCGCGGTGACAGTGTGGGCACCGACAGCCTCAGCCGACCAGCCCGGTCCGCTGCCGGTCTACACCTGCGACATCGGGGAGCAAGGGTTCGGTGTGACGGGACACGACGGAACCAAGGCCATCACCGGGCAGAACTGCCAGGCCGGTCCGGGCGCGCCCACCAGCGGGAAGATCGAGGAAGCAGTTCTCATCCAGCCCACGGATGACGACCTTGCCTACATCTGCAACGGCACGGTGTTCATCCACACGAACATCATCACCGGCCAGTTGGAAGTGACGACCGATCGTTGCCGCATCCCCGGGCAGTGACGAATGCGGGTATGCGAAGGCTCTTGTGCTCGATCGGTATCGGCTGTTCGGTGGCGCCCAGCACGGCTGGACAACAGTTGGTTGTCAGACGCCGTTCCCGGTCGCATGCAGCCACCACGCCGGCACTCGGACCGGTTCCAGGTCGGGCAGGAACACCGCGCGCCCGGCGGAATCGCACAGCGACCCCACCAATCGGTATCGCCGGTCCGGCACCAGCCCGGCTGCGGTGACCTGGTCGCCGGTCAGATCGATCGCGACGTACCCGGGTTGGATCATCATCCGCAGGCCGTCGACTGCCGCGGGTCCGGCGGCGTCGTCGATACCGGTGACCGTGAGGCGGTACCGGACGCAGGCGAGGAAATCGATCATCCACGTCGATGTGCCCAGCCGGTCGCGGTCGGGATAACGTCCGGCCGGTAGTCGAGCTGGGACGAGCACCGCATAGGTGTGCCCGATCTGCACATCTCGGGGATGCATCCGGGTCAGCCCCGCGCCGAGGGGGCCCCTGCGGCTGGATTCATCGTGTCTCGGTGCGGTGTGACGGCTCGCGCGTGCGGCGCGCCTCGGGTTCGGCCACGGCAAGGAATACCGGTCGCAGATCGGTGCGTGCCGCGGTGGCCGGGGCGCTGTCCGTGATCACATCCTGGTGACTGAACAGTTGAGGTCGGCCGAGTTGTTCGTCGTTCATGGCTGTTTCTTTCGATAGTGGGTGGGATGTCAGCGATTCTCGGTATCGGTGGCCCGTAGCCCGAGGGTGTCGTCGCATCGCTCGAGAAGGTCTTCGATCCGGGAGGTGTCGCCGGGTGTCGCCGCCGTTTCGAGGGCGGCGCGGGCAAGGTTGTCAGGGGTTCGCGCAGGCACAACCAGCAGGCCGATTCTGGCGCCGGCAACCCCGAGGACGTCGACGGTGTGTGCCGGTTTGCGGGGGAGTCCGTCGAGCCGCACCCAGGTGGTGTCGGTATCGAAACCGCTTGTCGCGCTGTCCCAGTCACCGGGGTGATAGATCACCCGGTGCACGGTGCCGACCAGGGCCGTCAGCGCCGCGAGCAGCGGTGGTAGCTCAGCGGTGAGATCGTCACCGTAGGGCCACCATCCGCCGTCGAACCAGCCGGTGTGCGGTGGTGCCGCGTTTATCCGGGCGCGAAGCGGCGGGAAACCGGGTACCGCAGTGGTGGAGTCGAACTGCTGGAATGTCACACACACCACGTCCTCTCGGTCGTCTCCGACTCCGTCTAGGGGGTGTTCGGGGTGAGCGCGGAGGCGGGTATCGAGTGCGTGCCGCGCGGCTTGTCGAATTCACGAGTGGTTCCGCTGTTGCGCCACCGTCGCAGGGCGGCGGCTCGGCCGGTGCGCCTGGTCAGCGGGGCCAGCAGCTCGTCGACTGTCGATTCGTCGTTCGAGCGGCAGGCCGCCGCCAGCACGGAGTGCGCGCGGTGGACATCGGTGGCCGGCGGGATGATCAACAGGATCTGGCGCCAGTCCCGGGTGCCGATCACCTCGATGGTGTGCGCGGTGCCGTGCCGGTTCGCGTCGAGACGGACCGTACGCCCGGCCCAGCTGAGTTGTAGTGCGGCCGGGGTCCAATCGTCGGCGTCGTAGACGACGCGGTGGATCGAGCCGAGTTGGGCGGACACGACGGCGAGCAGCCCCGGCAGCTCGATGCTCAGATCGGTACTGCGCGGCCACCACGCGCCGTCGACATACCCCGTTTTCACGGCGTAGCTCTTCAGCTGCACACGCGCGCTGTTGTCGCGTTCCACGCGATGGAAGCTGGGCAGGTGATTGTTCGGTCGGATCATGCCGACGCTCCTGACTCGGCCGCGAATCGGCCGCATTATGGGAACCTCGGCAGCGCCGCGACCTCGGCAATAGCCATTCGTTCCTGTTCGGGACCTGCGTGCGCAGGTGGTGTGGACCGGCGCCGGCCGATGGGCGACGATAATCGGATCAGCGTTCGAATCCACTGGTGAGCGTTCGTTCTATGCGGTCGGGCGCATCAGCGAAGCGTTCGGGTGACACGTCCCTACGTGTCGCGAAATGTGTCGCAGCGGATTTCGCTGCGTGTACTCGGTCTACGATCCCGTGCACCACGGCCATGACCATGGTCCGTCTCCGGATGAGAAGCGTCGACTGGGCCCCGACGGCCTGCCGTCCGCTGCACGAGGCCGGGTATCTGCCTCGACGCTACGGGAAAAGGCCGGCCGTGTCCATCCGGTTCCGGGAGATCACGGCCGGTGAGGCCCCTCGAGCCGCAGCCCGCCGCGCCCGGATCGGCGCTGTCTATCGCCAGGCTCGCCGGCTCAGCAGCCGCAGGCCGTTGAGGCCCACGATGACGGTGGAACCCTCGTGTCCGGCGACGCCCAGCGGCAGCGGGAGGTCGCCCGCGAGATCCCAGACGACCAGGGCGGCGATGAATGTCGCGGCGATCGCCAGGTTGGCGACCACGACGCGGCGAGCACGGCGGGACAGGGCGATCACGGACGGGATCGTGGTCAGATCGTCGCGGACGACGACCGCGTCCGCCGTCTGCAGGGTGAGATCGGATCCCGCGCCGCCCATGGCTATTCCGACATGTGCGGCGGCCAGTGCGGGAGCGTCGTTGATGCCGTCGCCGACGACGGCGACCGCGGCGCCCGCGGTTGCGAGTTCCCGGACGACATCGACCTTGTCGTCGGGCAGGAGTTCGGCCCGGATCTCGGAGATGCCGAGTCCGGCGGCGAGTTGCCGGGCTGTGGCGAGGTTGTCGCCGGTGAGAAGTACGGGGGATGGGTCGATCGTTGCGGTGATGGCGTCGATCGTGGCGGCTGCCTCGGGCCGGGGCTCATCGGTGAGACCGAGCACGGCAACGGGTGTCCGCTCACAACGCACCACCACCGCGGTACGGCCCGCGAGGCGTAGCTCCTCGACCGCGGCGTTCGCGGCGGACGTGATCGAATCCGGCAGTGCGGCCGGGGATCCGACCTCGACCAGCTCCCCGTCGACCAGTGCGGAGACGCCACGTCCCGGTTGTGCGCCGAAATTCTCGGCGATCGGCAGCACCGTCCCGCGGCGCCGGGCAGCTCGTACGAGGGCGGCTGCCAGGGGATGTTCGCTGGGATATTCCGCGGCGGCGGCGCGGCGCAGGATCTGATCCTCGGTGAGCGAGCAGTCCGGAAGGACTCGGATCTCCGCGAGTTCGGGCACCCCGCGGGTGAGCGTGCCCGTCTTGTCGAAGGCCACGCGGGTGGTGGTTCCCAGGCGTTCCATCACCACCGCGGACTTCACGAGGACGCCGTGCCGGCCCGCGTTGGCGATCGCGGCGAGCAGTGGTGGCATGGTGGCCAGCACCACCGCACACGGTGAGGCCACGATCATGAAGGTCATGGCGCGCAGTAACGAATCACGCAGCGCCGCACCGAAAATGAGCGGTATGACGAATACGGCGAGAGTGGCGGCGACCATCCCCGCCGAATAGCGCTGCTCGACCTGCTCGATGAACAGTTGTGTGCGCGCCTTGGTCCGCCCGGCCCGTTCCACCAGTCCGGCGATGCGGGCCACGACGGAGTCCTCGGACCGGCGGCGCACTCGCACTCGTAATACGCCGGTGCCGTTGAGGGTTCCGGCGAACACCACGTCGCCGGCCGACTTGTCGACCGGCATGGATTCACCGGTGACGGTGGCCTGGTCGACCTCGCTCGCACCGGCGACCACCGAACCGTCGGCGGCGATGCGATCACCCGGGCGCACCAGAATCAGGTCGCCGACCGTGAGATCGGCGGCCCGGACCGATCTTTCGTCACCATCCGGGCCGATCAGGGCCGCCGTCTCCGGGGCCAGATCCAGGAGTCCGCGCACGGAATCCTCGGTTCGCGCTGTCGCCAGGGCTTCGAGTGCGCCGGACGTGGCGAAGATGACGATCAGCAGTGCGCCGTCGAGGATCTGCCCGATCGCCGCGGCGCCGATCGCGGCCACCACCATCAACAGATCGACATCGAGCGTCCTGGCGCGCAGTGCGCGCAGCCCGGCCAGTGCCGGTTCCCAGCCGCCGGACACAGCGCAGCCCAGATACAACGCCCACCACAGTTCGGTCGGCAGGTGCAGGAGCCGGGCCGCCGATCCCGCCGCGAAGAGCAGCAGAGCGACCGCGGCCCAGCGTATTTCGGGAAGTTCGAAGGCGCGGGTCCGGCGAGCCGGTGTGGCGGTGGGCGCGGCGGGACGCGTCGTGGTTGCGGACGGGGCGGCCACGTGAACCTCCGGATGGGTGGGCGGGGAACGACCCGAGAATAACAGAACATGTGAAGAGGTCTTCATGAATGCTGGTGGGCTAAACTGCACCACTATGGGACATGGGGTCGAGGGCCGAGATCGACCGGCCGCCCGGCTGGACGCCGACTCTGCCGCGCATGTGGCGACCACCCTGCAGGCCCTGGCCACTCCGAGCCGGCTGCTGATTCTCACCGAACTGCGGCAGGGGCCGCGACCGGTTTCCGAACTGGCCGAAGCGGTGGGGATGGAGCAGT
Organism: Nocardia spumae; assembly: GCF_020733635.1. Classification (NCBI taxonomy): domain Bacteria; kingdom Bacillati; phylum Actinomycetota; class Actinomycetes; order Mycobacteriales; family Nocardiaceae; genus Nocardia; species Nocardia spumae. The sequence continues at coordinate 6,748,173 of NZ_JAJFZL010000001.1, read as the reverse complement.
CCGCGGTGTCGCATCAGCTGCGACTGCTGCGCAATCTCGGTCTCGTCGCCGGTACCCGAGCCGGTCGCAGCATCGTCTACAGCCTCTACGACAACCATGTCGCCCAATTGCTCGATGAGGCCGTGTATCACAGCGAGCATCTGCGGCTCGGCCTCGCCGACCGCCCGATGACCGCGGGCTGACTGCTCGCCCCGAGCTTGCCGCGAAATTCCTTGTCGCTCGGAAAGATTCGGCTGTCGCCGGTAGGTGATGCCGGAAAGTCCGTCTCGATCGACCGTCCGGGGCGAACCGTGATGTCTGCGCTGTCCGCGCATACCTGTTGACAACAGGCCCATCTTCCGTGGACACTTCTCTCATTAGAGAGCGATGCTCTCGTTAGATATGGGAGCGGACATGCAGGAACTGTGGAAATGGGCGAACCTCACCCTGGCATTCGCGGTGGAGTTGGCGGCGCTCGCGGCACTGGCGCTGTGGGGTTGGAAGATCGCCGATTCGACGGCGGTCAAGGTCGTCCTGGCGGTCGGTACACCACTGGCCGCGGCGGTGGTCTGGGGTTTGTTCGCCGCGCCGAAGGCGGCATTCGACATTCCGGTGCTGGCGGTCGCCACCAAGGTGGTGGTGTTCGGTGGGGCCACCGCCGCGTTGTGGAGTATCGGCTACGGGACGACCGCGGCCGTCTTCGCGATTGTGGTCATCGCGAATCTGGTGGCGATCAAGGCCGGCCATCTGTCCGCGTGAGCGGTGAATCGCCCGAGACTCTCATTCCCGAATATCGTCGGGCGGCACGACCCAGCCGGGGATGTCCTCGGATGCGGTCGATTCGACCGTGGCGCGTTTCGGAAAGCCCGGCAGGACAGCAGGTCCGGGTTTGGTCCCGGTGCCGTCGACCAGGGTGTCCCAGCGGAAGTTCAGGTCGTGGACCGCGACGGCGAGCAGGTTGCGGGTGAACGCGCCCAAGTCGGTGGCGTCACGACGAGAGGTCGCGACCACGCGGGGATCCGCTCCCGGCGCACGCTCGTCGCGCGCCATGGACAGGTTCTCCTGGATCGCCAGCGACAGCATCGGATTGTCGGACAACTCGATGAAGATGTCGGCGCTGTCGGCCGCGGCGATGGTCGCCCGATCGAAGCGCACCCGGTTGCGCAGGTTCAGGAACCAGAATTCGGCCTGCGGCAGGCCGTTCGGGATGCGGTCGCCGATGGTCGCGGCGAACAGCGGGATATCGGAGTCGGCGAACTGGCGTTCGAACAGCCGCTCTCGCACACCGTGGACGGCGATATCGCGGTACGGGGCCACGATCTCGGTGTGCGCGGGGTATTCGACCCGGATCTCCTTCGCGAATCGGCCGCTTTCACGGACGGTGTCGATGATTCGCAGGACCTCGGGACGCAGGCCGGAGATCGCGACGATATGCGGTGAGTTCACGACCGAGAGCTTCAGCCATCCGATGTCGTGTGCGATGAGGGATTCGCATTCGTCGATATCGACGCCCAGGACTGCCATGGTGTAGCCGCCGGGTGCGTGTTCGGAGATGAGGTCGGCCCGCACCTTCGTAGCTACCAGCGCATCGCGCAGGGTGGCGTACCCGCAGATCGCGGCCGCGGCCAGCTCGCCCTGGCTGTGGCCGACGGCGGCCGACGGGGTGACCCCCGCCGCCAGCCACATCGCGGCCAGGCCGACGGTGTGTACGAACAGCGCCGGTTGGACCACACCGATTCGATCGCTGTGGGTCTCGTCGCCCAGCAGGTACCGCAGCGGTTCGGGGGCGGCGAGCTCCTCCTCGAGGAGGGCGGCGCAGTCGTCGACCATGGTGCGGTAGGCCGTCGAACGTTCGTAGAAGAGTGTCCCCATACCGGGGTGCTGACTGCCCTGACCGGGAAATACGAAGCCGAACCGCCGGCCGGTGGCGGATCCGTCGCCGCGCACGAGGTTCGGGTCGGATTCGCCGGCCAGCAGGATGTCGAGCAGCCGCAGCAGATCGTCGCGGCCGGAGACCGCGGCTACCGCGCGGTGGGGGCGCACCGTGCGGTAGCGCAACATCGTGCCCGCGATCTGATCGATGCCGGCGTCGGAGTGGTCGGTGACATAGGCGCGCAGGGCCGCGGCTTCGCTGCGGAGCAGCTCCGGAGTCTCCGCTGACAGTACGACGGGGACCTGTCCATCCGGCAACCTGTAGCTGGAAATGATCCGCCTCCTTGCATCCGGCACCAACTGTTCGCCCTCGAATCTATTCGTCGTCCACCGGTGGGGATGCGGCGGACCGGACCGGGGGGCTCAGGCGCGGACGCGACCCACGGCTCGCGGACAATCCGCGGGCCGCGGGTCGGAAGACGGAATCAGGGCACGACTTCGAAGACGTCACCCGGGTTCACGTAGTCGTAGAAGGCCTTGGCGCCCTCCGGCGTCATACGGATGCAGCCGTGCGACTTCTCCTCGATCGGCCCGATGTGGGTGGCGATATCGCCGTTGAAGAAGACCGCCCAGCGCATCTCCGCGTTGTGCATGGTGCTCCAGTGATACGGCTCCTTGAACGCCACGTGGAATACGCCGGGCGGAGTCTCGTAGCCGGGGCGGCCGTGCGAGATGGGAGTCGGGCCGTAGACCACCCGCCCGTTGTCCATCAGCCAGCCCTCGTTGGTGGACAGTCGCAGGCAGGCGCGGGCGGCGGTCGAGCACGGGGCGGAGATCTGGCCGGGCGGTGCGGGTACGAGTTGCGGGATGCCGGGAAGATCGGGCCCACCGGGCCACACCGGGTCGGCGCCCGCGGGCACGGTGACGGCGAATCCCGCGGCCGCGATCGCGGCCGCGGCCGCCGTCCGGGTCGTCCATCGAATGATGCTCGTCCAGTTCATATCGTCCGACCTCTCTGACCGGCCCGAGTCCGGCCGGGCCGGACCTGCGGGCGTTCCTCGTCGACAAGCTGGGACGGCACCGTATGCGATCGATATGTCGTCGATCACAGTGCGTTGTTGATCATTGTGAACCGTCGTCGCGACCGATGGTGGCGAAAAGTCCGGGTTCGCGTCCGATCGGACATCACAAATCGGGCAAGCCCAGTTCGAGGTTGGGTGCCGCGATACCGCCGTCGATCTCCAGGATCTTCCCGGTGAGATAACTGCCCGCGGGGGAGCAGAGATAGACGATGCCCGCGGCGATATCGGTGGGGTCGCCGAGTCGGTGCAACGGCGTGTCGGCTTCCATTCGCGCCTTGACCTCCGGGTTCTGTGCGACCACCTCGAGTGCCGAAGTCAGGACCGAGCCCACCGCGATGGCATTGACCCGGATCCGCGGCGACAGGTCCGCGGCGGCCAGCCGGGTCCAATGCGCCAGGGCGGCCTTGGCGGTGCCGTAGGCGAGGAAGCCGCGGCCGGGTGCGCGACCCATCATCGAGGAGATGTTGACCACCGATCCGCCGTCACCGGCGAGCATGTGCGGAACCGCGGCGCGGGTCAGGGCGTGGGCGGTGGAGACGTTGAAGCGGAAGGCCTCCTCGAGGAATTCCGGCGACGTGGTCAGGAAGGTATTCGGCATGGTGCCGCCCACGTTGTTGACCACGATATCGATGCGGCCCAGTTCGGTGGCGGTGGTGTCGGCCAGCGCCGTGACCGCGTCCAGATCCGACAGATCGCAGGGTACGGGCAGGGCGCGCCGGCCGGTGGCGCGGATCTGCTCGGCGACCGCGTCCAGCTGGCTTCGAGTGCGGGATGCGATCGCCACATCGGCTCCGGCTTCGGCCAGAGCGATGGCGGTGGCGGCGCCGATACCGCGTCCGGCGCCGGTGACGACGGCGACGCGGCCGTCGAGGCGGAATTTGTCCAGGATCATCGCGAGGTCCTCTCGTAGTGGTCTTCGCAGTGTTAAGAATTTATTCTTAACTGTCAAGAACTAACACTCAAATCCCTGGTGGGGCTTATTGTGCACAGCGTGGAAGCGATGAGTGCCCGAGAGCGTTTGATGGCGGCAGCCGAACGACTGATCGCCGAGCGCGGATATCTGGTGCCGCTGCGGGATATCGCGGCCGCCGCCGGGCAGCGCAACAACTCCGCGATCCCGTACCACTTCGGTTCCCGGGACGGACTCGTCGAAGCGGTGGTCCGGCAGCGGCTCGCGACTCTGGAGGTGCGCCGGCTGGAGCTGCTCGCGCAACGCCCGGCAGCGACCGCCGACGAGGTGCACACTCTGCTGGATGCCCTGGTGATCCCGATGTTCGAGCTCGGCGCGCGGGACGAGACGTCCTACTACGCACGGTTTCTCGAACAGATTCGCACCCATCCCGCGGTGTCGGACGCGGCCAATCTGGCCAGTGACGAGCGCACGTCCGTGCGGGTGATCGTGAGTGGCCTGGACGGCGCGCTGGCCGATCTGCCGCCGCGGCTGCGGCATCGGCGGTTGCGCAGCCTGACCACCGTTCTGTTCTCGCTGCTGGCCGATCACGAGCGGGCCGTGGAGGCCGGGCGCGTGGCCGCCGACGACCGGGAGGCATGGGCCGAGGTGATCGATATGCTCGCCGGAACCCTCACCGCGCCGGTCACCGCACGGAGCCGATGACCCGTGCTCTGGCGATCGGCGGCGTCGGCCGATTACCGTGAGGTTGTGGATATCGCGCATCGGCCGCCCGCTCACCCGCCGGGGCTGCGTACCGGCTGGCGCACCGTGGGTATGCCGCTACTGGTCGCGGGTGCGGCCGTGGGGGCCGCGACGGTGCTGCACGTGCGCGATCCACACACCCACGGGTCGTACGGACTCTGCCCGTTCTACGAGTTGACCGGTTGGTGGTGCCCCGGTTGCGGTGGGTTGCGTGCCGTGCACAACCTCACCGAGGGGCGATTGGTCGATGCCTTGCACAGCAACGTCTTCCTGCTCCCGTTGCTGCTCACGCTGGTGCTGTGGTGGGGCAGGTGGGCGGTCGGGCGGTGGCGTGGGCGTTCGGAGACGGCGTTCCCGTTCACCCTCGGTGGTCGCGCGCAGTGGTGGTTGATCGGTGCGCTGGTGGTGTTCACCGTGATACGCAACATGCCGTTCGGCACCTGGTTGGCCCCGGTCTAGCCGGGCATGCTGATAACTATGGCCCACTCGAACCAGGCTGATTCGTTGAAGTCGCGCGTGCGTGAGAAGATGCTGCGCCAACTGAACGAGGACGGCACGCCGGACCCCGAACAAGACGATCCCCGCCAGATCGCCATCGAGAACGATCTCGAGGCGCTCGAGGCCGTCACCGACGGCGATCCGCTGGTGGAGGAATTGGCGGCGCGGTATCTGGTGCCCTGACGCTCAGTTCGTGCAGGGCGCCGCGACAGGATGCGTGTCGGTCAGGCCCGGGCGGGTTTCCGGAGTCGGTGACCACTGTCCGTCGGTGCGGGTGTAGGTCCACAGCGAGCCGTGGCGGACCAGCCGGCTCAACGCCTCGATCAGCCGATCCACGTCGGCGACCGAGGTGCCCAGGCCGATGCTGGCGCGCACCGCGCCGTCGACGCCCAGCCGCTGCACCAGCGGGTGTGCGCAGAACCGGCCGTCGCGCACGCCGATGCCGTATTCGGCCGACAGATACGCCGCGACCCGGCCGGGTTCGACACCGTCGACGGTGAACGCCACGATGCCGACACTGTCGGCGCTGTCGCTGAAGATCCGCAGTTGCCGTACGCCCGCAACGGTTTTCAGACCCGCGCGCAGCCGAGTGATCAGATGCCGCTCGTGATCGGTGACGGCCTGGTCGTCGAGTGCGCGGAGCGTCTCACAGGCCGCCGCGACCGCGGCCGCACCCAGGACGTTCGGAGAGCCGGCCTCGTGGCGCTGAGGTGCGCGGGTCCACCGGACGTCCTCGGTGGTCACAGCGGTCACCGCACCGCCGCCGGCCAGATACGGCGGCGCCGCATCGAGCCAGTCCCGGCGGCCGACCAGTACTCCGGCGCCGAACGGCGCGTACAGCTTGTGCCCGGAGAAGGCGAGATAGTCGATTCCGGTGCCGCCCGACTCCTCGGAGGCGAACGACCGCAGATCGATCCGGCGATGCGGAGCCAGCTGTGCCGCGTCGACCAGGATGCGCGCACCGCGCCGATGCGCGATCGCGGTCAGTTCCGCCAGCGGCAGCACCTCGCCGGTCACATTGGACGCGCCGGTGATCGCCAGCAGCGCAGCGGGTTCGGCGCACAGCTCGGCGTCGATCCGGCGCAGTGTCTCGGCGACGGTGTCGGCGGCGCGCACCACCCGGCGGCCGCGCCGCGTCCAGGGCAGGAAGTTCGCGTGATGTTCGATATCGAGCACCACGGTGTCGCCCGGCACGCAGGTCGCCAGCAGATTCAGTGAATCGGTGGTGTTGCGGGTGAACACCACGACCTGATCGTCGGCGCAGTTCACCGCGCGCGCTACCGAAACGCGCGCTCCCTCATAGCAATCGGTGCTGATCCGGGAGGCGTAACCGGCGCCACGGTGCACGCTGGCGTAATACGGGAGCAACTCGTTCACCCGGTCGGTGACCTGGGCGAGTGCGGGTGCGCTCGCGGCGTAATCGAAATTGGCATAGGTGCGGAAACCGCCCTGTACCAATGGAACTCGAAGATCGCAGCCCGAAACCCGAGCCACGGGATCGCCGGTGCGGCAGGCCCGGCTCGTAGTGCCGGCGCAGCCGGAATCGGCGCACACCGCGGTTTCGGTGACGGCGGTGGTGGACACAGCAGTGCTCATCGGGACAATCCCTGTCGTTCAGGGACTCCGGATATTGGGAAGAGGATCGGAGTCCGCGCTTGCCGTGTTCGGTCGAACAGCGGCCAGGTCGTCACCCGGAGCACCCCACCGCGGAGGAGGGTTGCCGACCAGCGAGCCGGGGCTTGACACTGGTACTCATGACCTGATCCGAGACTGACAGAACTCGTCGGGGATTGTCAAGCACCGGAGTGGCCGGGCCGCTGCCGCGGACGGGCGGACAGCGCGAAAAGTGTTGTTTCTCAGTCCAATCCGGCCGGACGGTGGTACGTGCCGTTGTAGTACAGCAGCGGGTTGCGCATCGGCCCGTCGCCGGTGTCGTCGTGCACCCGGGTCACCAGGCCGACTACGAGTGTGTGATCGCCGATCGGAATCAATCGATGGACGGTGGCGCGCACCCAGATCGGCGTGCCGTGCAGGACCGGCTCGCCGGTGTCGAGCGTCGACCACAGGTCGGCGTCGGCGAAACGCTGATCGGCGGTGCGGGAAAACCGTTGTGCCAGATGCTGTTGGTGTTCGCCGAGGAAGTGGACCACCACCGAATCGGCCTCCGACATCGCCTCGATGGACGAGGACGTGTGCGCGATGTTGAACGAGATCAGCGGCGGATCCAGGGACAGCGAGGCGAACGAGGTGGCGGTGAAGCCCACCGGCCGGTCCGGTCGGCTCAGGGTGACGATTGTCACTCCCGCGGGATAGTGCCGCATGGCCGATCGGTATTGCGCCGCGGTGACGCCGTCGTGCGTGGGGCCGAGATCGGCGACCTCGGCGTCGGGTCGCTGGGAACTGCTCACAGTTCCAACCTACGTCCTGCCCTCGTGCGCGTAATCCGGACCGCTGTCCTCGAGAGCGCGAACTGCCCCGATACGCTGGACGAATGACTGATTGGAAGGCTTTCGTCGTCGAGCGCACCGGTTCCGTCGCGCGTGTGACGCTGACCGGACCCGGTAAGGGCAATGCGATGGGACCGGATTTCTGGAGCGAACTGCCCCAGGTCTTCGGTGAGCTGGACGCGGATCCCGCCATTCGGGCGATCGTGCTCACCGGTTCGGGAAAGAACTTCTCCTACGGCCTGGACCTGCCCGCCATGAGCCCGACCTTCGGGCCGCTGCTGGGTGAGAAGGCCCTGGCCGCGCCGCGCACCGACTTCCTCTACGAGATCCGCCGCATGCAGCAGTCGGTGACGGCGGTCGCCGACTGCCGCAAGCCCGTCATCGCGGCCGTCTCCGGCTGGTGTGTGGGCGGCGGGCTCGATCTGATCGCCGCCGCCGATATCCGCCTGGCCAGTGCCGAGGCCACCTTCAGCCTGCGGGAGGCGAAGGTCGCGATTGTCGCCGATATCGGTTCGCTGCACCGGCTGCCGGGCATCATCGGCGAGGGGCACCTGCGCGAACTCGCCTTCACCGGTAAGGACATCGACTCGGCGCGGGCCGAGAAGATCGGCCTGGTCAACGATGTCCACCCGGATCAGGACGCGGTGCTGGCCGCCGCGCACGCGCTGGCCGAGGAGATCGCGGCCAATCCGCCGCTGGTGGTGCAGGGCATCAAGGATGTGCTCGACCAGCCGACATCCGGCAAGGTGGCCGACGGCCTGCGCTACGTCTCGGCGTGGAACGCGGCGTTCCTGCCCTCGGAGGATCTGACCGAGGCCATCAAGGCCGTCTTCGAGAAGCGGGAGCCGGTCTTCCGCGGTAAGTAGTCGCCGGTAGTCACGACGGCGCTCGCGGGGCGGGTACGTCCCGCGAGCGCCCGGCGCGAATCAGTGGCCGCCCTGCTCCTGCAGCCGCGCGATCGCCTCGGTGGTGAGGGTCTCGGCCTTGGCCCGGCCGTCCCAGCCGTCGACCTTGACCCACTTGCCCGGCTCGAGGTCTTTGTAGTGCTCGAAGAAGTGCTCGATGGCCTTGCGGTCGAACTCCGGGATGTCGTTGACGTCCTGGATGTGATCCCAGCGCTTGTCACCGGCCGGAACCGCGACGACCTTCTCGTCGCCGCCGGCCTCGTCGCTCATCAGCAGCACGCCGACCGGGCGGGCCTCCACGATCACACCGGGGAACACCGACTCCGGCAGCAGCACCAGGCAGTCCAGCGGGTCGCCGTCGGAGCCCAGGGTGTTCTCGATGTAGCCGTAGTCGGCCGGGTAGACCATCGGCGTGTAGAGATAGCGATCCAGGCGCACGCGACCGGTTTCGTGGTCGACCTCGTACTTGTTGCGCTGCCCCTTGGGGATCTCGATGGTGACGTCGAACTCCACGTCATCTCCTTGTCTGATACGTATGCGGTGGGTGCGGTACGGCCGGCTCGTGCGGTATGCCTCCGGCTCGCCCGCTCGTGCGGCGGGCCTGCCGACTCGCCAGCTCGTTCGGGGGAACCCCGGCGAGGTGAGGATAGTGTGGTCGATGCGCGCATGGGTGCGGCAGGGAGCGTCCGCCTCGCACGGGGTGAATAGGGAGACAGCTGTCACGTGGTAGGTCGAGGTAGGCAGAACATCGGCGGGCTGGCTGCTCGCCGACGCCGCAATATGTGGGTCGCGGTGCTGGTCGCGATCGTTGTCGCCGTCGCGGTCGTCGCGGTCGTCGCCGTGACGGTGCGACCGTGGACCGAGGAGTTCCGGCACGGCGGTTTGACGATAGCCGCGCCCCCCGCGCCCGTGAAGCCCTTCCCGCAGGTGACTCCCGCCGCGGCCGGCGCCCCCGAAGCGACCCGGCAGGGACTGGCGAACGCGCTGGGCCCGGTGGTGACGAGCCCGGATCTCGGCAACTTCGCCGGCTCGGTCTCCGATCCCGATACCCGCTCCACCCTGTGGAGTGCCGATGCGGAGAAGCCGATGATCCCGGCCTCCACGCTGAAGGTCATGACCGCGGCCGCGGCTCTGCTGGTCCTGCCGCCCGACCACAGGGTCACCACGCGGGTGGTTGCCGGTTCGGCGCCGGGTGAGGTGGTGCTGGTCGGTGGGGGCGATCCGACGCTGACGGCGCAGGCCGACGGTAAGGGCTACTACCCGAACGGGCCGAAGCTGTCGGATCTGGTGGCCCAGATTCGCGCCTCCGGACATCCGGTCGACACGGTCGTGGTCGACAGTTCGGTGTATTCGGGTCCGACCTGGCCCGCCGGCTGGGATCCGGTCGATATCGCCGGTGGTTCCTGGGCACCGATCGAACCGGTCATGATCGACGGCGGGCGCCTCGATCCGCTGGTCGAGTACTCGCCGCGTTCGGCTACTCCGGCGCTGGATGCCGGTCGCCGCCTGGCCCTGGAACTCGGAGCCGATCCGGCGAAGGTGCGTTCCGGTAAGGCCGCGGCCGGCGCCGCCGAACTGGGCCATGTGGATTCCGCCGAACTGCGGGATCGGCTGCGCGACATGATGGTTCACTCCGACGATGTGCTGGCCGAGACCATCGGCCGGGAGATCGCCGCGGCGACGGGTGGGGAGCAGTCGTTCGCCGGGGCCGCCGCCGCCACCCTGACGGCGCTGCGCGCCGCCGGCTTCGACACCGCCGGCGTCACCCAGATCGACAACAGCGGGTTGTCCACCGACGACCGGGTGCCGGCGGCGCTACTCGATCGGATTCTGGCCGAGGCCGCCGCGTCCACACCCGCCGGCACCTCGGCGACCACCGGCACCTCGGCACCGCCGGTCGTCGACACCGGAGACGCGTCCGGGGTGGGCTCACCGCTGGCGCCGCTGCTGGACTATCTGCCGGTCGCCGGAGGCTCCGGATCGCTGGCGGTGCGGTTCGTCGACGGCGGTCCGCAACGTTCGGCGGCGGGCTGGGTGCGTGCCAAGACCGGAACTCTGTCGGTGTCGAGTGCGTTGGCTGGATATGTGTTGGATCGCGACGGACGTGTCATGACCTTCGCGCTGATGTCGAACGACCGGCCTCCCGAGGCCAGCCGCCCGGCATTGGACGCGGTCGCCACCACACTGCGCAATTGTGGCTGCTCCTGACGGGTAGGAACGAGATGACCGGATCCGATGACCCCGTAGCGGGTCGAACCACCGCCGACGACACCACCGCCGGGAAACGATCGGTGCTCGCGGGCTCGGTCGACTGGCGGCTGGCGGCGCGGACCGGCAGTGCCGTCGTCCCATCGGGTCCCCGCACCACTCGGTATTCCGCCGAACAGGTCGTCGAGGAGTTGGCCGACGCCTCTGTGCGCGCCGAGGGGCCGGTGCGCGAGGTGAGCCTGCTCGCCGACGATCGGCCGGTGCCCTCGGCCACCATCGTCGATCGCCGTGGCTGGATTCTCGCCGCGGCCGCCTCGATGTCCGAACTCACCGGTGCCACCGACAACGACGAACGCGGCCGCTTCGCGGGGAAGCCCGCGGGCGTGCAGGCCGGCGCGATGCTGGCATTCCTGTCCACCGCGATTCTCGGCCAGTACGACCCGTTCACCGGTCCGGACGGCACCCTGCTGCTGGTGGCGCCCAACATCATGGCCGTCGAACGCGCACTGGGGGTGTCGCCCAGCGACTTCCGGCTGTGGGTCTGCCTGCACGAGGTGACCCATCGGGTCCAGTTCTCCTCGGCGCCGTGGCTGGCCGACTACATGAAACAGAACGTCGACACCCTCGGAGCCGTCGGTGACGAACCGCTCAACGAGGTACTGACGCGCCTGCTGGAGGAGGTGCGCCGCCGCCGCGACAACGGCGTCGGTGACGACCCCGCCGATCGTGGTGTACTCGGTCTGCTGCGCGCGACCCAGCCGCCGCCGCAGCGCGCGGCCCTGGATCGGCTGCTGACGCTCGGCACCCTGCTCGAGGGGCACGCCGATCATGTGATGGACGCGGTCGGCCCGGCGGTGATTCCCACCGTCGCCCAGATCCGGGAGGCCTTCGATCAGCGCCGTCGTCGTCCGGCCAATCCGATTCAGCGGCTGCTGCGCGCCCTGCTCGGTGTCGATGCCAAGGTCGCGCAGTACGTTCGCGGGAAGGCGTTCGTCGACGAGGTCGTCGACAAGGTCGGCATGCAGCGCTTCAACACCGTCTGGACCGACGCCGAAACCTTGCCGCGCCCGGAGGAGATCAGCGCCCCGCACCGGTGGATCGACCGAGTCCTGGGGTGAGGCCGCCAGGCGGAAACGCTCGATTCCTGCCGGAAACGGCGGCGGCGCTCGAACTGCGGCACGCGGTGCGGGAGTGGCTGGAGCGCTATCGGCCACAGGGCACGGTCGCCGTCGCGCTGTCGGGCGGGGCGGATTCGCTGGCACTCACCGCGGCCGCCGCCGTCGAGGCGGTGGCTGTCGACGCGGTGATCGTGGATCACGGATTGCAGGACGGTTCCGCGCGGGTGGCCGCCGATGCCGCCGCGGCCGCCCGGCAGTTGGGCTGCCGCGCGGCGCGGGTGTGCCGGGTCGCGGTGAGCGGTCCGGGTGGGTTGGAGGCCGCCGCGCGGCACGCTCGGTACGAGGCGCTGGAGCAGGCCCGCGACGGTTTGCCGGTGCTGTTGGGCCACACCCTCGATGATCAGGCGGAAACGGTGCTGCTGGGTTTGGCGCGTGGTTCGGGACAGCGGTCGCTGCAGGGGATGGCCGCATTCGCCGAGCCGTGGGGACGGCCGCTGCTGGGCGTGCGGCGTTCCACCACGCGGCAGCTGTGCCGCGACCTCGGCCTGAGTCCGCACGAGGATCCGCACAACGCCGCCCCGGAATTCACCCGCGTCCGATTGCGCACCGAGGCCCTGCCGCTGCTCGAGGAGATCCTCGGCGGTGGGGTGGGGCCCGCTCTGGCTCGCACCGCCGCGCAGCTGCGCGAGGACGGCGAGGTGCTGGATTCGATTGCCGAACAATTGCTGTCCGATGCGCGCGATGGTTCGGCGCTGTCGGTCGAGATACTCGCCACGGCGCCACCGGCTATCCGTCGCCGCGTCGTGCGTGCCTGGTTGACGGAGGGTGGCGCAAAAGCCCTGACGGACAAGCATTTACGGGCGGTCGAGGCGCTGGTCACCGATTGGCACGGTCAGGGCGGTGTCGCGGTCGGCGGAGGAATGCCGGGGATCAGGTTGGTTGCCAGGCGCGAACGTGGCAGGCTGACGTTGGCGTTCGCACGATAACGACCCGAAGGGAAGCCAGCACACGTGTACGGGGACGACATAGCGTCGGTGCTGATCACCGAGGAGCAGATCCAAGCCAAGGTCGACGAGCTGGCCGAACTCATCGCGAAGCGATATCCCGCCGATGCGCCCGAGGGTGATCTGCTGCTGGTCGGCGTGCTCAAGGGGGCGATCTTCTTCATGACCGATCTGGCCCGGGCGCTGCCGATTCCGACGCAGATGGAGTTCATGGCGGTCTCCTCGTACGGATCGTCCACCTCGTCCTCCGGTGTGGTGCGGATTCTGAAGGATCTGGACAAGGACATCGCCGGGCGCAATGTGCTGATCGTCGAGGACATCATCGATTCCGGACTGACCCTGTCCTGGCTGATGCGCAATCTGTCCAGCCGCAACCCCGCTTCCCTCGAGGTGGTGACGTTGCTGCGCAAGCCCGACGCGCTGCGCACCCAGCTCGAAGTGGCGAATGTGGGCTTCGATATCCCGAACGAATTCGTGGTCGGCTACGGACTGGACTACGCCGAGCGCTATCGCGACCTGCCGTATATCGGCACTCTGAATCCGCGCGTCTACAGCTCCTGAACTGGGCGGACGTCCGATTTCGCGGCCGAAAGCCGCCACTGTGTGGTGAATATCACCGTTTGAGCATGTGCCCTGCGTAGTCGCTATGGGTGGAAGTTGCTGGTCCGCTGGGCTCGGCGAGTGTCCTCTGCAACGTTCACGCCGGGTCATGCGCAATCGGGCATCACTGCTGGTCAGTCGTGTTGATCTTGATGCCTGCCGCGCCTCCTGTCTCGAACTTCGGGTTCGCCAGGAATTGGCCGGTGCGATTGTGCTGGCCTTATGGCGGAGCCCTATGCTGTCAGTAACAAACCGTTTGGCTGTTTATGACCCTCTATTCAAACTCGAAGGTCTAAAGCGGCTGGATTTCCAAGACCGATTCTGATAGCAAGGTGCTATGGACCCGCATTTGCGCGACCTGCGGTACTTCGTCGCCGTGGCTGAGGAACTGCACTTCACGAACGCCGCTCAGCGGCTGCACATCGCACAACCCACACTCTCGCGGCAGATCCGTCAGCTCGAGCGTCAGCTCGATGTGGTCCTGTTCGATCGCAATCAGCGCAGTGTGGCGCTGACCGTTGCCGGTAAGGAGCTGCTCGAGGGCGCCCGCAGGATTCTGGAACTGTGGGAGGTCACCAACGTGGCCCTGCAGGAAGCCGGTGAGGTGCTGCGGGTCGGGATCCCGAGCTCGATCGGGCGAGGGCTGATCGCGGAGCTGGAGAGTGCCAGCGGGCACCGGCTGGCGCTGCACTCGGCCTCGTGGACCGATCCCTCCAGCGGACTCGCGGGCCGGCAGGCCGATCTGGCGCTGATGTGGCTACCGGTACCCGATTCGGGCCGCTACCGCTGGCAGGTGCTGCGCACCGAACCGCGGTGGGTGCTGCTGCCCGAGAACCATCGGCTGGCCGATCAGGAAACCATCGAATTCGCTGATCTGATCGACGAATCGTTCATCGCGATGCCGGCCGAAGCCGGTGCGGCGCGGGACTTCTGGCTCGGTGCCGACGCCCGTGGCGGGCGCCAGGCCAAGATCGGCGGCGAGGCCGCCACGGCCGAGGAGCGGCTCGAAGCCGTCAGTCTCGGCTTGGGTGTCTGCCTACTGGCCGAGAACAATGTGCCGATGTATCGCTGGCCCGGCCTCACGGCCCGGCCGGTGGCCGGACTGGCGCCGTGTGAACTGGCCATGGTGTGGCGCGCCGACGACGATCGGCCGACGATTCTCGACTTCGCCAATCGCGTTGTCGCCGGAGGCTTCTCCGTCATCGAATCCGAGCAGTAGGTATCCGGACAGTAGGTATCCGGACAGTAGGTGATGCGCCGGCCGCCGGATCAGACCTCGGCGGTACGCGGCCAGGGGTGAGCAGTCTCCAACTGCGCGGCTAGGCGTAGCAGGGTGGATTCACTGCCCGGAGGGCCGGCCAGCTGGGCGGCCAGCGGTGTTCCGGTGCGTGGGTGCAGGCCCATCGGCACACTCACCGCGGGCCAGCCGACCAGATTCCACAATGGGGTGAACGGCGAGAAACGGACGCTGGCAACGATATTGGCGAGCCAGCCCCGGGCATGCCAGTTCCGTGCCGCGGGCGCGGGGGCGGCCAGGGTCGGTGTGATCACCACATCGTGCTGATCGAAGAAATCGAGCAGTCGTGCCTCGATCCGGTCGACCTGCCCCGGCCGGATCAGACCGGCTCGCAACACCGCCCGCCCCAGCGCGATATGCACCCGGGTCCGGCGTTGCAGTAGTTGCGGATTGGCGAACGCACCCGCCTCCCGAGCGGCATTGGCCAGCCAGCGTCCGGCCAGGGCGGTGGTCGCGCCCTGATAGGGCAGCTCCGCCGGGACGACGCCGTGCCCGGCCTCGCCGGCTATCCGGCCCGCGGTCCGGGCCGCCGCCGTCCAGTGCGTGTCGACCCGGATCAGTGGTGACGGCGAGCCCGCCGCGACCGCGATACGCAGGGGACCGGGCGGCTCCGGGTCGGCCAGCGCGGGCCGATCGGCCAGCACCGACAGCACCAGCGCCGCGTCGGCGACCGTGGTCGCGAGCACCCCGTTCTCCGTCATTCCGCCCCACGAGTCGACGCCCACCTGGGCCGGCACCACCCCGCGACCGGGCTTGATCCCGACGACCCCACAGCAGGCAGCGGGTATGCGCACCGATCCGAGTCCGTCGTTACCGTGGGCGATCGGTACCAGTCCGGCGCCGACCGCGGCACCCGATCCACCCGACGAACCGCCGGCACTGTGCCGGACGTTCCACGGCGAGCGCGCGATTCGCTCCGGGGTGTCCGATACGCCCCAGAGGCCGCCCTCCGGCATCTCGGTCAGTCCGACCACGACGGCGCCGGCGGCGCGCAGCCGGCGGACCACCGGATGATCCGAGGTCGCCGGGGTCGTGGGGGTGGCTCGTGATCCGGCCGCGGTGACCTCACCGGCCACGTCGATATTGTTCTTGATCGCGATCGGGACACCGGCCAGCGGCAGACTGTCGAGATCGTGACGATCGGCCAGGGCCCGGCTCTCGGCTCGGGCCCGCTCGTCGCGAACGGTGGTGAACGCGCCGACCCGGGCGTCGCCGCGCCGGATCCGTTCCAGAGCGATATCGGTGAGCTGTCCCGCGGTCACCGCGCCGTCGCGCACGGCGGCGGCCATGGCGGTGGCGGTGGTCAGTGCGGCGGGGTCCACCTGCGGTTCCGTGGCCTGCTCCCGGGGGTGTGGGTCGGCGGCCTGGTCATCGATCGAAGTCGGTTCGGCAGAAGTGTGGTGGGTGGCGTCCGGTTGCCGCGGGTCGGTACCGGTCGCGTGTCGCTGGGCGGTGTCGGCCAGTGCGGTGCCCTCGTTGTGCATATCTCAAAGCCCCCGTCGCGTCGTGGTCGATATGGGGTGTTTCGATGTTGTCGCGCAAGTTAATCACTTCCGGCGACGCTCGCCGTTGATGATCACGGGGTGTGTGGCGGATACCGGACTGTCCGCAGATGCCCCGGCCGCGCTGCCGCTGGACAACGCGGCCGGGGCGCTCGTGCTACTCGGTTCCGTTGCGAACCCGCTGTTCGTAGGCCTGGCGCGCGCTCGAGTCGACATCGCCGAGGAAGGCCTGCTGCGCGCCCAGCGCCCGGCCGATCGCATCGCCCACCGACTGCGGCAGCAGACCGACCACCTGGGAGATGACGCCGGCCGTGGTGGTGACGCGGACCTTCGGTTTCGGCCGCACCAGCAGTTCGGCGATCGCCTCGGCGATCTCCTCCGGCTCGGCGGGGCGCATCAGCTTCGGCGCCGTAACACCCGAACCCAGTTCGGTATTGGTCAGCGTCGGCAGCACCGACGAGAACGACACGCCGGTTTCCCGGTACTCCTCGCGAAGCGTGTCGGTGAAGCCGAGCACCGCGTGTTTGGTGGCGTTGTAGGTCGCCAGACCGGGGATGTGGGTCTCACCGGCGAGGGAGGCGATATTGATGATGTGGCCACTGCGTCGCGGCAGCATCCGGGTCAGCGCCAGTTTGGAGCCGAGGATGACACCGTAGACATTGATATCGATGATGCGGCGGGTCAGCGCATCCGGTTCGTCGACCACCCTGCCGGTGGGCATGATGCCGGCGTTGTTGATCAGCGCATCGATCGGCCCGAGCTGCCGCTCGACCTCGTCGAGGAAGGTGTTGAACGACTGCTGATCGGTGACGTCCACCCGGCCGTAGTGGTCGAAATCGTGGTCGGTTCCGGATTGCTTGACCGCCGCCTCGTCCACATCGCCGATCGCGATCGCCGCGCCGAGGGCCTGCAGCCGGGTCGCGGTCGCCAATCCGATACCGCGGGCGCCACCGGTGATGACGACGACCTTGCCGTTGATCTTGCCGAAGTCCGTCACTTCTTGCCTCCGACCGTGTCCAGCACATCCTTGATACCCAGGCGGCGGACGCCGCGCGCGCCCGCTGCCCGCATCGCGGCCAGCGCGAAACCGAGTTTGTTGGTGTTGTAGGGGAACCACATGAGCTCTTTTTCCTGCGTGGGCAGGATCGGCACGGTGATCGCCTGTTTGCGGCAGTACTTGCGCACGCCGTCGGCGCCACCCCAGCGCGCGCCGACGCCCGACTGCTGCCAGCCGCCCATCGGCAGCGCGAAGCTGAACATGTTGGCGAAGACGTCGTTGATGTTCACCGCACCGGCGTTCAGCTGCCGTGCCACCCGTTCACCGCGCGCCTTGTCCCCGGTCCACACCGAGGCCGACAGGCCGTAGATCGAATCATTGGCCAGGCGAACGGCTTCGGCCTCGTCGGCGACCTTCATCACCGGGATGGTGGGGCCGAACGTCTCCTCGGTCATACAGGTCATCGAATGGTCGACGTCGGCCAAGACGGTCGGCTCGTAGAAGGTGCCGATTCCGGTGGCTTTACCGCCGGTCAGGGCCTTCGCGCCCTTGGCGATCGCATCCTCGACATGATCGGAGACGATGGACTTCTGCGCGTCGTTGGCCAGCGCGCCCACGTCGTATTTCGGTTCCCGGCCGTCGGCGCCCTGCCGCAGCTCACGGACGTGATCGGCCAGTTTGCGAACAAAGGTGTCGTAGACCGGCGCCTCGACGTAGACCCGCTCGACCGAGATACACACCTGCCCGGCGTTGAACAGGCCGCCGAAGGCGACCCCGTAGGCGGCGCGATCGATATCGGCATCGGCCAGCACGATCGCCGGATCCTTACCGCCGAGTTCGAGGCTGTAGGGGATCAGCCGCTCCACACAGGCGGCCGCGATTCGCTTACCCGTTTTCGTCGAACCGGTGAACTGCACGTAGTCGACATTGTCGACCACGGCGGCACCGGTCTCACCGGCGCCGGTGACCACGGCCAGCACCGGCGGGGCGCCGATCTCGGCCCAGCCGCGCGCCAGTTCCAAGGCCGACAGCGGGGTCACCTCGGACGGTTTGAGCACGACCGCGGCGCCCGCCGCCAGTGCCGGAATCACGTCGATCACGGGCATCGCCAGCGGGAAGTTCCACGGCGTGATCACGCCGACGACCGGATAGGGCCGCCACGCGGTGGTCAGCTTCTTGACCCGGGCCAGCGGACTGTGCGGAGAGGGGTGCTCGTCGGCCAGGAACTTCGCGGCCCGCCGGGCGTAGTAGCCGGTGAGGTCGACCGAGAAGCTGGGATCGATCAGTGCGTCGACCCGGGCCTTACCGGTCTCCGACTGCAGCACGTCGGCCAGATGATCGGTGTGGTCGATGATCCAGTCCTGCAGCTTCAGCAGCCATTCCTTGCGGCCCTCGGGTCCGATGGCCTCCCATTCGGGCTGATAGAGGCGTAACTCGCGGACCTTGGCCGCGACCGCGTCGGCCGATTCGATCGGGACCGTACCGACGACCTGCCCGGTCGCCGGATTTCGCACTTCGATCTCGGTGGCGACCGGGGTTTCGGTCGCGGGCTCGGCGGTAGCGGTCGCCGACTTCGCCGCCGGCGATTTCTTGGCGGCGGTGCGGCTGGTGGTCTTACGGGCCGCCGTCTTGCGAGGGGCGGCTGCTTTGCCGGGCGCGGATTCGTCCGGCGAAGGTTCGGTATTCGGCACGATCTCGTCTCTCCCCACGTGCGCTGCGCTGCGAACGGTTGACAGTGTGAATCACTTCACTGATCTATGATCGTGTCACAATCATCTGGCCGCTGCTTGGTCTCGACGCTCAAGGAGTTGGCCAGATTTTGTGTCCGGAACACAAAACGGAGGTCGGGAATGGCCACTGCTCCATCCGGGGTGGCGATGCGACAGTGGATGGCCGATTTCGTCGCCGAGACATTGCGCACCGACTCGCTCGAACAGGTCGTATCCCGGCTCGACGCGCAGATCATCGACCGCGTGCCCGAACTGACCGACCGCGATATCCGGCGCGACCTGGAATCGAGCACCCGCGCGCACGCGCTGGCGGTACTCAGCGGCCTGACCCAGGACACGATGGACTACGCGGTTCCGGAGCAGGCCCACGCGTTCGCCCGGACCCTCGCCCGGCGCGGATACGATCTGCGGCTGCTCCTGCGCGTCTATCACGCCGGTCAGGAGGCCGCGATCGATTACATGACCGATGTGATCGATGAGCGGCAACTGCCCAGTCAGTTCGAGCGTTCGGCCCTGATTCGGCTTTTCGAACGCTCCGCCCGCTGGATCAACACCTCGGTGGAGGCGTTGACCGACACCTATATGCAGGAGCGCGAACGAGGTCTGCGCGCGGCCCTGAATCAGCGCACCGAGATCGTGCGGGCACTGCTGTCGGGGGAGGAGATCGACGCCGACCAGGCCTCGGCCCGGCTGGGGTTCCGGCTGGCGCGGCGCCAGATCGCCGTGGTGCTGTGGACCGACACCGAATCACCCGGTGCGACCCCGCTGCCATTCGGGCCGGCCGAGCCGCCCGAGGCGCCCGGCGGTGACGCTCTCGGACTGCTGGAGCGAACCGCCACCCGGGTGGCGCACGCACTCGACGGCGCCGGACTGCTCACCGTCCCGGCCGGATCGTCGGCACTGTGGGCGTGGATCGCGATCGACGCGGACGCGGTCATCGGGAACGTCACGGTCGACGCACCGGTTCGAATGGTCTGCGGTGTCCCCGCGGCGGGCGTGGCCGGATTCCGGCAGAGTCACCGCGATGCGATCGCGGCCCGCCAGGTGGTCGAACGGGCGTCGGCCGACCTCGGGCGGGTGGTGATGTATTCGCAGGTCGAAATGGCCTATCTGGCCGGTGTGGACGAAGCGGCCATGCGCGCGTTGATCCGGCGCGAGCTGGGGCCGCTGGCCGGGCAGAACGCGAATTCGGCGCGGCTGCGTGACACATTGCTGGCCTATCTGCGCTGCCACCGCAGTCCCGAGGGGGCCGCGGCGCGCCTGGGAGTGCACAAGAACACCGTCCGCTACCGGATTCAGCGCATAGAGGAGTCACTGGGGCGCCGAATCGACGAATGCGGACTGCGACTGGAGCTCGCGCTGGAATGCGTCGCGATCTACGGCGTGTGAGGCGGATCCGCGGCACCCGTGTGGTGTCGCGGTTTCAGACCAGGTCGCCGGAGCGCAGCGGAGGTTCGGCCGCCGGGGTCACCGGATGTTCGGGCAGTTCCGCCAGCAATGTGGTGGTCGCCGCGGCCACCGCGGCCACCGCCTTGTCGAAGGCCGGCTTGGTCACGTACGACAGACCGGTCAGCCCACCGACCTTTCGTACGTATTCCTGTGCGGCAGCGAAGATTTCCTGGTCGGTAGCGCGGGGTTCGAGCCCGCGCAGCACGGTGATGTTGCTACCCATGCGCCGAGAGTAGCGCTAGGTTCCGGCCTGTGCGGCCGAAGAAACGACAGATGTGAAAAATGTATGTATCGGACTGTGCGGACCGGTCCGATCGGGTCGCGTCGCGGACCCGAATCCGCCGTCGACACGGCATCCGCCGGATAACCGGACCCGCCGTTGCCGGATACGACACAATCGGAAGTATGGCTGCCCGCGACATGCCGACCCTGACCACCTTCCCCTACCCGGAACTGGACGAGCGCGAGGACGATCACTGGTCCGGCGCCCAGGTCTCCGACGACGAATTGCGCGCACTGTCCCTGGGCGCGTTCTACTCCGCGCGATGGGACGCGTTCCACGACGCGCTGCTGCTCGGTCCCGAACGCGATCATCCGCTCGGCGATCGCCGAGAACTGGCCATCGACACGCTGACCGGCGCGTGGGGTATCACCGACGGCACCGAGGCGATGGCCTCGATGGAACAACTCCTGGAAGGGATGCACTCTCCGCTGTACGCCCTGGTGCATCCGCTGGTGATGGCGGGCATCAACTCCTCCGAACGCGATCGCTTCGGTGAGCGCGCCGATCGGCACCGGGCATTCCTGCGGCAGGTCGGCTCGTTCCGGGGGATGGACAACCCCGAGGCGCTGGTCCGCGACTACGACATCTGGTCCCAGGCCATCAAGCTCGATCTGACCGGACATCTGGTCCAGCCGCTGCCGGCCGATATCCAGGCCTGGGATCTGGCCCGGGTGGTCGCGGTGGCCCGCATGGCCTTCACCGCGGGTTATCTCGAGGCCGATACCGCCTGGGATTACGTGATGCGGGCACTACCCCCGGCCCAGAAGCGCTATCGCAACTGGCGGCAGTTCGGTGACGCCTACCTGACCGGCTGGACCTACTGGCAGGCCTGTGAGGACCTGGCCGAACTGAAATCGGGCGGCACCGATCGGCGACTCGAGCTGGTTCGGCTGTGGATGCGGCCGAGCAGCCCGTGGCGGCGGATCGCGCTGCAGGGGGACTGACCCCGGGAAGCCGGCTCAGTCGGGGAGCGAGCGCAGTATCCCGCGGCCGTACCGCTGGAACTGCGCATCGTCGACCATCGCCAGCGAATGCCGTTCGACCAGTAATTCCCACTCCGAGTACAGCTGTGACACGCCGGGATCCGGCGGCGCTACGGCGCCGTCGGCCGATTCACGCTGGATCGCGAAGTTGACCGCGCCGACGATGCGGTCGGTATCGGCCCGATCCGTGCCCTGGAATCGCAGTGTCGTGTTGCCGTCGGTGAGATCGATGCCGTATTCGCCACCGGGCTCGTCCCCCGGGCCCTTACCGACTTCGGCCGAGATCAGCGCCGATACCGGCATCTCGTGGGCGTATCGGGGGGTCGACCCGATCGAGAGCAACAGCACGCGCCCCGTCGTGACCGCCAGCAGGCCGCGCCCTCGACCGGCGGGCGGCACCGCGGTGACCATCGCGGTCTCGAGCATGAATTCGTCGGGAGTGACCATCGCGTTCAACGCCCCGGCGGCCGAACGCGCCTCCCGGCGCGGGGCCATCCGGCGCACCGCGCGATCCACGTCGGCGCGGGTCGGACCGGTGCGGCCCCAGACCGGGGCGGGCGGAGCGAGGTCCGGTGCGGACATATCGATGCGCTGGGTGCCCAGGATCTGGGAGTTGATTCGTTCCACGATCACGGTGGCCGCGGGCACGTCGTGCTCGGCGATGAGTACCGGCAGGGGGGTGCGATCGGCCGGGACCCCGGTGAGCACCGGACTGGGATAACGCAGGTAGATCTCGATCACGACGGCATCGTCGGCGCGCCGGTTGAGGCGGACCTTGAGCAGGTCCGATACCGGGACGTCGAGTACACGTTCGCCGTCGGAGCCCGGCCGCAGGACCTGGAGTCGTCCGCCACCGTGCCGCAGTATCGCTGTGGGTGTCCGTAGCTCGACTATGTCCATACCCCCTGCGTTCGTTCTGTGTTGTCGCTCACAATAGGTCGTGCATGCCATGATTGGGACCACTTGGACGGACACCCTGGGGGTGATCGCCCGATCGGTCGGGAACCACCAGCGTTCTCCGACCGTTTACCTGTTGAACTGCATCAGCTGCCGAACTGCGCGATGTAACGAGTAGACCGTACGCGGTAACGTGGCTTGTCCGCATCCGTTCTGCCCGACCCGCTCGGTGCCGATATGGATACGGCACCGCTCGACGCATCGTAGGCACATACCGGAAACACCGGAAAGGACTGGCCAGCCGGCCGACGCTCTATGAACCGCAAGACAGTGTTTCGCAATCTGGCCATAGTCGCGGGCATCTTGCTCGTGATCTATCTGGTCAGCTACTTCAGCAACGACACGCGCGGCTGGAAGAACGTCGATACGTCGGTGGCGCTCACCCAGCTTGCCGATAAGCAGAACGTCAAGCAGGTGCAGATCGATGACAAAGAGCAGCAGCTGCGCATCACCCTGAAACAGGGCAACGACGCCACCGGCGGCCAGTCCCAGATCATGGCCAAGTACCCCGGTGGCAGCGAGGTCTCCGCGCAGATCCTCAAGGATGTGCAGGCATCCGGCGCGCCCTACAACACCGCGGTCAAACAGGACAGCTGGTTCACGCAGATCTTGCTGTTCGTCCTGCCGATGGTGATTCTGCTGGGGCTTTTCGTCTTCGTGATGGCCCGGATGCAGGGCGGCGGCCGCGGCGGCATGATGGGCTTCGGCAAATCCAAGGCCAAACAGCTGTCGAAGGATATGCCCAAGACCACATTCGCCGATGTGGCCGGGGCCGACGAGGCGGTCGAAGAACTCTACGAGATCAAGGACTTCCTCCAGAATCCGGCGCGCTATCAGGCCCTGGGCGCCAAGATCCCCAAGGGTGTCCTGCTCTACGGCCCGCCCGGCACCGGTAAGACGCTGCTGGCCCGCGCGGTCGCGGGCGAGGCCGGGGTCCCGTTCTTCACGATCTCCGGCTCCGACTTCGTCGAGATGTTCGTCGGTGTCGGTGCCTCCCGCGTGCGTGATCTGTTCGATCAGGCCAAGCAGAACAGCCCGTGCATCATCTTCGTCGACGAGATCGACGCGGTCGGCCGCCAGCGTGGCGCCGGCCTCGGCGGCGGTCACGACGAGCGCGAGCAGACGCTGAACCAGTTGCTGGTCGAGATGGACGGTTTCGGCGACCGCACCGGTGTCATCATCATCGCGGCCACCAACCGGCCCGACATCCTGGATCCCGCGCTGCTGCGCCCGGGCCGCTTCGACCGGCAGATCCCGGTCGGCAATCCCGATCTCGCGGGGCGGCGGGCGATTCTGCGGGTGCACTCGCAGGGCAAGCCGATCGCTCCCGATGCCGATCTGGATGGTCTGGCCAAGCGCACCGTCGGTATGTCGGGTGCGGATCTGGCCAACGTCATCAACGAGGCCGCACTGCTCACCGCCCGCGAGCACGGCAATGTCATCACCGGTCCGGCGCTCGAGGAGTCGGTCGACCGCGTGATCGGCGGCCCGCGGCGCAAGAGCCGCATCATCAGCGAACACGAGAAGAAGATCACGGCGTACCACGAGGGCGGGCACACCCTGGCCGCGTGGGCGATGCCGGATATCGAGCCGGTCTACAAGGTCACCATCCTGGCGCGCGGGCGTACCGGCGGTCACGCCATGACGGTCCCCGAGGACGACAAGGGCCTGATGACCCGCTCGGAGATGATCGCGCGGCTGGTCATGGCGATGGGTGGTCGCGCGGCCGAGGAACTGGTGTTCCACGAGCCGACCACCGGCGCGTCTTCCGATATCGACCAGGCCACCAAGATCGCCCGGGCGATGGTGACCGAATACGGCATGAGCGCTCGGCTGGGCGCCGTGCGGTACGGCCAAGAGCAGGGTGATCCGTTCCTGGGTCGTTCGATGGGCACGAACTCGGATTATTCGCACGAGGTCGCCCGCGAGATCGACGAGGAGGTGCGCAACCTCATCGAGGCCGCCCACACCGAGGCGTGGGCGATTCTCAACGACTACCGCGACGAACTCGACGCCCTGGCCACCGCGCTGCTGGAACGCGAGACGCTGCACCGCAAGGACCTCGAACAGGTGCTGTCCACTGTCGACAAGCGGCCGCGCATCACCGCGTTCAACGATTTCGGTGAGCGCGTGCCCTCGGATCGGCCGCCGGTGAAGACTCCCCGCGAACTCGCCGCCGAACGCGGTGAGCCGTGGCCGGACGAGACCGAGGACCAACAGCCCAACCCGCCCGCTCCCGTTCCGGCGCCGCAGCCGGTTCCGGCCAACGGCTATCCGCAGCAGGGGTATCGCGAGCCGACTCCGGCGTACGGCTATCCGGCCCAGCCGCAGCCGGGCAACTATCCGCCGCGGCCGGCCGGCGGGCAGGGATACCCGCGGCAGGGCACTCACGGTTCCCGGCCCGACTACGGCGCCCCGGCCGGCTGGTCGGCTCCGGGCTGGCCGCCGCAGGAGGATTCCTCGGGTGGTCAGCAGCAGGAGTACGGCGGTGCACCGGGGTACGGCGAACCGCAGCGTTACGGTGGCGGCCACCGCCGGCCCGAATGGTCCGGAGATCAAGAGGGCCCTGCGCAGAACGGCAACCAGGATCACGGCGATTGGGACGGACCGAACAGCCGGCGCTGACCGCCTGCGATTAGGCTCGACGGTCGGATGCGACGGGTGGTAGACCGTCGCATCCCCGCGGCGGGAGTTACCGCCGCGAACCGCGCGGTCGGCGCGTTGTTTACGTGATTGTGGAGGTGTCCTCGAATGTCGGCCAACAACGGCGCTCCCGCCGGCCCCGATTCGACGTCCGCGGGTTCCTCCGCGGTCGCGGAGGAACCGGTAATGATCGCCCTGGGGACCGGTCGTCCCTTCGATCAGCAACGGGCCGAGGCCGCGGTACGGGACCTGCTGATCGCGGTCGGTGAGAATCCGGATCGTCCCGGATTGCTCGATACGCCGGCGCGTGTCGCCCGGGCCTATCGCGAGATGTTCGCCGGGCTCTACACGGAACCGGATTCGGTGCTGAACACGACCTTCGACGAAGGTCATCAGGAACTGGTGCTGGTTCGCGACATCCCGATGTACTCGACCTGTGAACACCACCTGGTGTCTTTCCACGGTGTCGCGCACGTCGGTTACATCCCGGGTCCGCTGGGCCGGGTCACCGGCCTGTCCAAACTGGCCCGCCTGGTCGACCTGTATGCCAAGCGGCCACAGGTTCAGGAGCGTCTCACCAGCCAGATCGCCGATGCGGTGATGCGGAAGCTGGATCCGCGCGGTGCCATCGTGGTGGTCGAGGCCGAACACCTGTGCATGGCGATGCGAGGGATCCGCAAGCCGGGGGCCAGCACCACCACGTCCGCGGTCCGCGGACTGCTGCAGACCAACGCGTCCTCGCGTGCCGAGGCGCTCGATCTCATCCTGCGTAAATGAGCGGTCGCCCATGAGCACATTGATCATTCCGCGGGACGGGCGCTCATGTGTGGTGATGGGCGTGGTGAATGTCACCAGCGATTCCTTCTCCGACGGAGGCCGCTATCTCGATCCGGCGCTGGCGGTGGCGCACGGGGTGCGGTTGTACGAGGCGGGCGCGGACATCATCGATGTGGGTGGTGAATCGACCCGGCCGGGCGCGGTGCGTGTCGATCCCGAGACCGAGGCCGCACGCGTGGTTCCGGTGATTCGCGGCCTGGTCGACGCCGGGGTGCCGACGAGTGTCGACACCATGCGGGCGAGTGTGGCGGCCGCGGCGGTCGGGGCCGGGGTGAGCGTGGTCAACGACGTATCCGGTGGCCGGGCCGATGCCGACATGGTGAAGGTCGTTGCCGACGCCGAGATTCCGTGGATCCTCATGCATTGGCGCGCCGATGCCGATCACCGCCACACCGGCGCCGCCGAGCAGTACGACGATGTGGTCGCGGAGGTGCTGGCCGAATTGTCCGCACAGGTGGATCTGGCGATGGCGGCCGGAGTGCATCCCAGCCGGCTGGTCCTGGATCCGGGCCTCGGATTCGCCAAGAACGCCGAGCACAACTGGGCACTGCTGGGCGCACTCCCGGAACTGACGGCCCAGGGGCTGCCGATTCTCGTCGGCGCGTCCCGTAAGCGTTTTTTGGGTTCGCTGCTGGCCGACGAGTCCGGTCCGCGCCCGCCCGACGGGCGTGAGGTCGCCACCGCGACCATCTCCGCACTGGCCGCGGCGCACGGTGCGTGGGGTGTGCGGGTCCACGATGTGCGGTCGTCCATCGACGCCATCGCCGTCGCGGAGGCATGGCGGCGAGCCGCCGATCAGGTGCAGCGGCGAGCCGCCGATCAGGTGCAGTGGCGAGCCGCCGATCAGGTGCAGCGGCGAGCCGCCGATCAGGTTGCGGGGCACGGGCATTCGGATAGTCAGGGGAGCGAGTGAGTACCGATCGCATCGAGTTGCGTGGCTTGCGTGCCTACGGTTATCACGGGTGCTTCGATTTCGAACGTCGCGACGGTCAGGAATTCGTCGTGGATCTGACGTTGTGGATGGATTTCGCGAAGGCGGCGGCCACCGACGATCTCGAGGCGACGGTCGACTACGGCGAGTTGGCGCAGCGGGCGGTGGCGATCCTCACCGGGCCGCCGCGCAATTTGATCGAGACGGTGGCATCCGAAATCGCCGACGAGATCATCCGCGATGCGCGGGTGTCGGCCGCCGAGGTGGTCGTGCACAAGCCCGCCGCCCCGATTCCGCACACCTTCGCCGATGTCCGCGTGGTGGCCACGCGCCGCCGGGATCTGCCGGCGTCCACCCCGGAGGTGGCCGGATGAGCCGTGCGGTGTTGTCGATCGGATCGAATCTGGGGGATCGGTTCGCCCACCTCCGCAGTGTGGTCCACGCACTGGCGCCGCAGCTGGTCGCGGTGTCCTCGGTCTATTCCACTCCGCCGTGGGGCGGGGTGCCGCAGGAGAATTACCTGAACGCGGCTCTCGTGGTCGAGGATCCGGCGTGGGGGCCGCGGGAATGGCTGGAACGCGGTCAGGAATTGGAGCGGCGCTCCGGCCGGGTCCGCGAGATTCGCTGGGGTGCGCGGACATTGGATGTCGATGTGGTGTGGTGCGCGCAGGTTCGGCGTGAGGGGCTGCGTCCGGTCGTCAGCGCCGATCCGACGCTGACCCTGCCGCATCCGCAGGCGCACAATCGGGCCTTCGTCCTGGTGCCCTGGTCGGAGGTGGAACCGGACGCGACCCTGGAGGTGCGGGGACGGACGCGGCCGATCCGGGACTGGCTGGCAGACCTGGAACCCGGTGAGATCGACGGCGTGCGCGCGACCGAGTTGTCGCTGCGCGCGGCGGACCGATGAGTGGCGGCCGGTCATGAACGTGATGAAGCCGACGAAGATTCTGGATCTGCTCGCGAATGTCGCGATCGCGGCCGCGGTGGCGTGGGTGGCCACCCGCTGGGCCTATTCGAGTTTTCCGCCGATCACGGCGATCGCGGGTGCCTCGCTGTATCCGGTCGCCGCCGTGGAGGCGGTGCTGGCGTTCGTGATTCGGGCGCGGGTGGGCGATCACCGTATCGGCGACGGTCCGAAGCAATTGCATCCGATCACCGCCGCTCGCGCGGTGGCGTTGGCGAAGGCGTCGGCACAGGTGGGTTCGCTGGCGGCTGGGGTGTGGCTGGGCTTTCTGATCTGGGTGTTTCCGCAGCGTGGAACGATTCGCGCGGCTGCCGCGGATACCCCCGGTGCGATCGTGGGTCTGGTGGCCGGCGTGGTGCTGGTGGCAGCGGCGTTGTGGCTGGAGTATTGCTGTCGCGCGCCTCATGAGCCACCAGATGAACCAGCTACCTCATAGCTAACAGACTCGATGGACCTGCCGTACCGGCTTCGAGCCGGAGTCGGCTATTCGAGCTACCCTTGCGGGCATGGTTTCACCCTCCCGTAGCAGTACTTCCTCGCGGCAGCGGGACCACGCGGGAAAAATCGTCGTCGGCGTATTGATTCTGCTCGGTCTGATTGCCAGTGTGTTTCTGATTTTCAGCAACAACGTGCAACTGATCCGAGTCGGCTTGGTGGCGGCCCTGTGGGCCGCCGCGTTGGCCGCGTTGGCGGCTACTCGCTACCGCCGAGATGCGGCGATCGATCAGGCCAAGACGCGCGACCTGCAGAAGGTCTACGAACTGCAGCTCGAACGCGAGATCACCGCGCGCCGCGAATACGAGCTCGGCGTCGAGTCGCGGGTGCGCCGCGAGGTGGGCGCGGATGCGGCCGAACTCGCGGCGCTGCGCACCGAGCTGTCGGTGTTGCGGGAAAGTCTGCATCGACTGTTCGACGGCGACCTCCTGGTCGACCGTCCGGCGCTGCGCGCCGAGGCCGTGCGGGTGCAGGAGCTGACCCACGCCGCCATGGCGAACGGTAACTCGCAGGAAACCGACAACTGGGACGCGTGGAGTTCGCCTTCCGTTCCGCTGCATGTGGTGTCTCCGGTGTTCGATCCCGACCATCCCGAGCCCCCGGCCTTCGCCAGCCCCTACGACGATCCGGTCACGGCGGAGACCGCGGTGGTGTCGGCCGAGCCGTCCGAGGAGGACTCCGAGGAAGCCGACGAGACGCGGCAGACGAAGTCCGGGCAGGGTTCCGCGGCTTCGGCCGAGGAGTCGTCGTCCGCGGAGGCGGCGTCGAGCCCCGGCTCCGCGGTGCCGCGGCTGGCTCCGCCGCAGCCCGCTGCGCCCATGGGGACCGCCGGCACGCGCCGGCGGCGTCACGCCGATTCCGATGAGGATCAGCCGGGCCGCAAGCTCACGGTCGCGGAGATCATGGCGAACCTGCGGTCGGAGCAGAACAGCGCCAAGTAATGCACTGAAACAGGTTGCATGTAACGCGCAGTATCGCTAACTTCGCTGGAGGAGTACGCGAAGGAGACACCGCAGATGCTGTCCACTGCTGCCGAGAACACGCCGGTCGATTCCGACTATCACCAGATCCTGCGCGGTCTGTCCGAGGGGTCGGTGCACAAGAACTTCGATCCTTACATCGACATCGATTGGGACTCACCGGATTTCGCGGTCGACCCGACCGATACCCGCTGGATCATGCCGGAGGAGGATCCGCTCGGCCGCCACCCCTGGTACAAAGCGCAGCCGGTGGAGCGCCAGATCGCGATGGGCTTGTGGCGGCAGGCGGGTATCGCCAAGGTGGGACTGGATTTCGAGCAGCTGCTGATCCGCGGCCTCATGCAGTATCTGGTGTCGGTCCCCAATGGTGACCCGGAGTTCCGGTACGTCACCCACGAGGCTGCCGAAGAGTGCAACCACACGATGATGTTCCAGGAGATGATCAACCGCATCGGCGAGGATGTGGTCGGCATGGGCACCATCGACCGCAAGCTGACCATGATCATCTGGCCCGCGGTGAAATACTTCCCGGAACTGTTCTTCACGATGATTCTCGGTGGCGAGGAGCCCATCGACCACCTGCAGAAATCGCTGCTGCGCGCCGGTGCGGACCTGCACCCGATGGTGCAGCGGGTGATGCAGATTCACGTCGCCGAGGAAGCCCGGCACATCTCCTTCGCCCACGAATATCTGCGCCGCAATGTGCCCGGTATGAATCCGGCCACGAAATTTCTGCTGTCGCTGCTGTTCCCGACCGCGATGCGCATCATGCTCGACATGATCATGACCCCGCCCAGGGAATTCGTGGAGAAGTTCGAGATCCCCGCCGGGGTCATGCGCGAGGCCTACTGGAGCAGCCCGAAATCTCGGGCAACCATGCGCAACGTCTTCGGCGACGTCCGCGCTCTGGCGACCAGCAGCGGCCTGATGAACCCGGTCGCGAAGGTGGCCTGGCGCCTGCTCGGGATTGACGGCCCGGCCAGCCGCTATCGCAGCGAACCCGCGCGGTAGCTTCGGCGGTATCGGCCTCGGCGAGCGCAGGCCGCAGGTACTGAGGGAAATATCACGCGCCCCTGCCCTGGTCGCGCTGTGTGGGCTTGCCTATTCTCGACTCGTAACGTCCGGTACCCGCTGTGCGGGACTGGAACGACTTTTCGAGAGGACAATGGTGACCTCTGAGTATTCGCGGTCCGACGAGGCCGGGTATGCACGGCCTGTGGCGGGCGAGAATGCGCACACGGGTCGCGTCGAGGATTCCGATTTTCACGGTTCCGGACTGTCCGAGGGTGATCCGGCGCCCGCTCGGCTGACGGTCGGCATCGTCTCGGCGGGCCGGGTGGGTTCGGCGCTGGGTGTCGCCCTGGAACGCGCCGGACATGTGGTTTTCGGGGTTTCCGCGATTTCGGACGTGTCGCGGCATCGTGCGCGGACCAGGCTGCCGGAGGCGCGGATTCTGCCGGTCGAGGAGATCGCCGCGCGGAGCGAACTGCTGATCCTGGCTGTGCCGGACAGTGAATTGCCCGGTCTGGTGGCCGGTTTGGCGACGTCGGGTGTGGTTCGTCCGGGCACGATCGTCGCGCATACCTCGGGGGCGAACGGGGTGGGCGCGCTGGCGCCGCTGACCGAGTGCGGGGTGCGTCCGCTGGCGATCCATCCGGCGATGACGTTCACCGGCCACGACGAGGACACCGCGCGGCTGGCCAATGCCTGCTTCGGGATCACCGCGGCCGACGAGATCGGTTATGCGATCGCGCAGTCGCTGGTGATCGAGATGGGCGGTGAGCCGGTGCGGGTGCTGGAGGAGCACCGGACGCTGTATCACGCGGCGCTGGCGCACGGAAGCAATCACCTGGTCACGTTGATCGTGGACGCGGTGGCCGCATTGCGGGCCGCGCTGGGCGGGCCGGGTCTGCTGGGCCAGCAGGTGGTCGACGATCAGCCGAACGGCCTGGCCGAACGGATGCTGGCGCCGTTGGCCTCCGCGGCATTGGACAACGCGCTGCGGCGCGGCCTGCCCGCGCTGACCGGGCCGGTCGCGAGGGGTGATGCGGCCGCGGTGTCGGCACATCTGGCGGCACTGCAGGCGACCGATCCGGGCCTGGCCGCCGGCTACCGCGCGATGTCGCTGCGGACGGCGCGGCTGGCGGGCGCGGACCAGGAACTGATCGATCTACTGGAGGCACAGTGAGCGACAATCGCGCAGCGGCTTGCTGTGCCGACCGGGTGCGGGTGTCCCGCAAGGATGCTGGAGGCACAGTGAGCGACAATCGCGCGGGGGTGAAGAAGTTGAGCCCCGAGCAGCTTCGGCAGCTGTATCGCCCGGGTGAGCTGACGGTGGTGCACGAACCGGCGGCGGTCTCCGCGGTGACCTCCGCCCTGCGTGCGGTGGGCCGCACGGTGGCCCTGGTGCCGACGATGGGTGCGCTGCATCAAGGACATCTGGAGCTGGTACGCCGGGCCAAGCGCACCAATCAGGTTGTCGTGGTGTCGATCTTCGTCAATCCGCTGCAGTTCGGCGCGAACGAGGATTTCGACACCTATCCGCGCACGCTGGATGCCGATGTGGCCCTGCTGCGCGAGGAGGGTGTGGCGATGGTGTTCGCGCCCAGCGTCGCGCAGATGTATCCGGAGGGCCCGCGGACGTCGGTGCATCCGGGCCCACTGGGCGCCGAGTTGGAGGGCGCGAGCCGGCCGACCCATTTCGCCGGGATGTTGACGGTGGTGGCGAAGCTGCTGCAGATCGTCCACCCGCACGAGGCGTTCTTCGGCGAGAAGGATTATCAGCAGCTGACCTTGATCCGGCAGATGGTCCGCGATCTGAATTTCGATATGGACATCATTCCGGTGGCGACGGTCCGCGAGGCCGACGGTCTCGCGTTGTCCTCGCGCAACCGCTACCTCGACGATGCGCAGCGCGAGCTGGCGATCACGTTGTCGGCGGCTTTGGTGGCGGGCCGGCACGCGGGGGGCCTGGGGCCCGACGCCGTGCTGGCCGCTGCCCGGTCGGTATTCGACAGCGCTCCCGATGTGGATGTCGACTACCTGGAATTGCGCGGCGCCGATCTGGGACCGATTCCGGACAGCGGTAACGCCCGCCTGCTGGTGGCCGCCCGCATCGGCACGACCCGCCTGATCGACAACATGGCTGTCACCGTCGCGTCCTCCGGAACCGCCGACGGCATGTCCGCTACCCCCTCCCAGCCTGCCCAGGCCGACGCATAGGAAAGGCGACCACGATGTTGCGCACGATGATGAAGTCGAAGATCCACCGCGCCACGGTGACGCACGCCGATCTGCACTATGTGGGCTCGGTGACGGTGGACCCGGATCTGATGGATGCCGCGGATCTGCTCGAGGGTGAGCAGGTCTGCATTGTCGATATCGACAACGGCGCCCGCTTGGAGACCTATGTGATCGCCGGTGAGCGTGGTTCCGGTGTGATCGGAATCAACGGTGCGGCAGCGCATCTGGTGAATCCGGGAGATCTGGTCATCCTGATCGCCTACGGCATGATGGACGAGGCCGAACTGCGCGAGTACCAGCCGCGGGTGGTCTTCGTCGACGACCGCAATCGTCCGGTGGAGCTGGGGTCGGATCCGGCGCACGCCCCGGAGGGTTCGGGGTTGACCTCGCCGCGTTCGCTGACCTTCGCCTGAGCCGCGGGCAGCGGGGCATCGAGGATGCTGCTCACGATCGACGTCCGCAACACCAGTATCGAGATCGGCCTGTTCTCGGGCAGTGGTTCGCACGCCGAACTGGTGCACACCTGGCGGGTGCACACCAACCCACTGTTGACCGCCGACGAATTCGCCATGCAGGTGCGGGGTTTGGTGGGCGATCGGCTGGATCAGGTGATCGGGGTGTCGGCGCTGTCCACCGTGCCGCCGGTGCTGCGCGAGCTGCGCACGATGCTGAGCCGCTACTGGTCTCATGTGCCACACGTGTTGGTGGAACCCGGTGTGCGAACCGGGATTCCGTTGCTGGTGGACAATCCCAAGGAGGTCGGCGCCGACCGGATCGTGAATTGCCTGGCGGCGTATCACCGCTTCGACTCACCGGCGATCGTGGTCGATTTCGGCACCGCCATCTGTGTGGATCTGGTGTCGGCGAAGGGCGAGTTCCTCGGCGGCACAATCGCTCCCGGAGTGGAGATCTCGACCGAGGCGCTGGTGGCGCGCAGTGCTCTGCGCCGGGCGGAGTTGACCCGGCCGCGGTCGGTGGTCGGGAAGAACAGCATGGAGTGCATGCAATCGGGCGCGGTATTCGGATTCGCCGGCCTGGTCGACGGCCTGATCGACCGGATCCGGGACGAATTGGACACCTTCTCCGGTGACGACGTGTCGGTGGTGGCGACCGGTCCGAGCGCGCCGTTGATCGTGCCCGAATCGGAGACGATCGATCATCACGAACCGCATCTGACGCTGGACGGCCTGCGCCTGGTCTACGAGCGCAACCAGCAGCGTCGTCGCACGTGAGCGCCGGACGGGCGCCGCTGTGGAGCGGAGCACACCGCGGTTGCGCATCGGGAACGTCCTGCTAGACTTCGGCTCGTGACTTTCCGCGTGAGCACCCAGGAGTGTTGTCGAGGCTGATTCGCCTCGGCTGATGTCGAGGCTGCGTATCCGCCCTCGGTCATCCCACTACTCCTGGAGCCTCGCTCATGCGTTCCTCTGTTGTCACGGCTGCTATCGACTCCACCGCGACCGTTGATTCCGATCGTCGCCGGTCCGGGCAGTTGCCGCCGGTTCGGTCCGGTACGCGCCTCGCCGCCGAGCTCGCCGAGCGTTCGGTGTCGTCGGCGCTGCCGACCCGGCTGCGTCCGGCGGATCTGTTGCGGCTGACCGATGAGGGTGCCGAGGACGTGCTCGCGGGCCGTTTCGATCATCTGCTGCCCTCCGGTGGCGCCTGGCCGACCGAGAACCGCTGGGCGGTACGGATACTCGCCGACGACGAGGTCGATGTCTGGCTCATCAGCTGGGTGCCGGACCGGTCGACGGAATTGCACGACCATGCCGGATCGCTCGGCGCGCTGACCGTACTGAGCGGCGCGTTGTCGGAATTCCGCTGGAATGGGAAGGAATTGCGTCAGCGCACCCTTTCCGCCGGCGATCAAGCTTCCTTCCCGCTCGGTTGGGTGCACGACGTGGTGCGTGCCCCGGATCAATTCGCGGGCATTCCCGAACCGTCGAATCCGACGTTGTCGGTGCATGCCTATTCACCACCGCTGTCTGCCATGTCCTATTACGAGGTGACCGGTCACGGGACGCTACGGCGCACCCGCTCCGTGCTCACCGATCAGCCCGAAGGCGATGTGAAATGACGCACATGGGGAGCGCCGACCTGGAAGGCGCCGGCTTGCGTAACCACGGAGGGGCCCGCGAAGGCCACATGACTATCGCCGGGATGCTGGACGCCGCTCGTGCGCAGCTGAAGCGCATGTACGCGTTCGAATTGCCGGAGGCGATCGCGCGGGGGGCCTTGCTGGTCGATATCCGCCCGCAGGCCCAGCGGGTGCGGGAGGGCACGCTACCGGGGGCGCTGGTCATCGAGCGCAATGTGCTGGAGTGGCGGCTGGATCCGACCAGTTCGGCCCGGCTGGCGCTGGCCTCCGATCACGACCGCGAATGGGTGGTGGTGTGCTCGGAGGGATACACCTCGAGTCTGGCCGCGGCATCGCTGCAGCAATTGGGGCTGCATCGGGCCACCGATCTGGTCGGTGGCTACCAGGCGGTAAAGGCCGCGGGGCTGCTGTCGGTGGCCGCGGGCGCACCGCATCTGGCCGGTGAGATCAACGCGCTGGTGTCGCTGTAATCGGCCCGGTGAGCGGCGGTCGGGCGCGCGCGAAACGATTTCCGGCGCACGATAGGGTAGTTCGCTGTGAGCACCCCGAACACGCCCTCGTCCGGTGACTCCGCGGGTTCGGTTCCTGCGGGGCAATCCCGTCCTGCCGCAGCGGAAGTCGATCTTCCCGAGCAGATCCGGATTCGGCGCGAGAAGCGTGAGCGGCTGCTCGAGGGAGGTGTCGAGCCGTATCCGGTAGTGGTGCCGCGGACGCACAGCCTCGCCGAGGTCCGGGCGGCCTATCCGGAACTCGAGGCCGATACCAGCACCGGACTGCAGGTCGGAGTGGCCGGCCGGGTCATCTTCATGCGCAATACCGGCAAACTCTGCTTCGCGCAGCTGCAGGAGGGTGACGGCACCAAGCTGCAGGCGATGATCAGCCTGAACGGTGTCGGCGCCGATGCGCTGGCCGCCTGGAAGTCCGATGTCGATCTGGGCGATTTCGTTTTCGTGCACGGCGAAGTGATCTCCTCACGCACCGGAGAATTGAGCGTGATGGCCGATTCCTGGTCGATGGCGGCCAAATCGCTGCGGCCGTTGCCGGTGGCGCACAAGGAGCTGAGCGAGGAATCGCGGGTCCGGCAGCGCTACGTCGATCTGATCGTGCGCCCGGAGGCCCGTGAGATGGCGCGTACCCGGGTCAAGGCCGTGCTGGCGCTGCGGAATGCGTTGGAGCGCAGGGGCTTCCTCGAGGTCGAGACGCCGATGCTGCAGACCTTGCACGGCGGTGCGGCGGCGCGGCCGTTCGTCACCCACTCCAATGCGCTGGATATGGATCTGTATCTGCGCATCGCGCCCGAGTTGTTCCTCAAGCGCTGTGTGGTCGGCGGGATCGAGAAGGTCTTCGAGATCAACCGCAACTTCCGTAACGAGGGCGCCGACTCCACACATTCGCCCGAGTTCGCGATGTTGGAAACATATGAGGCCTACGGGACCTACGACGATTCCGCGCGGATGATGCGGGAATTGATCCAGGAAGTCGCGCAAGAGGTCTTCGGAACCCAGGTTGTCACTCTCGCCGATGGCACGGAATACGACCTGAGCGGTGAGTGGAACACGGTCGAGATGTATCCCTCCCTGTCCGATTCCCTCGGTGTGGAGGTAACGCCGGAAACGACTGTTCCGGAATTGCTCGCGCTGGCCGATCGCGTCGGTCTGGAAATTCCTTCGGACAAGGGTTACGGGCACGGCAAACTGGTCGAAGAACTGTGGGAACATACCTACGGCGACAAGCTCTACGCACCGACTTTCGTGCGTGACTTCCCGGTCGAGACGTCGCCGTTGACGCGTCAGCATCGGAGTAAGCCGGGCGTCACCGAGAAGTGGGATCTCTACGTTCGCGGATTCGAGTTGGCTACCGGCTATTCGGAACTCGTGGATCCGGTGATTCAGCGCGAGCGCTTCGTCGACCAGGCCAGATTGGCCGCTGCGGGTGATGACGAGGCCATGCGTCTGGATGAGGACTTCCTTGCGGCAATGGAGCACGGTATGCCGCCGACAACGGGAACGGGTATGGGAATCGACCGGTTGCTGATGGCGCTCACCGGTCTCGGAATCCGGGAAACGATACTGTTCCCAATTGTGCGTCCCGCGGGGCGCTGAGTACCGGGATTGAATGCCGATTCCCCGTCTTGGAAATTTCGTTTTTAGAGGTATTCTCGACTCGGGCATCGGCCTGGTATCCGGGTCGCACGATTTCGAGAGGACGTTCATCTCATGGCAAAGAAGGTCACCGTTAGCCTGATCGACGATGTCGATGGTGAGTCCATTGCGGACGAGACCATCGAGTTCGCGATCGACGGTGTTTCGTACGAGATCGACCTGTCCGCGGCAAATGCCGCGAAGCTGCGGGACGGGCTGGACGCCTGGGTCGCCAATGCCCGTCGGGTGAGTGGTCGCCGGCGCAGTAAGCCGATCGGTGCGGGTACCGCGGCGCCGAAGGGACGAGTGTCCATGGATCGTGAGCAGAGTGCGGCTATTCGGGAATGGGCGCGGCGCAAGGGCCACAAGGTTTCCGCGCGCGGTCGTATCTCCGCCGATGTCGTGGAGAGCTACCACAAGGAAGTGGGCCGCAACAACTAGTGCGGTCGACAGACCCGGCCGCGGATGCCGCTGCCGCCCGGAGGAATCGTGCGACGTCCGGGCGGCAGCGGCATTTCGGTGTCCGGCGTGGTGATCTTGCTCGGCGTAGCGGTCGCGCGGCACCATGGGCCTATGCATATGACGTCACTGGCGTTCGAGAATCGGGGGTAGCGACGCGGTGACGGAAATACACGAATCATTTCTTCGCTTCACCGACCAGGCGGGCGGGCGGCACGAACTCACCCTGACCCCGGATCGGCAGCGCATCACGATCGGGCGGTCACCGCAGGCGGATCTGGCGCTGTCCTGGGACGCCGAGGTGTCGCGACTCCACGCGGCGGTGGAATATCTCGGCGCACACTGGACCATCGTCGACGACGGGCTGTCGCGCAACGGCACCTTCGTCAACGGGGAGCGGCTGGCCGGGCGGCGCCGGCTGGAGACCGGTGATCGGATCCGGGTGGGTACCTCGATGCTGTCGTTCCACGATTACACCGGGCCGGTCGACGACGCGACCCGGACGTCGGCGGCCTCCATGCCGAGCCTGCGGTCGCTGACCGATACCCAGCGCGCGGTGCTGATCGCGTTGTGCCGGCCGTATCGGGGCAACACCGAATTCGCCACCCCGGCGTCCAATCAGCAGATCGCCGCCGAACTGTATCTGAGCGTGGACGCGATCAAAACCCATCTGCGCACGCTGTTTTCGAAATTCGGTGTCGAGGATCTGCCGCAGAATCAGAAGCGGGTGCGGTTGGCGGCCTTGGCCATTCAGACCGGAATCATCTCGCACCGCGATCTGTGAAAACCGGGACCGGCGGTCCCGGTTACTCGCCGGTATCGGTCCGGCGGGGCCTCCCTTCCGGCTAGCGTGTCGAAACACGTTCTAGTTTGGGAGGGGTCATGAGGCCATCTCGTACGGTGCGAGCGCGGGGCGGACTACGGGGGTTCCCCGGTGCGATGCTGGTCCTGGCCGTGCTGAGCACGCTGTGGGTGACCGCCGCCGGGGCCGCGCGCGCCGACTATCCGGTCGACTACAACTTCTTCTCCGGCATTCCGTACGAGTTGCGGAATCCGGGCGGTTCGCTGCCCGGCGCCAACGACTGGTCGTGCCGTCCCACCTCGGCCCATCCCGAACCGGTGGTGCTGCTGCACGGCACCGGCGGTGGTGCTCAGACGAATTGGGGCGTGTACGCGCCGTTGCTGGCCAACGAGGGTTACTGCGTCTATTCGCTGACCTACGGAGCATTCGACCTGCCGTGGCCGTTGTCGGCGATCGGCGGGATGGCCCCGATTCAGGACAGTGCGAGTCAGGTCGCGGCCTTCGTGGCACGGGTGCGGGCCGCGACGGGTGCGGCGAAGGTCGATCTGATCGCGCATTCGCAAGGCAATATGGTCGGCAACTACTTCATCAAGCGACTGGGCGGCTCGGAACAGGTCGACAAGTTCGTGGCGATCGCGGCGCCGTGGCTGGGAACCTTCGGCCCGGTGATCGACCCGGCTCGCGATCTGGCCCGCCGGCTGGGCGCCGGCCCCGCCTTCGATGCCGCACTCGGCGTCACCCCGTGTGCCGCGTGTGCCCAGATGACGGGCGCCTCGGATTTCGTGCGGGCGCTGAACGCGGACGGCGTCTACGACCCGAATGTCACCTACACCAATATCGAGACCCGATACGACGAGCTGGTGGTGCCCTACACGGTCGCCCTGGTCCCGGGTCCGAAGACCACGAACGTAGTGGTCCAGGACGGATGCGCGGCGGATTTCTCCGAACATGCCGGTATCGCGGGCAGTGACCGGGCCGCGGCCTTCGCCCTGAACGCCTTGGACCCGGCCCATCCCCACGAGGTGCCCTGTCACTTCATCCCGCCGCTGACCGGATAGCTCGAGCGCCCGCCGGGCCGGCCCCCAAGAAAGGCGACAGTCCCACGGGAGGCGTCCCGGCACGCACACAGCGTTTCCGGGGCAGTGCTCATGAGTGGGCAGCTCATGAGTGGGCACGGCGAGACCAAGGGGCCGCGAACCCCCGCCGGAGCGAAGCGGAGGCCGAAGACACAGAATTCAGCTGTGGGCGTAGCCCCTGGGGAAACGATCCGGGGACGGGTTCCGTTATGACTGAATGAGGCGTGTTGTCGCCGGTTCGCAATAGGGTGGACAGACGACGGCCGCGACCCCCGGCAACTAGAGTAGAGGCGGGGGAGGCAACCCCAGGGCTTCATGGCAGGCTGGCGCCACAGGTGTGAAGCACGGACTGCACAGCAGCGCCGGATGTCGTAGATAGCGGAGCAGGAAGTGAGGGAGCGATGTTCGAGAGGTTCACCGACCGCGCGAGGCGTGTCGTTGTCCTGGCCCAAGAAGAGGCTCGGATGCTCAACCACAACTACATCGGCACCGAGCACATCCTGCTGGGCCTGATCCACGAGGGTGAGGGTGTCGCGGCGAAGTCCCTGGAGTCGCTGGGGATTTCGCTCGAGGGTGTGCGCAGCCAGGTGGAGGAGATCATCGGGCAGGGCCAGCAGGCGCCGTCCGGTCACATCCCGTTCACCCCCCGGGCCAAGAAGGTGCTGGAGCTGAGTCTGCGCGAGGCGCTGCAGCTCGGCCACAACTACATCGGCACCGAGCACATTCTGCTCGGCCTGATTCGTGAGGGCGAGGGCGTCGCGGCCCAGGTGCTCGTGAAGCTGGGCGCCGATCTCAACCGGGTGCGTCAGCAGGTCATCCAGCTGCTGTCCGGCTACCAGGGCGGTAAGGAGGCGGTGGAGTCCGGCGCTCGTGGCGAGTCCGGGACCCCGTCGACGTCGCTGGTGCTCGACCAGTTCGGCCGCAACCTCACCCAGGCGGCGCTGGAAGGCAAACTCGACCCCGTCATCGGCCGCTCGAAGGAAATCGAGCGTGTCATGCAGGTGCTGAGCCGCCGCACCAAGAACAACCCGGTCCTCATCGGTGAGCCCGGTGTCGGTAAGACCGCCGTCGTGGAGGGCCTCGCTCAGGCGATCGTCAACGGCGAGGTGCCGGAGACGCTGAAGGACAAGCAGCTGTACACCCTCGACCTGGGTTCCCTGGTCGCGGGCAGCCGCTACCGCGGTGATTTCGAAGAGCGCCTGAAGAAGGTGCTCAAGGAGATCAACACCCGCGGCGACATCATCCTGTTCATCGACGAGCTGCACACGCTGGTCGGGGCGGGTGCCGCCGAGGGCGCCATCGACGCGGCCTCGATCCTGAAGCCGAAGCTGGCTCGCGGTGAGCTGCAGACCATCGGTGCCACCACCCTCGACGAGTACCGCAAGTACATCGAGAAGGACGCCGCGCTGGAGCGTCGTTTCCAGCCGGTGCAGGTGGGCGAGCCGACCGTCGAGCACACCATCAACATCCTCAAGGGTCTGCGTGACCGCTACGAGGCGCATCACCGGGTGTCCATCACCGACGGTGCGCTGGTGGCGGCGGCGACCCTGGCCGACCGCTACATCAACGACCGGTTCCTGCCGGACAAGGCGATCGACCTGATCGACGAGGCGGGCGCCCGGATGCGTATCCGTCGCATGACCGCACCGCCGGACCTGCGCGAATTCGACGACAAGATCGCCGATGCGCGCCGCGAGAAGGAAAGCGCGATCGACGCGCAGGACTTCGAGAAGGCCGCGCGGCTGCGCGACAAGGAAAAGCAGCTGGTCGCCAAGCGCGCCGAGCGTGAGAAGCAGTGGCGTTCCGGCGATCTGGATGTCGTGGCCGAGGTCGACGACGAGCAGATCGCGGAGGTGCTGGCCAACTGGACCGGTATCCCGGTGTTCAAGCTCACCGAGGAGGAGACCACCCGTCTGCTCCGCATGGAGGACGAGCTGCACAAGCGGATCATCGGCCAGGAGGACGCGGTCAAGGCCGTTTCCAAGGCGATCCGCCGTACCCGCGCCGGTCTGAAGGATCCGAAGCGCCCGTCGGGCTCGTTCATCTTCGCCGGTCCGTCCGGTGTCGGTAAGACCGAGCTGTCCAAGGCGCTGGCGAACTTCCTGTTCGGTGAGGACGATGCCCTCATCCAGATCGACATGGGCGAGTTCCACGATCGCTTCACCGCCTCGCGGCTGTTCGGTGCCCCTCCGGGCTACGTCGGCTACGAGGAGGGCGGCCAGCTCACCGAGAAGGTGCGCCGCAAGCCGTTCTCGGTGGTGCTGTTCGACGAGATCGAGAAGGCGCATCAGGAGATCTACAACACCCTGTTGCAGGTGCTCGAGGACGGCCGTCTCACCGACGGTCAGGGTCGTACGGTCGACTTCAAGAACACCGTGCTGATCTTCACCTCGAACCTGGGTACCTCGGATATCTCGAAGGCCGTGGGTCTGGGCTTCGCCCAGTCCAACAACGAGGGCTCGAACTACGAGCGGATGAAGCTCAAGGTCAACGACGAGCTGAAGAAGCACTTCCGGCCCGAGTTCCTGAACCGTATCGACGACGTGATCGTCTTCCACCAGCTCACCAACGAGCAGATCGTGGAGATGGTCGATCTGATGATCAACCGCGTCGCGACGCAGCTGCGGAACAAGGATATGGAGATCGAGCTCACCGACCAGGCCAAGAGCCTGCTGGCCAAGCGCGGTTTCGATCCGGTGCTGGGTGCGCGGCCGCTGCGTCGCACCATTCAGCGCGAGATCGAGGATCAGCTGTCGGAGAAGATCCTCTTCGGCGAGCTGGGCCCCGGTCAGATCGTCTCGGTCGATGTCGAGAACTGGGACGGCGAAGGCGCCGGCGAGGACGCCAAGTTCACCTTCGCCGGTCGGGCCAAGCCCGCGAAGCCGGAGGCCGAGCCGGTGGCGGCGCTGGCCGGTGCCGGTGAGCCGACCCCGGAGGCCTCGGGCGAGTAGTAGTCCGAGCGAGACCGATCGTGCCGGTCACCCCGCAAAGGGGTGATCGGCACGATCCATTTCAGCGGAGGCGCTCGATGATCGGGGCGAACGCGTCGGCGAGGTCGCCGGGAACGATCACCTCGTCGATGCCGTACTCGTCGCGCCGGTGCCGCAGGATGTCGGCGGCGGCGTCGGGATCGCCGGGGAGCAGGCCGAACGAGTTCGCCTCGCGGAGCTGTGCGACGTCGAAGCGCTGACCGGCCGGCGACCACGACGTCACATCACCAACGCCCATGAGCTGACTGGTGAACGCGATCGGGCGATCGGTGTGGTCGCGGACCAGGGAGATCAGCTGCGCGACGTCCCGCTCGCTCGCGTCCGGCAGCAGCGCGGCGACGATGCGATCGGCGAATTCCGCTGCGGCGGTGAGCATTCGCGCTCCGGACGCGGCGACCACGATCGGCGGCGCCGGATCCACCTCGGCGCGCACGGCCGTGACCGTCTCGAGCAGCAGGGCCCGGCGCTGTCCGGGCGAACCCCACGGCCGGCCCAGGCGTTCGGCCTCCGATTCGGCAGCGGGCCGGCCGATGCCGAGCCCCAGCTCGAACCGGCCGTCGGAAAGGAGTTGCAGGGCAGCGGTTTCCCGGACCACCGCGGTCGGCGTGTGGAGCGGGACCGCGATGACGTTGGGGCGCAGGCGCAGCGTGGTCGTCACCGCGGCGGCCGCCGCCAACGCCGGGAACGGGGACGGCGTATTCAGGGTGTCCGGTAGCAGGAGGGTGTGGTAGCCCCGCTGTTCGGCGGTGCGGGCGGCCGCGACCCAGCTGCCGCCGGATCGTGGAACGAGCATGGTTCCGAAACGGATCGTCATGTCACCAGTGTGCTGTCACCCGGGCGTCCCGCCATCGGCGCCGAAGCGGTATCCGTCCTACGCCGCAGGGCGTATCCAGGCCCGGCGGTGGTGGCGAGTGCGCTGGTCCGCCGGTGTCGGTGCGCGGGCGTACGGTGGAGAGCGTTCGAGATATTCGACAGGGGGAGAGACGATGACCAATCCGGATGCGACGCTCATCGCGGTGCTGCTGGACCGCTCCGGGTCCATGCAGTCGATCAAGGCCGATACCGAGGGCGGCTTGGCCGCCTATTTCGAGCAGCAACGCACGCTGCCGAAGCAGATCCAGGTGACGTTGGCGCAGTTCGACACCGAATACGAGTGTGTGTATTCCAATGTGCCGATCGATCGGATCCCGGCGCCGCAGCTGCTTCCGCGCGGCGGTACGGCCCTGTACGACGCACTCGGCAGGCTGGTCACCGATGTGGGCGCCGAATTGGCGGCCCGTCCCGAATCCGAGCGGCCCGGCACGGTCATCGTGGTGGTACTCACCGACGGTCATGAGAATTCCAGCCGCGAATGGACGCATGCGGCGGTGCGTTCGCTGATCACCCAGCAGCAGGAGGTCTACAGCTGGGACTTCCTGTTCCTCGGCGCGAATATGGATGCCGTGGAGATCGGCTCGCGCATGGGCTTCGCGCCGAGCCAGTCGATCACCTATGCCGCGGCGCCCGCGGGTGTCGCCGGTGTATTCGGGGCGGCCGCCGCGTATTCGGCGCGACTGCAGTCCGATCCCGGCGCGGCCCGGCGTGCGGGATTCACCGATTCCGAACGCGAACAATCCAATCCCGGGGACTGATCCGGGACCGCTCCCGTCGCCCTACTGCCAACCGGGCCGGACCAATCCCGACTCGTAGGCCATCACGACCAATTGGGTCCGGTCGCGGGCGTTGAGTTTCAACAGGATTCGGCTCACATGCGTGCGTGCGGTCGCCGGGCTCATGAACAGGCGCTGTCCGATCTCGGCATTGGTGAGGCCCTCGGCCACCAGCGCCATCACCTCGCGTTCGCGATCGGTGAGCTCCGACAGGGCGGCCGTGGGTGCGGGTTTGGCGTGAGTGGCGAATTCGGCGACCAGTCGGCGGGTGACGCTGGGTGAGAGCAGGGCGTCACCGCCGGCGACCACCCGGACCGCCTTCACGAGATCGGCGGGTTCGGTGTGCTTGACCAGGAATCCTGTGGCGCCGGACCGCATGGCCTCGAAGACGTATTCGTCGAGTTCGAAGGTGGTCAGCACCACCACTCGCACCGCGGCGAGGCCGGGGTCGGCGGCGATCTCGCGGGTGGCGGCCAGGCCGTCGAGCACCGGCATCCGGATATCCATCAACACCACATCGGGACGCAATTGGCGGGTCATGCGCAGGGCGTGCTCGCCGTTGTCGGCCTCGCCGACCACCTCGATGCCGTCCTGCGCGTCCAGCAGGGCGGCGAATCCGGCCCGCACCAGCGCCTGGTCGTCGGCCACCAGTACACGAATGCCACTCACGAAACCTCCTGCGTATCAGGGTATTCGGGGGGCGTCGACGCGAGGATCGGCAGGCG
Source organism: Nocardia spumae (assembly GCF_020733635.1). Taxonomy (NCBI): domain Bacteria; kingdom Bacillati; phylum Actinomycetota; class Actinomycetes; order Mycobacteriales; family Nocardiaceae; genus Nocardia; species Nocardia spumae. The sequence continues at coordinate 6,703,575 of NZ_JAJFZL010000001.1, read as the reverse complement.
CGCCCGGACCCGGAAGCCGCCGTCGTCGCGTGCTGCCGCCGACAGTTCGCCGCCGAGCGCATGGGCACGTTCGATCATGCCCGGAATGCCGTTGCCCCCACCGGCTGTGGATGACTGTGGAGAATTCGCCGGCCGCTCGTTGTCCACAGTGATGCACAGGCCGGTCGGCGAATAGTCCACGGTGACGCCGGCTTCGGCGCCGGGTGCGTGCCGCAGCACATTGGTCAGGGATTCCTGGACGATGCGGGCGGCGGCGACATCGACCACCACCGGCAATCGTCTCGGTGTGCCCGACACCGTCGTACGAACTACCGTCCCGGCGGCTCGGGTCGGAGCCAGCAATGATTCCAGATCGCCGATCCCGACCGCCGGAGCGGTCGGCGCCGCAACGGTTTCCGCACCTGCCCGGATCGACCGCAGCAGGCTGTGCACCTCACCGAGCGCATCGCGGCTGACCTCCTTGATCGCCGACAGCGCCGTGGCGGCCTGCTCGGGTTTGCGGTCCAGCAGTTCCAGCGCCACCGACGACTGCACGTTGATCAGCGACAGACTGTGCGCGAGCACATCGTGCAGTTCTCGCGCGATGGCCAGTCGTTCCAGGGTTGCCCGCTGATCGCGTTCGGCCAGTTCGCGGGCGCGTTCGGCCTCCTCGTTGCGACGGGCCGCCTCGGCGCGCTGGCGCCGGGCGGTCAGCACCGAACGTCGCTGGCGAATGCCCTCGGCGACCGCGATCAACACGACCAGCCAGGCCATGATGCCGACCATCGGCCATCCGCTCGTGCCGTGTCCGCGCAGCGCGGGCCCGGGCCACACCATCAGCAGATAGCCCAGCGGCACCAGGGGATAGGTGTACCAGCGCGAGCCCTGGGCGGCCGCGGTGAGAAAGGCGATGACCAGCGAGATGAAGATCGGGCCGTATCCGTAGCCCGCCAGCAGATAGCCGGCGGTGATCGCGAGCACGGCGACGAACACCGCACGCGGATGAGCGCGCCGCAGCAGCAGTAGCGCCGGTCCGGCCACCAGCAGGGCATATCCGAGCGCGTCCAGCGACCGCAGACCGGACTGGTGGGCGTTTGCGGCATGGCCGGCGCCCACCTGGACGCCGGCGATGATCACGCTCAGCAGCACATCCCAGCCGCGGGGCCGCTTGCTCTGCTCCACAGTCGAAACCGTAACCCCGTCCGAGCGCGCCGCGGGGGTCCGCGGGGGGAATTACGTCCGGATACGTACGCCGGCCCGAGCGTGGCGGCGGATGTGCCGGCACCCGGCGAAGCGGATTGTCGAGATATGAACAGTTCGGATTCCACCGACCCGGACCGCGCGGCCGGGACGGCTACCCAGACCGCACGACCGGGGCCCGATTCGATCGTCGCCACCGAGGCGCTGACCAAACGATACGGCGGCCACACGGTCGTCGACGCGGTCGAGATGACCGTGCGCCGGGGTGAGATCTACGGCTTCCTCGGACCCAATGGGGCGGGTAAGACCACCACGCTGCGCATGCTCGTCGGCCTGATCGCGCCGAGTTCGGGCACCGCGACGGTGCTGGGTCGCCGGCCCGGCGATCCGGAGGCGCTGCGCCGGATCGGTGTTCTCATCGAAGGTCCCGGTTTCTATCCGTATCTGTCCGGTCGCGATAACCTGCGCGTCCTGGCTCGCTACCGCTACGCCGGTTCCGGGCGTGGCCGGGAGTTGTTCGCCGAGGTCGATCAGGTCCTGGCCCGGGTCGGACTCGCCGATCGCGCCGATGATCGCCTCCGCACCTACTCGCTGGGGATGAAACAGCGTCTGGGTGTGGGTGCGGCCCTGCTCGGGCGACCGGATCTGCTCATTCTCGACGAACCGACCAACGGCCTGGATCCCGCGGGCATGGCCGAGATGCGCGAACTCGTCACCGGATTGGCCGCCGACGGGCACACCGTCGTGCTCTCCTCGCATCTGCTCGGTGAAGTGCAGGAAATATGCGATCGGGTCGGGGTCATCTCGGGCGGGCGGCTGCTCACCGAATCGACGGTGAGTCGATTGCGCGGTGCGGCAACACTTCTCGTGCGCGCCGAACCGATGGAAGCGGCCTATCCGGCCGTTCGCCGGGTGGTGGGCGATCATGCCGCGTTGCTGACCGCCGCCGGCATCAGAGTCGATGCCGGTAGGGCAATGGCGCCCGAGGTGGCACGCGCGGTGGTCGAGGCGCGGGCGGATCTGCTCGAGCTGCGGATCGACGAGAAATCGCTGGAGGAAGTGTTCTTCGAGATGACGAAACAGGAGAGTCCGATATGATCGCCGACCTGATGGCCTGTGCCCGAGCCGAATTCGCCCGACTGCGGAAATGGCCGGCGTTCTGGATCGTGCTCGGTACCTGGATCGTGCTGAATCTCGTCTTCGCCTATCTGTTCAACTATCTGGCCTACACCTCCGGCAGCAGTTCCCGGATGTCGAACGGGCAACCGCGCGAGGTGCTGCTGCAGCTGATGCTGCCGGCCGCCGTGCCGGAGGTGTTCACCCAGGGGATGGCCATGTTCGGCGGAGGGCTCATGCTGGTGCTCGGCGCGTTGGTGGCGGGTAGCGGATACGGCTGGGGCAGTTGGAAAACCGTGTTCACGCAGGGACCGTCGCGGGCCGCGGTGGTGGGCGGCACGGTACTGGCGCTGGTCACCGTGGTGGTGGCACTGGTCGTCACCGCGTTCGCGGTGGACACCGGGGTGGCCGCGCTGATCGGCGTGGTCGAGCAGCAATCCCTGACACTGCCCACACTCGGGCGGACGGCACTCGGCCTCGGCACCGGGGTGGCGATCCTCGGTATGTGGACGCTGGCCGGTGCGGCGGTCGCGGCGATCGCGCGCGGACCGGCGCTGGCGGTCGGGCTGGGCCTGGTGTGGGTGCTGGTGGTGGAGAACCTGCTGCGCGGCGTGGCGTCGATTTTCGCGCCGATCCGGGCGATCACCGACCATCTGCCGGGCACCGCGGCGGGCTCGCTGGCGGGCGCGATGCGCACCGTCGGGGGCGCGGCGACTCCCGGGGTGCTCGACATCCTCTCTCGGCCGGCTGCGGTCGTGGCGCTGGCCGTCTACATCGTCGTATTCGCCGCGGCCACAATCGCATTGCTGGTCCGCCGCGATATGGCCTGACCGGCGCCGGTCGCGGGGGTAGGTTCGACGCGACGACTATCGACATCGACGAAAGGACAGCGATGCCCACACGTAGCGCGCGGACCGCATGGACCGGCGGTTTGCAGGACGGATCCGGACAGGTCGAATTGGCGAGCTCCGGCGTCGGCAAGTTCGATGTCTCGTTCCCGAAGCGAACCGCCGATACCGCCGAGGGCACCACGAGCCCCGAGGAACTGATCGCGGCCGCGCATTCGTCCTGCTACGCGATGGCATTGTCCGGTCAGATCGCCGCGGCGGGCGGCACGGTGCAGAGCCTGGACGTCAACGCCGATGTGACGCTCGGACCGGATCCGGCCGGTGGCTTCCGGATCTCCAGGATCGTGCTGACCGTGCGCGGACGCGTCGCGGATATCGATGCCGCCGGTTTCGAACAGGCCGCCCAGAACGCCAAGGCCGGCTGCCCCATCAGCAAGGCGCTGGCCGGGGTCGAGACGATCGAGCTGGACGCCGCGCTCGAGAGCTGAACGCGGTCGCGCCCGCGCGAATCCCGGCCGGTCTCGTGATGTCGAGGCCGGCCGGTCCGCGTCGGTGCGGGCCTCAGCTCGCGGAGGACTTGCCCGCTACGTCGAGAACGACCTCGAATTCGAGCAGTGAGGCGCCGGTCGCGACCGGCTGCCGGGCCTGTCCCGCATGCGCCTCCTTGGCCGGTCCGTCCCGCCAGGCCGCGAAGGATTCTTCCGAATCCCACTGCGTCACAACGAAATACCGGTTGTCACCGGCAACCGGACGGAGCAGCTGGAAGCCCAGGAATCCGGGCGAGTTCTCCACCGCGTGCGCCCGGTTGGCGAACCGCTTCTCGAGTTCGGGTCCGGCTCCCTCGGGAACCTCGATCGCATTGATCTTCACAACAGCCATGAGCACAGGCTAATCCTCCGGCGCGGCACGTATCGTCGGTGCCGATGTTGTACGACGAGGGCGGCACCGGGGTGTCGATTCTGCTACTGCACGGTCTGATGGGCAGCGCGCGGACCTGGGCGGGTCAGGTGCCGTGGTTGCGCGAGTTCGGGCATGTGTACACCTTCGACGCGGCGGGTCACGGTCGGCCGGCCCCGCAGGAGCTGACCACCGAGGCGTTCGTCGCCGATCTGGCCGCCGCCACCGCCGCGGTGCCGGGACCGATGGTGGTGATCGGGCATTCGATGGGCGGGCTGCACGGCTGGATGTTCGCCGCCGCTCATCCCGAGCGGGTGCGGGCGCTGGTGGTCGAGGACATGGCGCCCGACTTCCGCGGGCGTACCGCGCGGCACTGGGCGGAGATGATCTCCTCCTGGCCGCAACCGTTCCCGGACGCCGACGCGGTGCTGGAGTACTTCGGACCGGTCGCCGGTCGCTACTTCCTGAATTCGTTCACGCCGGGACCCGATGGGTACCGGCTGCACGGTTCGGTCGGCACCTTCCGCGATATCTCCGAGGAATGGGGTACTCGCGATTTCTGGGCGCAATGGCGTGCGGTGCGGGTGCCGACATTGCTGATAGAAGGCGAATACACGATCACTCCACCGGATCAGATGCGGGAGATGGCTGCGGCCCGGCCCGAGGTGCGGCATCTGGTGGTGGGTGCTGCCGGACATCTTGTCCACGATGATCAACCCGCCGCATATCGTGCGGAAGTCGAGCGGTTTCTGCACGAAATCCTGGGTTGACCGCCGAAGGGTCTGCCACCGGCGAACGGTGACGGGAGTGCGCGGCAGTTCGGCGGTGATCGATGAGGGCAGTTGCCTTCAGTCCTGCGCCGATTGCGACGTATGCTCCAACTCAGGCCCCGAACAAAGGTGAATCATGATTAACTTCTCGATACCTGCCGACCTCGCCGCCGAACGTGACCGCATACGCCGGTTCGTCATCGACACGATCGTTCCCTTCGAGCGCGACCCACGCCTGACCGCGCACGGCCCGAACGACGAGCTGCGGCAGGAACTGGTCGAACTGGCTCGTGCCGAGAAGCTGCTCACCATCCAGGCGCCGGAGGCGCTGGGCGGGCGCGGACTGACCCACGTCGAGCAGGCCGTGTTGTACGAGGCGGCCGGCTGGTCCACCCTCGGCCCGGTCGCGATGAACTGCGCGGCCCCCGACGAGGGCAATATGTTCCTGCTGTCCAAGGTCGCCGCTCCGGAACAGATCGACCGATACCTGATGCCGGTGATCAACGGACATCAGCGGTCGGTCTTCGCCATGACCGAGCCGGGCGGCGCCGGATCCGACCCCGGTCAGCTCGCCACCACCGCCACCTTCGACGGTGAGAACTTCACCATCAACGGCCGCAAGTGGCTGATCACCGGAGCCGACGGGGCCAAGACCTGGATCATCATGGCCAAACTGGAGGCCAACCCGCATCTGCCCGAGGGGCCGACCCTGTTCCTCACCGAGGGTGGCACGCCGGGCATCGTCATCGAACGGACCATGAACACCATGGACCGCAACTACGTCGGCGGCCACGGCGTGGTGAGCTTCGAGAATCTGGTGCTGCCCAAGGAATCGTTGCTCGGCGAGAGCGGCCAGGCCATGCGCTACGCCCAGTTGCGCCTGGCCCCCGCTCGCCTCACGCACTGCATGCGCTGGCTGGGTGCCGCCGAACGGGCCCAGAGCATCGCCGTCGAGCACGCCAAGACCCGCACGGCCTTCGGTAAGCCGATCGGTGAGCACGAAGGCGTGTCGTTCATGCTGGCCGACAACGAGATCGCGCTGCATCAGTGCCGCCTGACCATTTGGCACGCCTGCTGGCTCATGGACCAGGGGCACAAGGGCCGCCACGAGAGCTCGATGGCGAAATCCTATGTGTCCGAGGAACTCTTCAAGGTCGCCGACCGCTGTGTGCAGGTGCTGGGCGGTATCGGAATCAGCGACGAAACCGTCGTCGAGATGATCTTCCGGGATATGCGCGCCTTCCGCCTCTACGACGGCCCCACCGAGGTCCACAAATGGGCCATCGGTCGTCAGATCCTGCGGTAACTTCGCGAGCGGCGACGCCGGGGAGGGAGCGCGGCGACCGACCGGAGGAGTGACAAATCGAGGCCGAAGGGGTCGAAAACCCGCCGGAGCGGAGCGGAGGCCAACGCAGTAGCATTGTGTCGCATGAGTTCGGAACTGCACGTCGATGTGTCCGCCGGTGTCGCCGTACTCACACTCAATCGCCCCGCTCAGCAGAACGCCATGACTCCTGCGATGGCGACGGAGCTCGGGGCGGCACTGCGCCGCTGTGATATCGAGGACGCGATCCGCGCGGTGGTGATCACCGGTACGCCGCCGGCGTTCTGTGCCGGCGCGGACCTGTCCAGCCGGGTGGGTGATGTCAGCGGCACGATCGACCCGCCGCCGTGGCAGATCCGCAAGCCGGTGATCGCCGCGGTCAACGGCCACGCGGTGGGTATCGGGCTGTCGCTGGCTCTGCAGTGCGATCTGCGCTACATGGCCACCGACGCCGTGTACGGGCTCAATCAGGTGCGGCGCGGCGCGATGGCCGACGGTTACGCCCACTGGACGCTGCCGCGGCTGGCGGGCATGGCCAATGCCGCCGACATCATGCTCACCGGGCGGACCTTCGACGGTGACGAAGCCCGGCAGATGGGGGTGGCCAACAGCAGCCTGCCCGCGGGTGAGGTGCTGCCGACCGCCCTGGCCGTCGCCCACGATCTCGCGGCCGGTTCGGCGCCGCTGCCGACGGCGCTGTCCAAGCGGTTGCTGTGGGAAGGGCTGGGGATGAGTCCGGAGTCGGTCGGCCGGTTGGAGACCGAACTGCACGGAGTGGTCGGTCAGAGTGTCGATGCCGCCGAGGGGATGGCCGCGTTCCGCGACCGCCGCCAGCCGCAGTGGTCGGGCAGTATCAGCGCCGAATGGCCCGCGGAGGAGTTGTCGCCGCCGACGCGCCCCGGACTCGACAGCAGCGGCTCCGAACCGGGCCGGTAGACCGAGCCCGGACCGGGCTCAGTCCCCGCCGATCAGCATCAGCATGAAGATGCCGGCGTACACCACCATCATCACCGTGCCGACGATGCCGACGATGTAGCCGACCATCACCTGCGACCGGCCGCCGATCACACCGCCGGACGCCTCGATCTGGTCGAGCGCCCGCTTGCCCATCACCCAGGCCACGGGACCCAGTGCGCCACAACACAACAGACTCAACACGCCGAGTAGGAGCACCGTGGTCGCGTGCGGATGCTCGACCGGATTACCGGTCGGCGGCTCGGGCAGGGCACCCCAGTAATCGGGTTGGTTCATGGCCACCCGCGCTATTTTACGGTGCGATGGGTGTCTTTCGCGGTTTCATCGCCGCTGGCGGGCGATGTCGGCGAGCACGACGCCCGCCGCCACCGAGGCGTTCAGGGATTCCACCGGGCCGGCCATCGGGATGCTCAGGATGCTGTCGCAGGTCTCGCGGACCAAGCGGGACAGCCCTTTACCTTCCGAGCCGACCACCACGACAGTCGGTGTGGTGCCGTCGAATTCGTCGAGGACCGTATCGCCGCCGGCGTCCAGGCCCACCACCTGCAGACCGGCCTTGGCCCAATCCTTCAGTGTGCGAGTGAGATTGGTCGCACGGGCCACCGGCAGCCGGGCCGCCGCGCCGGCACTGGTGCGCCAGGCGACGGCGGTGACGCTGGCACTGCGGCGCTGCGGGATCACCACGCCGTGGCCACCGAATGCCGCGACCGAGCGGATCACCGCGCCCAGGTTGCGCGGATCGGAGATGTTGTCCAACGCCACCAGCAGCGGTGCGGTACCGGAGGCGCGGGCGGTGTCGAGCAGATCGTCGGGGTGCGCGTAGCGGTAGGGCGGCACCTGTAGGGCCATGCCCTGGTGCAGCCCGTTGGTGCTCATTCGATCCAGATCCGTGCGCGAGACCTCGAGAATGGAGATTCCGGCATCGGCGGCGCGCTGGACGGATTCGCTGAGGCGGTCGTCGTTCTCGGTGCCGAGCGCGACATACAGGGCGGTGGCGGGGACTTCGGCGCGCAGGCACTCCACCACGGGGTTGCGGCCGAGAACCAGCTCGGGACCGTCGTCACCCTTGCGGGTGCTGGGCCGCGGGCGGCCCGAGCCCTGGGTAGCCTTGGCCGCCTTCGCCGCCGCGGCGGCACGCTTGGCCGCGGGGTGGTACTTGCGGGCGGTGGCGGGCGGGGTCGCCCCCCGCCCTTCCAGTCCGCGGCGGCGCTGGCCGCCGCTGCCGACCGTCTGGCCCTTCTTGGTGCCGCCTTTGCGGATCGCGCCTCGTCGCTGCGAATTGCCTGCCATCAGTACGCCTTTCGTGTGGGTCGCGATACCCGCACCCGATCAGCAGGCTTCGCTCGGTCAGTCATTTGGCCAGCGACCAGTCCGAGCCGCCGGGAGTGTCGACGACCTCGATTCCGGCGGCGCCGAGCCGATCACGCACGGCGTCGGCGGTCGCCCAGTCCTTGGCGCTACGCGCCTGCTGGCGGCGTTCGAGTTCGGCGCGGACCAGGACGTCGAGCGCGGACTCGGCCGCGGAGGAATCCTTGGGCCCGGCCCAGTGCGCATCCAGCGGGTCGACACCCAGAATGCCGAGCATCGCCCGCACCTGCCCGGCCGCCTCGCGCGCCGATTCGTTCGCGCCCGCCTCGAGTGCCCGATTGCCCTCGTGGACGACGCGGTGAATTTCGGCCAGCGCCTTGGGAATCGCGAGATTGTCGTCCAGAGCTTCGGCGAAGGTATCGGTCCACTTGCCGACCGCGACCTCCCCGACCCGCTCGACGGTGCGCTGCACGAATGCCTCGATCCGCTGATAGGTCTGCGCGGCGTCGTTCAACGCCTGGTCGGAGTATTCGAGCATCGACGCGTAATGCGCACTGCCCAAATAGAACCGCAATTCCACGGGCCGCACCCGGGTGAGCACATTCGGCACGGACAGCGTGTTTCCGAGCGATTTCGACATCTTCTCGCCGCCGAGTGTCACCCATCCGTTGTGCAGCCAATACCGCGCGAATCCGTCACCGGCGGCTCGTGATTGGGCGATTTCGTTCTCGTGGTGCGGGAATACCAGATCCATACCGCCGCAATGGATATCGAATTCCGGTCCGAGATAGAACTCGGCCATCGCGGAGCATTCCAGATGCCAGCCGGGACGCCCCGGCCCCCAGGGCGACGGCCAGGTCGGCTCACCGGGTTTGGCGGCCTTCCACAGCGTGAAATCGCGCGGATCGCGTTTGCCCAGCCCGGCGCTCTCACCCTGCTGCACATCCTCGAGCCGGTGTCCGGACAGGGCGCCGTAGGCCGGGTAACTGCGCACGTCGAAGTACACGTTGCCGCTCGCGGCGTAGGCGTGACCGCGGTCGATGAGCCGCTGCATCATGTCGATCATCTGAGTGATGTGCCCGGTCGCGCGCGGCTCCACCGACGGCGGCAGGACGCCGAGCGCCGCATAGGCCCGGTCGAATGCGCGTTCGTGAGTCGCGGCCCACTCCCACCACGGGCGGCCCGCCGCGGCGGCCTTGGTGAGGATCTTGTCTTCGATATCGGTGACATTTCGCACGAAGGCCACGTCGTAGCCGTTCGCGGTGAGCCAGCGGCGCAAGACGTCGAAGGCGACGCCGCTGCGGACATGTCCGATATGCGGTTCCCCCTGCACGGTGGCGCCACACAGGTACACCGAGGCATGTCCGGGGACCAGCGGGGTGAAATCCCGCAGGGTCCGCGTCTCGGTGTCGAATAGGCGCAGAGTCACGACCAGCCATCCTAAGGCTTGTTGAACAACGGTACGGGTTGGCCCCTCCTATGGTCCACGGTGCCTCGAATGTGATGCCACCGCGGGGCCGGAAGGGAATTACGAAGCGAAGTCGTTCGCGCGATATTTCGGCGCCGATATTCGGTATCGGCCGAATGCTCGAACGGATCACCGGTGGAGCGAGGGGTTCGCCGCGAATGCGGCGCTACGTGTGCTTACGAGTACTACATCGGCTGTCGTGCACCAGCAGTGCGGTGGCCACGGCCGCGATGCCCTCGCCGCGGCCGGTCAGACCCAGGCCGTCGGAGGTTGTTCCGGATACCGAGACCGGCGCGTCGAGCAGGTCGCCCAGCACCTTCTGGGCCTCGGCGCGACGCGGCCCGACCTTCGGGCGATTGCCGATGATCTGGACGGCCGCGTTCACGATGGAATATCCGGCCTCGTCGAGCAGTCGTCGCACCTCGGTGAGCATCGCGGCGCCGGATACGCCCTCCCATTCGGGGCGGCCGGTACCGAATACCGCGCCGACGTCGCCGAGATTCGCGGCAGACAACAGCGCGTCGCAGAGGGCGTGCGCGGCCACATCGCCGTCGGAGTGGCCCGAGCAGCCGTCGTCACCGTCGAAGAGCAGCCCGGCCATCCAGCACGGACGACCGGCCTCGACCGGGTGGACGTCGCTGCCGATTCCGGTGCGCAGTGCGGTGAGATCGGTCATCGGTGCACCCCCGCCGCGGTGACGGTGCCGGCATGCACGCCGGGAGCGCCGGTGACCAGGGCCTGCGCGAGCCGCAGATCCAGTTGATCGGTGATCTTGAAGGCCATGGGATCGCCGGGGATCACGCGGACGGTCGCGCCGAAGGACTCGACCAGACCGGCATCGTCGGTCGCGGGTAGATCCACGGCGTAGGCCGAGCGCAGCAACTCCGCGTCGAAGCCCTGGGGTGTCTGTATCGCTCGCAGCCCGGAGCGGTCCGGAGTGCCGGTGACGTCGCCGGCCGCGGTCACGGACTTGATGGTGTCCGCCACCGGGACGCCCGGAACGACCGCACGCTGTCCGGCGCGCAACTCGGCGACGACCCGGGCGATCAGCGACGGCGGCGTCAGGGCGCGGGCCGCGTCGTGCACGAGGATATGGGTGGCCTCCGGGGCGGCGGCCAATCCGGCGCGCACCGAATCGGTGCGTTCGGCGCCGCCGGCCACCACATCGACCGGGGTGGAGCTGGCCGCGGGGGCATGAGCGGCGAGCAGTTGTCGGGCGGCATCGAGCATCTCGATGGGCGCCATGATCACGATGCGGTCCACGACCCCGGACGCGATCAGGCCGTCTACTGCGCGTACGAGCATGGGACTGCCGCCGACCGGGACGAAAGCCTTGGGTGTGGACTCACCCAGGCGAACACCCCGGCCGGCGGCAGGAACCAATGCCACAACGCGGCGGGAAGAGTCGAGCGTCAAGATTGCGGTCAGGAGGCCGCGGCGAGAACCTCGTCGAGCAGGGTCTCGGCCTTGACGTCGTCGGTGCCCTCGGCGAGCGCGAGCTCACCGACCAGGATCTGCCGGGCCTTGGCCAGCATCCGCTTCTCGCCGGCGGACAGGCCGCGGTCCTGCTCCCGTCGCCACAGGTCGCGGACGACCTCGGCCACCTTGTTCACATCGCCGGAGGCGAGCTTCTCGAGGTTGGCCTTGTACCGCCGAGACCAGTTCGTGGGTTCCTCGGTATGCGGAGCGCGCAGCACCTGGAAGACTCGATCTAGACCTTCCTGGCCGACGACGTCGCGGACGCCGACGTATTCCGCGTTCTCCGCGGGAACCCGAACGGTGAGATCGCCTTGTGCGACCTTCAGGACCAGATACTCTTTCTGAACACCCTTGATGGTGCGAGTCTCGATTGCTTCGATCAGCGCCGCTCCGTGGTGGGGGTAAACGACGGTGTCTCCGACCTTAAAAATCATGTGTCCCGTGCCCCTTTCGATGTTCACAGTTTAACATGCGACTCGATAACGCCGCGATCAACGGCGCAGGTCAGGGCCACAACAGGCCGACGGCGGGGCTTGACAGATCGCGATGCGTATGCATCTTGTTGCGGCAGAACGGGATACAGAGCTCACAGGCCGCCGCGTGACACTACACCGGACCGGTCCACACCGACCACCCTGCGAACTACTACGCTGCCTACTACTACTCTCCATCGTGGAGTGAGCCGGTCGACATGGAGGACAACCCGTGACTGCCCTGAAAGCCACCACAGCGTCGAATGTGACCAAGGTGTCGCGGCGCGTATTCGCCGTCGCCGCGCTGGCCACCGGTGCGGCACTGGCGTTGTCCGGATGCGGTGCCGGTCAGATCTCGCAGACCGCACATCAAGTCGCCGCGGTGAACGGCAACGCCGCCACCGTCGGCTCGGTCGCCCTGCGGGACGTGCGCATTCTGCTGCCGCAGTCCGAGGAGTACACCAACGCCAAGGGCGGTAAGGCCGTGGTCGCGTTCAGCGCGATCAATCAGGGTTCCTCCCGCACCGACCAGCTGGTCAGCGTCACCACCGACCTCGGTCAGGTCAAGATCACCCCCGCGAGCCCGCAGCTGGTGCCCGGACAGACCGTCGTGGCCGCCGGTCCGGCCGCCGCGAAGGCGGGCCAGGCCGGTGCCGAGGCCACGCCGTCCCCGACCGCCTCGAGTTCTCCGGCGACGCCCACCCCGGAGCACAGCGCCTCCCCGCGCGAAGAGGGCGCCGGTACCGCCGATCAGCCGGCCGATCCGAACGCGCACCCGATCCTGGTCGAGATCACCGGTCTCACCCGCGATGTGGTGGCGGGCCTGACCTACGGCGTGACCTTCAACTTCAAGGACGCCGGAACCGTGCAGGTGCAGGTGCCCGTCGACGCCGGCCCGGACACCCCGCGCCACGAGGCCGCGACGATCGCCGAGCACGAGGGACACTGAGCAACGGCGGCCGCTCCCGTGGCCGCGCTGTCGGTCATTTTGTCTAGGCTGCGCACGTGGCCAAGGTGAAATCGCTCTACCGGTGCTCCTCCTGCGGTAACGAGGTTGCCAAGTGGGTGGGGCGGTGCCCCGGTTGCAACGAGTGGGGGACCGTCGACGAGGTGGCGGTGACGCCGGCCGCGGGATCGAGTTCCGCGGGGCGTCGCGCGCTGCTGCCCTCGACGGCCGCGGCGCCCATCTCCACCATCGACTCGACGGTCACTCGCGCCCGGCCCACCGGGGTCGCGGAACTGGATCGGGTGCTCGGCGGAGGTGTCGTGCCGGGTTCGGTGGTGCTGCTGTCGGGTGAGCCCGGCGTCGGCAAATCGACCCTGCTGCTCGAGGTGGCCCATCGGTGGGCGCGGCAGCGCGACGAACGCGCGCTCTACGTCACCGCCGAGGAGTCCGCCGGGCAGGTCCGGCTGCGCGCCGACCGCACCGGCGCGGTGCACGAAAGGGTCTATCTCGCAGCCGAATCCGACCTCGCCACCATCCTCGGCCATGTCGATCAGGTCCGGCCGACACTGCTGGTCGTCGACTCGGTGCAGACCATGCTGGCCGCCGACGCCGACGGGGTCATCGGTGGCGTGACCCAGGTCCGGGCCGTCACCGCGGCGCTGACTTCGCTGGCCAAGGCCAGCGGTATCGCCGTGCTGCTGGTCGGCCATGTGACCAAGGACGGCAACGTCGCCGGTCCGCGCACCCTCGAACACCTGGTGGACGTGGTCCTGCAGTTCGAGGGCGACAAACACTCCACCTTGCGGATGGTGCGCGGTATCAAGAATCGCTTCGGCAGTGCCGACGAGGTCGGCTGCTTCGAACTGCACGACGACGGTATCGCCGGCGTGAGCGATCCCTCCGGGCTGTTCCTGCACCATCGCGCGGATCAGGTGCCCGGGACGGCGATCACCGTCGCGATGGACGGGAAGCGCCCGCTGCTCGGCGAGGTGCAGGGCCTCACCGTGTCCACCCAGGTGCCCGCACCGCGCCGCGCCGTGAGCGGACTGGACTACAACCGGGTATCGATGGTGCTGGCGGTGCTGCAGAGCCGCTGCGGGGTCTATCTCGGCAAGCACGACGTCTACGCCGCGACCGTCGGCGGAATGCGGCTGACCGAGCCCGCCGCCGATCTCGCGGTCGCGGTCGCGATCACCGGCGCCGAGCGCGATATCCCGCTGCGGCCCGGCATGGTGGTGCTCGGCGAAGTCGGGCTGGCCGGTGAGGTGCGGCGTGTCACGGGGGTCGGGCGGCGGCTCCGCGAGGCCGAGCGGCTAGGTTTCACGGAGGCGTTGGTACCGCCGGGGACCGACCTGTCCGGCATCACCATGAGGGTGCACGAGGTCACGAATGTTCGCGCGGCACTCGCCTCGAGTGGTTTGTCCAAGAGACGACGCGAGCGTGTGGAGGCTGCGGAATGATCCCAGGCCGTTGGATGACGCACCTGCTCGGCCGTCCCGCGCCGCTGCGAGGGTTCGCGACCCCGGCGGACGTCGACACCGTCGACGGTGATCCCGGCCTGAATTCCACCATCGCCCGCCTGGTCCCGGGCACCGAGCTGCGCGACGGCATCGACCGGATCCTGCGCGCCCACACCGGCGGGCTCATCGTGCTCGGCTACGACGAGGAGCTGGAACGCATCTGCGACGGCGGCTTCGAGCTCGATGTCGAGTTCTCGGCCACCCGCCTGCGCGAATTGTCGAAAATGGATGGCGCCGTGGTGCTCTCGACCGACGGCACCCGGATCCGCCGCGCCAATGTGCACCTCGTCCCGGACCACTCGTTGCCGACCACCGAATCGGGCACCCGGCACAAGGCCGCCGAGCGCACGGCCGCGCAGACCGGTCATCCGGTGGTGTCGGTGAGCCGTTCGACCGGCATCGTCACGGTGTACCTCAACGGATTCCGGCATCCGATCCAGACGTCCGAGACGATCCTGTCGCGGGCCAATCAGGCGATGGCGACCTTGGAGCGGTATCGATCGCGCCTCGACGAGACCACCCGGCAACTGTCGCTGGTGGAATTGAACGACTGCACCACCCTGCGGGATGTGCTGGCGGTGGTGCACTGCCTGGAATTGGTGCGGCGGGTGGCCCGTGAGATCACCTCCGATGTCGACGAACTCGGGGTGGATGGCCGCCAGCTGGCACTGCAACTGGCCGAGCTGGTCGGCAATACCGAAACCTTGCGCCGGTTGCTGGTGCGCGACTACGTGCGCACCGATCCGGTGGCCGATACCGTCGTCGACCGGGCGTTGAGCGGGCTGGACGCGCTGCTCGAGGTGGATTTGCTGGAACTCACCAATCTGGCGGCGCCACTGGGTTTTCCGCCGAGCGTCGAGGCGCTCGACATCGCGGTGGGGCCGCGGGGATATCGGGTGCTGGCCGAGATTCCGCGGGTCCCGCTGCGCCGAGCCGAACCGGTGATCGCCGCCTTCGGTTCGCTGGCGGGACTGGTGTCGGCCAGCGCGTCGGAGATCGAACGGGTCGAGGGTATCGATGCCGATCTGGCGCATCAGATCCGCGAGGGCCTGTCCCGGCTGGCCGAATCCGGTACCGTCCGAACCACCGAATTCGGCGCTCTCTGAGCGAGCTCAGGCGATATTGAACGTCTCCGGAGCGCTGCGCACCGAACCGAACTGGGCCACCACGGCGTAGCCACCGGCCGGTACCGGAACCCGGTCGCCCGCACAACCGGGCTGTGAGGTGGTGGCCGACCAGGTCAGCGTGAACGCCGCCTGTTGACCGCCGTTGAGGGTTCGCAGATCGGCCGGACCGCCCTGATCGCAGTCCGTACTCGACCACAGCCGCCGCTGCCCGTCCAGCGACTGCACCCACACCTGCTGCAGTCCCGAACCCATGTCACGAGTGCAGGCCGCGGTGGAGATATTCGTGATCACGACCGTGAACACCGGCTGGTCGCCGGTCTTGTAGGTCGGCTGGCCGACATTCGACTTCACCGCCAGCGATTGGTCCGGGCAGGGCGCCGGGCTGCCGCTGGCGGTGGAATTGACGGTGCCCGAGGCGGGGGTCTTCGAACCGCCGGCCTCGGCCGCGGTGGTGGTGCCGGCCGCCGCCGAGGTCGAGGTGGCCGCGGCGGCCTTGGGGTCCTTGTCGCCCCCGCCCCCGCCGCCGCGCAGCAACAGCATCGCCAGCCAGATGACCAGGGCGAGTACGACGATCAGCACGCCGATGGCGAGCAGACGGCGACGCCAGTAGATCTCCGGTGGGAGCGGTCCGTTGGGTTCCAGCACGGCAACAACGGTAAGGGCACAATCGGGCGGTCCCGTTCAGGTTCGCGGCGTGTCGGCACCGAATTGGCGGTGATGCCGGGTACATTTCCGCGCCACCCGCGACGAGGGTCGCGGGCGGCGCGAAGGCCCCGACGGGAATGCTTGCGGCTCAGACCGTTTCGCCGATATCGCCGATCACCTTGTGCAGCTGGGCGCGGCCGTCGGCAAGCTTGTAGTTCACACAGGCGATCGCGCAGCGACCGGCCTCGACCCTGTCGGAGACGATCTTCGAGCGGTCGGTGAGCAGGCGCGCGGTCTCCTGCACGTGCCGGGCCTCGAGTTCGTCGACCTCGGTGATCCCGTCGCGGCGACCGGTGAGAATGGACGGCGTCACCCGCTCGACCACACTGCGGATGAATCCACCGGGCACGTTGCCGTCGTCCAGCGCGTCGATGGTGGCGCGGACGGCGCCGCAGCTGTCGTGTCCCAGCACCACGATCAGCGGCACATCGAGGATCTCGACGCCGTACTCGATCGACCCCAGTACGGATTCGTCGACGACATGTCCGGCGGTGCGGACGACGAACATATCGCCGAGGCCCTGGTCGAAGATGATCTCCGCGGCTACCCGGGAATCACCGCACCCGAACAGGATCGCGCGCGGATGTTGACCGGCGACGAGTTTGGCGCGGTCCGCGGCGCCCTGGCTGGGATGCTGCAGGGCGCCGTTGACGAACCGGTCGTTACCCTCACGGAGAGACTTCCAGGCACTGATCGGGTTGGTATGAGGCATGTGTCCCATTTTCCATAGGTTTCGCACTACCGGCGAGTCCGGTCGAGTTACGGCCGGGCAAATTAGTACCGGCCGCCAGGTCGCGACAGCGGTGAAGTCATGAGCGTGGATGCCGACGCACTGATCGAATGGTACGAATTTTCCGCCCGTGACCTGCCGTGGCGCCGCCCCGGGGTGAGCGCCTGGCAGATCTTGATGAGCGAGATCATGCTGCAGCAGACCCCGGTGGTGCGGGTCGAGCCGATCTGGCGGGAGTGGGTGGCGCGCTGGCCGGTGCCGTCCGCGATGGCCGCGGCGTCACCGGGAGAGGTGCTGCGGGCGTGGGGCAAACTCGGCTATCCACGCCGGGCGCTGCGCCTGCACGAGTGCGCCCGGGTGCTCGCCGCCGAGCACGCGGACGAGGTTCCCGCCGATGTGGAGGTGCTGCTCGGACTGCCGGGCATCGGCGCGTACACCGCACGGGCGGTGGCCTGCTTCGCCTACGGGCAGCGGGTGCCGGTGGTGGACACCAATGTTCGGCGCGTGGTCGCGCGGGCCGTACACGGCCGCGCGGAGGCCGGGAACCCCCGTTCCCGCGACCTGGCCGAGACCGAGGAACTGCTGCCGGCGCGCATCGATCGGGCCGCGGTGTTCTCCGCGGCGCTGATGGAGTTGGGCGCGACGGTGTGCACCGCCCGGACCCCGGATTGCGATCGGTGCCCGCTGCCGCGGTGTAGCTGGGTGGCCTCGGGCCGCCCGGCCTCGGATGTCGTACGCCGCACCCAGAAGTACGACGGCACCGACCGCCAGGCCCGCGGCCGGTTGCTGGATGTCCTGCGCGGAGCGTCGGGCCCGGTCGCCAGGGTGGCACTGGATATGGCCTGGACCCACGATCCCGGCCAGCGTGACCGCGCGCTGGATTCGCTGCTGGTCGACGGCCTGATCGAGCAGACCGACAGCGGACTGTTCGCCCTCGCCGGCGAGGGCTGAGCGGCAGCGCGGAATCGGCCCGCCGCTAGTCGGCCGCCGCCTCGGCTGTCGCGGGTTCGCGGACCCGGGCCGGGCGCGGTGTCGCGGGAGCGGCGGCCGGACGCGATGCCGTGCGCCGGCGCGCGTTCAGCACCGGCCGCCCGACGAACCTGCTGACCAGGTAGATCACGAACGAGATCGTGGTGATGAACGTCGACACCGGGACACCCGGGGCCAGGGACAGCACGATTCCGCCCACGGCCGCGATTTCGGCGAACAGCACCGACAGCACGGTCGCGCGCAGCGGGCTCGCGGTGAGCTGGGCGGCGGCCGCGGCGGGGGTGATCAGCAGCGACAACACCAGCAGCGCGCCCACGATCTGCACCCCGAAGGCCGCCGTGACGCCGAGCGCGACCGCGAACACCACCGACAGCGCCCGCACCGGAACACCACGTGCCACGGCCACTTCCGGATCGGTACTGGCGAACAGCAGCGGGCGGTAGACGATCGCCAGCACCGCGAGCACGCCGAGGGTGCACAGCGCCAGCGAGGTCAGCCCGCTGTCGCCGACGCTGACCACCTGACCGGTGAGCAGCGAGAACTTCGATCCGGCGCGGCTGGGACCCAGCCACAGGAACAGCACCGACAGCCCGAGTCCGAAGGACATGACCACGGCGATCACGGAATCCCGCTCGCGCGCTCTCGAACCCAGCAACCCGAACATGATCGCCGCCACCACCGAACCCACGATGGCGCCGGCGCCGACCCCGATGCCGACCAGCAGGGCCGCGGCCGCACCGGTCAGTGACAGCTCACTGGTGCCGTGCACCGCGAACGACATCTGCCGGTTCACCACGAGCGGCCCGATCACCCCGGCGAGCAGTCCGAGTAGCGCCGCGGCGAGCACGGCCTGCTGGACGAAGTCGTAGGACAGCAGATCGGCGGTGGTGCGCAGATCGAGCATCGTGGTGAAGACGTCGGACAGCTTCTCGTTCATCGGTCCGCTCCTTCGCCGTGGTGGGTGCCGAGCGCGTCGATCTCGTCACCCGTGCCGACGACCACCAGCCGGCCCCGTACCCGCAGGACGTCGATCTCGGTGCCGTAGAGCTCCGACAGCACCGCCGAGGTCATCACCTCGTCGGGAGCGCCGATCCGGAACTTGCCGTCCACCAGGTACAGCACCCGATCCACCAGCGGCAGAATCGGATTGATCTCGTGGGTTACGAACAGTACGGCGGTAGCGTGGGTGCGACGGCGGCGATCGATGAGCTCACTGACCAGGCGCTGATTCGCGAGGTCGAGGCTCAGCAGTGGTTCGTCGCACAGCAGCACCCGGGGATCGCCGGCCAGCGCCTGGGCCACCCGCAGTCGCTGCTGCTCACCACCGGACAGCGACTCCAGGGGCGCGGTCGCGAACCGTTCGGCGCCGACCTGTGCGATCGCGTCGGCGACCCGGCGGCGGCGCTCGCCCCGGCGGCGCCAGCCCAGACCCCAGCGATGTCCGTCGACGCCCAGCCCGACCAGATCGACACCGCGCAGCTGGACGCCCGCGTCGATCGTCTTCTGTTGCGGCACATACCCGATCCGCGGATTTCCCAGCCGGGCCGGACCACCGTCCACCTCGACCGTGCCCTCGCTCGGTGGCAGTTGCCCGAGCAGCATGCGCAGCAGCGAGGTCTTGCCGGACCCGTTGGGGCCGAGGACCGCGACGAATTCGCCGGGAGCGATATCGAGATCCAGGCCCTGCCACAGGGTGCGCGGACCGTAGGCCAGACCCGCGTTCCGCAGCGATACCGCGGGCACATCGGTCGCCGGCGCCGGGGCGCCCGCCGGTTCTCGATCGGTGTCACAGAACGCGCAGTCCGCGGTGTCGAAACGGGGCGAGCCCGCACCGGATTCCCGGGACGCGGCATCGGTGACGGGCTGGGGTCCGGGCATGGTCATCCTCCTCAGCCGAGCGCCGCGGCCAGCGCCGTCGCGTTATCGGTCTGCCACTTCACGAAATCGGTGTTCGCCGGGAGGGTTTCGGTCACGTCGACAACCGGCACGCCCGCCGATTTCGCCGTCGCCGCCACATCCTTCGTGGTCTTGTCCTCGGTCTGGATGTTGTAGACCAGCGCCCGAACCTGCCTGGTGTTCAACAGATCCCGGACCGCGGCCAGGTCGGCGGGCGCGGGATCGGTGCCCTGTTCGATCGCCTCGGCGAACGAGTGCGGTGTGCGATCGGCGGTATCGGCGGCGACGAGCAGGTAGTGCGCCAGCGGCTCGGTCTGCAGGACCGGTGACTTCGGATGCGCGGCGGCGATTTTCGCGGTGATCGCGGTGACACCGGCCAGTTGCCCGCGCAGGGTGGCCGCGCGTTCGGTGAAGGCCTGCTTGTGCTCGGGGTCGACCCGGCCCAGTTCGTCGGCGATCCTGTCCGCGACCGCGCCCACGGTGTTCATGTCGTACCAGACGTGCTCGTTCTCGTCGGTGGCCGCCGCGCCGGCGCGCAGTTCGAAGGCCGACAGCGTGGGCCTGCCACGCCCCTCGGCGGCCTTCTCGGCGAATTCGTCGTAGTGGCCGCCGTTGTAGACCACCAGCGCCGCGTCGCGGATGGCGGCGGCATCCGACGGGGTGGTCTGGTACGAGTGCGGGTCGACGGTGGGGCTGTCGATGATGGACTTCACCTCGACGTCCGGTCCGCCGACGGCGGCGGCGACGCTGCCCCAGACGTCGGTGGAGGCGACGATTCGCGGCTTGCCCGAATCCGAGGACGAGGCCGAGCAGGCGGCCAGCGTGAACGCGGTGGTGGCTCCCAGCGTGGCGACAGCAATTCGGGCGGCGAAATTTCTGATCACGCGGGGTACTCCTGCACACATGCTCTTAACGGAAACGATTTCCATTTAAATGTAGCGTATGGGGCCCGTACCGGTCGCATCGATTCGCTCGGTTCGGGTGTGAACCCCGCCACGACAAGGGCCCGTGATCACTCGATGGGAGCGATCACGGGCCCGGGGCGACTCGAGCGCCGGCGTGGCTACTGTGCGAGCGCGGCGACCGGCTGGCTCAGCAACTGGGCGCACCGCAGCAGGCCCAGATGGCTGTAGGCCTGCGGGTGATTGCCCAGCGACCGTTCGGCCACCGGATCGTATTCCTCGCTGAGCAGACCGGTCGGTCCGGCCACGTCCACGAGCTGCGCGAACAGGGCCTCGGCATCCTCGCGCTTACCGATCAGCAGGTACGCCTCGACCAGCCAGGCGGCGCACAGATGGAAGCCGCCCTCACCGCCGGGCAGACCGTCGTCGTGATGGTAGCGATACACCGTCGAACCGCTGCGCAGTTCCGCCTCGGTGGCCACCACGGTGGCCGCGAAACGCGGATCCGAGGGTTCGATCAGCCCGCTCAGCCCGATGTGCAGGGTCGCGGCGTCCAGGTCGGTCCCGTCGTAGGCCGCGGTGTAGGACTGCACCTGCTCGTTCCAGCCCTTGGCCTTGACCTCCTCGGAGATGGTGTCGCGCAGGTCGATCCAGGCCGGATCGGTCGGGCGGTCGAACTTCGCCGCCAGCTTCACCGCGCGGTCGACCGTGAGCCAGCCCATCACCTTCGAGTAGACGTGATGGCGCGGGTTGCCGCGGATCTCCCAGATACCGTGGTCGGGCTCGTTCCAGCGGCGCTGCACCGCGGAGACCATGGCGTGCACCAGTTCCCAGTCGCGGTCGGGCAGCGCCTTGGCCGGATCCGTGATGCCCTTCGCCTCGCGTGCCTCGGCGAGGCCCGCGATCAGATCCACGATCGGACCGAAGACGTCCAGCTGGACCTGCATATTCGCCGCGTTGCCGACGCGCACCGGCCGCGAACCGGCATAACCCGGCAGCTGGTCCAGCACGGCCTCCGGCGGCAGGGTTTCGCCGTAGAGCGTGTACAGCGGGTGCAGGCGTTCCGGACCGGCGAGGGTGTCGAGCACCCGGTGGGTCCAGGCCAGGAAGTCCTCGGCCTCGGTCAGTGAGCCCAGCGCGACCAGCGCGTGTGCGGTGAGCGAGGCATCGCGCAGCCAGCAGTAGCGGTAGTCCCAGTTGCGGACGCCACCGATGTCCTCGGGCAGCGAGGTGGTGGCCGCGGCCAGGATGGAGCCCGACGGGGCGTGTACCAGTCCGCGCAGGGTCAGGGCCGAGCGCTTCATCAGATCCGGCTTCAGCGGCGGCAGTTCCAGGCTCGCGGCCCAATCGTGCCAGTACCGCTCCGCCTCGTTGCGCCGGTCCGGCTCGCTGACCATGGCCGGGGCGAGATCGGATGTGCCGCAGCGCATCTCGAGCACGATCGGCCCCTGGGCGGGATCGACGACCGCGCGGGCGACGTGGTGGATCCCTTCCTCGGAGATCTCCCACTGCACGCCCGGCGAACGCAGGACGATCGGATCGTTGGTGCCGTGCACGCGCAATCCGGCGGGCTCGCGGACCAGCGTCACCGGCACCTGCCCGAACTCCGGACGCGGCGCGAAGGTGACCACGGCCTTGGCGTCACCGGTGATGACGCGGGTCAGATCGGTGCGTTCCAGCGCCACGTCGTGCGGCAGGTAGTCTACGACTTTCAAACTGGACCAGCGGGTTTCGACGGTCATGGTGCCGTCGACATAGCGCTGCGACAGCGGCAGGCCGTGGCGTTCGGGCGCGATGGTGAAATGTCCGGCCGCCGGTCCGCCGAGCAGATGGGCGAACACCGCCGCCGAATCCGGTTCGGGGTGGCAGAACCAGGTGACGGTCCCGTCCGGGGTCAGCAGCGCCTTGGAGCGCGGTGAGGCCAGCATGGTCAGCCGCTCGATGCGCGGCGCCGAAGCGCCGGCGAGCCAGGTGCGGCGCTCCTCGAGCAGGTACGCCAGCGCCCTGGCCACCTCCTCGGTGCTGGGCACGCGGTATTCGGCGACGCTCTCGCCCTCACCGACCTTGATCCCGATATCCGGTCCGGACAGCCGCGAGAAGGCCTTCTCGTCAGTGACGTCGTCGCCGAAGAAGACCGCGGCCGACGCGCCTTCCTGGTGCCGGATGATGTCGAGGGCGGCGCCCTTGTCGGTCTGGATGACGGCCAGCTCGATGACCGCCTTGCCCTCGGTGACCTGGACGCCGACCCAGCTCGCCGGGCCCTGGCGGGCCTGCTGCAGGGCGCGCCGGCCCACCTCGGGGGTGGCGTTGCGCACATGCAGCGCGATACTCGCCGGTTTGGCTTCCACGGTGACGCCGGGATTGTCGTCGGCGATCGCGGCCAGCGCGTGCCGCACCTCGGTCAGCAGTTGTTTGGCGTCGTTGTCGATGGCGTGCACGAAGCCCACATCGAATTCCGAACCATGGCTGCCGATCAATTGGACCTCGACCGGAAGCCGGGACAGTGCCGCGAGATCTCGCAGCGCGCGGCCGGAGATGACGGCCGCGGTGGTAGAGCTGAGACCGGCTAGCGCACGCAATGCGCTGACCGATTCCCGATGGGGATAGGCCTTTGCCGGATCGGAGACTATGGGCGCGATTGTCCCGTCGTAGTCCGAAGCGACCAGTAGCCGCGGTACGCGGGCTACGGCCGACAGGGCACGGCGAAGTTCGAGTGGCAGATCCTGTGCGCTCACGCATCCAACCTAGTGATCGGAGGAGATTTTTCAGGGCGCGAGAAACTTTACTGGGTGTGCTTTGCCCGCGTGTTCGCGCAGTGATACGTGCTGTTTACATGCAGATATCCGGATACCGGACCGTACAGTCCGATATCCGGATAAGTGGTGGTGGGCTAGGACTTCTCGCCGAGCAGGAGGTCGACGGTCAGATCGAGACGCTCGGCGACATCGGTGGCCGAGGCGCGGCGGGTGAGCCAGGCGACGAGATTCGACAGCCACACGTCGCTGATCACGCGCGCGATCGCCAGATCCCGCTCGGAGGGCTCGCCCTCGTTCACGGCGCGGGCGAAGAACCGGTCCATCACCT
The DNA here is from genome assembly GCF_020733635.1 of Nocardia spumae. NCBI lineage: Bacteria > Bacillati > Actinomycetota > Actinomycetes > Mycobacteriales > Nocardiaceae > Nocardia > Nocardia spumae. The sequence goes on along the minus strand of NZ_JAJFZL010000001.1, from coordinate 6,679,838 downwards.
TGCCGACCCGGTCGACCTCGGCGGCCGCGGAGGCGTCGGCGAACATGAACGCTCGCGTCATCGCCTCGGTCAGCAGCGGATCGCGCTGCATGGCCCGGGTGACCTGGGTCAACATCACGTGCATGCGTTCGCGCGGCGTCTGCCCGGCCAGCGGTTTGCGTTTGGCGTCGAACTGCTCGAACTCCCGCGCCAGGGCCGAGACCAGCAGGTGCACCTTGGACGGGAAGTACCGGTACAGGGTGCCGACCGCCACATCGGCGCGCTCGGCGACCGCACGCATCTGCACCGCGTCGTAACCGCCCTTGGAGGCGAGTGCGAGGGTGGCGTCCAGAATTCGTTTCCGCCGCTCACGCTGCGCGGCCGAGCTCAGTTCGTCCTCGCTGAGGGTGCTGACCGTCGCGCGGTTGCGGGCTCCGTTCTGCGCACCCGAGTCGGCTGCCTGCTCTCGGGAGGGACTGGCCATTCGTGAAAGTCCTTTCCTGCACACACGCTGCGTCCGGTAGCCGGCGCGCATTGTTCAGCCCGGCGACGAGCGCCCCTTGACTTACGCCCGACCGTCACATTAGAACATGTTCTAGGTGTGGGAGTCACGCCGGAAAGGCGGTATGGAGTGTGACCATCGCCACCACTGACGAGCATAAAGCCGTTCAGGAGTCGATGCGCGGATGGGCCGCGGCGGTCCAGCCGATTGCAACAATGCGCAGTGGCGCGCCGGGATCCTGGCGCGAATTCTGGCCGGGCCTGGTAGACCTCGGTGTCTTCCGCGTCGCGGTGCCGGAGGAGTCCGGCGGCGCGGGCGGCTGCGTGAGCGATCTGGCCGTGCTGATCGAGCAGGCGGCGCATGACCTCGTGGGCGGACCGGTCACGGCGACCGCGTTGGCCGGCCTCGTTGCCGGCGACGCCCTCGACGAGGATACGCCCTGCGGTATCGCCCTTGGCGAGCCGATTGTGGTGTCGCACAATGAAACCGGCCCGCTGGAGGTGACCGGTACCTGGGAGACGGTGTTCGGTGCCGACGAGCGGACCGCGCTGCTGCTGCCGGTGCGTGCCGGTGAGCGGGACCTGTGGTGCCTGCTGGAACCGGGCGCCGCGGGTGTGCGGGTCGAGGCGCGGACGGCGCTGGATCCCGGCGTCCCGCTCGGACGGGTCGAGTGCGACAAGGTCGCCGTACCGGCCGAGCGGATCTTCGAACCGGCCGATGCGGTACCGGATCTGGTCGCCGCGCTGGTGGCCGCCGAGGCCGCCGGCATCGCCGGCTGGTGCCTCGAGACCGCGGTCGAGTACGCGAAGGTACGCGAGCAGTTCGGGCGCAGAATCGGCGAATTCCAGGCTGTCAAGCACATCTGCGCCTGGATGCTGTGCCGCACCGAGCAGGTGCGCGCCGTCGCCGCGGACGCCGCCGCGGCCGTCGACTCCGGCGGTGCCGAACTGCCGCTGTCGGCTGCCGTCGCGATGGCGATCGCCCTCGACGCCGCGGTGGAGAACGCCAAGGACTGCATCCAGGTGCTGGGCGGCATCGGTTTCACCTGGGAACACGACGCGCACCTGTATCTGCGCCGCGCGACCGCGCTGCGGGCGCTGCTGGGCGGATCGGCGCGCTGGCGAGCCGAGGTGGCGAAGCTGACCCAGGCCGGCGTGCGGCGCACGGTCGGTGTGGATCTCGGCGCGGACGGCGAAAGCGTCTGGGAAGCCGCGGGGCTGAGCGAGGCCGAGGATGCGGCACTGACCGCCGATCTGGACCGCATCGCCGCACTGCCGGTGGCCGAGCAACGCACCGCACTCGCCGAGGCGGGTTTGCTGGCCGCGCACTGGCCGGCCCCGTACGGCCGTGGTGCGGGGCCGTTGCTGCGCAGCCGCATCGACGACCGGATCCGCAAGGCCGGAATCGAACTGCCGGATCTGGCCATCGCCAACTGGGCCGTTCCCACGCTGTTGCAGTGGGGTACGCCCGAGCAGATCGAACGCTATGCCGGGCCCACCCTGACCGGCGAGGTGATCTGGTGCCAGCTGTTCTCCGAACCGGGCGCCGGCTCGGATCTGGCGGCGCTGCGCACGGTCGCCGAACGGGTCGAGGGTGGCTGGAAGCTGCGCGGCCAGAAGGTCTGGACCTCGCTCGCCGACCGCGCGACTTGGGGAATCTGCTTGGCGCGCACCGATGCCGCGGCGCCCAAGCACAAGGGCATCAGCTACTTCCTGGTCGATATGAAGAGCGCGGGACTGGAAATCCGGCCGCTGGTGGAAATCACCGGTGAGGCGCGTTTCAACGAAGTCTTCCTCGACGACGTCTTCGTACCGGACGACTGCCTGGTCGGTGATCTGAACAATGGCTGGCGAATCGCTCGCTCCACCTTGTCGGCGGAGCGAATCGCCATGGGTGGCAAGGGGATCGGCGACGAACTCGAGGCCGTGATCGCCGCCGCCCCGACGTCGGGGCCCGGTGCGGAAGTGGTGGCCGATCGACTCGGCGCCCTCATCGCCGAATCGGTGGCGGGCACATTGCTGGAGGCTCGCGCGGCCCAGAAACTGCTGTCCGGCGGGGATCCCGCGGCGGAGAGCAGCGTCCGCAAGCTGGTCGGTGTCCGGCACCGGCAGGCGGTGGCCGAGTTCGCGGTCGAACTGTCCGGGACAGCGGGTGCTCTGGACACCGAAGTGGTGAAGGAATTCCTGCTCACACGCTGTTTGTCGATCGCCGGTGGAACCGAGCAGATCCTGTTGACCGTCGCCGGTGAACGGATCCTGGGCCTGCCGCGCGAATCGCAGGGCTGAGCGAAACCACAAGGCTTAGTCCACATCTGACAGGGAGCAATGCATTGGACTTCACCAGAGACGAGAGTCAGGACGCGGTCGCCGAAGTCGTCGTGAGCCTGCTCGAGCACGACAGCGCGCGCGATCTCGCGTTGTGGCCCGCGCTCGTCGACAGCGGACTGCTGGCGCTGCCGCTGCCGGAAGAGCACGGCGGCGACGGGATGGGACTGCTCGAGGTTTCGACCATGCTCACCGAGCTGGCCACCGACGCGGTCGCGGTGCCGGCGTTGTCGACCCTCGGCTTCGGCGTGCTGCCGCTGGTCGGCCGGATCGGGGACGAGCTGGCGGGCAAGGTGTTTCCGGCCGTCGCCCAGGGCGCGGTGCTGACCGCCGCCCTGCACGAACCGGGTGCGCCGTTCGTGGCCGAACCGCAGACCACGGCGGTGGCGGACGGGAATTCGGTGCGTATCAGCGGTCGCAAGATCGCGGTGCCCTATGCCGAACAGGCGCAGTGGATGCTGGTGCCGACCGACCGCGGTATCGCGGTGATCGCGGGCGACGCCAACGGCATCACCCGCACCGAGAGCCCGAGTTCTACCGGCGCGCCGGAATTCTCGGTGCGGTTCGACGACACCGTGATCCCGGCGGCACAGCTGCTGGACATCCCGCTCGTGGATCTGCACCGCGTCGCGCTGGCCACCATCGGCGCGGTCGCCGACGGCCTGCTCGAGGGTGTGCTGGCGCTGACCTCGGAACATCTGCGGACACGGCAGCAGTTCGGCCGTCCGCTGGCCGAATTCCAGGCCGTGGCACAGGAAATCGCCGACATCTACGTGGTCTCGCGCACCCTGCAGGTGGCCGCGACATCCGCGAATTGGTCGTTGGCGCAAACCGTCGGCGGCGAACACTACAGTGGGGACAAACACCTGGACCGTGTCGATGACGATCTCGACGTGCTGGCGTTCTGTGTGGCCTCCGAGCTGCCCGCGGCCATGCAGCAGTGTCATCACCTGCACGGTGGCATCGGTGTCGATGTGACGCACCCGCTGCACCGCTACTACTCACAAGCCAAGGACATCGCCCGCTGGCTCGGCGGTGCGTCGTTCCGGCTGGACCGGTTGGGAGCCAGATGTACATCGATCTGACCGCAGAACAGCACGAGTTGCGCGACGAATTACGCGCGTATTTCGCCGATCTCGTCACTCCCGAGGAGGAGTCCGAGATGGCGGTCAACCGTCACGGCGACGCCTACCGCGCGGTGGTCAAGCGCATGGGCCGCGACGGCTGGCTCGGTGTGGGCTGGCCGAAGGAATACGGTGGCCAGGGTTTCGGTCCGCTGGAACAGCAGATCTTCTACAACGAGGCCGTGCGCGCCGATGTGCCGGTGCCGCTGGTGACGCTGTTGACAGTGGGCCCGGCGCTGCAGTCGTTCGGCACCGAGGAACAGAAGAAGAAGTTCCTGCCCGGAATCCTCACCGGTGACATCCATTTCGCCATCGGCTACTCCGAGCCGGACGCCGGTACGGATCTGGCGGCGTTGCGCACCTCCGCGGTGAAGGACGCCGGCGGCGACTGGATCGTCAACGGGCAGAAGGTGTTCACCACGGGTGCGCACGAGGCCGACTTCATCTGGCTAGCGGTGCGCACCGGCTCGGTCGAGTCCCGGCACCGGGGCATTTCGATCCTGATCGTCGACACCACCGATCCGGGCTACTCGTGGACGCCGATCATCACCGCCGATGGGGCGCATCACACCAACGCCACCTACTTCGACAACGTCCGCGTCCCCGCGGAAATGCTGGTCGGGGAGGAGAACGGCGGCTGGAAGCTGATCACCACCCAGCTCAATCACGAGCGGGTCAGCCTGGGGCCCTCGGGCAAGATCGACCAGCTCTACCACCGGGTCCGCGACTGGGCGGCCGGGCAGGACGTACTGGACGAGATCGAGGTCCGGCGCGCACTGGGCCGGCTGCACGCGATGGTGCGGGTCAACGAACTGCTGAACTGGCAGGTCGCGTCGAACATGGAACGTCCCGACGCCGATCAGCGCGATGTGATCGCCGACGCCTCGGCGACCAAGGTGTTCTCCACCGAGGCACTGCAGGAGGCGGGCCGTCTGGCCGAGGAGATCGTGGGCCGATTCGGCGATCCCGCCGACGCGTCCACCGCGGAACTGCTGACCTGGCTGGACAAGCGCACCAAGCAGAACCTGGTCGTCACCTTCGGCGGCGGCGTCAACGAGGTCATGCGCGAGCTCATCGCGCAGATGGGCCTGCGCCTGCCCCGAGTACCGAGATAGGAGTTTCGCGTGCCGGAAACCATGACGGCGCAAGACATCATCGCCGCCGGAGAGAAGATCCAGCAGGCGGGGGAGTGCGCGCCGCGCCGGGGCCGTGATCCGGTGAACCAGCCGATGATCAACAACTGGGTCGAGGCGCTGGGCGACACCAACCCGATCTATGTCGACGACGAGGCGGCACGGGCCGCCGGGCATCCGGGCATCGTGGCGCCGCCGGCGATGGCCCAGGTGTGGACCATGCCCGGTCTGCACGGCGCCCGCCCCGCCGACGATCCGATGAACGCGGTCAACGATCTGCTCGACGCCGCCGGTTACACCTCGGTGGTGGCGACCAACTGCGAGCAGACCTATCACCGTTACCTGCGTCCCGGCGAACGCCCCGTGGCCCGCACCCGGCTCGGGGATCTGGTGGGGCCCAAGCGCACCGGGCTCGGTGAGGGTTGGTTCGCCACCTACTTGCTGACCTGGTACGTCGACGACGAACCGGTCACCGAGATGGTGTTCCGGATGCTGAAGTTCGCGCCCGGCACCGCGAAGCCCGCGGCCTCCGCGCCCGGTGAGATCTCGGCCGACGATCTGGCGAAGCGGGTCCGGCCCACTGTCTCGAAGGACACCGAGTTCTTCTGGGAGGGTGTGAAACTCGGCGAGCTGCGGATCCAGCAGCGGCCCGACGGCTCGCTGCAGCATCCGCCCGTTCCGGCGCTGTGGAAGGACCACACCGAGCAGTCCGATTACGTCGTGGCCTCCGGACGCGGCACCGTCTTCAGTTTCGTGGTGCATCACGCGCCCAAGGTGCCCGGCCGGCAGTTGCCGTACGTGGTGGCCCTGGTCGAGCTCGAAGAGGGTGTGCGCATGCTCGGTGAACTGCGCGGTATCGATCCGGCCGAGGTCGAGGTCGGCCTGCCCGTCGAGGTCGGCTTCCAGCAGCTCGACGACGACAACACCGTGCCCTACTGGAAGGCCGTGCGATGACTTCCGACCTGTCCGCTCCCGCGACCGTCCGGGTCGGGACCACACTGCCGGAGCTGGTGATCCACGCCGATCCGACCTTCGTGGTCTCCTCCGCTCTGGCCACCCGCGACTTCCAGGACGTGCACCACGACCGCGACAAGGCGGTCGAGCGCGGATCCAAGGACATCTTCGTCAACATCCTCACCGACACCGGTCTGGTGCAGCGGTTCGTCACCGACTGGGCGGGTCCGAAGGCCATCGTGAAGTCCCTCGCGCTGCGCCTGGGCGTGCCGCTGTACGCCGGTGACACCCTGACCCTGACCGGGACCGTGGCGGCCGTGGACGGGGCCGACATCACCATCGACGTGGTCGGCAAGGACAGCCTCGGCGACCATATCTCGGCGAAAGCCGTTATCTCCCTTCAGGAGGCACGCCAGTGACGGGATTGAGCCGTCGCGCCGCCATCGTGGGTATCGGCGCCACCGATTTCTCCAAGGACTCCGGCCGCAGTGAGTTGCGGCTGGCCGCCGAGGCCGTCACCGCCGCACTCGCCGACGCGGGTCTCACCCCCGCCGACGTGGACGGCCTGACGACCTTCACCATGGATACCAACACCCAGGCCGCCGTCGCGCGCGCCACCAGTATCCCGAGCCTGAAGTTCTTCAGCAACATCCCCTTCGGCGGTGGCGCGGCCGCCGCGACCGTGCAGCACGCGGCGATGGCGGTGGCGACGGGTATCGCCGATGTCGTGGTGGCCTACCGGGCGTTCAACGAGCGATCCGGAAACCGCTTCGGGCAGTTCGCCACTCATCTGGCCACCGGTAATCCGAGCTCCTCGGGTGTGGACAACGCGTTCTCCTACACTCACGGCCTCGGTACCCCGGCCGCCCAGGTCGCCATGGTGGCCCGGCGCTACATGCACGTATACGGCGCGCGCAGTACGGATTTCGGCGCGGTCGCGGTCGCCGACCGCAAACACGCCGCGGTGAATCCGGCCGCCCACTTCTACGGCAAGCCGATCACCCTCGACGATCATCAGGCGTCCCGCTGGATCGCCGAGCCGCTGCATCTGCTGGATTGCTGTCAGGAGACCGACGGCGGCGTGGCGATCGTGATCACCAGTGCCGAGCGGGCGAAGGATCTGCCCAACAAGGCCGCCCTGATCGCCGGTGCCGCCCAGGGGTCGGGCGCCGATCAGTACGTGATGACCAGTTACTACCGCGACGGGCTGACCGGCCTGCCGGAAATGGGCTTGGTCGGCGACCAGCTGTGGGCGCAGAGCGAGCTGCGGCCCGAGGATATGCAGGCCGCCATTCTCTACGACCACTTCACCCCGTTCGTGCTGATGCAGCTGGAGGAGCTGGGTTTCTGCGGCCGTGGCGAAGCCAAGGATTTCATCGCCGACGGTGCGATCGAGATCGGTGGCCGGCTGCCGCTGAACACCCACGGCGGCCAGCTGGGCGAGGCCTACATCCACGGCATGAACGGCATCGCCGAAGGAGTGCGCCAGATCCGGGGCGCCTCGGTGAATCAGGTTGAGGGCCTGAGCAATATCGTGGTCACCGCCGGGACCGGCGTGCCGACCTCGGGGCTGGTGCTGACCGCCGTCTGATGGGACGTGTGAACGAGGTGAAGGCCGAGGCCGTGCGTCGAATTTCGATGCACGGCCTTCGTCGTATCGGCCGACCGATATCGAACAGTGGCCGCAAAACTGCAGCCACTGACATGGCGTGTGATCGTGGGGGAGGGCGACGGACACCTCGATGGAGGCGTCGAGCAGGACTGGTTGGATGACGAACTGCCGTTCGAATTCCGCAGACCGAATGCGGTTTTCTTCGCCGTTGGCCCCTACTGAGCCGGGATCGTGCGCGCCGCTTTCGCCGCCGGCCGCAACCAGCAAGTGACCTCCGAGGCGATCCACATTCTCTGTCGGCCTGCTGTGGATGTCGTCACCCTTTGTCCCGTCGCATACACCTGCCCTCTATAAATATAGAGTAATGCTGCGGAGATAGAGGGAGCAGGCGGTATGTATACGGCGGATTCGGTGAATATCGTTCCCAGCGTGACGGATGCCGCCCGAGAATTCCTGGGCGGCAGGGAAAGTCTGGGTGAAGGCGCACCGGGCGGTGCAGCTGCTCGGGTCGGCGCCGGGATCGGTGATATCGCGCTGGACGCCGATCAGCTGTACGCCGCGCAATGTCTGCGGCAGGTCGCGCGCCGTCTGGACAGCAGGTGGCACCGCCGCCCCCGCGGGGTGTATCTGTACGGCCGCCCCGGCCGCGGCAAAACCATGTTGATGGACGACTTCTTCGCCGAGGTGACCTCGGAGCACAAGCGCCGCTATCATTTTCACGAATTCTTCGCGAGTCTGCATCGCGCGGTGGGCGCGGGCGGCGGGCTGCCGGCAGCGGTGGACGCGGTGCTGGGCCGGGCCGAGCTGATCTGTTTCGACGAATTCCATGTCCACGACATCGGCGATGCCATGTTGCTCGATCGGCTGCTGCGGACCCTGTTCGATCGGCGCATCACACTGGTGGCGACCTCGAACTATCCACCCGAGAATCTGCTACCGAATCCGCTCGTGCACGCGAAGTTCGAGCCCACTATCGACCTGCTGCGCGATCATCTCGATGTGGTGTCGGTGGACGGCGCGCAGGACTATCGCCTGCTGACGACGCATCGCTCCGGATTCACCGCCGGACGCTACGTCGTCGGTGACTGTTCCGGCAACGCTCATGATGATCGTGTCGATGTGGATGGTTGCGGCGACAGCGCAGTCCGGATTCCGATCGCACACCAGATGCTGTCGGCCCGCCGCGCCGGAAACGAACTGGTGATCGACTTCGCCGAGATCTGTGCCAACCCGCTGTCCTCCGGCGATTTCCTCACCCTGGCCCGGACGTATCCGCGTTGGACAGTGTGCGAGGTACCGCCGCTGCGGTCGGTGCCGGTGGACTGGGCCACGCGTTTCGTCAACCTGATCGATGTGCTCTACGACGCTGATCTCGAACTGACCCTCCATGCCCGCGTCCCGCTGGCGGACCTGCTCGGCGATGCCCCCGGAGTCCGGGATCTGGACCGTATCGCCAGCCGTTTGCGACAACTGGATGGCCATCCTCGAACCGCCGCTGAGCGGCCGTGCGTCCCGCCCGGAAGTGAAGCGGTCCCGTTTGGATGAGCGTGCCCGGAAATGCCCTGTCAACTGTGCGTAATCACAGTTTCCGGACCGCTCGGCCGCTATTCGGGGACGAATAGCGAATCGGACCCCGCCCGGTGTCCCGATTTCCCTCCTCGCGGACCGTTCGGCATGTAACGATGTGCGGAGTTTGTGCTGTTCGGATGTTTGCTGGGAGAGGCCCGTGGCCGGGGTGAGAGCGGCGATACCACGCGCGATCGGGCTGATCGCACTGATGGCGTGTGTCGTGTTCGCGCTACGCGGATACCTTCCGGGGACCGGCGGCCCGCATGTCGTGTCGCCGCCCTCGGCGGTGACCGTCGCCCTCATGCCGGTGCTGTCGCTGGTGTCGGTGGTCATCCTGCTGGCGGGGGTTCTCACCAGTCAGCACCGTCTCCCGCTGGCCATGCCCGAGGTGGACCGCGACAGTGACCGCCCGTTCCGGCTGAGCCGGTTCGGCATCGTCGTGCTGATCGCCGTCGCGGTCGGCGCGGTGCTCACCGCGGTGGTCTGGGCGCTGTACCTCCTGATCGGGGGCCACGGCGGCGAGGCCACACCGCAACCGAATCCGGCTTCTCCGGCGACCTCGCAGCAGCCCCAGCCCACCACCCCGGCGCCCGCGCAGCCCTTCTCCGGCACACCGGAATTGAGCGGGAACGCACTGATATTCGTGGCGGCCGCCGCGGCCGCGCTGGTCGCCGTCGCGATCATCGGCCTCGGGGTGGTGGCATTCGGCGCCCGCGATCGTCGCGGCCGTCCGCAGCCATCGGCCGCCCCGGCGCCCACGGACGCGCCGGTATCGCTGGCGCAGGTGGCCGAAATGGGGCTGGCCGCGATGATGGCCTCCGGTAAGGATGCGCGCATCGCGATCATCGCCTGCTACGTCGCCATGGAAAGTGGTCTGGCGCAGGCGCGGGAGGTCGCACCGCTGATCTCGGACACCCCCTCGGAGGTGCTGGCCCGTGCCTTCGACCGCGGTGTGCTGCACGACGCCTCGGCCCGGGAACTGGTCACCCTCTTCGAGGAGGCCCGGTTCAGTCCGCATTCGATCCTGGAATGGCAGCGGATGCGGGCCGAACAACTGCTGCGCATCGTGCTCGCGGACCTGCAGGGAGCCCGGCTGTGAACCGGGTGACGATCGTCGTCCTCGCGGTCGTGGTGATCGCGGCCATCGAGGTGATCGGCCTGCAGAACGAGCGCGAACTGCTGCCGGTGCTGCTGGGCGTGCCGGTCCTCGGCGCACTGGTGTGGCTGCTGTGGTCGCTGGTCGAACGCGCACGGGCACAACAGGTCTCGGATGAGGACGATCACGAGTTCGAGAACGGTCCGGCCGAGATGCTCAGCCGCTGGCACGCGCGTGCGCAGATGCTCGCCACCCGGGCCGACGGCACCCGGGCCGACTGGGACCGCTACCTGCGTCCGTTGCTGGCCAAGGAGTTCGAACTGTCCAGCGGACATCGAATCTCGAAGAACCGCAAGGCCACCGAGGTTGCCGGAAAGCTGCAATTCGGCCCGGAATTGTGGCGCTGGGTGGATCCGGCCAATTCGTCGCCGCGGGATCAGACCTCGCGAGCGCCCGGCCGGACCGCGCTGGACGAGATCCTGCGCCGTCTGCAGGACATGTGAAATGGGTTGGAACTAGTGCGAGATCGGATATGACGACACCTTTGGATGTGACCATCAAACGCACCGATGCGGTGCTGCGGGAGATAGCCCGGGTCGTGGTCGGCAAGCGCGATGAGCTGCAGCTGATCATGATCGCGGTGCTGTCGGGCGGCCACATCCTGATCGAGGATCTGCCGGGCCTGGGCAAAACGCTCATCGCCAGATCCTTCGCGGCCGCACTGGGTTTGGACTTCACCCGAGTGCAGTTCACTCCGGATCTGCTGCCTGCGGACCTGATCGGATCGACCATCTACGACATGGCCTCGGGCCGTTTCAATTTCCGCCGCGGGCCGGTGTTCACCAATATGCTGCTCGCCGACGAGATCAACCGCACTCCGCCCAAGACACAGGCCGCGCTGCTGGAGGCGATGGCCGAGGGCCAGGTCAGCATCGACGGTGAAACCTTCCCGCTGCCACAGCCTTTCGTCGTGCTGGCGACCGACAATCCGATCGAGTACGAGGGCACCTATCCGCTGCCGGAGGCGCAGCTGGACCGGTTCGCGATGCAGTTACGCCTCGGATATCTGTCGGAGAAGGACGAGACCCAGATGATCCGGCGCCGTCTCGAGCGTGGTGCGGCCATCCCGCAGGTGGGGCAGGTGGTGGATGCCCAGGGCCTGCAGGAGATGCGGCACGCGGTCGAATTCGTCACCGTACATCCCGATGTCGTCACCTATGTGGTCGCGCTGGCCGCCGCGACCCGCGGCCATCCGCAGGTCGAGGTCGGCGCCAGCCCGCGCGCCGAACTGGATCTGGTGCAGATGTCGCGGGCGCGGGCGTTGCTGCTCGGACGCGACTACGTGATCCCGGAAGATGTGAAGGCACTGGCGGTTCCGGCGATGGCGCACCGGATCACCCTGCGCCCGGAGATGTGGGTGCGCCGGATCCGCGGTGAGGACGTGATCTCCGAACTGCTGCGGCGGCTGCCGGTACCTCGCGCGACGGTGACATGAGACATCGCGACACCCGATCGGCCACCGAGGTCGAGCTGCGCTGGCGGCCCGCGCCGCTGGTGTACATGCTGGCGGTGGCCGCCGCCGCGGCGCTGGTCCCGGCGATCATGCTGGAACGCTGGCAGCTGGCCGTTTTCGCGGCACCGATGCTGGGCGTGCTGGCCACCGCGCCGATTCAGTTGTCGCGGACCAGGGTTCAGGTCGACGGCGGTGGCATACTGCGCTGCTTCGAGTCCGAGGAGATCGAACTCGAGGTCGCCGCCTTCGTGGAACACGGGCACGCACTGCTGCGCTGCCGGCCCGGGGACGCGGCCGGTCTGGAGCTGCGAGTGGAGGAGGAGTCGGACTCCGGGCCCGCACCGGCCGGGCTGCGGCTGGCGCTGTCCACCTCGCGCTGGGGGCGCTACCCGGTCACCGTGCGGCTGACCGCGCTGAGTCCCGCGGGTCTGGCGCTGGCGTCGGCGACCGTCCCGGCTGGGGAGGTGTATGTGTATCCGGTCGCGGATCCGCAGCGAATGCGCATGCCGCGCACCGAACTTCCCGAACGGATCGGCACCCACCTGACCCGCCGGCACGGCCCGGGGGTGGAGTACGCCGATATCCGCGCCTACGCGCCCGGCGATCAGTTGCGCATCGTCAACTGGCCGGTGAGCGCGCGCCGCGGCCGGCTCTACGTCACCGAACGGCTCACCAACCGGGCGGCGGATGTCGTCGTGCTGGTGGACACCTCGCTGCAGGCGCCTGGCCCGGCCTCGGATTCGATGGAGCTGTCGGTGCGCGGCGCCGCGCAAGTGGCGCAGACGGCGCTGCAGGCGGGCGACCGGACGGCGGTGGTCTGTCTGGGCCGCGCACCACGCTGGTTGCGCCCCGATATCGGGCGTCGCCAGTTCTATCGCATCGTCGATACCGTCCTCGGTGTCGGTGACGAACACATCCCCAACGTCGGAACGCTGGCCCCGCACACCGCGGTGCCGCTCGGCGCGATCGTGGTCGCGTTCTCGACGCTGCTGGATACCGAATTCGCGCTGGCACTGATCGATCTGCGCAAGCGCGGACACGCCGTGGTGGTGGTCGACGTGCTGCGTGGTCCGCCGTTCACCGAGGGGCTGGATCCGACGCTCGCCCGGATGTGGCAGCTGGAGCGGACCGCGATGTACCGCGATATGGGCACGGTGGGGGTGGACATCGTGGCCTGGCCCGAGGGCGCCCGGCTCGATCAGGCGATGCAGTTGGTTCCCGAACATCGGCGGCTGGTGCGGGTGAAGCGATGACGAGATTTCTGGCAGTCCTGTCCGGCTTGCTGCTGACCACCGCGGTGGCGATCGTGCTGCCGTGGGCCGGAGTTCCGGTCTTCGTCGCGGTGGTCGCCGGGTGGCGGTTCCGGAGCGTGGCGGTGGTGGCGGTGCTGATCGCGCTCGGTGCGCTGGCGTGGGCCGACACCGGTTCGCTGGCGGCCGCGGGCACCGGTCTGGTGGCCACCACCTATCTACTGAACACCGCCACTCAGCACGCCCCCGACGGTGTGGTTCCTACCACACTGCCATCCGTCGTCGGGGCGCTCGGATTCGCCGCGGCCGCGGTCCTCGCGAGCCTGATTCCGGGCCGGCTCGCCTGGCTGCCGTTGGCCGCTCCGATCCTGGTGATCACCCTGTATGCCCTGATAGTCCAGGGTTTGGTGGTGCAGCGGCGAGAGCCTGAGGTCGTCGAGACGTCCTAGTCGCGCCGGGGTTCGGCGCCGGCTTCCGGGGCGCCCGGATGTGCGATGTTGCACTACTACGCGATGTCGTGGTTTTCTACTACGTCTTGTAGTCTGACGGCATGTGGATTATCCCGATCATCGCCGTCATCTGTGCCATCGCGATCGCGGCCCTGTTCGCCAACGGCTTCCCGGACTGAGTCGACGCCGATCGCGGGCGCAGTGGGTGTGCGCCGGCCGGGATGACCGATCTCGGCGGAAACCCCGAATGCGAGTGCAACCGGTACGACAATCGCCCGCCCGGAATTCCGGGCGGGCGATTGTCGTCGTTCGAGGTGATGCGATGGGCCGCTCGGCTGGCTTGAGCAGCGGTTTGGCTTCGAGAGATTCCATCCACAACGTGCTTGCACTTATAAGTGCAAGACGCTAAGTTCAGGTGGTACCTGCGAAAGCGGAGGGAGTTCGGGCCCATGAGCGTGTCACTGATTCGCGACGAGAAGGCAGTCCTTTCGATCGGTGCAAGTGAAGTTGAGCAAGCTCGAGCGTTCAAAGATCGCATCCAGCAGGCGCGAGGCGCCGCCGTGGCTGGTGGCGGAGAGAGCATCACTGTGGGGCTCAGCAGTGGCGACATCGTGGAGATGCCGGCTCAGTTGACCTCTCTGGTCTCACAGATCCTCGATCTCGTCAGCCGCGGGTGCACCGTGACAGTCGGGAGCGTCCCCAACGAGGTGACCACCACGACGGCCGCGAAGATGCTCGGAATCTCACGCCCGACATTGATGAAGTTGGTCAAAGAGCAGGTGCTGCCCGCTCACAAGGTCGGTTCGCACACGAGGCTTTTCAGCCGGGACGTCCTCGAACACAGAGAGCGTCAGCGTGTGGCACAGCGTGATTCGTTCGATCAGCTGCGTGAACTCGAGGACGAGCTGGGCATGACGGACTGACCTGTTGCCGATGCCATTGAACCGGCAGTCTTTGCCACGCTCGTCAGTATCATGGCGGTCATGGTCAGTGGGCGGGGTACAAGTGTGCTCGTCGATGCCAATGTTCTTTTCTCCCAGACACTTCGGGACTGGCTAGCGCTGCTCTACCTCGACCCCGGCAACGAGATGTTCGAGGTGATGTGGACCGACGACATCATGACCGAGTTCCATTACCACCTGCGCAAGAAATTTCCCCTGCACAGCGACGCGCAGATAGGCGGCATTCGGCGCAGGCTCGAAGACTCCTTCAGGACAGGATGGGTTACCGGCTACACGATCGACGAGAGCGTCGCCTATCCAGATGTAGGCGACGCACACGTCCACTGCGCCGCTGTCCATGCCAACGTCGACATCCTGCTGACAGGCAACGCCAAGGACTTCGCAGGAATCGATGACCTGCCGTACGAGATTTACAAGGCGGGTGAGTTCTTCGAACTCGTCGACGACTCGAACCCAGCTCTGGTCCGAGCGGTGACCGAGCAACAGCTCGTTTACCACCTACGCAAGAGCAGAACCAATAAAGTGTCACTGCCTGAGAGACTGAAATCTGCGGGAGCACGGGGCTTTGCCGAGCGGGTCCGGCGGCACCTTCAAGAGATCGACCTCGACGCACTCCTGCCCTCGCCGTCTTGATCGAACCCGGTGCCGAGGGCTGACAACACCAGGCAGTGCTGACAGCCCCTGACCGCCGAACACCTATCGAGCGGGCGGCCGTGATGCGGTTGCCTGCGGACCGCGGGATCGTGATCGAGCCCGTCGGGTCGCATAGATCGGCATCCTGACTCGAACCGCCCGACCGGAAATTCCGTCAAACGGTTTCGTTGTTCGAGGCGATCGGCCGAATCGTCTCGGAACTTGTTCGGCCGGCCTGTGGATCGAGCCCCAATGCGCGGATGAGGTGGCCGATCTCGTTGCGGTAGAGCTTGTCCGGGTTCGTCGTCTGCGAGCGCAGGTGGCCGAGGATCTCGAGTGAGACCAGGCCGTGCAGATGGCCCCAGATGCGTAAGGCGATCGCCACCGCGGCGGGCGGTAGCCCGGGGAAGTCCCGCTGCACCTCGGCGACGAGTTTCGGTTCGAAGTCGGACCAGGTGAATCCGTTGTCCGCATAAGCGTTTTCGGCGTGCGGCCAGGCGCCCGCCGCGAGCCCGGTGAGCCCGGCGCACACCCGGTGCTCGGCGGTCGGTGCGGCGCCGCCCTCGGGTGCTCGATAGCCGGGTATCGGATCGCCGTAGATCAGGCGGAAGCCCTCGGGATTGGCAAGCGCCCAGTCTCGAAAGGCGCACGCCCAAGCCATGATTCGGTCCGCGGCGGCATCGGCGGGGTAGGCGTCGCGTGCTGTTTCCAGGGTGTCGGCAAGTTCCGCGTACACATCACCGATCAGCGTCGTGACCAGATCGTCGCGAGTTTCGAAGTAGCTGTACACCGCGTTGGCCGTCATGCCCATTTCGCGAGCGATGGCGCGCAGTGTGATCGCGGCCGGGCCGCCGTCCGCCATGAGCCGCAGTGCGACCTGCTTGATCTCCGCCGACGTCTCCGATCGGCGCCGTTCTCGCCGCGTCGGCGTGGCAGTTCCCATGGGTGAACCCTACCCATCCGGCGATATTTGCACGACACTCATACACTGCACGGCGTATAGTTTTATTACGCAGTGCGGAAATCGAGGAGGACCTTGTGTTCATCGGCATCATCGGCGCCAGCGGAAATATCGGACAGCCTCTGGTCGGCGAATCGCTCGCGCGCGGCCACCATGTCCGGGCATTCACCCGCGACATTTCGCGCGCTGTGGTCGCGCACGACAATCTGACCTGGGCCGAGCTGGACGTCTTCGACAGCGAGGCGATCGCCGCCCAGCTGCCGGGGCTGGACGTGCTGGTCAGCTGCTATCAACCCGGCAATGCCGCAACAGATTTCGAGGCGACGGTGCGGCAGTCCATCGCCGATCCGACCGTGTACGCCACGGTGGCACGGACATTGCTGCGTGCCCTCGACACCCACCCGCGCACCCGGTTGATCGTCGTGGGCGGGGCCGGCAGTCTGGAATACGCACCCGGCCGGACCACCGCCGACGATGACGATCGATTGCACGAAACTCTGGACGGCGCCGGTCTGCCCCGGGGCTACGCGGTCGCCGTCCGCGGGCACCGCGATGCGTTGCAGGTGCTGCGCACATCGAACCGCCGGTGGACCTACCTCAGCCCTGCCGAGCAGATCGGCCCCGGCGAGCGCACCGGTCGCTTCCGCATCGGCGGAGACCAGCCGGTAGTCGATGCGGAGGGCCGCAGCCGGATCTCGTTCGCGGACGCAGCGGTGGCTCTGGTGGACGAGATCGAGGACCCTCGTTTCGTGCAGCGCCGGTTCACGATCGGGTACTGATCCGGCGGTGTCTCGGGGGCGGCGACCGTTCGATCGGAATTCTTGGATTCCGGCCGGGCTGTTGTCGACTTCTTGCGCCGCCAAGGTTCCCTCATCGGCGCGCATTCTGGATAGGGCCGGAGTGCGTCAGACTCCGAGTTTTGCCGCGTAGTGATCCAATGCGGCGCCGCGATCGGGTACCGAGCGCACGCTGTCCGATGGTGGGGTGATCCAACGCAGCGAGTGCTATCCCGACACCGGCCGCAGCACCCATGAGGTTCACCCTGAATGGTGGACAGGGGTTTAAGCAGCTTCGGCTGCGATTGTCAGTGACTGCTCGAAACGGACGGGACTGACGTTACCGATCGACGAGTGCCGACGGCGATTGTTGTACCAGTCCATCCAATTGTCAACCGAGGCAATAAGTTCTGTCTTCGTGGCATAGGCGTGCCGGTAGTAATGTTCGTGCTTGAAACTCGACCACAGCGATTCGGATGCGCTGTTGTCCCAACATATTCCGGTCGCCCCCATCGACCGCCGCAGCCCGTGCCGGGCGCAGGCCAGCGTGGTCAGATGCGCGGTGAACTCACCACCGCGGTCCGAATGAAGGATCGTGCCCTCGACCCGGCCGCCGCGGGCCGCCACCGCATGGTCGATAGCGGCGGTGACCATGTCGGCACCGATGTGGTCGGCGATGCTGTAGCCCAGCACGCGACGGGTGTGCCCGTCCCGGATCGCGCAGAGGAACATGTCGCCTTCTCCGCAGGTCAGGTAGGTGACATCGGTTGTCCATACCGCGTCGGGACGGCCCTGGTCGAACTGGCGGGACACCAGGTCCGGCGGGAACGACGCGGCCGGATCTCGCACGGTGGTTCGCACCTTGAACGTACGCGGGCTGATGCCTTCCAGCCCGATAGAGGCCATGATCTTCGCGACCGTCTTGGCCGAGACCCGCTCGCCCTGATCACGCAATTCGCCGGTGATGCGGGGCGACCCGTAAGTGCCGGCGGACTCGGCGTGGACCTCGACGATCTTTGCGGTCAGGTCGGCTCGCCGTTGCTGCCGGCCGGTGGGAAACGTTGCCGCGCAACGGTTCACCCACGCGTGGTAGCCGGATTTCGATACCCGCAGCAAGCGAGCCATGCGGCGGATCGAGAATCGTTGTCCCTCACAGCGGCTGGTGCCGGCGGTCTCGATGTCGTCGGGGCCGGCGTACTTGGCCATCAGTTCGAACCGGGCCGGTTCTGCTGCATCGCGGCAAAGTACGCCGAAGCTTTTTTCAGGAACGCGATGTCCTTGTCCTGCTCGGCGACCTGTTTCCGCAACCGGAGCAGCTCTTCGCGTTCCGCTGGCAACAGCGGTTTCTCACCGTGGACGGCGGCGGCGTCGAGGCGGCGGCGTTCGTCGGCGACCCAGCGCCCCAGCAGGCTTTCGTGGATGCCGAGTTCGCGGGAGACCTCGGCGACGGTGCGTCCGGAATCGATCACCCGGTGGGCGGCCTCGACCTTGTACTCGGTCGTGAACGACCGGCGTTTGCGAGACATGCGAACATCCTTCCAGCAGGATCGATGATCCTGCCAAGTCGGTGTCCACTACTCAGGGTGAACCTCACCACGCGCCGTGTTTTCCCTGTGCATCGTGTACCCACCGCCGTTGTCGCGAGGATAACGCCGCAGTGAACGAAACAGCCGGGTTGCGTTGTGGCGCAGCCAGAACAGGCGGTGATGGTCGGGGTTGTCGCCGTATCGTCCCTGAGTCAAAGGCATGTCAGTTCCCTCTCGCATCCTTCCCCCGCCTTGTCTGTACATCTGCCCGTTGGATCACGGGCGAGTCTTTTCAGTCGGCGCT
The DNA here is from genome assembly GCF_020733635.1 of Nocardia spumae. Classification (NCBI taxonomy): domain Bacteria; kingdom Bacillati; phylum Actinomycetota; class Actinomycetes; order Mycobacteriales; family Nocardiaceae; genus Nocardia; species Nocardia spumae. The sequence continues at coordinate 6,661,171 of NZ_JAJFZL010000001.1, read as the reverse complement.
TCCACGCGCATCGGGCTCGAGATCTGCCAGCGCTGCTCCGAGATCTGCCCGCGCGAGGATGTCCCGCTCTGTGGGAGGCGCCGGCGGTAGCCCGGTTGGCTGCCACGCCCGCAGAGCAGCGAGCAGGCTGTCCAACGAGGCGAGGACTGGCGACCAGCACGCTGTAGTCGTGCCGGACGGATGTCTCTGTGGCAGTGAAGGTCTGATAGCCATCACCGTGCCTCCAGCGGGTTCGCGCGGTGGCCCTCGTCGGGCGCGTACGCCCCTTCTCTTTCGTAGGTTCGGTTGGCCGCGAGGTCGTAGATGTCGGTGAGATCGGCGAGCTCAGCCGGTATCCGTCCGCGCAAGTGCATCAGGTCGGGGACGATCAGCAGTTCGATCTTGTGCGTGGTGACGTGATCCAGCAGTGCGGCGGGCACGATCAGGGTGGTGCTGCGGCACAGTCCGGCGTACTGGTAGCCGAGTCGCGTGGCGACCTGCCGGGCCCGGAGGTCCAGGCCGGTGACAGTCTTCACCAGGTCGATGCACACGTAACCCATTGCGCGGGGCGGGTCGTCAGCGTCCATCGGTGGTTCCTCGTGGGTTATGGGTCCGACGCTCGGATTCGACCCGGCGTTGAATCGCTGCCACACCGCGATCCTTTGGAATGCGTTGAGGCCAAAGCACAATGGCGAAATAGATCCCGGTTGCCGCCGCTAGGCCGCCGATTGTCAACGTGATCACGATTGCCCTCCGATATCGTCGTTTGAGTACTGGCGGTTGGTCAGTAGTTCGGTGAGTGCAGCGGTCCTCACGATCGGCTCGCTTTCGGTACGGGAATTGGTTCGCACCCACCGCCGAGGTTTGCGGCACCCGGCGGCGGGGCTGGTTCAACTATTGCGTGACAACGCAGGTCACAACAGGTACGGAGGGGGTACGCCAGGGGTACGCTCGGTGCACTCGACACGTGACTGGGGGCATAACCGATGCGCACGGTTGGACGATGGACAGGGCGGGAGGTAGCCGCTTTTCGGGCTGCGTTGGGGATGAAACGCGAGGTGTTCGCGGCCTATACCGGAGTGTCCGTGGATGCGGTGAAGAAGTGGGAACGGCGTAAGGAAACCATCGAGCTGAGCGCTCCATACGCCGCGCGGATGGACCGCAAGATCGGCGAAGTCGACACTGTTGTCGCCGAACGGTTTTGGTCGCTCTCGAGTATTCCGGATACGGCCGGCACCGAGGCTGGACTTCAGCTGGGTGCGTCGTCGGAATCCGGCGCCGACTCCGATCACATTCAAGTGCCGGCCCGTACCGCCGCGGGAGAGGTGGTTCTGGTGTCCGTGCCGCGCCGGGCATTTGTCGCCGGTGTCGGAGCCGGTGCCGTCGGCATGGCCGCGAGTGTCGCGTTGTCCAGCAAGTCGTTGGCTGCGGTGTTCACCCACACCGACATCGACCACATCAAGTTTTTCCGCGACAAGCGCATGCACATCATCGAGTCCGACAACATCTACGGATCTGCCAGCACCCTGCCCGACGTGCTCACCTCACTTGAACGCATGCAGGCACTGCGAGAGGCGAAAGTTGTTGATTCCCAGGTCATTCTGCACCTTCTGGCCATGTACGCCGAAACGGCGGCATGGCAGTACCAGGACCAGCGCATGTTCCCCGAATCTCAGCGCTGGGCTGAGAAAGCCCTGACCTGGTCGCAGCAGCTCGGCGACAACTACTACATCGGGCTGTCGCTGGTGCGGATGGGTCAACTGGCCTCGGATCGAGGCGACGGCGCCAGCAGTGCCGAACTCGCCCAAGCTGCCACCCGCGTCGCCCCCCGTGCCTCGCTGTTCACTGCCGCCGCCGTGGCTTACAACGCGCACGCCCTCGCACTCGAGGGCGACCCGATCGCGAGCGCCCGTGCCTACGACGCCGCTCGCACGCTGGTCGACCAGGCCGACACCGATCCCGCGTGGGGATTTTTCCTGGATCACTCCTACATCGACGCCTACCAGGCCCACAGCCTCACCATCCAGGGCGACCACACTGCTGCCATCATGCAGTTCGACCAGGCGACTGCGCGGATGCAGTCCGGCTATCCCCGTGATCGTGGGGTCTATCTTGCGCGGTCGGCTGTCGCACACATGTCCGCTGGGCATATCGAGCCTGCGGCGGCGCTGGGCGCCCAGGCCCTACAGATCGGAGCGGCCACCGGTTCGGGACGCATCATGGAACGGGTGATCACCCTGGCGGGCATGATTGATCCCGCGAGCACCCAGACCGGCGTCGGCGAATTCGTCGACGAATTCCAGCAGTGGAAGGCAGCATTTTGCCCCGACCGTACGTAGTCCTGTCTGTCGCGGTCAGCGTGGACGGCTACATAGACGACACCATCCCCGAACGGCTCTACCTGTCCAACGAGGCCGACTTCGATCGCGTCGAAGTCGTACGCACCAAGTGCGACGCCATCCTCATCGGCGCGGGAACTTTGCGCCGCGACAACCCACGCCTGATCATCAAAAACCCCGAACGCCTGGCAGCCCGCGCCGCGGCAGGTGAACCCGCGCACCTACAGAAGGTCGTGGTCACAGGCTCCGGCAACCTGGACCCGGCCGCCCGCTTCTGGCATTTCGGCGTCGAGGAACGCATTCCGATCGCCTACACCACCGACGCCGGTGCCGAGAAACTCCGCGACCGCCTCGGCGACCTTGCCGTCGTCGTATCACTGGGCACGGCAGTCGATTTCGGTGCCATGCTCGATGACCTCGGCAACCGCGGCATCGGCCGGATGATGATCGAGGGCGGCACCAGTATTCACACCGCTGTACTCGCCGCCGGTCTGGCCGACGAACTCCATCTCGCTGTCGCCCCGCTGCTCGTCGGACAAGCCGACGCACCCCGGTTCGTCAATCCGGCCGAGTTCCCTGGCGGGTCACGCAGGCGGATGAAGCTGGTCGATGTGACCCAGATCGGTGACGTCGCATTCCTCCGGTACTTCCCGAAAGCCGAGTCCGACGGCAATTGATCTCTCGCTGGCCTATCTGCTGCACGGCGACCGTCGCCATGCCTTCGACGCATCGCGGTCCCCACCACCGGGCGGCGCCGCCGTCCGCGTGCACTGGCCGGGATCGATTACGGACTCGCCGCGCCCGCCCTCGCTCGCCCGACTACAGATCCCGTAGAAGATGATCTCGTGACATTCAGCTTCTGGGGTAGGTTGTCGCGCAGCATGTTCCGTCCGACTGCGCGACGCTGGGAAATTTCTTCCTGAAACTTGGGAACCGATCGGCGCGGATTGCCGGCAAAGCCTGTGACAGAACAGTTTCGGGCCAGGGAGAGGCCGCGGCCGTTCTGCAATTGTTCACAGTTCAGAACAAAAGGGGGAAGGCAATGAGCCTTGTCATGTCGAGGTCGGTAGCCAGATTCAGGGGGGCTCGCCAGGTGGAACCAGCTGAAAGAGCGATATGACCGAGACGTGCAACGTCAGGCCCCCGTTACTGGTGTCGCGGGATCCTCAGTCCAACGCCGCCTCAATCGAGTTCGGCAGAAGTGACCGCCCGCGGTGGACCTTGCCGGTCCGGGACGGCGAACACCTCGTCGGAACCCTGCGGTTCGCCGAAGATGGTGAACTCATGGAGATCGAGTTGCTCGATGCCGAAACCCAAATGCCGCGTTCATTGCGGAATCTGGATGAAGGCAACAATCAATCGTAGAGTCACCAGCGATGCGCGTACTGACTTGAACTGAGACCGCCCGACCGGAATTCCGGTCGGGCGGTTCGTCATTCGATGGTGACTCAGTCGGCGATAGTCAACCGCACATCGCCCAGCACCGCCGCGTCCTCACGCTCGACCACGGTCGCCCCGATGATCAACTCGTTCCCCGCACGCCAGATGCGTGAGCGGATGGTCTCGCCCGGGAACAGCACACCCGCGAACCGGGCGCGGAATCCGGCGACCCGGCTCGCGTCGGAGTCCAGCACCGTGTCGGTGGCGGCCTTGCAGACCAGGCCGTAGGTGCACAGGCCGTGCAGGATCGGTTTCGGGAATCCGGCGGCCTCGGCGAAGGCCGGATCCGAATGCAGTGGGTTGCGGTCACCGCACATGCGATACAGCAGCGCCTGCTGCGGCAGGGTCGGGGTCAGCACCTCGAAATCCGGTGCGCGATCGGGCAATTCGACCTTGTTGCTGGGTCCGCGCTCACCGCCGAAGCCGCCCTCGCCCTTGGCGAAGATGGAGGAGCGGTCGGTCCACAGCGGTTCCCCGTCGGAGCCGACGATGGTCAGTTCGCGGGTCAGGACGGCCGCGGAACCCTTGTCCCACAGTTCGGTGACGCGTCCGGTCGCGGTCGCCTTGCCCTCGGCCGGAATCGGCCGGTGCACCACGATCTCCTGACTGCCGTGCACCACCTTGGCGAGGTCGATCTCCACCCCCGGGTAGCTCACCCGCGGCGGTTCGGTGACCCGCATGGTCGGGGCCACGGTCGCGAATGTCGGCAGCACCTGTGGCTGCTTGTCGTCGAGGTAGCGCAGCTCGCCGGCGTCGGTCCAGCGCTCACCCGCGCCCAGGCCGAGGTGGTACAACTGCACATCCGACGGAGTCCACGCGAACTCCTGGCTCGGAAGTTCCGCTCCCAGAGCGGTTTTCAGATCGATGGGCATTCCTTCTCCTACTCTGGTGCGGTGCCGCGAGAGGTCGGGGCCACGCGGCGCGGGCATCGGATTCCGCGCCGCGCGGCCCCGGTCCGTCCATGGTGGACGGGCGTGATCCGGTGGCCGGACCGGGTCTCACTCACCGGAAATATTCCCTACCGACCGCTCGCGGCGGCCGCCGACTGCTGCTTCGCCTTCTCGACGATGTCCATCACCGCGAGGTAGCCGAAGGTCAGCGCGGGACCGATGGTCGCGCCGGGGCCGGCGTAGGTGTGACCCATGACCGGAGTCGAGGAGTTGCCGGAGGCGTACAGGCCCTCGATCACGCTGCCGTCCTCGCGCAGCACCCGCGCGGCGGTATCGGTGACCAGGCCGCCCTTGGTGCCGAGGTCGCCGGGAACGATCTTGGCCGCGTAGAACGGTCCCTGCACCAGTGCCGCCAGGCACGGGTTCGGCTTGACCGTCGGATCGCCGTAGTAGCGGTCGTAGTGGCTCTTGCCGCGGCCGTAGTCCTCGTCGACACCCTTCTCGGCGAAGGCGTTGAAGCGGGTCACCGTATTGGCCAGGTTCTCGGCCGGCACGCCCAGCTTCTCGGCGAGTTCGGCGATCGAGTCGGCCTTGACGATGTTGTCGTTTTCCATCCAGCGGGACGGAAAGCGCTGGCCGGGCTGTAGCCCGGCGAAGATGTAGCGGTTGCGGTAGCGCTGGTCGAACACCAGCCAGGCGGGGATGTTCTCGCCCGGACCGTCACCCTGACCCCACTTGCCGCCGTACATGGTGTGCACGGCCTCGACGTAAGGAGCGGACTCATTTCCGAATCGCTTCCCGTCGGCGTTGACCATGATCGCGCCCGGCAGATTGCGCTCGGCGAGGGCGAACCACGGCTTGCCGCCCTTGAAGATGGTCGGCCCCCACCAGGAATCCTCCATGAAGCCGATATCGGCGCCGACCTCCATCCCCGCGAGGATGCCGTCACCGGTATTGGCCGCGGCACCCGTGGTCCACTCGGTGGTGATGGGCTGGCGCTGGTATTTGGTGCGCATCTCGGCGTTGTGCTCGAAACCGCCGGTGCCCAGTACCACGCCGTAGCGGGCCTTGAACACGGTCGGCTCACCGTCGACCGTGGCCTCCACGCCCACGACCCGGCCGTCCTCGGTGATCAGCTTGGTCAGGGGGGTGTTGAGCAGCACCGGGACGTTCGCGTCCTGCAGGCCCTTGCGCATCGCCGCGATAATGGCCTGGCCCATGCCCACGATCTGCTTGCCGGTGAACTTCGCCAGGTAGGTGCGGGCGCCGACCCGCATCGCGCGCATCATGCCCTTCGGATGGCGCTTGATCAGGTTCAGGCGGACGAAGTCGGTCTGCATGACGACGACGTTGAGCGGAGCCTTGGCGTAGGGCGGTTCCAGATTGGCCGCCTCGGCGCCGAGCACCTTCAGGTTGAACGGCTTCGGCTCGCAGGACCGCCCCGAACCCAGACCGCCGGGGGCCTCCGGGTGGTAGTCGGAGTAGCCCGGCACCCAGGTCATCCTCAGCGGGGAGTGATCGAGGACGAAGTCGAAGGCCTCCGCACCGCGGTCGATGTAGGTGTCGATCTTCTCCTTCGGCACCACGTCACCGATGATGCTGTGCAGGTAGCGGCGTGCCTCCTCCCGGTCATCGGGCCGGCCGGACGCCTTGAGCGCCTTGTTGCCCGGGATCCACACGCCGCCACCACTACGTGCGGTCGAGCCGCCGTAGTGCGCGGCCTTCTCGATGAGCACCGCACGCAGGCCGTGGTGCGCGGCGGCGAGGGCGGCGGTCATTCCGGCGGCGCCGCTGCCGACCACCACCACGTCGTATTCCCGATCAGTCATGTAGAACACGTTATAGAATCGGGTCAGGTTCGGTCTATATTGGTCTGGCAGATGGGACTGCTGACACGAGAAAATGCAGGAAAACTCGTTTCAGTTTGTGTTCCGGTAACCGGCTGGTCCCCGAACCGAGCGCCCCGATGGAAGGAACAAGCGTGCTGTCCGACGCGGTACGGAACGAACTGGCCGCGGAGCTCGCGGTCGCCGAACGAGACCGGGTGCCGATCGATCCGCTGGTCCCGCGGTATCCCGCGATCGATGTCGTCGACGCCTACGAGGTTCAGCTCGTCAACATCCGGCGGCGGCTGGCCGACGGCGCGAAGGTGGTCGGGCACAAGGTCGGGCTGTCGTCGAAGGCCATGCAGGAGATGATGGGCGTCGACGAGCCCGACTACGGGCATCTGCTGGCCGATATGCAGGTGTTCTCCGACGTTCCCGTCGACACCTCGAAGTACCTGTTCCCGCGGGTCGAGGTCGAGGTCGGCTTCGTCCTGGGCGCGGACCTGCCGGGTGAGGAGTGCACCGAGGCCGATGTGCTCGCCGCGACGGTGGCCTACGCCCCGGCCATCGAGCTCATCGACACCCGCATCAAGAACTGGAACATCACGCTGTGCGACACCATCGCCGACAACGCGTCCTCCGCCGGCTGGGTGCTGGGGTCCGAGCGGGTCGCGCCGGATCGCTTGGACATCAAGGCGATCGACGCCACGCTGACCCGCAACGGCGAGGTGGTCGCCGAGGGCCGCAGCGATGCGGTGCTCGACGATCCGACCACCGCGGTGGCCTGGCTGGCTCGCAAGGTCGCCTCGTTCGGGGTGCGGTTGAAGGCCGGTGACATCGTGCTGCCGGGCTCCTGCACCCGCGCGATCGACGCCCGTCCGGGTGACGACTTCCATGCCGAGTTCGCTGGACTCGGTTCCGTCCGTGTGAAATTCAGCTGAGGGAGATCTAGTGCCTAATAACGGGAAGGTGACAGCCGCGATCGTCGGCTCGGGGAATATCAGCACCGATCTGCTGTACAAGCTGCTGCGTTCGGAGCGGATCGAGCCGCGCTGGATGATCGGCATCGATCCGGACAGCGAGGGCCTCAAACGCGCTCGCGGCCTGGGCCTGGAGACCTCGCACGAGGGCGCTGACTGGCTGCTCGCGCTGCCGGAGAAGCCGGACATGCTGTTCGAGGCGACCTCGGCGTACGTCCATCGCGAATACGCGCCGAAGTACGAGGCGGCCGGCATCCGCGCGGTGGACCTCACCCCGGCCGCGGTCGGTCCGGCCGTTGTGCCGCCGGTCAACCTGGGTGCGAATATCGACACCCCGAACGTCAACATGATCACCTGCGGCGGGCAGGCGACGATTCCGATCGTCGCGGCCGTCTCCCGGGTGGTCGAGGTGCCCTACGCCGAGATCGTCGCCTCGGTGTCGTCGGTCTCCGCCGGACCCGGCACCCGCGCCAATATCGACGAGTTCACCAAGACCACCAGTCGTGGCGTGGAGACCATCGGCGGTGCCCAGCGCGGTAAGGCGATCATCATTCTCAACCCGGCCGAGCCGCCGATGATCATGCGCGACACCATCTTCTGCGCGATCCCCGAGGATGCCGACACCGCCGCGATCACCGATTCGATCCACCGGATGGTCGCCGACATCCAGGAATATGTGCCCGGCTACCGCCTGCTCAACGAGCCGCAGTTCGACGAGCCGAGCGTGATTTCCGGTGGGATGGCGAAGGTTTCGGTGTTCGTGGAGGTCGAGGGCGCGGGTGACTTCCTGCCGCCCTACGCCGGCAACCTCGACATCATGACCGCCGCCGCCACCCGCGTCGGCGAGGTCATGGCCGAACAGATCCTCACGGCTCGGGTCTAGGAGGGACCAGATCATGAACTACGTATTGCAGCCGTTCTCCCAGGAACTCGACGTCCGGGTCACCGATACCTCTCTGCGTGACGGCTCCCATCACAAGCGCCACCAGTTCACCGCCACCGAGGTCCGCGATATCGTCGCGGCCGTCGACGCGGCCGGCGTGCCGGTGATCGAAGTGACTCACGGCGACGGCCTGGGCGGCTCATCGTTCAACTACGGTTTCTCCAAAACCCCTGAGCAGGAACTGATCACGATCGCGGCGCAGACCGCGAAGCAAGCCAAGATCGCGGTCCTCATGCTGCCGGGTGTCGGCGTCAAGGAGGACATCAAGATCTCGCAGGACAACGGCGCGTCCATCGTCCGCATCGCCACCCACTGCACCGAGGCCGACGTCTCGATCCAGCACTTCGGCTACGCCCGCGACCTCGGCATGGAAACTGTCGGCTTCCTGATGATGTCGCATTCGCAGCCGCCGGAGGTGCTGGCCAAGCAGGCGCGCATCATGGCCGACGCCGGATGCCAGTGCGTGTACGTCGTGGACTCCGCCGGTGCGCTGGTGCTCGATCAGGTGTCCGAGCGCATCGCCGCGGTCGTCGCCGAACTCGGTGACGACGCCCAGGTCGGTTTCCACGGCCACGAGAACCTCGATCTGGCCGTCGCCAACTCGATCTACGCGGTCAAGGCCGGCGCCAAGCAGATCGACGGCAGCGCGCGGCGCTTCGGCGCGGGTGCGGGTAACACTCCGGTCGAGGCGTTCATCGGCGTCGCCGACAAGATCGGGATCAAGACCGGTATCGATTTCTTCGCGATCGCCGACGCCGCCGAGGATGTCGTGCGCCCGGTCATGCCGCAGGAATGCCTGCTCGACCGCCAAGCTCTCATGATGGGCTACGCCGGGGTCTACTCCAGCTTCCTCAAGCACGCCGAACGGCAGGCCGAGCGGTATGGGGTGTCGGCGGCGGAGATGCTGGTACGCGCGGGCAAGCGCAAACTCGTCGGCGGACAGGAAGATCAGCTGATCGACATCGCGCTGGAACTGCAGCGGGAACAGGCGGGCGTGACCGCCTGAGTCGATGAAAACGAAAGGCCGCGAACATGTTCGCGGCCTTTCGTCGTGCTCGACCCGGATCTGGTGGTGCGGGTCCGGCCGCGAGTCGCCTGAGTCTTCGCTGTGGGGTTCTCGAGTAACGCTCGGCCGGGCGGCCGGGATGTTCTGATATCGGTGCGCTTCGCAGGGGTGCACGGCGCTTCGCGATCGATATTTCGTCTCTTGTGATGACACTTTGGGAGCAGGCTGTGAAGATTCGGACATTTATCGGGGCGGCCGCGGCGGCGGTGGCGGTGGCGGGTGTGGGAACCGGTGTGGCCTCGGCCGACCCGTTCGTCGCCGCGAACGGGCCCACGGTGCAGAACCCGGCGGACTATCTGGTCGGCGACACGGTGTATTTCAGTGCCGGATACGCGAATTGCTCGATGCGTCCCAACGGTGACGTGGGCTGCGATATCAGCCCCGGAATCGCGAATCTGTGGGGAATTCCGATCACGAATCTCGCGATCGATCTGCCGTTCCTTCCCGCGCACCCGACCTTCGGCCTCACCGGTGCGCTCGGACGTCCCGGCAGTCGCTCGATCGGGTCGGGCCCCGCGGCCGACGGTTACGACTACGGCGGCACCATCAGCTACGGCGGCGCCACCTGCAGCGGTGGGGGGCGGGGTGCGGTCAGCTGCACCTCCAAAGGCCACAGCTTCAACTTCGGCTGGTCGGGAACCAACCTGACCTGACCTGTGTTTTTGGCCTCCGCTTCGCTCCGGCGGGGTTGACGGCCCCTTGGTCTCGCCGTTCGGCACCCGCTGCTTGCTCCTTCGTCGCCTACGCAGCGGGCACCGAACGGCGAGACGGCCGCGAAACCACCCACTTGATCTACCTCGGAAACGCTTGTGGCGTGCCGTGCCCGCCTCGAGCGCGTGAGGTCGCCTCTGTGGATCCATCTGGGTGTGCCGTGCCGCATGCGGCAGGTGAGCTCGTGCGGCAGTGGTCGCGGTGGTGAGAAGTGGCGTGGTCGTGAACGGGGCGGTTGATACACTCGTGTATCCAGTTGTCGAGGGAGAGGATCCGGGTGTGGCATCCCTCGACGCCGGGGAACCTCGAATGACCAAGCGGCGGGCCGAGACTCGGCAGCGGTTGCTGGACGCGGCATTCGACGCGTTCGCGGAGGAGGGGTTCGGGCGGTGCACGGTCGAGCAGATCTGTGAGCGAGCCGGATTCACTCGGGGAGCGTTCTACTCCAATTTCACCTCTCTCGAGGAGTTGTTCCTCGACATGTGGGAGGTGCGCTCGGGGCAGATGCTGCGCGAGGTGACCGGTGTCCTGGAGTCCGAGGCCGGTGTCGCGGAGGGAGATCTGCGGGCCGGGGTGGAGCAGGTGCTGCGCGCGGTTCCCCTGGACGACAAATGGTTTCGTATCACCGCCGAATTCACCGCGCACGCCCTGCGCAATCCGCCGCTGCGCCGGGTGATGGTCGCCCGCGAGAACGCCATCGTCGCCGCACTCCTGCCCGTTCTCGAGAATCTTCTGGCCCGCGTGGGGCGCACCGTCACCGATCGCGAGGGGCTGGGGAGTGCGGTGGTCGCCGTGCACGACGGCACCGCCACCCAATGCCTGCTCGAACCCGGCAGCACCACCGCATGGGAGCAGCGGGTGACGCTGTTCACCCAGGTCGCGATGGTATACAGCGTGGCGGCCGACGCATGATTCGCTCCTGCCGCTCGGGAGCCGACCACGATCAGCTCACCGGCATCGGGAACGGTTCCGGTGAGCTGATCACGGTCGGATCGGATCGTGTTCATCTGCACCGAGCCGGCGGTCCCGGTGCGCGGCCGGTGGTCCTGATACACGGGTTCGGTGGTTCGCTGCACTGGTTCGAGCGGATGGCGCCGCCGCTGGCTGCTGCCGGATATCAGCCGATCCGGATCGACCTGCGCGGGCACGGCCACACCGGAGTCCCGGCGCGGGATCGTTCGGCGACCGCGGGTGAACTCGTCGCGGACCTCGGCGGACCCGCGCAGGGCCGCATGATCGCCGATCTGCTGGCTACTCTCGGGCTGGAAGATGTTCTCGCGGTGGGGCATTCGTTCGGCGCGGACGTGGTGCTCGCGGCGGCCGAGCAGTCGGCGCGGGTGACCGCGGTCGCACTCATCGATCAGGCGCCCGACTACAGCTACGCGACATTTCCCGGTGGCAATGCCGTGCTGGCGGATCCGTTCCTCGGCCCGCTGCTGCACCGGCTGGCGATTCCGGCGTTCGTCCGCATCGGCCTGCGCTACGCCGTGGCGCCGGGATTCGATCTGCGGACCGCGTTCGACGTCGCGGATCAGGCCGTCGCCGACTATCGCGGGATGAATGCCGCAATGGCCCGAGCGGTTGTCACCGAGCGCCGTCGTCGCCTGGCCGCCGACCCCCTGGATGCTCAGCTGCGCCGCCTCGGCCTCCCGGCGCTCGTCGTGCACGGCACCGAGGACCGCTTCTACGATTGGCGACCCACCGCCGAACGCTATCGCGCCGCCGGAGCCCGGGTCGAAATCATCGAAGGCGCGGGGCATTCTCCGAATGTGGAATGCCCCGAGCGCGTTGCCGAACTGCTCGACGCCTTCGGGAGCGCGGACCTCGACGCCGTTTCGCGATCGCGGGCCACAACCGGGGCGCGAAATCGGCGGCGTCGGCCCTGACCGCGCAGCATCTGCTGGAATCGACTGCTCTACAGGAGGCGACGATGTCCGAACGGCCCGCGCTGGCCGAGGCGCTGGATCTGCAACCACACCCCGAGGGCGGCTGGTTCCGCGAAACCTATCGCAGTCCGGTCGAATTCGAACCCGAGGGCTACGAGGGCGCGCGAGCATCCGCGACCGCCATCCATTTCCTGCTGCTGCCGCACGAACAGTCCGCTCCGCATACGGTGCGCTCGGACGAGATCTGGCTGTGGCAGCGCGGCGGGCCGCTGCTACTGAACATCGGCGGCGAGGAGGTGATCCTCGGCCCGGATGTCGAACGGGGACAACTCCTGCAGGCTGTGGTTCCGGCGGGCGTCAGCCAAGCCGCGCGCCCGGCCGGCGATGAATACGCACTCGTCAGCTGTGTGGTCGCACCGGGATTCGATTTCGCGGACTTCCGGCTGGATTGATCGCCCGGGGGGGTGCACAGATCGCGCAAGCTGCCGCGATCCGGTCGGTTCCCGATTTCGGCTGGGAGTGTGCACGAATACTTCGGGCCCGCGCACCGTCCCCCGGTGGGGTGTGGTGCGCGGGCCCGAACAGCGTTCCCGCCTACTCGTCGACGACCAGGATGCCCTCGTCGACCGCGTATTGGATCGACTTCTCCAGGTCCGGGCACGGGTCCGGCCGGCCCGGACCCGCCAGTTTCGCGAAGACGGGGCAGTGCTCGGCCGGACTGACCGTCCACTGCACCGAGCGCTGATGCGACGACGACTTGCGGACCAGGACCTCCACCCCGCAGGCGCGGCAGGCCACCGGTGTCAGGCCGTCTTCGAGATAGCGCTGCTTGTCGACGACGGTCTGGGCACGCACCTGCTCCCGGCGTTCCGGACGGTCCGCGAAGTTCGGTGCTTTAGCCCAGGTGGCCATCAGGCACCCGCCTCCTGCTTGACCGCCGCATCCTTGTCAGCGGCGTCCTTCTGCTCGTCCTGCTCCTTCTTACGCCGCAGATTCTCGGCGACCTCGGCCTCCCAGTGCTCGTTGGCCTTGGTGGTGTCGACCTCGAATTCGAAGCGCTGCACCATCTTCGGGTCGATATCGGCGACATCGACGTAGAACTGGTCGTACCAGCGGCGCAGCTGGTAGACCGGGCCGTCCTCCTCGCAGAGCAGCGGATTGTCGATCTTGGACTTGTGCTTCCAGATCTCCACGTCCTGCAGAAAGCCGTCGCCGAAGAATTCGGTCATGCTCGTGGCCAGTTTGGTGGCGGTGTCGTCGTCGAGGCCCTTGGGGATCTCGACGGACAGGCCGTACTGCAGCACGAACGAATCCTGGGTGACCGGGTAGTGGCAGTTGATCAGCTGGACCTTGATCTCGTACCCGCCGTAGATATTGGTCAGCGGGTTGACCATGTAGGACGGGCCGAAGTAGGACGCCTCCGACTTCAGCAGCGTCTCACCGCCGTATTTGGCGGCCATGCCGATGTCCGGACGGCCCTTGGTCTCCAGGAACTGCGTGGCCACGTGGCCTTCGAAGACGTTCTTGAAGTACGTCGGGAAGGCGAAGTGGATGTAGAAGAAGTGGGCCATATCCACCACGTTGTCGACGATCTCGCGGCAGTTCGCGCCCTCGATCACCATGGTGTTCCAGGTGAACGGAGTCCACCCGGGGTTGCGCTCCTCGACCGGATTGCCGTCGGCATCGGTGTACGGCCCCTCGATGTAGGGGATGGTGACATCGTCCGGCGGCGGATTGCCCTCGTGGTCGTGCCAGACATACAGCTGTCCGTTGCGCTCGAGGGTGGTCCACGCGCGAGTACGGGCCAGTGGCGGCACTCGCCGCGCGTAAGGGATCGAGGTGCAGCGGCCATTGCCGCCCCAGCGCCAGTCGTGGAACGGGCAGGCGATGGAATCGCCCTTGACCTCGCCCATGCTGAGATCGCCGCCGAGGTGCCGGCAGTAGGCATCGAGCACTTTCAGCTCGTTGTCGCTGTTGGCCCACACCACGAGTTTGGTGCCGAACGCCTCCACGGCGTGCGGCTTACCGTCGCGAAATGTCTCGGTCAGGCCCAGGCAATGCCAGCCCCGCGCATACCGCGTAGGCGTCGAGCCGACGTCGATCTCGCGGACCTTCCCGCCCCGCTGCGTGGGATTGGCGGCCTCCCGGGTCCCTCCGTGGTTACGCGAGCTGCCTCCTCCGGGCCCGTCGCTCGGCCGCGGTGCGGTCTCTGCCATCGTCATCCCTCCTCTGGAAGTACTAGAACACGTTACAAAATTGCGAGGCCCAGCGCCAGCTATTCCGTTGACTACCAGGCAAAGGGCTCTGTTGTGGGACAATGAACACCCGTTCTCGACATAAATAAGAACGTGTTCTAGTCTCAAGACAAGTATCGGTTCCGCTGAACGGTTGCGGCTGATACCTCCGTTCAGATTTCGACCAGGCAGGAGCAGCCACCGAGATGACGCAAGAAGTGACCGAACGGGTCGAAGCGCTGTTGCCGAAGCTGCGCGAACAGGCGCAGGAGGCAGAGGATCTGCGCCGCATCCCCGACGAGACCATGAAGGCGCTGCAGGAAACCGGTTTCTTCAAGCTGCTGCAGCCGCGCCAGTGGGGCGGCTACGCGTGCGATCCGGTCGTCTTCTACGACACCGTGCGCAAGATCGCGAGCGCCTGCGGTTCCACCGGCTGGGTGTCGGGCATCATCGGCGTCCACAACTGGCATCTGGCTCTGTTCAGCCAGCAGACCCAGGAAGAGGTCTGGGGCGAGGACCCGCAGGTCCGCATCTCCTCCTCCTACGCCCCGATGGGCGCCGGTGTGGTGACCGAGAGCGGTGACGGCTACATCGTCAACGGCTCGTGGGCCTGGTCCTCGGGCAGCGATCACGCGACCTGGACCTTCGTCGGCGGTCCGGTGATCAAGGACGGCAAGCCGGTCGATTTCGGCAGCTTCCTGGTGCCGCGCACCGACTACCGCATCGACGACGTGTGGAATGTGGTGGGCCTCAAGGGCACCGGCTCCAACACCCTGGTGCTGGAGAACGTCTTCGTGCCGCGGCACCGATTCCTCAGCTACAAGGCCATGAACGATCTGACCGCACCGGGTCTGCGGGAGAACACCGATCCGGTCTACAAGATGCCGTGGGGCACCATCCACCCCACCACCATCTCCACCCCGATCGTCGGCATGGCCTACGGCGCTCTCGAGGCGCATGTGGAGCATCAGGGCAAGCGCCTGCGCGCCGCCTACGCCGGTGAGAAGGCCAAGGACGACCCGTTCGCCAAGGTCCGCATCGCCGAGGCGGCCAGCGATATCGACGCCGCCTGGCGTCAACTGTCGGGCAATGTCGCCGACGAGTACGCGCTGCTGGTCGCGGGCGAGGAGATCCCGTTCGAACTGCGCGTGGCCGCCCGTCGCGATCAGGTTCGCGCCACCGGCCGGGCCATCGCCTCGATCGACAAGATGTTCGAGAGCTCGGGCGCCACCGCGCTCGCGAACGGCACTCCGCTGCAGCGGTTCTGGCGTGACGCCCACGCCGGCCGGGTGCACGCCGCCAACGATCCCGAGCGCGCCTACACCATGTACGGCACGCATGCCTTCGGTATGCCGGTCACCGACGGGATGGTGTGATGACCACGGTTTCGGAGCTCACCTTCGAGTCGACCTCGCGTTTCGCTCAGGTCCGGCCGGATCTGAAGCTGCATTACCACGAGGCCGGCGTCGGTAACGGCCCGACGATCGTGCTGCTGCACGGCGGCGGACCCGGCGCCTCCTCGTGGTCGAACTTCTCGCGCAACATCCCGGTGCTCGCGCAGCAGTTCCACGTGCTGGCCGTCGACCAGCCCGGCTTCGGGCTGTCGGACAAGCCGACCGATCATCCGCAGTACTTCGTGCACAGCGCCTCGGCGCTGAAGGATCTGCTCGACACCCTGGGCATCACCGATCGCGTTCACCTGCTGGGCAATTCGCTCGGCGGCGGGGCGGCGGTGCGGTTCGCGCTGGACTATCCCGACCGTGCCGGCAAGCTCGTGCTGATGGGTCCCGGCGGGCTGAGCACCAATCTGTTCGCACCGGATCCGACCGAGGGCGTCAAGGCGCTGGGCAAGTTCAATGTCGAGCCCACCCGCGACAATCTGGAGAAGTTCCTGCGGATCATGGTCTTCGACCAGTCGCTGGTCACGCCGGAACTACTCGACCAGCGATTCGCCTCGGCCAGTACCCCCGAGGCGCTGGCCGCCACCCGGGCGATGGGTAAGTCGTTCGCCAGTGCCGATTTCGAAAAGGGCATGCTGTGGCGCGACGCCTACAAGCTGCGGCAGCCGGTGCTGCTGATCTGGGGGCGTGAGGACCGGGTGAACCCGCTCGACGGCGCCCTGGTGGCGCTCAAATCGATCCCGCGGGCGCAGCTGCACGTCTTCGGCGGCTGCGGGCATTGGGCGCAGCTGGAGAAGTTCGACGAATTCAACCGGCTGGCAACCGATTTCCTGTTCGGTGTGAAGGAGGCGCGATGACCGACACTCGCGCAGCGGGGCATCGGGCCGACCGGGTGCGGGTGTCCCGCAGGGAGGAAGGGCGACGGTGAGTATTCGCACGCTCGGCTATATGCGCATCGAGGCGACCGATATGGCCGCCTGGCGCGAGTACGGCCTCAAGGTCCTCGGCATGATGGAAGGTGACGGGCCCAACCCCGACGCCCTCTACCTGCGCATGGACGATTTTCCCGCCCGTCTGGTGATCGTGCCCGGTGAACAGGACCGGCTGCAGGTTTCCGGCTGGGAGGTCACCGACGCGCCCGCGCTGCAACAACTCCGGGAAACGCTGACCAAGGCCGACGTGGCTTTCGAGGAGGGCACCAAGGACGAGCTGGCGGACCGGCGTGTCGAGGGCATGATCCGTTTCCGGGATCCGGCCGGTAATACCCTCGAGGCGTTCTACGGTGCGCAGTACCTGGCCCGGCGCTTCGTGAGCCCGTACGGGCACACGTTCGTCACGGCCGAACAGGGCCTCGGCCATGTGGTGCTGACCTGCGATGACGATGCCGCCGCACAGGCGTTCTACCAGGATGTCCTGGGCTTCCGGCTACGTGACTCGATGCGGCTGCCACCGCAGATCGTGGGTCGCCCGGCCGACGGCGATCCGGCCTGGCTGCGGTTCTACGGCTGTAACCCGCGCCATCACGCGCTGGCGTTCCTGCCGCTGCCGAATCCGACCGGCATCGTGCACCTGATGGTCGAGGTGGAGAACTCCGACGATGTCGGTCTCTGCCTGGATCGCGCCAACCGCAAGAAGGTGAAGATGTCGGCCACGCTCGGCCGGCACATCAACGACAAGATGCTGTCGTTCTATATGAAGACGCCCGGCGGCTTCGATATCGAATTCGGCTGTGAGGGTTTGGAAGTCGACGATCATTCCTGGATCGCGCGGGAGTCGACCGCGGTGAGCCTGTGGGGTCACGACTTCTCGGTGGGATTCAAGTAGTAGCGAGCGCTGCGGTGTCGAATGCGGAGAGGGCGACAACCATGACCACGACCGGCGAATATCCCGAGATCGACGGCCGGCAGTTCCGGAATGTGCTGGGGCAGTTCTGCACCGGCATCACGGTGATCACCACCTTCGGCCCGGCCGACGGCGACACTGCGGTCGCGCCGATCGGTTTCGCCTGTCAGTCGTTCGCCGCCCTGTCCCTCGATCCGCCACTGGTGCTGTTCTGCCCCACCAAGGGGTCGCGCTCCTGGGCCGCGATCGAGCAGTCCGGGCGGTTCGCGGTGAACGTCCTCGCCGAGGAACAGCAGCCGGTATGCGCCCGCTTCGGTTCCCGCGAACCCGATAAGTTCGCCGGAGTCGACTGGCGCACTTCAGAGCTGGGACTTCCGGTCCTGGGCGACGCGCTGGCCACGATCCAGTGCACGGTGGACAGCGTCGTCGACGGCGGCGATCACTTCATCGTGATCGGCCGAGTGCTGGCCCTGTCGGAGTCCACCGACTCCGGCAGGCCGCTGTTGTTCTATCGCGGTCAGTACACCGCGATAGAACCGGAGAAGACCACCCCGGCTCCCTGGCGGGCCGACCTCGAACACTTCCTCACCACCACGACCCTGGACACGTGGTTGTAGGTCCGAGCACAGGACGAGGGCGGTCACCTTTCCCGGTGGCCGCCCTTCGTCGTTTCGGATATCAGCGGTTCGGTCCGTGGCGTAGCCCGCGGGCGGGCTTGGGTGTGCCCCCAGGGCAATGCGGGAGGGTGCGGATCAGAGCGGATCACCGTGCCCGGCCCCACCGGGGCGCCGCACCGGTGGCATGACGAGTCCGTGCGGTTGTGCCGCGTGCGGGCCGGCGCGGTTGTGCAGGATGGAGGCGTGGATATTCTGAGTGGGACGGTGGCCGCGTTGCGGACGGGGACTCCGGCGTCGGGGTTGTTCGTCCGGCACGCGCCCTGGGGACGGGAGTATCCGGTGGTGCCCGGGGTCGGTTTCCATATCGTGGTGGAGGGGGCTTGCTGGTTGTCGGCGCCCGGTGTGAATCCCATGAGGTTGGCGACCGGGGATGTGTTGTTCATGCCGCGGGGAACCGCCCATGTGGTCGCCGATGATCCGGATACTCCGGTGAGCGAAGTCGCGAAGGTCGGCGAGCCCCGGGAGATTCCGGGGCCCGGGGCGCGGACCACCTTGCTGTGCGGTGCCTATGAGATGTGCCGGGCGCGCAGTCATCCACTGCTCGATCAGTTGCCCGACTTCCTGCATCTGCCCGCGGATTCCGGGCGGAGTCCCGACTTGCGCGCCGCGGTCGATCTCTTGCTCGGCGAGCTCACCCGCCCTCGCCCCGGCAGTGATGCCGCAGTGCCCGCACTCCTGGACACCCTGCTGCTGTTCATCCTGCGATCCTGGTACGACCGGCAACCCGACAACTCCGGTTGGGCAGGCGCTTTCGCGGATTCCGCGGTCTCGGCCGCGCTCCGCGCCATCCACGACGAACCCGCCCGCGCCTGGACCGTTCCGGCCCTGAGCGCCCTCGCCGGCGTCTCCCGAGCCACCCTGGCCCGCCGCTTCACCACCACGGTCGGCGAAGCGCCCCTGAGCTACCTCACCCGCTGGCGCATGCTCACCGCGGCGCGCCTGCTGCGCGAAACCGACCTCCCGATCGCCGCGATCGCCCACCGGGTGGGCTACGGCTCCGAATTCGCCTTCGCGAAAGCGTTCAAACGCGAATTCGCCGTCGCGCCGGGACGTTATCGCCACGCCGAGGAACCCACCCCCGTACTCGCGGTGTGATTCAGCTGAACGGGCTGGAGTGTTCCTGGCGTACTCCGTCGACGTAGAGTTCGACCTTCTCGTTGTAGAAGCAGACCAGTCCGGCCACCTTCTGGCTTTCCGGGAGCGGGGTGCGGTAGTACCAGACCAGGTCGGGGTATTCGGTGTCGTCGATGACGATGTTGTAGTACTCCGCGGTGCCCTTGTACGGGCAGCCGGTCGTGGTGGCCGATGGTGTGAGCAGGTCCATGCGGACATCGGTGAGGGGGAGATAGTAGCGGGGGATGAGCCCGGTTTCGTAGAGGATGCGAGGCGAATCCGATTCCGCCACAACCACACCGCCGAGTTCCACCCGCACCGTGCGTGAGCTGGCGAGGATATCGACGCGGGTGTACGGATTGCGTGGATGAACGGAGATCGGTTCGTCTTCCTCGAACCATTGGTCGATCAGCGCCCAGTCGAGCCGGATGTGATCGCGCAGCTCCGAAATCGGTGAATCCGGATAGCGCAGCGCCGCCGCGGATCTGGTCGTATGACCGATGACGACGTCGTATTCGGCGCCCTCGCCGCGGCTGGGTGAGTGCCGGGCGGATCCGGTCGCCACCAGTTCCGCGCGCACATCCTCGGCGGGCAGATAGTAGGTGGGGTAGTACGGGCTCTCCCAGACCAGTAGCGGCCGGATCGTATCCGCGACCAGCAGGCCCTCCACATAGGCCCGGATGCGTCGGTGACCGGCTTCGGTCCGCACGCGGCCCCGATTCGTCTCCGTCATCTGCCCCACGGTACGCCCGGCGGGTGACGGTGCGGGTTCACGAAAGCAAGAAGCCGGAATCCGATCCGCGGGGTTCGCGGGCCGGATTCCGGCTTACCACCGTGGCGGTCAGAGAAGGGGTACCGCGACGGGGGCGTCATCCGTGCCGACGGGGTGGGCCGGCGGGGACGACCAGGTCTCTTCAGTCGTCGCCGATGGTGATCGCTTCGGCCTCGGCCGGGCTGTGCTCGGCCGGGTCGTGGTCGTCGACGTGGGCCAGCGCCGAGCGCCCGCCCAGCAGTACCAGCACACCGACCGCGGTGCACGCGGCGCCGACCCAGAACGGCAGGGCCATCTGGTGTTCGCCGAGCTTGCCGGCCAGGTACGGGGCGGCGGCTCCACCGGCGAAGCGGACGAAGCTGTAGGCGGCCGAGGCGGTGGCGCGCTCCACCGGCGCGGAGATCATGACGGCCTCGGTGATCAGGGTGTTGTTCACACCCAGGAACAGGCCCGCCAGGACGGTGCCCACGACAAGGACCGGCTTCTGATCCGCCCAGATCGCCATGACGGCCAGATCCGCGGCGAACAGTCCCAGTGCGGTCGCGATCATCGGCACGGTGCCGAACGTGCGCTGCAGCCGGGGAGCGAAGACCACCGAGGCCAATGCCAGCAGCAGACCCCAGCCGAAGAAGATGAACCCGATCGAATAGGTGCCCATGTTCAGCGGGAACGGGGTGTACGCCAGCAGGGTGAAGAAGCCGTAGTTGTAGAGCAGCGCGGTGATGCTGACCAGCAGCAGACCACGGTGCCGCAGGGCCTTGAACGGCGCGGCGATCGAGGTGTGGTGGGCCGGTTTCGGCATTTCGGGCAGCATGACGATGATCGCGATGAAGGCGATCGCCATCAGCACCGCGACGCCGAAGAACGGTGCGCGCCAGCTGAATCCGCCCAGGAACCCGCCGACCAGCGGGCCGGTGGCGATACCGATACCGAGTGCCGCCTCGTACAGGATGATGGCGCGCGCGACTCCGCCGCTGGCCGCGCCCACGATGGTGGCCAGTGCGGTCGCGATGAACAGCGCGTTGCCCAGACCCCAGCCGGCGCGGAATCCGACGATCTGTCCGACAGTGCCCGAGCAGCCCGCCAGTGCCGCGAAGACGACGATGATCGCCAGGCCCGCGAGCAGCGTCTTCTTGGCGCCGAAGCGACTGGACACGACGCCGGTGATCAGCATCGCGACACCCGTGACCAGCATGTAGCTGGTGAAGAGCAGGGTCACCTGGGACGGTGAGGCGTGTAGTTGTTCGCCGATCGGCTTCAGGATCGGATCCACCAGGCCGATACCCATGAAGGCGATGACCGATGCGAAAGCTACTGCCCAAACCGATGTGGGCTGCTTGGTCTTCGTTGTGGCCGTCGCCTCGGTTTCGGCCGGCGATGTGAGAGTGCTACTCATCGACGCTCCTATATCGAGACTTCGTGGGGTGCAGCGGATTTCAGGGCTTCGAGGAGATCGGTCAGCTCATGCTCGAGATGGCTGAGGCGGTCGATTCCGAAGTCGGGCAATCGGGCCGCGAGAGCGGTGCCGAACGCGCGACGGGACGCGGACAGTTGTGCGCGTCCCGCCGGCGTCAGCTCGACGACCACGGCTCTGGAGTCGTCGGGGTCCTTGGTGCGTGCGGCGAATCCGGCGGTTGTCAGCCGGCCGATCAGCGCCGTTGCCGAGGGCTGGGAGCAACCGTCGATCTCCGCGAACTCGCTGATTCGCAGTGGTCCGTGCTCTTCGAGAGTGGACAGCGCCCGCACCAGTGCACGCGGGAGCGCATTGGTTCCCAGCGTGCCGGCCAGTCGGGTGAGTCGCGCCGCGGTGACGGCGATGTCGACCATGAGCGCCTCCGGAGTGGGGGCGGTGGGCGACTCGTTCGACTGCACGAAAATTATGTTACATAAGCTAACTATGTAGGTACATAGCCTAACTATCTATTTTCCGGTGACATCGACCACAGAGGTTTCTATGCAGGTCACCAGGGTGTGGATCGATAGATGCCGCCGCGGATACAGCTCGGCCCCGCGTCCCGAGGGGCGCGGGGCCGAATGCGCGCGGGGCGCCGGCTCAGGCCGGGCGGGCCAGCGGACGCGCCGGCCGGCCGAACAATTCGGCGTCGGCGTGGGCGCGCTTGAAGTACAGGTGCGCCTCGTGTTCCCAGGTGATCGCGATACCGCCGTGCAACTGCACCGTCTCGCCCACCACCGAGCGGAAGGCCTGTGAGCAGTGGATTCGCGCGGATTCCAGATCCAGAACGGTATCGCTCGTGACCGGTCGATCCAGATTCGCGATCGCCGCGTACGCGGCCGAACGGGCGGACTCCACCAGCACGTACATATCGGCCATGCGGTGTTTGAGCGCCTGGAAGCTGCCGATCGGACGACCGAACTGCACTCGCGACTTGCTGTATTCGACCGTCATCTCCAGGCACTGGTCCGCGGCGCCGACCTGTTCGGCCGCCAGCGCGGCCCACGCGATATCGCGCAAGCGGGTGCTCAGCGCGGCGGCGTCGGAGCCCAACCGGGTGGCCGCGGCACCATCGAAGGTGATGGCGGCCAGCCGCCGGGTCGGATCCATGGTGCGGGTCGTCGTCCGCGTGACGTGCTCATCGGCGGCGTCGATCTCGTAGAGGCCGGCATCGGTCAGTACGAGCAGGGTGTCGGCCGCGGCACCGTCGAGAACGTAATGGGCGGTACCGGTGAGGGTGTCACCGTCGGCGCGCACGCCGTAACCCGATCGCGGGGCGGCCGGGGTGGCCCAGCCGGTGGAGTCGGCCCAGCAGAGCGCGAGCGTCCGGGAACCTTCCGCGACCTCGGGCAGCAGCCGCTGCGCGGCGGCGGTATCCCCGGCCGCGAGGACCGCCTGTACGCCGAGGACCGCCGAGCCGAGCATCGGCGGGTTGTGCAGGGTGCGGCCCAGTTCCTCGACCACCACCAGCGCGGTATCCAGATCCGCGCCGACGCCGCCGTACTCCTCCGGGATCGCCAGCGCGGCGACGCCGACCTGCTCGCAGAGCAGCCGCCACAGGCGTTCGTCGTAGCCGAGATCGCTGTCGATCGCCCGGCGCAGCGCGTCGCGATCGCCGTGCTTGGTGAGGACGGCCCGTACGGTATCGGCCAATTCCTGCAGTTCGGCGGTGTCGGTCATGCCCGCACTCCCGTCTGGTCGTCGTGCCGTTGTGGCGCCGAGTGGATCACGCCTCGCCACCGGCCGGCGAGCGCAGCGCCGCGGCGACCCGGGCGCGATGGAAATCGGCTGTGCCCCAGGCGGACCGGAGCGCGGTCGCCTTGGTCAGCCACAGCGACAGATCACATTCGGCGGTGTAGCCGATCGCGCCGTGCACCTGCAACGCGATGCGCGCGGTGCGATAGGCGGCATCGGCGCAGGCGACCTTGGCCGCGGAGACGTCGCGGGCGCGATCGGCGGTGCCGAAACTCAGCGCCGCGCGATGCAGGAGCGGTTCGGCCATATCGAGGCCGATCTTCGCATCGGCGAGATGATGTTTGATGGCCTGGTAACGACCGATCGGCTGGCCGAACTGATGCCGCTGGATCACATAGGCGACGCTGGTGTCGAGCATCGCCTTACCCGCGCCCAGCAGTTGCGCCGCCGTCGCGAGGGCACCGGCGTCGAAGGCGGTCGCCGCGGCGGCGCGCACCGAATCCCCCTGTGCCACCAGCTCGTCGGGGCTCACCGAGGACAGGCGCCGGGCGGCGTCCACGGATTCGATCGAATCGCCGCGCCGCGCGGTGTAGAGCCGGTCGTCGTCCACGAGCAGTACCACGTCCGCGGTATCGGCGTCGAGGGCCGGGGTCTGCGGCGCCGGTGCGATGGTGCCCAGTGACCCGCCCTCGGCGAAGGCCGGGAGCCAGCGTTGCGCCGGACCCGAATCATCGAGGCCCTGTAGCAGGGCCGGAATCACGGCGGCGGTCTCGATCAGCGGTCCGGGCGCCGCGGCCCGGCCGAATTCCTGGCAGGCCACCACCAGATCGATGGTCTCCGCGCCCATCCCGTCGTATTCCTCGGCGACGGCCAGGCCGAGGGCGCCGGCGCCGGCGAGCTGGCGGATCAGCGCCCGGCCGCTGTGGGCGGCGCCACCGCTCCAGGCGCGGATGACCGCGGGTGTGCTCGCCGCATCGCACATCTTGCGCAGACTGTCGGCGAAGTCGCGTTGTTCGGAGGACAGTGCAAATCTCATCGATGGGTCCATTCGGAGGTACGGCGCGGGGACTCGGGGTGGCGCACGGCGGGGCTCAACGCGGTAGTCCGAGCAGTCGTTCGGCGACGATGTTGCGCTGAATCTCGTTGGTGCCGGCGTAGATCGGCCCGGACAGCGAGAACAGGTAGCCGTCGGTCCAGGAGCTGGTCTGTTCGGCCGCGGCGCCCAGCAGATCCAGTGCGGTCTCGTGCATCGCGATATCGAGCTCGGACCAGAACACCTTGTTGATCGAGGATTCCGAGCCGAGTTTGCCGCCTTCGGCCAGCCGGGTCACGGTGCCGAGTGTGTTGAGGCGATAGGCCTCCGCGCCGATCCAGGCGTCGACCACCCGATTGCGGGCGGCGGTATCGGCCGGATCCGCGGTCTCGCGCCACAACTCGATCAGCCGTGCCGCGGTGGCGTTGAAGCGGCCGGGACTGCGCAGCGACAGCCCGCGCTCGTTGCTGGAGGTGCTCATCGCGACCCGCCAGCCCGCACCGGGCTCACCGATCACGTCCCGATCCGGGACGAAGACGTTGTCCAGGAAGATCTCCGCGAATCCGGGCTCGCCGTCGAGTTGCGGAATCGGCCGCACGGTAACGCCGTCGGCCGACAGCGGGAACATCACATAGGTGAGTCCCTTGTGCCGTTCGGCCTCGGGGTCGCTGCGAAACAGCCCGAATGCCCAGTCCGCGAACGATGCTCGCGAACTCCAGGTCTTCTGCCCGTTGAGTACCCAGCCGCCGTCCACCCGCTTGGCGCCGGAGCGAATACCGGCGAGATCGCTACCGGCCTCCGGCTCCGACCAGGCCTGGGCCCAGATGTCGTCGGCACGAGCCATTCTCGGCAGGATTCGCTCGAGCTGTTCCGGGGTGCCGTGTTCGAACAGGGTCGGCGCCAGCAGGAAGATTCCGTTCTGGCTCACCCGGCCGGGTGCGCCCGCCGCGTAGTACTCCTCCTCGAAGAGCACCCATTCCAGCAGGGACGCGTCGCGGCCGCCGTATTCGCGCTGCCAGGACACCACCGACAGCCGCGCGCCGGCGAGGGTGTGTTCCCAGGCGCGATGGGCCTCGAAGCCCTCGCGGGTGTCCATCGACGGCAGGGGTTCGGCGGGCACGTTGGCGCGCAGGAATTCCCGGACCTCGAGCTGGAATTGCTGTGCGGTCGAATCGAGTGCGAGATCCATCTACTTACCGTTCTGTTCTGCGGGAGCGGTGGACGAGTCGGGCCCGGAGGCGGCGGCCGGCGTCGCCACGGAGGGCCCTCGACCGCCGCCATCGGACGCTGTGGCGGTGGCCTTCATCGACTTGGCGTTCATCCCGCCGAGCGAATCGGTGCCCACCTCGGCATTGTGGGCGTGCGCGAAGTGGTGCAGTCCGAAGACCGAGTCCATCCCGGCGCGCATACCCATCAGGTCCTCGCACTGGTTGACGGCCTTCTTGGTCAGCGCCAGCCCGAATTGCGGCATGGCGGAGATCTTCTCGGCCAGCTCCAGCGTGTGCGACTCCAGTTCCGCGCGCGGCACGACCCGGTTGACCATGCTCCATTCGTAGGCCTGCTCGGCGCTGAAGCGGTCACCCGTGTACAGCACCTCCTTGGCCCGGCGCGGCCCCAGCACCCACGGGTGCGCGAAGTACTCCACACCCGGAATGCCCATGCGCACCACCGGATCGGAGAAGAAGGCGTCCTCGGAGGCGACGATCATGTCGCAGACCCAGGCCAGCATCATCGCGCCCGCGATGCAGGCGCCCTGCACCATCGCGATGGTCGGCTTGGGCAGCTCGCGCCACCGGCGGCACATGCCGAGGTAGACCTCGAGCTCGCGGGCGTAGCGCTGATCGCCGCCGGGCCGGTCGACGTGGTCCCACCACAGCGCGGCCTTGTTGTCGTAGCTGATGTGGTGGTCGCGTCCCGGAGTGCCGATATCGTGACCGGCGCTGAAATGTTTTCCGTTGCCCGCCAGGATGATCACCTTGACCTCGGCGTCGGCGACCGCCCGCTCGAAGGCGGCGTCGAGGGCGTAGGTCATGACCGAGTTCTGCGCGTTGCGATAGTCCGGCCGGTTCATCGTGACGATGGCGACCGGACCGCGCCGCTCATAGGTGACGACCTCACCCTCGTCCGGAATCGGGCCCGGGGCGCCGGCATCTGTGGTCACGAAATCTCCTCACGTAATTGCCGCTTGAGTACCTTTCCGGCGGCGCTGTAGGGCAACCGGTCCCGGAATTCCACGAACCGCGGCACCTTGAAGTTGGCCAGTGTCCGCTTCGCGTAGGCGATCACGTCGTCGGCGCTGATCTCGGTACCCGACCTGCGCACGATGTAGACCTTGCCGACCTCGCCCATCCGTTCGTCGGGCACGCCGATCACCGCGGATTCGGCGACTCCGTCCAGCCGCGCGAGGGTCTGTTCGATCTCGGCCGGGTACACGTTGAATCCGCCGGAGATGTACATGTCCTTGAGCCGGTCGGTGATCTTGAGATAGCCACGCTCGTCGAGGATTCCGACATCGCCGGTGTGCAGCCAGCCCTCGGTGTCGATGGCCTTGGCGGTGGCCTCGGGATCGTCGAGATAGCCGACCATCACGTTCGGCCCGCGCAGCAGCACCTCGCCGTGATCGCCGATGCGCAGCTCGAATCCGGCCATGGCGGCGCCGGAGGTGTTGGCGATGGTCTCCGGATCGTCGTCGGGCAGGCACATGGTGCCGAAGCCGGAGGATTCCGAGAGCCCGTAGGCGGTGACCACGACCTCGAATTCCAGTTCGCTGCGCATTCTTTCGACCAGCACCACCGGCACGGTCGCCGCGCCGGTGACCGCGACCCGCAGACTGCTCAGGTCGAAATCCGCGCGGGCCGGATGTTCCAGGATGGTCTGATAGATCGTCGGCGGGCCGGTGAGGACCGTGATGGACTGGTCCTGCACCATCCGCATCGTCTGCGGCACGTCGAAGGTCGCCTGCGGGACGATGGTCGCGCCGGTGACCAGGCAGGCCAGGATGGCCGCCTTGTATCCGAAGTTGTGGAAGAACGGCGGGATCACCAGATAGCGGTCGGAGCTGTCGAGGGTGGACCGCTCCACCCAGCCTCGCACCACGTCGAGAGCCTGCCGATGGGCGACCAGCGTGCCCTTGCTGCGGCCGGTGGTGCCGGAGGTGAACAGGATGTCCGAGATATCGGCCGGCTCGACCGCCTCGGCGCGGGCGAGGATCTGCTCGGCCGGGACCGTCGCGGCCAGCTCCGGCAACCGCGACCACGCGATGGCGTCGTCGTAATGGGTGCCCGCGCTCTCGGCCGGTATGACGATCACGGTGTCGACCGCCAGATCCGGTGCCGCGGCGCGCAGTTCGGCGAGCCGCTGCCGGCCCAGGAAGGGGTCGGCGATGAACAGCGCCTTGGCGTTCACCCGGGCGATCACATCGGCGGCCTCGGCGGCGACGTAGCGGGTGTTCAGCGGCACCATCGCGGCGCCGGTGTAATGCGTGGCCAGTGCGGCCACGACCCAATGCCAGGTATTGGGCGCCCAGATGGCGATGCGATCGCCGCGTTCGACACCGCGTGCCATCAGCGCCCCGGCGGTCTGCCGCACCTCGTCGAGTAGTTGCACCCAGCTCAGGTGCACCTCGCCGTCGCTGAGCGCGGGCGCGTCGCCGTGGATGCGCGCGGCTTCGTGCAGGGCGAGAGGGGTGGTCTGCACAGGGGTTGTCACGTCGTCCTCGATCGGTCTACAAGGCAGTTCTCCGGGAGACCCGGGTCCGCGGGTTCTGCTCCGCAGAGCTCACCGGCCCTACAAAGCAAGTGCTTGGTAGGTTACTCTACCGGAGTGAGTGCGATCCAGACCCCCGATTCCGCCGCCGGCGCGGATGCCTCGGCCGACCAGGAATTCCGTGCCGAAGTGCGCGAATGGCTGGCCGAGAACCTGAACGGACAGTTCCGTGAGTTGCGCGGGCTCGGCGGACCCGGAAGTGAGCACGAGGCATTCGACGAGCGGCTGGAGTGGGACCGCCACCTCGCGGCGGCCGGATTCACCTGTCTGGGCTGGCCGGTGGAATACGGCGGCCGCGCCGCGACCCTGCGCCAGCAGGTGATCTTCCACGAGGAGTACGCGGGCGCCGACGCCCCGGCACGGGTCTCGCACCTGGGGGAGGAACTGCTCGGCCCGACCCTGCTGGCCTTCGGCACCGAGGAGCAGAAGCAGCGCTTCCTGCCCGGCATCCGCTCGGTCACCGAACTATGGTGTCAGGGTTACTCGGAGCCCGGGGCCGGTTCGGATCTGGCGAATGTGTCGACCACCGCCCGGCTCGACGGAGACGAATGGTCGATCAACGGCCAGAAGATCTGGACCTCACTGGCCCATCTGTCGGACTGGTGCTTCGTCATCGCTCGCACCGAACCCGGTTCCTCCCGCCACCACGGCCTGTCCTATCTGCTGGTGCCGATGAAGCAGCCCGGCGTCGAGGTGCGGCCGATCATCCAGCTGACCGGCACCGCCGAGTTCAACGAGGTCTTCTTCGACAACGCCCGCACCGCCGCCGATCTGGTGGTCGGCGAGCCCGGTGCGGGCTGGCGGGTCGCGATGGGCACGCTGACCTTCGAACGCGGCATCTCCACAGTGGGCCAGCAGATCCGTTTCGCGCGCGAGCTGTCGAATCTGGAGGCCGTGGCGAAAGCCAATGGCGCCCTCGACGATCCGGTACTGGCCGATCGCGTCGATCAGGCGTGGGTCGGACTGCGAGTGCTGCGCGCCCACGCCCTGCGCACACTGGAATCGGCGCACGAGAACGTCGACGCCCGCACCGCCGCCGGCCAGGCGTCGGTCTCGAAACTGTTGTGGGCCAACTGGCATCGCGGCCTCGGCGAACTGGCCATGGACGTCCTCGGCGCGGAAGGATTGCTCGCGCGCGATCTCGACGGCGGCTCCGCCCTCGACCCGCATCCGGCCGACGACCTGAACCAGTGGCAGCGCCTGTACCTGTTCACCCGGGCCGACACCATCTACGGCGGTTCGAACGAGGTGCAGCGCAACATCATCTCCGAACGCGTGCTCGGCCTGCCCCGCGAAGCGCGCTGACCATCTCACACCGACCTCGATGACCATGGCCGAAAACGACATTCGGCTACACGGAAGGACCTACAGTGCCTGATCTCTCGGTTCCGCCCCAGCCGATCACCGGTCACGGGCTGCTCGCCGGCCGCGCCGCGGTGGTCACCGCCGCCGCCGGCACGGGTATCGGCTCGGCCACCGCGCGCCGCCTGCTCGAAGAGGGCGCCGACGTCGTCGTCTCCGACTGGCACGAGCGCCGGTTGCGGCAGACCGAGGAGGAGCTCGCCGCGCAGTTCCCGGACCGCAAGGTGGCTTCGGTGGTCTGCGATGTCACCAGCACCGAACAGGTCGACGAGCTGATCCGCGCCGCCGCGGAGCGCTTGGGCCGCATCGACATCATGGTCAACAACGCCGGATTGGGCGGGGAGACCCCGGTCGTCGACATGACCGACGAGCAGTGGGATCGCGTCCTCGACATCACCCTCAACGGCACCTTCCGCTGCACT
Organism: Nocardia spumae; assembly: GCF_020733635.1. Taxonomy (NCBI): domain Bacteria; kingdom Bacillati; phylum Actinomycetota; class Actinomycetes; order Mycobacteriales; family Nocardiaceae; genus Nocardia; species Nocardia spumae. Next base: position 6,631,343 of record NZ_JAJFZL010000001.1, on the reverse strand, counting down.
CGCGCGGTGCTGAACTACTTCCGCGGCGCCGGCCACGGTGGTGTCATCGTCAACAACGCCAGCGTGCTCGGCTGGCGCGCACAGCACGGTCAAGCGCACTACGCCGCGGCCAAGGCCGGTGTCATGGCACTGACCCGCTGCAGCGCGGTCGAGGCCGCCGAGCTGGGTGTCCGGATCAACGCGGTGGCCCCGAGCATCGCCCGCCACCCGTTCCTGGACAAGGTGAGCTCGACCGAACTGCTGGACCGGCTCGCCGCCGGTGAGGCCTTCGGCCGCGCCGCCGAGCCGTGGGAGGTCGCCGCGACCATCGCCATGCTGGCCAGCGACTACACCACCTACCTCACCGGCGAGGTGGTTTCCATCAGCAGTCAGCGAGCCTGAGCTCTGTTCTCGGCCCGCGCTTCGCTCCGCGAACCCCGCCAGAGCGAAGCGCGGGCAAATAAACACTGGCGCCGACCGCCCCCACCTGTGGGATCCTGATGTTGTCCGGTCCGACGGTTCGAAGGGACCACGGCCTATGGGTCTGGACGGTCATCAGGAAGATAACCAAGTACTGGAGCTCGAGCTGATACGCCAAGTGGTGCTGGCTCGGCGGCGGCAGGACGGCATCGTGCTGGCCGCCCTCACCCTCGGTGCCGAATTACTCGATCACGTCGGTGAGATCGCATCGCGTGCCGCGCAGATCCTGCGGGAGCACGAGGTGGACGAAGGAGAGGTCGCTCGCGACCCCCGCGCTGCGTTGCGTGCCGATATGGCCCGTGATCTGCGGCGTGCGCGCCGCATCGGTGCGGCTTGCGAGCCGGGGGAGTCCGATCCCGCACGGGAGCGCCGCAGACAGCAGACCGAGCTGCTGGGTGAGGTCCGTGCCGATCTGCTGGCGGTGGTGCGGCGCTGTCACCGATTCCGCTTCGATCACATCGCCTTCGCCGAGGGCATCGATCAGGGTCTGGCGGCGGCCGCCGGGAAATTGGAGGGCGCCGCCGATCGCGACACCTATCTCGCGTGGCAGCGCGGCATGGTGCTCGCGCTGCGGGAGGTCCCCACGCCGGGCGGTCCGCCCCGGGTACTGGCGACCGTCGACGCCGGTCCGGGCCGGGGCCCGCTGCAGGTGGAATGGGACAGTTGTGAACGGCGGCTGGCACTGGTGGCTCGCATGAAGCGGGCCGGGGTGCCACCGCAGGAGATCTGCGATCGGCTGCTCGCCGATTTGTCGGTGTCCTCCCCGCTGCGCTATTCGATTCGATGACCGACCACCATAGACCAAGCAAATGCTTGGTTGTATTATGGCCGAGTGACCGCATCCGAGGCCTCCAAATCCGCACGCCGTAACGAACTGCTCGGCCTGGCCGCCGGCCTGTTCGCCGAACGCGGCCTGCGTGCGACCACGGTCCGCGATATCGCCGATGCGGCCGGGATCCTGTCCGGCAGTCTCTACCACCATTTCGACTCCAAAGAGGCGATGGTGGACGAGATCCTGCGCGGTTTCCTCGATGACCTGTTCGGCCGCTATCGGGAGATCGTCGCGGCCACGCTGTCGCCTCGCGACACCCTGGAGGCCTTGGTCATCGCCTCCTGCGAATCGTTCGATCGCTGGCATTCCGCGGTGGCCATCTATCAGGCCGAGGCCAAACGGCTCAGTGCCACACCGCGTTTCGACTACATCGCGGGCTACAACCGGGAGTTCCGGGAGCTGTGGCGCAATGTGCTCACCGAGGGTGTGCGCGACGGCAGCTTCCGGCCCGAACTCGATGTCGAACTCGCCTTCCGCTTCCTGCGCGACACGGTGTGGGTCGCGGTGCGCTGGTATTCCCCCGGCGGCCGCATCACTGCCGACACCCTGGCCAAGCAGTATCTGACCATCGTGCTCGACGGGCTTACCAACCCCGAATCCCGTTCCGGCGCGGCGCATTCCGAAGCACTGCCGTCCGGCACATCCGAATAGGAGCGTTACATGTCCACACCGTCCGATCGCCGCCAGTACGCACCGGTGCGCGAGGCCTATGTCATCGATGCTGTGCGCACACCCATCGGTAAGCGCGGCGGTGCCCTGGCCGGTGTGCATCCCGCCGATCTCGGCGCCGCCGCCCTGCAGGGCCTGCTGGGGCGCAACGATATCGACCCCGGCAAGGTCGACGATGTGATCTTCGGCTGTGTCGACGCCATCGGCCCGCAGGCGGGCAATATCGCGCGCACCGCGTGGCTGGCGGCCGGCTACCCCGAGGAGGTGCCCGGCACCACCGTGGATCGGCAGTGCGGATCCAGCCAGCAGGCAATCAATTTCGGCGCCCAGGCCATCATGAGCGGCACAGCCGAGGTCATCGTGGCGGGCGGCGTGCAGAACATGAGCGCCATCCCGATCTCGGCCGCCATGCTCGCCGGTAAGGAGTACGGCTTCGATTCGCCGTTCGTCGGTTCCACCGGCTGGGACCACCGCTACGGCACCGGCGAGGTCTCGCAGTTCAACGGCGCCCAGATGATCGCCGAGAAGTGGGATATCAGCCGCGAAGATATGGAGCGCTGGGCACTTCGCTCCCACGAGCGTGCGCGTAAGGCGATCGCCGAGGGCGCCTTCGATCGCGAGATCGTCCCCGTCGGCGACTTCTGGATCGACGAGGGTCCGCGCGAGACCAGCCTGGAGAAGATGGCCGGCCTCAAACCGCTCAGCGAGGGCAGCCGCTTGACCGCCGCGGTCGCCAGCCAGATCTCCGACGGTGCGAGCGCCACCCTGCTCGCCTCCGACTGGGCGGTCGCCGAATACGGCCTGAAGCCGCGCGCCCGCGTCCATCACGTCAGCGCGCGCGGCGCCGATCCGATCTACATGCTCACCGCGCCCATTCCGGCGACCCGGTGGGCGCTGGAGAAGACCGGCCTGACCATCGACGATATGGATGTCATCGAGATCAACGAGGCCTTCGCCCCGGTGGTGCTGGCCTGGCTGAAGGAGACCGGCGCGGACCCCGAGAAGGTCAACGTCCATGGTGGCGCCATCGCGCTGGGCCATCCCCTCGGCGCCACCGGCGCGAAGTTGTTCGCCACCCTGCTCAACGAACTGGAGCGGGTGAACGGCCGCTATGGTCTGTTGACCATCTGTGAGGGCGGCGGCACCGCCAACGCCACCATCATCGAGCGGATCGCCTGAGCCGCTTCGGCATTCGGCTGATCGGCGGCGCGGCGCGTGCCGGGCTCGGGCCGGGCGGCTACACCACCGGATCGAGCGAGTTGCCCGGAGCGATCGCGCCGCAGGTGGTGGGCGCCGGCCGGCCCGCGAAGCGGTCGTTGAGCCACAGCAGCGCCTCCGGCAGCCACGCGATCGTCGACGGCGTGTGGCTGAGCAGGTCGTACTGCCGGTACAGCACCGACGGGTTTCCGGTCTCGCAGTACTGGCGGGCCAGTGAGCGGACATCGCCCGCGACCATCACGCCGTCACCCGGACCGGTGCCGGGCCGGGCGCCGTCGGTGCCCTCCAGTGCGCCGTTGGCTCCCTGGCCGATGAACATCGGGGTGGTCGGCGTGGGCGCCAGGCCGAGATCGACCTTGCGCACGGCCTCCACGAACGGGGCCACCGAGTTGGGATCGGCGTATTCCGGCTTGACCATCTGCGCCCACGTCAGCCCCGGGTATTGGAACAGCACGTTCGCGATCGAGGCGTACTGCATCCTGTCCGCGATCTCGGCGCCGAGCGGGCTCAGGTACGGCGAGAAGTCGATGTCGTAGGACCGGCCGATACCGATGACCGCCATCGCCGCCACCCCGGCCCAGCCGAAGCTGCCGTCGATATATTTCAGATTCCGGGCCGGATTGACCAGCACGCCGCCCTCGGCCGCGCCGACCAGCTGCCGGTCGACCTCCGGTGCGTACTCCGGCGCGAGCGCGGCGGCCCAGTTGGTGGCGATCGCACCGCCGGAGTAGCCGACCAGAGCCACCCGGGTCTGTTCGTTCAGGCCGGTCTGCGCCGCGTGGGTGGCGGCGCGGATCGAGTCGAGGGTGTTCATCCCGTACTCGGGGCCGGCGGCGAAGTCGGCGGCCTGACCTTCGGTGTCGGCGATGACGATGGTGTAGCCCTGGGCGAGCAGCGGCGCGACCAGCTGGCCCTCCACATTGTTCACCGCCCCGCCGAACGACACACCGCCCGCGATCGAACGCGACGGCGAGTCCTCGGGATTGAGCGAGTCGTAGAAGGACTGGTACGCAACGGCTTTGGTGGGGTCGACGCCGGTGGGCGGCAACAGCACGGATGTGATGCCGATCGCCGGCCGCTGCTGCGCGTCGGTCGTCCGATACTGCAGCTGCACGGCGGTGATCGGCGTCGGGACGCCGACGAAGTGATACTGCATCGTCCGGGTCCGCAGCACGGTTCCCGGCGCGACCGACGACAGCGGCGCCGATCCGGTGTACTCGTAGAACGAATCCGACGCCGCGTGCGCGCTCGGGGCGATGCCCGTCGTGGATCCGAACAGCAACGATGCGGCCGCGACGGCGGTCGCGATCCGAAGGACTGCGCGTCCTCTTCTCACCAGAGTCCCCTTCTGCCCGAACCGGACATCAACGTCCGGTTACCGGCTAGTAGTGTGAACCCAATCACCCTTGTGCGTCAATATGGCGCAGCTCCATTGGTTGGTTTCACATACTGATTCGGCGTGCCGGGCAACGGGGAGCGTCGACGGTGTCGAAGTCCCTGCCCGGGTCACGCCGCGGCGAGCGAACGGCGTTGCGAAAACCGCTGTTGCGCAATGTGTTCGTCGATCGTGCGGAGTGGTCTTACCGATTGCCGTGCACCTCGTCGAGGGCTGCGACGCATAGTGAAACCGGCTGGTTTGAACAAGGCGATGTTCAGCCTCTCCCGGTCGTCGAGGTAGCGAACAGCTATGGCTTCGAATGCGCACTGCCCGGGTATGTAGCGGGCATCTCGGTGGCGCTGCCTGGGCCGTCGAGAACTCCGCGCCGCGTTCCGCGGCTGGACCTGACATCGGTCTATTGACACCGCAAGTGCTGTCGGACACACTTGCGGAGCGAAGTTGACATGACTGTCACGTCATAAGGTTTTCAGGAGGCAACGGTGCCCGAAGTTCCCGACATGCGCGCTCTGGGCCGGAAGGTCAGCAATTGGGGTCGGTGGGGGACCGACGACGAGCGCGGGACCACGAATCTGATCACCCCGGAGCGGGTGGTCGCCGCCGCCGGGCTGATCCGTACCGGTGAGACCTTCACACTCGGCATCCCGCTGGACGGTGACGGCCCGCAACCGGGTGGCGCACGCATCAATCCGATCCGGCTGATGTCGGAGAACGGGCAGGAACAGGTGCTGCCCGGCGGCTTCAAGTGGGCCGACGACTACGTGTTCATGCCGCTGCAGGCCGGATCGCAGTACGACTCGCTGGCACATGTGCACTACGACGATCAGCTCTACAACGGGCACCCGGGCGACGGCGTGACGGTCAAGGGCGCCGACAAATGCGGTATCCACACCCAGTCCGGCGGCATCGCCGGTCGCGGAGTGCTGCTCGATGTGGCCCGGCACCGCGGCGTGGACTGGCTCGAGGCCGGCACCGCGATCGGACCCGAGGAACTCGACGCGGTCGCGGCGGCACAGGGCGTCGAAGTCGGTGCGGGCGACATCGTCCTGATTCGCACCGGATGGCGCGGCAAGTTCCTGGCCGACGGTGACGCGCAGGCGTTCATGGCCGGCGAGCCCGGACTGAGCCTGGCCTGTGCGACCTGGTTGCGCGACAAGGACGTCGCGGTCGTCGGCTCGGACAACTGGGCGGTCGAGGTGATGCCGGGTGAGCATCCGGGCACCGCGTTCGAACTGCATATGGTGCTCATCCGCGATATGGGCGTCACCCTCGCGGAGATGCTCGACTTCGAGGAACTGGCCGCCGCCTGCGCGGGTGACGGCCGCTGGGACTTCTTCTACGCCGGTCCGCCGTTGCAGTTCACCCGCGGTGTCGGCTCGCCGATCAACCCGCTCGCCATCCGGTGATCGTCGCCGTGGCATGCGAAAGAGCAAGGAGCACAGGCACATGCTGATCGGGGACATCGTCGAATACGGCGCGCGCAAACATCCCGACCGGATCGCCGTGCGCTTCGAGAACGAGACGCTCGACTACCGGCAACTACGTGACGGCAGCCGGCGACTGGCGAACGCACTGCTCGCCGTGGCGGAGCCGGGGGACCGGGTCGCCATCCTGTCGCCGAACAATCCGCAGTATCTTCAGGCCTACTACGGCGTGCCGATGGCCGCGATGGCATTGACAATCCTCAACTTTCGGCTGCACCCGGACCAGATCGCCGGGCTGATCCGGCATTCCGGCGCACGCGTGCTCATCGTCGCGGAGGAATTCACCGAACTCGTGCGCGGTCTCCGCGACAGCATTCCGTCGGTCACCACCGTGGTGTCCATCGGCGCCGCGGGAGATGCGATCAGCTGGGACGAATTCGTGGGTTCCGCCTCGGCGCAGGCACCCGCCCGGCGGCCGGACCCCGACGATCTCGCCTGGCTGGTCTACACCAGCGGGACCACGGGCACACCCAAGGGCGTGATGGTCTCGCACCGCAATCTCGTTGCCGGCGTGACCTCTTCGGCATTGCAGTGGCCGATTCCGGAGCAGACGGTCTTCCTGTTCTGCTTCCCGCTGTGCCATGTCGGCGGGTACGTGGTGCTGATCAATCATCTGCTCGGCGCCACCGTGGGCATCCTGCGCGGCTACGACAACGCGACCTTCCTGCGCCTGGTCGACGAATGGCAGGTCACCCAGACCGGCCTCGCGCCGACGATGATCAACTTCCTGCTCCAGGACCCGGAGCTGGACAAGCATTCACTGCGTACGCTCCGGGCGATCGGCTACGGCTCCTCCGCCATCCCCTCCGCGGTCCTGCGTGCGGGGCTGGAACGTTTCGGCTGCGATTTCTACCAGGGCATGGGCATGACCGAACTGGCCGGCAACGTCCTGCACCTGGACGAGCACGCGCACCGCCGGGCCGCCGCCGGAGAGACCCATCTGCTGGCCTCCGCCGGAAAACCGATGCGGCTGGCGGATATTCGCATCGTCGACGAGAACTTCGCCGACGTGGCGATCGGCGAGATCGGCGAAATGGTGGTGCGCGCGGATCAGGTGACCATCGGCTACTGGAACGATCCCGCCGCGACCGCGGACGCCTTCACCGACGGCTGGTTCCGCACCGGCGATATGGTCCGCCAGGACGAGGAGGGCTTCGTCTACATCGTCGATCGGAAGAAGGACCTGATCATCAGCGGCGGGGAGAACGTCGCCTCGCTGACGGTGGAACAGGCCCTGTATCGCGATCCCTCGGTCGCGGAGGCTGCCGCCATCGGTGTGCGCGACGACACCTGGGGTGAAGTGGTGTGCGCGGTGGTCGTATTGCGCGACAACGCCACCGCGTCCCCTGATGACATCATCGCGAGCTGCCGTGAACATCTGGGAGGATTCCAGGTGCCCCGGCGGGTGGAATTCGTCGACGCCCTGCCCAGGAACGTCACCGGCAAGATCCTCAAACGCGAACTGCGCGAGAAGTTCTCCTGAATACGGCAGCACTCGATACACCGGCGGCCCGGTGGTGACGCTGATACCGTCACCACCGGGCCGCCGCCGCTCGGAACCGCGGCGCGGGCACCACTCGGCCGCACCCCGCGAGGATGATTCGATGGACCCGCGACGAATACAGCTGAATCGCCGCCACAGTATCGAGATGGGCCGGCTGTTCGACCGGTTCTGCCGGGAACACCCCGACAACGAATTCGGATTCGGTGAGCACTCGGCCGGCGCCGACCGCGACGAGCGGATGTGGACCGCCTACAGTGCCGAATTGCTCGCGCGGCATCAGGCCGAGCGTTCGGAACTCGCCGATCTACTCGAAGCGGAACAGCGGCAACGTACTTCGACGCCGAAGTCCGCGACGCACGACAGTGCGCGCCGCGGCGCGAACCGGCCGGGAACCACCGAACAGCGGTAGTCCCGGCCGATATCGTGCTGGTCGTGTGATTACCGCAGGTGCCGGGGGTTCGCGATCCGCAGGCGGGCGAGAACCGCGGCGGAGACCGCGCGGCGGACGGCATCATCGGTGTACGAGATCGCTCCGCTGCGCACGCACTCGGCCAGATCGGCCTCGGACTCGCAGCCGAGCGCGACCAGGTGGCCGCGCACCTCCTCGGCGGCCGCGGTTCCGGCGGCCACTTCACGCGCGGCGATGCCGAGGAGGTTCGCGCACACCCGCAGCAGGTAGCGCGAACGCGATTGCTCCGGCGCCAGGGCGGGCCCGACCTCGCCTGTCAGCGTTTCGGCGACGAGTTCCAGGATCTCGGCCGGATGCGGCTGATCGTGCACGGTCGTGATGGCTTCCCCGGCCGCGGAAGCCGGCACGGTGTCGTCGAGCAGGCCGAGGACCTCGAGCAGATCGTATTCCGATTCGCAGACCCGCCGGCCGATGGCGGCCAGTTCGATCGACCGTTCCGTCCCGCCGAGATGGCGCTGGGCCTGAAAGCGGCTCAGCACCAGCCACTTCAGCGTGCCGAATACCTCCCACCAGTGCAGATCCGCGGCCGACGGCCGATAACCGGTGGCCCGCTCGTAGCCGTCGAGCAGCTGATCGCGGGTGCCCAGGCCGCCGACCGGCGGTTCGGCCCCGAACCGCCAGGAGCGCACACACAGCCAGCCCAGATCCTCGATCGGATCGCCGAGATGGGCCAGCTCCCAATCGAGGACGGCACGCACGCCGTCCGGTTCGATCAGGAAGTTGCCGATCCGGAAATCGCCGTGCACCAGTGCCTTCGGATGGCCCTCGGGCGGATGCTCGCGCAGCCAGCGCAGCCCGGCCTCGACCGCGGGACGGGGGTCGCGCAGATCGCGATAGATCTGCTCGATCGCCTCCAGTGGGTCGTCATCGTCGAGAATGTCCAGCGTGTCCAGCGGGGTGCGATGGATCAGGCCGAGGACGTATCCGAGCTCATCGGCCAGCCGCGGCCGCACCTGCTCGAACTGCGGGTCACGGTGCAGTTTCCGGGGAATCGACTCTCCGGCGACCCGTTCCATCAGCAGATAGGGCGCGTCGATCCCCGGCGCGGTGTCGGCGTCGGCGAGGACCTTCGGCACCGGAACTCCGGCCGCGCCGGCCGCTCGCAGGCACGCCGCCTCGGCGCGCATACGGACGGCATCGCCGTGCCCGGGTGGATCACGGCGCAGAACGGCGCGCACCAGGGCGCCGGTCGCGTCGTGCGCCTCGATCGCGAAGACCTGCCGGCTCGCGCCCCCGGTGAACTGCCGCAGCGTGACATCGGTGATCGGGGTCGCGACCGCCGCCGCGAGCACCGCGGATACCCCGTCCTCGAGCGTGACCTTCGGTGCCGCAGCCGGTTCCGGTGTCACAGCCACGGCGCGGCCTCGGGGGAGCGCAGCAGGCGGCGTGCGGTCGACATGCGATGCACCTCGTCGGGTCCGTCGTAGATGCGGGCGTAGCGGGCCTGGCGATACATCCGCTCCAGGGGCGTATCGGCGGTGAGGCCGAGAGCGCCGTGCACCTGGATGGCGCGATCGATGACGTTGTGCAGCATGCGCGCACCCCAGAACTTGATCAATCCGACTCGCACCCGGTAGTCCTCACCGCTGTCCATCGCGCGGGCGGCGTCGAGGGTCATCAGCCGGGCGGCGTGGATCTCGGCCGCGGATTCGGCGATATAGCGGTGGATTTCGCCCTTCTCCGCGAGCAGCGAACCGTGGACGTAACGGGTGTTGGCCCGCTCGCACATCAATTCGTAGGCGCGCTGGGCCTGTCCGAGCCAGCGCATGCAGTGGAAGATCCGGCCCGGCCCCAGCCGATCCTGCGCCACGACGAAGCCCTGCCCGCGCGCACCCAGCAGGTTGGCGGCCGGTACCCGCACATCGGTGAGCCGGACCTCGTAGTGATCGCTCGGATCGTGCCCCATCGTCGGGATGGAGCGGACGATCTCGAAACCGGGTGTGTCGGTGGGGACGATGATCGCGCTGACCCGGCCGTGCCGGGGTACCGATTCGGGTTCGGTGCGGGCGAAGACGGTGCAGTACGCCGCCTGCTGTGCGCCGGTGGTGAACCACTTGTGCCCGTTGATGATCCAGGTATCGCCGTCGAGTTCGGCCGCGGTGGCGATCAGGGTGGGATCCGACCCGGCGACCTCCGGTTCGGTCAGGCCCACCGAGGGCAGGATATCCCCGGCGACCATCGGGGGAATCCAGCGTTGCCGCTGTTCCTCGGTGCCGTGGCGGTGCAGCATGATGGTGTCCTGCATGGATACCGAGCCGACGGCGAGCAGCCCGAATTCCGATCGCCCGATGATCTCGTTGAGGTAGACGAAATCGAGGAACGGCACACCCCCGCCGCCGAGTTCGGCCGGATGACCCAGCGCCCACAGCCCGAGCTCCTTGGCCCGCTCCTTCAGACCGGTGAGCGCGGCGTGTGCGGCCTCGTCCTCGGCAGCCAGCACCGGCTCGGCCGGGATCACCTCGTCGTCGATGAATGCGCGCATGCGCGAGGCCGATTCGGCGATCTGCCCCTCGGGTCGGCTATCGGTTCCCATCATTGCCCCCGAGCCGTGGTCGAGACCTCGCGCAGCGGCCGCGTCGCGGCCGAGTCGACGTATTCGTCGATCCGGGTGATGTGGCCGTCGCGCACCCGGACGAACAGGCTCGCGGGCACCTCCAGCGCGCCGTGGCCGGGCAGATGACCGCGCAGCACATGTTGCTGCGCGAAGCCGTCGGGCAGGCAATAGCGCCGAATATCCTCGTAGCGAAGGTTGTCGACCGTGCGCGAGAGCCAGCGCAGCACCCGCAGATTCTCGTCGACGGTCTCCTCGGCTTGTTTGTCGTTGTGCCATATCCGGGCGTCGGGCGCGTAGAGCGCGGTGAGGGTCTGGGTATCGCCCGCGCTGACGGCGGCGAAGAAGCGATCGGCCAGTTCATCCATGCGAAGAACCTCTTCCGGGTGATTCTCGTGGTGCGGCGGCGGATCAGTGCGCCGCCGCGGCGCCCGGCCGCGGGCGGCCGCCCGCGGCGAGCAGATTGCTGCCGACAGGTTTGCCGAGCAGACGGGAGATCAACCGGGCGGCCTCGAGCGCCCGGTCGATGTCGATACCGGTGCTGATACCACCGTCCTCGAACAGATAGGCCAACTCCTCGGTGGCGATATTGCCACTCGCACCCGGTGCGAACGGGCAGCCGCCGAGACCGCCCGCCGCGGAATCGAATCGGCGAATGCCGTGCGTGTAGGCGGCCCAGGCGTTGGCGAGACCCTGGCCGCGGGTGTTGTGCAGGTGGATGCCGAGGTCGACATCGGGCGCCACGGCCCGCACCCGGCCGATCAGTTCCTCGGTCCGGCGCGGGGACGCGGTGCCGACGGTATCGGCGATCGACAGGGTGTCCGCGCCCGCGGCCAGCGCCCGGGCGGCGATATCGATCACCCGATCGGGCGGGGTCCGGCCGTCGAACGGGCAGTCGAAGGCGATGGCGATGATCACCTCGAGCCGGCCGCCCGCCCGGTGCACCTGCTCGGCGATGGGCGCGATGAGCGCGACCGATTCGGCACTGTCCCGGCCGACGTTGGCCCGGCTGTGCCCGTCGGAGGCCGAGACCACGTACTCGAGTCGCGCCACCCCGGCGGAGAGGGCCCGCCGCACCCCGCCGAGGCCCGCCACCAGCGCCGAGAATTCGACATCCGGCCAGCGATTCAGTTGTGCGGCGACCTCTTCGGCATCGGCGAGGGCGGGGATCGCACGGGGGGAGACGAATGACGTCACCTCGATCCGGCGTACTCCCGTGGCGACGAGCGCGTCGATGAAGTCGATCTTGGCCGCGGTGGGAATCGGGTCCTCGATCTGCAGTCCATCGCGCGGACCCACCTCGCGGATCTCGACGGCGGGGACGGCGGTCATGCGATCGTGCCCTGTTCGCGCAGCTCCGTGAGCCGCTGCTGGTCGAAGCCCAGCAGGTCGCCGAGTACCTCGTCGGTATGTGTCCCGGGCTTGCTCGCGCCACCCCAGCGCACGCCGCCGGCGGTGTCACTGAGCCGGGGAACGACACCCACACCCTTCACCGGCACCGGATCGAACCCTGGGTCGGCACTCCCGACGGAGGGATCGACGTGATCGACGAACAGGCCGCGCGCGTTGAACTGGGGATCGGTCATGACCTCCGCGACCGTGTTCACCGGCCCGGCCACCACGCCGTGCCGGTTGAGCAGTTCGATCAGATCGGTCGCCGTGAAGTCGGCCGCCCAGCCGGCGATCATCTCGTCGAGTTCGTCCTGACGTTCACCGCGCGCACCGTGGGTGGCGTAGCGGGGGTCGGTGGCCAGTTCGGGCCGGTCCATCGCGGTCATCAGCCGCCGGAACACCGTGTCCTGATTGGCCGCGATGATCACCCACAGCCCATCCTTCGCCCGGTACAGATTCGACGGCGCGACCCGGTCCAGCCGGGTGCCCGAGGGCTGCCGCACATGGCCGGTCTTGTGGTAGTCGGGAATCGTGGATTCCTGAATCGCCAGTGATGCCTCGGTGAGCGCGGCATCGACGATCTGCCCGCGCCCGGTGCGTTCCCGCACGAGCAGCGCCGCGAGCACACCCTGGAAGGCGAACAATCCGGCCAGGCTGTCGCCGATCGACAGCGCCATCCGGGGCGGCGCCTGTCCGGGAAACCCGTTGAGGTGCCGCAGTCCGCTGATGCCCTCGGCGACCGAGGCGTAACCCGCGCGCTCGGCGTACGGCCCGGTCTGCCCGTAGCCGGATACCCGGGCCAGCACCAGTTTCGGATTCAGCTCGCTCAGCACGTCGTAGCCGATGCCCCAGCGTTCCAGGGTGCCGGGCCGGAAACTCTCCACCACGACATCGGCCGTGCGCACCAGGTCGAGAAAGACCTCCCGCCCGGCCGGCACCCGCAGATCGAGTCCGACGCACCGCTTGTTGCGGGCATGGACGGTCCAGAAGTACTGGTGGCCGCCGGTGGCCTGACCCCAATCCCGCAGTGGGTCAGGACGATCCGGCGCTTCGATCTTGATGACATCGGCGCCCATATCGCCCAGTAACCGGCCGCAGTACGGGCCCGCGATCAGCGTTCCGAGTTCCAGCACGCGGAACCCGTCCAATGGGCCGGACGCATGAGTATCGGCCACGATGCCTCCTGTGTTGTTGCGGGACACCCGCGCCCGGTCGGCATCCTGCGCGGCTGCGCGAGAGTGGCGCATGATGCCTCCTGTGTTGTCGCGGGACACTGAAGTCGCTACTTGTCGTCCGGATCGAGGCCGAGAGCGCTGACCGACATCTGATCGAGGGTGTCCAGCAGTGCCTGCTCGTCGGCGTCCTCGCCCTGGATCAGCCACAGGTACAGGGTGTGCTCGACCATCGCGGACATGGCGCGCGCCGCCAGTTCCGGATCGAGACTCGCCCGGACCAGACCCTCGCGCTGCCAGCGTGCGATCGCCTGCGCGGTGCGGTCGATGAGCTGCCGGCGGTGCTCGTGGCGCAGCGCCCGGAATTCCTCGTTGAAGGTCGCGACCTGTTCGACGATCGCCATCATCCGGGCATTGCGTCGATACGCCACGTAGTAGGAACGGTTGGCGGCGACGAGCTTTGCCGTGGGCGACAATTCGGCGGCGGCCGGTTCCCGGCGATGCATATCCTCGAACAGTCGCGTGCTCAGTTCGCCGAAGACATGTTCCTTGGATTCGAAGTAGCGGTAGAAGGTGCCGTAGGAGACACCCGCCGCCTCACTGATCTGTTCGACGCGGGTATCGAGGAAGCCGACGGTCTCGAATACGGTCCGAGCGGCATCCAGCAGTCCGTCGCGAGTTCTGCGGCCCCGCGGCGTCAGGCTTTCGACCGGTGCGGGCGCGCTATTGACAGATGACTTCGGCACGGATCACACTATTCCTGAACATGACATGACTGTCAAGTCAGTTGTAGCGGTCGAAAGACCAGCTCGAGCATCGGTGTGCGGCCCTGTCACAGGCCTCGGATCGGCACCACAGCGAAAGGGATTGCAATGAGCGCCTCCAACCGGAAATACGAGCTACGCGGCATCAACCATCTCGCCCTGGTGTGCTCCGACATGCGCCGAACGATCGACTTCTATTCCGGCACACTGGGTATGCCGCTGGTCAAGACCATCGAGCTGCCGCACGATCTCGGGCAGCATTTCTTCTTCGACTGCGGGGGTGGGAACACCATCGCGTTCTTCTGGCTCGCCGATGCGCCCGACGCCACGCCCGGCCTGGCAGCGCCCAAGGGCCTGCCCGACGAGGGGGAACTGGTCAGCGGCGTGGGATCGATGAATCATGTGGCGTTCGCCGTCCCGCCGGAACTGTTCGACGAGTACTACGAACGGGTGCGAGCCGAGGGCATCAAGGTCAGTCGCGTCCTGAACCACGACGACAGTCCCTCGGGCGTATCGCGGGATGTGCATCCGGGGACCTTCGTGCGGTCCTTCTACTTCCAGGATCCCGATGGCGTACTGCTCGAATTCGCCTGCTGGACACGCACCTTCACCGATGCCGACGTCTCCCACGAACCCCGCACCGCCGCCGACCGTCACGTCGCCGCCGAACTCTGACCGCCGCATCCACCACATCAGCGACGAGAACCGCACTACCCGAGAGGTTTCCGGAAACATGCCCCGCCTGCGCGAAGTTCCCCGTGCCGAAGTCACCGACGAGCGAATCCTGTTCTACTACGACCGGCTGTTCGGCCCGGACAAGGATCCCGCCGTGGACCACGGCACCGTGCACGCCACCCCCGGTGATTGGTGGACCGTCTTCGCCCAGTCGCCGGAGGTATTCCGGCACGCCGTCCGGGGTTTCGCGGTCTATCGCAACTCCCGTCTGGATCCGCTGCTGCGCGAACTGGGGCAGTGCCGGGCCGGCTACGCCCGCGGCAGCCAGTTCGTGTTCTCCCAGCACTGCAAGCAGATGCGCTCACTGGGCGCACCCGAGGAGAAGATCGCGGCGATTCCGTCCTGGCAGGTCAGCAACTGCTTCTCCGAACTCGAGCGGGCGATCCTGGCCTACACCGACGGCCTGGTCTACGACGGCGGCCGGGTGCCCGACGAGGTGTTCGAGATCCTGCGGGCCAACTTGAGCGATCCGGAGATCCTGGAGCTGACCTACATCACCGCCCTGTACGACATGCACGCCACCATGTGCCGGGCGCTGCGGCTGGAATTCGACGATCGGCCGGAACCGATCGCGGAGGTCGAGATTCCCGACGGTGTGCAGGTGCGTGACCTGTCCGCCGATCTGTCGGGCGAGTGAGTCGCACCCGGTAACGGACGAGGCCGTCTCGCCCCCAGCGGGACGAGACGGCCTTTTCGTCGCGACCGAACGGTTTCGGCTATGTGGTGCCCGGCGCGGCCTCGGCGCCGTCTCGGAGCGCGGCGATCGCGTCGATCCGCGCGACCGCGTCGTCGATGATGCGGTCGATGAGCTCTGCCACCGTGGGCAGATCGTCGATAATGCCCGCGACCTGCCCGGAGGCGAGCACACCGGCGTGGGTATTGCCCTCCACCAGACCGGCTTTCAGCAGCATCGGGGTATTCGCCGCCATGATCACCTGGGACCAGGTCAGATCCTTCTGCTTACGCATGGCGATGCCGTCGGAGATCATGGTCGACCATTTCATTCCGGTCATACCCTTGAACTTGACGGCATTCGACACCGCGGCGAGCAGACCGCGATAGCTACCCGAATGTTCGAGCTTGTCGACCAGTTCGGTGTTGAGCACCCGGTGCGGCATCCCGTCGACCTTCAGCGAGACCACGGTGTCCTGCAGACCGCGCGAAAGGTACTGCTGTTTCACCGAATCCGGCACGCTCGAGTCCTGGGTGAGCAGGAATCGCGTGCCCATCGCCACACCCGCCGCGCCGTAGGACAGTGCCGCGGCCAGACCGCGGCCGTCGAAGAATCCGCCACCGGCCACGACCGGAATATCGACCGCGTCCAGCACCGACGGCAGCAGCAGGGTGGTGGCCACCGAGCCGGTGTGCCCACCGCCCTCACCGCCCTGCACGATGACCGCGTCCGCACCCCACGAGGCCACCTTGACCGCGTGCTTGGCCGCGCCGATGGACGGCATGACGACCACACCGTTGTCCTTCAGGCGCGCGATCAGTTCCTTCTTGGGCGCCAGCGCGAACGAGGCGACCTTCACACCCTCGCGGATCATCAGCTCGATCCGGTCGGGGGCATCGGACAGATCGGCGCGGATGTTCACGCCGAACGGCTTCTCGGTCTTGGCCTTGGTCTTGGCGATGGCGACCTCGAGTTCGTCGAGCGTCATCGTCGCGGAGGCGAGGATGCCGAGGCCGCCCGCGTTGGCGGTGGCGGCGACCAGGCCCGGGCCGGCGACCCAGCCCATACCGGTCTGCACGATCGGATGTTCGATGCCGGCCAGTTCGGTCAGCGGAGTGCGCAGCCGGGTCACGAGGCCACTTCCTTCTCCCGAATCCCCTTGGGGTCCAGCACGGTACGGATGAGCCGCAGCTCCTCCTCGGTGGGCATCCGGGTGACCTCGGCGGTGTCGAGTCCGGCCACCTCGAAGGCCGTGTTCTCGGCGACCTCCTCGGCGGTCACACCGGGATGCAGCGACAGCGCCCGCAGGGTGTGGCCGGGTCCGCCGAAGTCGAAGACGCCCAGGTTGCTCACCACGCGATGCAGGTGATGGAACCGGTAGGCCGGATTCTCGGGATCGATCTTGTCGTAGCCGATTCCGCAGATGATGTCGACCGTCTCGCAGAACACGCGCTTGCTGTGCTTCGGCACGAAATAGCTGGTCGGGTGGTTGATGGTGTTGCCCGGTGCGCCGCGCACACCGAACATCTGCCGGCTCGGCTGCTGCAGCGCGCCGAAGGCGGACAGATTCTGATTGCCGTAGCGGTCGATCTGGTTGGCGCCCATGACGACGTGCCTCCGCCCGGAGGCCACCACGTCGAAGACCTTGCCGAACGGGATCCAGCCCTCGGTGGGCGCCTTGGCGCCCAGTGCCGGGGTCTCCGCGAGGAACAGCGCCTCGCCGTCGGAGAGCAGCAGATCCGGTTCGAAGGTCAGCCGCGCCAGCCGGGCCCCGATGGTGGGGGTCGGCGACATCGGGCTGGCCATGATTTCGCCCGCGCCCCGGAAGATCTCGGCGCAGGCCACCGCGCAGACCTCCGCGCGAGTAACGGTGGTGGTGTCGGTCATCGACCCTCCTGTAGTCATTTCGCCTGCTCCGCCGCGAATTCCGCGACCGCGGACCGATAGTCGGCCTCGGAGACGTCCAGGTAGCGGGCCTTGAACGCCGCCCAGCTCTCGGGATCCTTGGCCGCTTCCACGTAGTGGCGCTGGAATTTCTCGTCCCGGCCGTGGCTACCGGAGAGGGTGAAGTGCGCGCCGCCCGGCGCTTCGACCACGCCGTCGACCATCATCCGGTTGAGGATGATCGCCTGCTGCGGAACGGCTTTCACCAGCTCCTCGGTCTCGACCACCCGATCCACCGACAGATAGCGGCGCTCGGCGGCCAGGCAGTACAGATCGTCCATGTACGGATCGACACCGGTGTAGGCGGCATTGCCGTGCTTGTCGCCGAGGTCGAGGTGGACGAAGGCGGCGTCGAGGGTGAGTGCCGGCATCGCGACCAGGGTTTCGGTGCGGCCGTCGGCATCCGGATACGGCGAGGCCACGGTGCGCAGTTCTCCGTCCCAGAACTGCAGCACATCCGAGCCCAGTCCGGCCCGGGTCGGCAGGAACGGCAACCGCGCCGCGGCTGCCTGCAGGCCGGATTTGACCATGCCCTCGTCCATTTCGCGGGAGACCAGCTCACCGCCGGTGCGCGCCTTGGCGAACCAGGGATCGTAGAACGGCGCCGAATCCAGGGAGACGAATCCGTAGTAGGCCTTGCGCACCTTGCCCGCCGAACACAGCAGTCCGAGATCCGGTCCGCCGTAGGTGACCACCGTCAGATCGGTGACATCCGAGCGCAACAGGGCCCGCACGAACGCCATCGGCTTACGTCGTGAACCCCAGCCGCCGAGGCCGATGGTCATCCCGCTGCGCAGCTGGGAGACGGCCTCCTCCAACGAAATCCGCTTGTCCCGCATCGCTACTTCCCCTCTTTCTTCGCAGCCAGATCCTCGTCGAACCGCGCCCGGATCTCATCGGCCACACCCGCGAGATTCAGCTCGAAGGTGAAGCCCTGCTCGTAGCGGTAGCTGCGGTGCACATCCTGCAGATCGATGCCGTTGAGCGCACGCTTGGCGGCCCGGATGACCCGGCCGTCCTTGGCGGCTATGTTCTTCGCGACCTCGAGGGCGGCGGAATCGAGCTCGGCCCGCGGCACCACCTTGTGCACCGACCCGAAGTGGTGCAACTGCTGCGCGGTGACGGTGGACGCGGTGTAGAACAGCGTGCGCATCATGTGCTGGGGGACCAGGCGGGCCAGGTGGGTGGCCGCGCCGAGCGCGCCGCGCTCGACCTCGGGCAGGCCGAAGGTCGCGTCGTCGGAGGCGACGATGACATCGGCATTGCCGACCAGGCCGATTCCGCCACCCAGGCAGAAGCCGTTCACCGCCGCGATCACCGGCACCGGGCACTCGTAGACGGCGCCGAAGGCGTCGAAGCAGCCGTGATTGGCATCGATCAGCGTCTGGTGGCCCGGGTTGCGCTGGATCTCCTTGATGTCGACGCCGGCGTTGAAGCCGCGTCCCTCGGCGCGCAGCACGACCACCTTGGTCTCCGGATTGCGCCCGGCCTCGCGAATCGCATCGGCCACGCCGAACCAGCCTGCGGTGGGCAGCGCGTTGACCGGCGGATAGTCGATCGTGACGACCTCGATACCGGAGGCCTCGGTGTGACGGTTGATCCCCATCGCATGTCCATTCGTTGGCAAAACAAGCAAGTGCTTGGTAGGTTAGCACGGTGGCAATCGAAGTGGACCTGTCCGGATCCGTCGTTCTGGTAACGGGTGGCGTCAGGGGAGTGGGCGCCGGTATCAGCCGGGTCTATCTGGACGCCGGCGCGACCGTCGTGGTGTGTGCTCGCCGTCCCGGTGAGGCGCCGATCGAGAGTTCCGGGCGCACCGCGGAGTTCCTGCCGTGCGATGTGCGCGACGGCGATGCCGTCACCGGTCTGATCGATACGATCGTGGCGCGGCACGGCCGCATAGACCATGTGGTGAACAACGCCGGCGGGGCGCCGTTCGCCCCGACCGCCACCGCGTCGCGCAATTTCAATGCCAAGATCGTCGAGCTGAACCTGCTCGCTCCGCTGCTCGTTTCGCAGGCCGCGAATGCCGTGATGCAGGAACAGGACGAGGGCGGCTCGATCGTGATGATCTCGAGTGTCAGCGGCCACCGCCCCTCACCGGGTACCGCCGCGTACGGCGCGGCCAAGGCCGGGGTGGACAGTCTGGTGTCGTCGCTGGCGGTCGAATGGGCGCCCAAGGTGCGGGTCAATTCGATCATCGTCGGCATGGTCGGCACCGAATCCAGTCATCTGCACTACGGCGACGACGCCGGCATCGCCGCGGTCGAGGCGACCGTGCCGCTGCGTCGTCTCGCCACGCCCGAGGACATCGGCCGGGTCGCGGTCTTCCTGTCGTCACCGCTGGCCGGTTACGTCAACGGCGGCTCGCTGATCGTGCACGGCGGCGGTGAACGTCCCGCGTTCCTGGACGCCGCCAACGCCTGACCTGGGTATCGACATCGAAAACCACTGCAGCACTAGGGAAATGAGACACCAGATATGACCGACAATCCCGAACGGATCTGTGCCGGACGCACCGTGATCGTGACCGGGGCCGGACGCGGTATCGGCCGGGCGCACGCGCTGGCCTTCGCCGCGGCGGGCGCCAATGTCGTGGTGAACGATCTGGGTGCCGAGCTCGACGGCGCGCCCAGCGTCGATTCGCCGGCAGCCCAGGTCGTCGAGGAGATCGTGCAGGCCGGCGGCAAGGCCGTGGTCAACGGCGACGACGTCGCCGACTGGGCCGGGGCCGCGCGGCTGATCGGCCAGGCCGTCGAGACCTTCGGCGGACTGGATGTCGTGGTCAACAATGCCGGTATCGTCCGCGACCGGATGCTGGTCAATCTGGCCGAGGAGGAGTGGGACGCCGTTATTCGCGTGCACCTCAAGGGTCACTTCGCCACCATGCGTCACGCCGCGGAGTACTGGCGCGCGGAATCGAAGGCCGGTCGCACCCGCGATGCGCGCATCATCAACACCAGTTCCGGTGCGGGCCTGCAGGGGAGCGTCGGGCAGGGCAACTACGGTGCCGCCAAGGCCGGTATCGCCGCGCTGACCATCACTGCCGCAGCGGAATTCGGCCGCTACGGGGTGACCGTCAACGCCATCGCGCCGTCGGCGCGGACCCGGATGACCGAAACCGTCTTCGCGGACATGATGGCGCGTCCCGACGACGGCTTCGATGCCATGGCGCCGGAGAACATCTCGCCGCTGGTGGTGTGGCTGGGCAGCCCGGACTCGGCCGGCGTGACCGGGCGCATGTTCGAGGTCGAGGGTGGCAAGGTCGCGCTGGCCGACGGCTGGCGGCACGGTATCGCCGAGGATCGCGGAGCCCGGTGGCAGCCGTCCGAATTGGGGCCGGTGGTGCGCGAGTTGATCGCCAAATCGACTGACCCCGAACCGGTTTACGGAGCCTGATCACCGCAACCTGTCCGACCGCCACACAGCGCGGGCCGATCGAGCCTCGCCGCACCTTCCCGCGGCGGCGATCGGCCTGCGCTGTGTCGTTGAATAGCGTTGTGCCGCTGGGGATTCGAGGAGCACGGAGGTTGCGGACAGGCGATCGTTGTCCTCGCGGCGGCTAACGATGCCGAGGGGGCGACACCGTGGTCAGTGGGCTGTCTCACACGATCTTGCTGCGCGAGCAAACTGTCGGCAGTTAAGATGGGCCGCATTCGTTCAGTCCCGGAGGGTGTAGCGACCGGGTATAAATCTGCGCTGAGAAGTTGAGGGAAGGCAAGCGCATGACCATGGGTCGCATAGCGCGCGTGATAGCGGTGGCCGGGATAATAGCCAGTTGCGGGGTACTGGGCCCGCTCGTGGCCAATGCGCAACCAGCGCCGCAGCAACCCGCCCCGCTTCCGCTGGGCACCGGGTCGGCACAGCAGGAACCCGCGCAATCCGAGCGTGGGCCGGTCGCGCCCCGGCCGGAATTGTCACGGCCGTCCGCGTCCACCGATCCGAGTGCTCCGGCGCAGCGACCGGACGCCACCGATCGGCGGGATTCGGCCGGTCTCGTGGCCCGTACGCCATCGAACGCGGGGTCGGCGGGCTCGACTCCGGGCGATGACGCGCAGTACGACAGCACACTGTCGATTCCGGGTCGCGCGGCCGCCTCGTCCGCCCCCGCACCCGGCCAGGTCTCCGGTCCGTCCGCGCCGCCCGTCGCCCCGACCCCTGTCGTCGGCGAGGAAGGCTTCGCCGGACTCTTCAGCATTCTCGGGACCGGTTCGGCGGCAGTGGGTTCGGCCGCGGCGGGATCGGCCGCCACCGGATCCGCCCTGACCGGTTCCGCATTGGGTGGCACCGGATCGGCACTCGCCGGAACCGGTTCCGCGGCAACGGGTTCGGTGGGCGCGGCTACGGGTTCCGCGTTGGCGGGCACCGGATCCGCCGCGGCCGCGACGGGATCCGCGGCCGCCGCCGCCACCGGTTCGGCGCTGGCCGGTACCGGTTCGGCGCTCGCCGGGCTGACCGGACTGGGAACCGCCGCGACGGGTTCGGCCCTCGCCGGATTGGCCGCAACCGGTTCCGCCGCAACGGGTTCCGTGTTGGCTGTGCTGCTCGGCACCGGTTCCGCGGTGACCGGTTCGGCGGCAGTCGGTTCCGCGGCCGCGGCGTCCCCGCTCCTGTTGCTGCTACTCCTGCAACCGGTTCCGTCTCCGGCCGTGCCGGCGGCTCCGCCGCTCGCCGTTCCGCCGGTGCCGCCGATGCCCGCGGTGCCCGGCATTCCGGGCGCCCCGGTGGTTGTCGCCGCGCCGGCCGCGGTGCCGCCGCCGGCTCCCGCCGCACCGCCGGCCGCCCCCGCGGCTCCCGCGGCTCCGGCGCCGGTCGCTCCGAATCCCGCGGTCCGTCCGACCGCGGCCGCCAGCGGTCTGCCCGAGGTCAAGACCTTGGCTGTCCTCGGCGGTGTCATCGCGATGGCACTGGCCGCCGCCGGATCCGGCGCGGTCAGCTTCCAGAGCGCCGCCGCCGCGCAGGCGCGTGTCGATGCCGCACGCGCGGAGTTCTTCGGACCGAGGGCATGAGGGGCCGTGAGATGACCGAGAGCCGGATTCAGACGGGCCGCTCCTATCGCCGGGTCGCGGCCGCGGTCGACGCGGTCTGCGCGGTGGCCGCCGATTTCGACGCCACCACCCTCGACGAGGTGGTGCTGGCGATCGCGGCCGAACGCGGCCGCCTCATCGAGATCGCCGACGCCGAGCTGGGCCCCGGTGTCTGTGGTCAGCGCCGCAGCTATCCCGACAAGGATGTGATCGTGCTGGCCGCGGCACTGCCCAGTCGCGATCACACCCTGGCCCACGAATTGGGGCATGTGGTCTTCGACCATCCGGGCGAACCGGCCGCCGAGGTCACCCTGGAGGCCAGCGACGATCTGATCGCCTACATGTTGTCGCAGCGCGCACACCAGCAGATCGTCGACGACGGTCAGGACGAACAGTACGAATGGGAGGCCGAAACCTTCGCCAGCATGCTCATGACCCGACTACGCGTATTCAACAACCGGGGCGCGGGCGTCTCGGTGCTCCGATTCGACGAGGCACTCGGATGACCGAGTCACGGCCCGGAGGCGGCAGCATGCCTGACCACGTAGGGCCCCTCGGTCATCCGCAGAAGATGCGATGAAGGAAACAGGGTAGAGAATGACGTTCTGGTTGACGGCCCTGCTGGTCTGGATGGCGGCCGGTGCGCGAATCGGCCGAGTATTGGTGAAACCCGCGACCACCGCACGAGTGGCGGTGGTGATCGCGGTCGCCGCGGTCGCGGGCGCGGCCACCCTGGGCATTCCGGAGATCGGCGTCGCGGTGGATCATCTACTGCCGCAGGGGATCAACGGGGAGAATCTGGCCGATCGCCTGGTAGTGGCGACCTGGCTGCTGTTCACCGTGGCCACCTCGGTGGTGGCGGCCGCCGCCTGGCCTGTGGTCTCCCGCCGGAATCTGCGCCAAATCGCCTGGCTGGTCTATGGTTTCGGCGCCGTCGTGATCGCGGCTACGATCATGTGGTCGATCCTGTTCGGCTGGGTCATGACATTGGCGGGCTGTGTCTTCATCGCGGTGACGGGTCTGCGCAATCTGGAC
Organism: Nocardia spumae; assembly: GCF_020733635.1. NCBI lineage: Bacteria > Bacillati > Actinomycetota > Actinomycetes > Mycobacteriales > Nocardiaceae > Nocardia > Nocardia spumae. Next base: position 6,608,019 of record NZ_JAJFZL010000001.1, on the reverse strand, counting down.
TGGACGGCACTGGGGCGCGGGATCGCGCTCTACACCGCGGGCACGATGGTCGCGGGATTGCTTGCCGCACTCTCGATTCGACGGCTGGCCATCGGTCAACAGCCGGTACGTCCCGGTGATCCGGGCTGGTACTGGCCGGCTTGGCAGGTGGCGAGTCTGTTGATCGCGGTCGGCGCGGTATGGATCGTCATCGAGCTCTGGGTACGCGCGCGACTGCTGCTGCGCCAGATCCGGGCCCTGCATCGGACGATGATCAAACGTTTCCCGGAGGTCGTGGCCCACGAACAGACCGTGTCGGCGACTCAGCTCAAGGCATCGGACCAGGTGGCGCAGATCATGGACGCGCTGTATCTGCAGACCGGTGGTGGATTGGAGTTGGCGGCGGCCGGAAATCCCGCGCGATCGGTCGTCGAACGCGCCGACCGGGTGGCCCGCTGGGCTCGTAATCCGCTCGGTGACGAGATCGTCGACGCGCGCTGGATCGCACCACCGGAGGGGCTCAGTCCCCGCGGGTGGGTGCAGGCGATTGCCCGGTCCTTCGACAGCGCCACCGCTGCTGATCGGAAACCGGCAGCGGCACAGCGGGATTGACGACAAGAACGGCGAACCCGGGCGGGTCGTGGGGAATCGGCGCCGATGCGCGGCGGGCGGCGCCGATCGAGTGGTGACCGGCCTGGGGCGGAGCTGAATCAGCGAAAGACGAACACAGAGCGGAACCGAAGCATCCGATGCTTCGGTTCGGCTCACAAACGAACACAGTGCGGATTTGGATTACCGCACTGTGTTCGATTTGTTGAACGTGCTATTCCGTGCCGTCCGGTGGAACCTCGGGCAAACCCTCACTGGCTCGGAGCTTTTCGGCCATCGAGGTCAGCAGGTTCTGTGATTCTTCGGAGAGATCGAACGCCCTGCTCGATAGCCGTCGCAGTCCGTAGCCCTGCAGCTGGGACAGCAACTCCAGATCGTGATCGATCTTGGCAGCGTAGATGTCGTTGAAGAAGTAGTCAGGTTTGACTTTGAAGAACTTTGCCAGTGCGGCCACCGTCTCGTCAGAGGGGTTGGTCCGCTGCCCCGACCGCAGCTGTGAGAGATACGGTTTCGAGATCGGATGTCCGGAGGCGGTGAGCGCCGCCGCCACCTCGGCATTGGTGTGCGGCTTACGCCCGGGGGGATGCACGGTTTCGAACAGCTTGTTCAGCCGCGCCGCGAAATCAGCCATTGTGAGCCGCCCAATTCCCTTCGCTGTACTAACAGTCGTTATCTCGGATACGTATCATTGATATTAGCGGCTGAGTAACTGAAAACCTACGCCTGATTCGGGATTTCCTTGAAGCTTCCAGGTGGCCGGTCTGGGAACTGGTCAGCGTCGGGGCGTTTGCGGGGCACCGCAGCGTCACAGGTCGAGGCGCAGTACGCTCCGGTTCTGGCCCGTCGGAAGAGTCTCCCCCAACGGGCCATCGATAACCAAAAGATAGCTGACGTCTCATCCTTTTGTCTGTATCGCAGTTTGTGTGGTGTACGACACGTTCTAGCGTTGTGAGGATGAACGTTCAACCACCATTGATATCTGTGTGGTATTACAAGCGTTCGATGATTGTTCCGGTCGCAAGTGCGCCACCGGCGCACATGAGGATCATCGCAACCGACTTGTCGGAGCGCTCCAGCTCGTGCAGGGCGGTGGTGATCAATCGCGAGCCGGTGCTACCGACCGGATGTCCGATCGCGATCGCGCCGCCGTTGACATTCACCCGGTCCATATCCGGCTTGTGCACCGATGCCCACGACAGCGGCACCGCGGCGAAGGCTTCGTTGATTTCGAAGACATCGATATCGGACATGCTCATTCCCGAGCGTTCCAGAAGCCGGGTGGTGGCCTGCACCGGGCCGTCGAGGTGGAATTCCGGCTCCGCGCCGACCAGGCACTGGGTGATGATCCGGGCCCGCGGCCGCAGACCCGAACGGGCAGCGGCCTGTTCGTCCATCAGTAGCACCGCGGCCGCGCCGTCGGAGATCTGCGACGAGGTGCCGGCGGTGTGAATCCCGCCTTCCAGCACCGGCTTCAGCTTCGCCAGGCTCTCCCGGCTGGTCTCGCGCAGGCCCTGATCGCGGTTGACATCCAGCTTCTCGCCGGTGGGGGCGCCTTCCTTGTCGACCTGGGGGGCGCCGGTGACGGTGAGGACCTCGCGATCGAAGCGGCCCTCGGCCCACGCCTGTGCGGCCAACCGCTGTGAGCGGACGCCGAACTCGTCGATGTCGTCACGGGTGATGCCGCGCCGCTTGGCGATTCGCTCCGCCGCCTCGAACTGGTTGGGCATATCGATATCCCAGCTGGCGGGGCGGCGCGGCCCGGCGTTCTCACCCACATTGGCGCCCAGGGGGACGTGGCTCATCGATTCGACGCCGCAGGCGATGCCGATATCGATGGCGCCGGTGGCGATCTGCCCGGCGATCAGATGATTGGCCTGCTGGGCCGAACCGCACTGGCAGTCGATGGTGGTGGCGCCGACCTGCCACGGCAGTCCGGCATGCAGCCAGGCGGTGCGGGTCACATTGTTGCCTTGTTCGCCGACCTGCATCACGCAGCCGCCGATGACCTGTTCGACCAGCGCCGGGTCGAGTTGTGCGCGCTCGAGCACGCCGCGCTGGGCCGCGCCCAGCACCTCCGCGGCATGTAGGCCGGCCAGCCAGCCGTTGCGTTTGCCGATCGGGGTACGCGCGGCCTCGACGATGACGGGGGTGCCCATAACTTCAACCTTTCGAACAGAAACTGGAACAAGTTCTGTGGATGTACTGAGGGCGGACTATGGCTTCTTTACTACTGATACCACCTATGCTGCAATGAAGGTAGAACGTGTTTCAGTTAGTCGAAGGAGACAACTGGTGGTTGACGCTCGAGTGGCCCCGAACCTCCCCGAAGGGTTCGATGCGACCGATCCCGATATGTGGGCCCGCGGAATCCCGGCCGAGGAGTTCGCGGAACTACGTCGGGCCGCGCCTATCTGGTGGAACCCGCAGTCGCCGGACGTCGGCGGATTCCACGACGACGGCTTCTGGGTTGTGAGCAAGCACGCCGATGTCAAGGAAGTCTCGCGCCGTGACGACTTCTCCACCTACGAGAACACCGCGATCCCGCGCTTCAACGACGACATCCCCCGTGAAGCCATCGAACTGCAACGGCACATCCTGATCAACAAGGACGCGCCGGAACACACCAAACTGCGCAAGCTCATCTCCAAGGGTTTCACCCCGCGGGCCATCAACGGCCTGCGCGCGGAGCTGTCGGCCCGCGCCAAATCCATCGTGGACGCCGCGGCGGCGAGCGGTACCGGCGACTTCGTCACCCAGGTGGCCTGTGAACTTCCGCTGCAGGCGATCGCCGAGCTCATCGGTGTGCCGCAGGAAGACCGCATGAAGGTTTTCCAGTGGTCGAACGAGATGACCGGTTACGACGATCCCGACAGCGATGCCGATCCGGCCATGTCGTCGATGGAGATTCTCGGTTACGCCTGGCAGATGGCCGAGGCGCGCAAGGCCACGCCGGCCGACGACATCGTGACCACCCTGGTCAACGCGGATATCGACGGCGAGGCACTGACCTCGGAAGAGTTCGGATTCTTCGTGATCCTGCTGGCCGTCGCCGGCAACGAGACCACGCGCAACGCGATCACTCACGGTATGCACGCCTTCCTGGAGAACCCCGAGCAGTGGGAGCTCTACAAGCGTGAGCGCCCCGCGACCGCCGCGGACGAGATCATCCGCTGGGCCACCCCGGTCAGCTCCTTCCAGCGGACCGCGCTGGTGGACACCGAACTGGCCGGTGTGCAGATCAAGAAGGGCCAGCGGGTACTGCTGATGTACCGTTCGGCGAACTTCGATGAGGAGGTGTTCGAGAATCCGAACACCTTCGACATCACCCGCGACCCGAATCCGCATCTGTCCTTCGGCGGAACCGGCGCTCACTTCTGCATCGGCGCCAACCTGGCCCGGCTCGAGATCGACCTGATCTTCAACGCGATCGCCGACCACCTTCCCGATATCACCAAGATCGGCGACCCCAAGCGCCTGACCTCGGGTTGGCTCAACGGCATCAAGGAATTCCAGGTCGACTACAAGACCGCGGCCAAGAGCTGAGCACACGACGAAAGGGCGGGCACCCGGCTGGGGTGCCCGCCCTTCCTGTGTGTACGGCGCCTAACCGGTAGGGCTTGCCTCCCCGGAAAGGCCGCTCTGCTTCCGCATGGTCGCCATCGCGCGGTCGGTCTCCCAGAAGGCCCGCAGTGCGACGATTTTTCCGGCCTCGTCGACCTTGTAGGTGAACACGCCCTCGGCATCGATGACATGGCCGCCCAGCCGGGTGCGGATCAACCCGGTGAAGGCGACCTCCCGGCCGCAGGCGAAGGAATCGCCGAAGACGAATTCGATCGATTCGGTTGGGGCGATCGCCTTGTCCCAGAACGCGGCGATGGCCTCGTGACCACGATGTCCGACGCCGTCGGGATCGAAGACCGAGGGCCCGATCGGATCCTCGACGATGCCGTCTGCGGCGAACAGCGCCAACCAGGCGTTCTTGTCCCGGGCGCGCACCGCGGACTGCGATGCGCGCCCGGCGATGCGCGCCGGATGCTCGGTGGTCGTGGTGGTCATGTCATAACTCCCGGCTCGGCGGTATCGGTGAATTTGCTGATGGAATTGCAAATGTGCTTTCCGCCGGGTTCCGGAGGCTCGGAATTACCGTCGGAATTGCGCCTCACCGTGGTTCGGAGCCCACCACCCACATCGAGAAGTACTGCGATCCGCCGCCGTAGGCGTGGCCCAATGCTTTTCGCGCACCCTCGACTTGGTAATCGCCGGCCCGGCCCATTACCTGCTTGGCGGCTTCGGCGAACCGGATCATTCCGGAAGCGCCGATCGGATTGGAGCTCAGCACGCCGCCCGACGGGTTCACCGGCAGCTTCCCGCCGATCTCGGTTTCGCGCGCGTCGACCAGTTTCCAGCCCTCGCCCTCGGCGGCGAAGCCCAGATTCTCCAGCCACATCGGCTCGAACCAGGAGAACGGCACGTAGATCTCGGCCGCGTCGATCTCCTCGAGCGGATTGGTGATTCCGGCCTGTTCCCACAGCGCCGCCGCGGCGTCCCGGCCGGCCTGCGGACTCACCTGATCGCGACCGGAGTAGGCCAGCGGTTCGGTGCGCATGGCGGTGCCGTGCACCCAGGCGACCTTCTTACCCGACGCCTCCACGGCCTTGGCGGCCTCCTCGTCACCGATGATGATGGCACAGGCGCCGTCGGAGGACGGGCAGGTCTCGTCGAAACGGACCGGGTCCCACAGCATTTGGGACGCCAGCACCGATTCCATCGTGATGTCGGGCTGATGCAGGTGGGCGAAGGGGTTCTTGGCGCCGTTGCGCCGATCCTTCACCGCGACCATGGCGCCGATGTGCAGGGGAGCGTTGGCGCGGCGGATGTAGGCGCGCACATGGGGTGCGAAGTACCCGCCGGCGCCGGCGCCCACCGGCATGGTGAACGGCACCGGATTCGACAGTGCCCACATGGCATTCGATTCGGACTGCTTCTCCCAGCAGACCGCCAGCACCCGCTTGTACACCCCGGCCTGGACGTGGTTGGCGGCGACCACACCGGTCGAACCGCCCACCGAACCGGCCGTGTGCACCCGCAGCAGCGGTTTTCCGGTGGCGCCCAAGGCATCTGCCATGAACAGTTCGGGCATCATGGAGCCCTCGAAGAGGTCCGGCGCCTTGCCGACGATGACCGCGTCGATATCGTCCATGGTCAGGTCGGCATCTTCGAGCGCGCGGTCGATGGCCTCACGGCACATACCGGCCATCGAGACATCGGACCGTTTCGTCACGTGATGGGTTTGACCCGTGCCGATTACGGCAGCTTGGTTCGTCATCGTCCCTCCAGAATTGCCACCAGGTTCTGCTGCAACGCCGGACCACTGCTGGCGTGCGCGAGGGCTCGGTCGGCGGTGCCGTTGATGATTGCGTCGGCCGCGTAGCCGATTCGCTCCAGACCGGCGGAGAACATCGGATTGCCCGCCAGCGCACCACCCGAGGGGTTGATGCGGGTGGACTCGCCGAGGCCGATGGCCTGCTTCAGGATCAGTTGCTCGTGGCTGTAGGTGGCGTGCAGTTCGGCGATATCGAAACCGCTGGTGTCGCCGCCGGTGACCGCCTTCGCCGCGGCCGCGGTCGATGGGGAGGTGGTCAGATCGCGGGCACCGATGACCGGGGTGTCGATACGGTGCGCCATACCGGTCAGCCAGGCCGGCCGCTCGCACAACTCGCGAGCCCTGTCGCCCCTGGCGAGCACGATCGCGGCCGCGCCATCGGTGATCGGCGCGATGTCGTGTTCGCGCAGTGGATTCGCGACATACGGTGCCGCGAGCCGCTTTTCGATCTCGGCGTCATCGGCGGCCGAGACCGCGGCCATATCGCGCTCGGTCCAGTGTCCGGCGTCCAGTCCGGCGCGCGCTTGCAGGCCGGCCACCGATACGGCGTCGGGCCACAGCGGGGCCACCAGGTACGGGTCCATCTGCAGCGTCAGCACCTGCCGCAGCGTGCCGGCCGAGGCCTTGCCGAAGCCGTACACCAGCGCCGTATCCACCTGTCCGGAGCGGAGTTTCACCCACGCCTCGTACAGTGCCCACGCGGCGTCCATCTCGACGTGCGACTCGTTGATCGGCGGCACGGCCCCGATCGAGTCGATCGCGGAGATGAACGAAAAGGCGCGTCCGGCGAGGTAATCCGATGAGCCCGAGCACCAGAAGCCGATATCGGACACGCCGATGTTCAACGTGTCGTACAGCTGCTGGAAGCACGGCACCAGCATTTCGACACCGTTGGTGGTGCCGTAGGTTTCACGGACATGCGGTGCGTGGGCGAAGCCCACCACCGCGATATCTGTTGCGTTGTCGCTCAAGGTCTTTCAGCTCCTAGAGGTGGTGCCGGTAGCTGTCGTAATCCGCGTCCGGCTCGCCGTTGGGCTCGAAGTGGTCCACATTCTCCAGCGTGTAGCCCCACTCCTCGCGTGGCTTCCACACAGCTTTGACCCGCATGCCCATGCGAACGTCGGCGGCATCGCAACCCAGCACCCGGTGCAGCACCGGAATATCGGAGCCGTCGAGCAGAACATAGGCGGCCACGAACGGCGGCTTGATCTTCTGGCCCATGAACGGCACGTTGACGATGCAGAAGGTGGTGATGGTGCCGGTATCGGACACCTCGATCATCTCGTCGGTAGGCCGACCGTCGATCGGATCGGCACCGCGAGCGGGGAAGTAGACCTTGCTGTCGGCATCCGCGCGACCACCGAGCAGCCGCCCCTCGGCCAGGCCCTTCAGGTACTTGGTCTCGGTGGGCGCCGCGGTGTGCTTGTAGCGCAGGTCGATCGGGGTGATTATCCCGGTAACCGGCTCGCCTGCGGGGGAATCGCTCGGCGCGGCGGAGGTCTCGCCGGGCTCGACGCATGCGATGTCGTGGATGCTGCCGGTGCGTTCGGCGGCCCAGCGCACCCGCACCCGCATCCCGGTGTGCACGTCGTCGGGCGAGGACACGTCCAAGGCGTGTAGCAGTGCGGTATCGGCGCCGTCGAATGTCACCAGCGCCCAGGCGAAGGGGCGGTCGAAGGGCTGGCCGGGGAGCGGGTCGGCGACCCAGCTCCAGCTCTGCACGGTCCCGACATCCGAGACGTCGACGAAATCGCTCAGCGGCTTCGTGGTCACCGGATCGAATTCCGCCGGCGGCACGATCACCCGGCCGTCGCTGCCGCGGACGCCGACGATCCGGCCCTCGCGCAGCCCGGTCAGGAACCGGCCGATGGTCGGTCCGACCGATCGGGTGTAGTCGAACTTCATTCGTAGTTCGGCGCTGAGTACCTCGGGGGCGGGTTCCGCTTCCGGACCGCTGCCTTTCGCGATTGCGCCGGTCATGGTGTTCCCATTGGTCACGATATCGAGTAGAACAGGTTCTTATTCTGGTGGCAAGAGTTACCAGGGAAAGGCCGTCCGGCGACGGGGTCCGGCGAAAGGAGTCGATGATGCGATTCGGGTTGCAGCTCGGGTATTGGGGCGCCGCTCCGCCGCCGAACGCGGCGGAGTTGGTCGTCGCGGCCGAGGAGGTCGGCTTCGACGCCGTCTTCGCCGCGGAGTCGTGGGGTTCGGATGCCTTCACCCCGCTCGCGTGGTGGGGATCGTCGACGAATCGGGTGCGGCTGGGCACCTCCGTGGTGCAGTTGTCCGCGCGCACGCCCACCGCGACCGCGATGGCGGCGTTGACCCTCGATCATCTCAGCGGCGGCCGGCACATCCTCGGGCTGGGCGTCTCCGGTCCACAGGTGGTCGAGGGCTGGTATGGCCAGCCGTTTGCCAAACCGCTGCAGCGCACCCGCGAATACGTCGGGATCATCCGTCAGGTACTCGCCCGGGAGGCGAAGGTGGTCAGCGACGGCAGCCACTACCGCCTGCCCTACGACGGACCCGGCGCCACCGGCCTCGGCAAGCCGCTGAAGCCGATAACTCACCCGCTACGTGCGGATCTGCCGATCTGGCTGGGGGCTGAGGGCCCGAAGAACGTGGCCCTGACCGCCGAGATCGCCGACGGCTGGCTGGCGATCTACTACACCCCCCGGCTGGCCGGCATGTACGACGAGTGGCTCGACGAGGGCTTCGCGCGTCCGGGTGCGCGGCGTTCGCGGGAGGATTTCGAGATCGCGGCGAGCTGTCAGGTGATCATCACCGACGACGCGCGCGCGGAGATCGATCGGATCAAACCGGTGATGGCGCTCTACATCGGCGGTATGGGGGCCGAGGAACTCAATTTCCACGCCCAGGTCTATCGCCGGATGGGTTACGGCGCCGAGGTCGACGAGATCACCGCGCTGTTCCGATCCGGTCGCAAGGACGAGGCGGCGGCCGTGATTCCGGATCAGCTGATCCTCGACACCGCGATCATCGGCGATGAGGACCATGTCCGATCGCAGCTGAAGGTCTGGGAGGCCGCCGGCGTCGGGATGCTGCTGGTGACGGTCCGCGATATCGGGCAGCTGCAGCGCCTGGCCCCGCTTGTCCAGATGTAGAACGCGTTCTAAATTCGAGGAGTGACTTCGATGGAGCAGGCACAGCAGCTGGGATTGTGGAATATCGCGGCGTCGACACCCGAGCGGATCGCGGTCGTCGATCCGACGGGCCGCGCGGTGAGCTACCGGGAACTGGCCGGGCAGGCCGATCGCATCGCGCGTGGTCTGCAGGCCGACGGGTTGCGGCCCGGTGATGTGCTGGTGTCGATGGTGCACAACACCACCGACGCTCTGGCGGTGTACTTCGCGGCCTACCAGGCCGGGCTCTACATCGTGGCGGTCAACTGGCATCTGACCGGACCGGAGGTCGCCTACATCCTCGGCGACAGCGAGGCTCGGGTGTTCATCGCCGACGAGCGTTTCGCCGACGCCGCGACGATCGCCGCCCGGATGGCGAATGTGCCTGCGAGTGGCCGATATTCGGTCGGCACCGTCGACGGTTTCCGGCCGCTGGCCGACCTCGGGGCGGGGGAGTCCGGCCGCCCGGCGGTGCGCGCCACCGGTGCGCCGATGCTCTACACCTCCGGAACCACCGGACGTCCCAAGGGTGTGCGGCGACCGCTGACCGGTGCCGACCCGGATGTGGTCGGCCCCCAGGCCACCGGATTCTTCGGCCTGTTCGGTATCGGGCCCCTCGACGATCATGTGCACATCTGCGGGTCCCCGCTCTATCACACCGCCGTGCTGAACTTCGCCTCCATCTCGATTCAACTGGGGCACAAGGTGGTTCTGATGGACAAGTGGGATCCCGAGGAGATGCTGCGGCTGATCGACGAACATCGGGTCACCCACAGTCATATGGTTCCCACCCAGTTCCATCGTCTGCTGGCGCTGCCGGACGAGGTTCGCGCACGCTACGACGTGTCCTCGTTGCGCTGCATGATCCACGGCGCCGCACCGTGCCCGCGGGAGACCAAGCGCAGGATGCTGGAGTGGTGGGGTCCGGTCGTCACCGAGTACTACGCGGCCACCGAGGGTGGCGGTACCTCGATCTCGGGTGCGGAGTGGTTGCGCAAACCGGGATCGGTCGGCAAGCCGTGGCCGTACGCGGTGGTCAAGGTGCTCGGCGAGGACGGTGCGGAACTGCCGCCCGGCGAGATCGGCCAGGTGTACATGAAGATGGGCGGCTCCACCTTCGAGTACCACAAGGACAAGTCCAAGACCGAGGATGCGCGGGTCGGTGATCTGTTCACCGTCGGCGATATCGGCCATATGGACACCGACGGCTATCTGTTCCTGCACGATCGGCGTTCGGACCTGATCCTGTCCGGGGGTGTGAACATCTATCCGGCCGAGATCGAGGGCGAGCTGATCACCCATCCGAAGGTCGCCGATGTCGCGGTTTTCGGTATCCCGCATCCGGATTGGGGTCAGGAGGTCAAGGCGGTGGTGCAGCCCGCCGAGGGCGTGGTCGGCGACGACGCGCTCACCGGTGAACTGATGGAGTTCGCCGCGGCGCGGCTGGCGAAGTACAAACTGCCCAGGAGCATCGACTATCTGCCGGAACTGCCGCGCGATCCGAACGGCAAGTTGTACAAGCGAACGCTGCGCGAGCGGTACGCCCCCGCGTAGCGGCAGTCTCGCCGATCGAGGCCGGCGTCCTGTCGTCCTGCCCTGTACAGGGCGCTCTCGATCGCGACGGCCGAGCCCGTCCGGTATCCACCGGGCGGGCTCGTCGTCGTCGCAGAATACGCCTTTCCGGAAAACCCATCGGCGGTACGGGCGAATTAGTAAACTGTGTTAATTAGGTCTTGTCAGCAGAGAGAACACGTTCTATTTTGGTCCTGTGAGCTACAACATAGCGGACCTTGTCGAACACACCATCGACCTCGTGCCGGACCGTGTCGCGCTGGCCGACGACGTCCGCTCGGTGACCTATGCCGAGCTGGAGGATCGGGCCAACCGATTGGCGCATTACCTGCAAGAACAGGGTGTGCAACCGGGTGACAAGGTCGGCATCTACTCGCGCAACACGATCGAGGCCGTGGAGGCCATGGTCGCGATCTTCAAGGCGCGGGCAGTAATGATCAACGTGAACTTCCGATACGTCGAGAACGAGTTGCAATACATATTCGACAATTCGGATATGGTCGCGCTGATTCACGAGCGTCGATACAGCGACAAGGTGTCGGCGGTGCGGCCGAACTCCCCGAAGCTGAAGTCGGTCATCGTCGTGAACGACGGTACCGAGGCCGAGGTGGATCTGCCCGCGGATTCGGTGGAATACGAAGCGGCGCTGGCGAGTACGTCCGGTGAACGCGACTTCGGTGACCGCACGGGCGACGACATCATGATGATCTACACCGGCGGCACCACCGGTATGCCCAAGGGCGTCATGTGGCGCCAGGAGGACTGGTGGCGGGTGCTCGGCGGTGGCATCAACTTCGTCACCGGCGAGGCCATCGAGGACGAATGGCAGCAGGCCAAGGCCGGCGCCGCGGGCCCGCAGATGGTGCGCTATCCGATCCCGCCGATGATCCACGGCGGTTCGCAGTCGGCGACCTTCCACGGCCTGTTCGACGGCGGCAAGACCATCATGCTGCCCGAGTTCACCGCGCACGGCGTCTGGCAGGCGATCGACCGCCACGGCGTGAACCTCATCTTCATCACCGGCGACGCCATGGCCCGGCCGATGCTCGACGCGCTGAAGGCGGGCGATCCGGAAACCGGTGCGGACTACCAGCATTCGAATCTGTGGGCGATGGCCAGCAGTGCGGCGCTGTTCTCCCCGGCGCTCAAGGACGAGTTCATCGAGCTGCTGCCGAATACGGTGATCACCGACTCCATCGGCTCCTCGGAGACCGGTTTCGGCGGCCTGTCGGTGGCGGCCAAGGGTGCCACCCACACCGGTGGCCCGCGGGTGAAGATCGACGCCTCCACCGCCGTGATCGACGACGAGGGCAATCCCGTCGCTCCCGGCTCCGGTCAGGTCGGCGTGCTGGCCCGCACCGGCAACATTCCGCTCGGTTACTACAACGACCCGGTGAAGACCGCCGCGACGTTCAAGGAATTCAACGGGGTCCGCTACTCGATTCCGGGTGACTTCGCCCGCGTCGAGGAGGACGGCACCGTCACCATGCTCGGCCGCGGTTCGGTCAGCATCAACAGCGGTGGCGAGAAGATCTACCCCGAAGAGGTCGAGGGTGCGCTCAAGTGTCATCCGGAGATCTTCGACGCGCTGGTGATCGGCGTGCCCGACGAGCGCTGGGGGCAGCGGGTGGCCGCGGTCGTGCAGTGCCGCAGCGAGAACCGGCCCACGCTCGAGGATCTGCGTCCGGTGCTGACCCGCGAGATCTCCTCCTACAAGCTGCCGCGCAGCCTGTGGTTCGTCGACGAGATCAAGCGTTCGCCGGCCGGAAAGCCGGACTACCGCTGGGCCAACGAGCACGCGCAGTCGCGTCCGGCCGATGAGGACGGGCAGGCGGCGGCGAAGTAGTTACCTGGCCGAAGTAAATATTGGGCAATCGATCTCGCCGTGCCCGGACGTCGTATCCGGCGCACGGCGAGATCGTCTCCGGAGGGCTCCGGAATCGCACCTGGCCCGCTGTCGCCGCGTGGCCGTTCGTGCGCCATTACGCCGCATCGTTTCCGGTTCGCGACGGTGCCCCGGTTTTCGGGGTGTTTTCTGTCGGTGGCCTGTGCCACAGTGATCCGCATGAGCGAAAAAGCCTCCGCCGGCACCGTCGACGACGTGCTGCAGCAATTTGAGGGTTACCGGCGGGAGCTGTGTGCTTACGCCTATCGCATGCTGGGCTCCTCCTTCGAGGCCGAGGATGCGGTGCAGGAGACGTTCACCCGGGCGTGGAAGGCCTACGACACGTTCGAGGGTCGCTCCAGTCTGCGTTCGTGGCTGTACAAGATCACCACGAACATCTGCCTGGATATGCTCGACGGCCCGCAGCGGCGGGCCCGGCCGATGGATCTGTCCGGTCCGTCGAGTCCGGACAGCCCGCTGCCGCCGCCGCAGCCGGATTACGTATGGGTCGAGCCGATCCCGAACGCCCTGGCCTTCGGCGCGGACCCGGCCGAACACGCGAGCACCAAGGATTCGCTGCGGCTGGCATTCGTCGCGGCGTGTCAGCATCTGCCGGCCACGCAGCGCGCGATTCTGATCATGCGTGAGGTGCTGCGGTTCTCCGCCAGCGAGACGGCCGAGATGCTGACCATGTCGCCCGCCTCGGTGAACAGCGCCTTGCAGCGGGCGCGTGCGACGATGTCGAAGGTGCAGCCCTCGGAATCGGGCGGCTACGACGAGTCCGACGACAAACAACGCGAACTCGTCGACGATTTCGTGCGCGCCTTCGAAGCCTACGATATGGACGCGCTGACATCTCTGCTGAAACAGGATGTGGCGCTGTCGATGCCGCCGATCGAGCTATGGGTCTCCGGTCCGGAGAATGTCGCGCAGTTCATGCTGTCGCCGGGGCCTTCGGCCTGCCGCGGTTCCCGGTTGGTCGCGCTGGAGGGTGCCAACGGCCTTCCCGCCTTCGGTCAGTACAAGCCCACCGAGGAGCCCGGGGTGTACTCGCCCTGGTCGATCACCGTGCTCGAGCTCGACGGTGCGGAGATCGGCGGCCTGAATTTCTTTCTCGACGCCGAGCGGCTGTTCCCGCTGTTCGGTCTGCCGCTGGAGCTGCGCGACGAGACCGCCGACTCCTCGGACTAGTCGATCGCCTTCGCGGTCAGCCAGATCGCGATGACCACACCCCCGGCCACCACCATGCCGATGTGGCCGGGGGATCGTGCGTAGTCGTAGACCGAGAATGCGACGACGGCCGCCATGACGAAGATCAGCAACCGTTTCACTGTCTTTCCCCCCACCGCTCGGCATCCCAGGATACGAGAGATGGATTCGGTTGTGCCACAGGGGAATAGCGGCTAATCCACAGCGTCGCCATTGCCGGGGGTTCGCTCTCGAGTCTCGCGGCGCCGCCGGGGATGGGATGGATGGCCCTCGTCGCGTCGGATCACGCGGGCGAGCACTCTATATGTACCGATACCCTCTCGGGGTATGAAATGAATCACAGGACCTCGCCGTATTCTCCAGATACCCCTAGGGGGTATACAGAACAGGTCCGAAATTCAAACGGGCGCAACCGATGCGCCCACGCCCAAGGAGTGAGGATTTCGATGTCCACTCGGGTATCCGCGCCGCCGTCGCGGCGCTGGTTCGCATTGGCCCTGATCGCCCTGGCTCAGTTCATGGTCATCATGGACACCTCGATCATCGGTGTCGCCCTGCCGAAAATGCAGGATTCCCTCGGCTTTTCGCAGGAAGGCCTGTCCTGGGTCTTCAACGCCTACGTGATCGTCTTCGGCGGATTGCTCCTGCTCGGCGGCCGGCTGTCCGATATCCTCGGCGCCCGCCGCGTCTTCGGTGCGGGGTGGATCGTGCTCGGCGCCGGTTCGCTGGTGGCCGGACTGGCCGGTTCACCCGCGGTCGAGCTGATCGGCCGGGGCGTGCAGGGCGCCGGTGCCGCTCTGATCGCGCCCTCCGCGTTGACGCTGCTGATGATGCTGTTCGGTGCCAACCCCAAGGAGCTCACCACCGCCTTCGCGTTCTACGGCGCGGCCGCTCCGGCAGGTGGTACCGCCGGTGTGTTCCTCGGCGGCCTGATCACCGAATATGCTTCGTGGCCTTGGGTTTTCCACATCAACATCCCGATCGCGATCCTGGCTGTCGTCGCGGCCGCGCTACTGGTCCCCGGCGGGGCGTCCGAATCCGGCGGATCGGTCGATGTGCTGGGCGCCGCCACCGCGACGCTGGGACTCGGCGCGGCCGTCTTCGCGGTCGTGCGTGCTCCCGAAGTCGGATGGGGTTCCGGCTCGACCTGGGCCGTACTGGGGATCGCGGTCGCCCTGCTGACGGGATTCGTGGTCCTGCAGGCGCGCCGCCGGCAACCGCTGATGCCGCTGTCGATCTTCCGCGCCCCGGATCTGGGTGCCGCGAATCTGGCTCAGGTACTGCTGGGCGCGGCCTGGGTGCCGATGTGGTTCTTCCTGAACCTGTATCTGCAGCAGGTCCTGGGCTATTCGGCCTTCCCGTCGGGTGCGGCCCTGCTGCCGATGACGGCGCTGATCATGATCGGAATGATCGCGATATCGCCGAAACTGTTCGCGCGCTTCGGTGCTCGCCCCATGGTCGTCACCGGACTGCTGGTTCTGGGGGCCGGACTGGTCTGGCTGTCGTTCATCCGGTCCGGCGGCACCTTCTGGATCGATGTGCTGCCCGGGTCGCTGCTGGCCGCGCTGGGAATGTCGCTGGCGTTCGTGCCCTCCCTGCAGACGGCCATCTCGGCGGCCCGTCCGGAGCAGGGCGGGCTGGCCTCCGGCCTGGTCAACACCGGATATCAGATCGGATCGGCGCTGGGCCTGGCCGCGGTGACCGCGGTCGCGTCCGTGGCAGGCGCCGATCGGATCGGTGAGGTGGACGCACTCACCGACGGATTCTCCGCGGCATTCGGAACCGCCGCCGGGATCGCGGTGTTCGCGGCGGCGCTGGCCTGGGTGACGTTCCGGTCGCCGGTGCGGCGGAAGGAGGTCCCGGCCGGCGGGTGAGACCCCCTGATCGACGAGTGCGGCCTCCGACCGATGGGTCGGGGGCCGCGCATCGCTGTGTGGTCAGGAGGTGATGGTGTGGCAGGCCTCGATCAGTGCTCGTAGTTCGGCACGCGGGGGATCGGGGCGCACCGCCAGATAACTCGGCATCACCGGCTCGGGGTCGCGCAGCGGCCGCCAGACGACCCCCGGGAACGACAGTTGCCCGGCCTGCGCCGCGTAGTAGACCGTCCAGCTGGGGGCGCCGAAACCGATGGCGGCCAGAGTGTCCTGCTCCGTGGTGAACTCCGGGCCGAACGTCGGTGTGAAGCCGGCCCGCCCGCACGCGTCGGTGATCAGATCGTGCAGAGCCGGGTTGCGGCCGCGATCGACCAGCCGCAACGGAAGCTCCGCCAGCCGGGCCAGCTCGATCTCGCGCAGGACCGCCAGATCGTGGCGAGCGGGAAGGACCGCGACCAGCCGATCGGACCACAGGGGGAGCAGTTCCAGGCCGGCTTCGGTCCGGGCGCCGCGCACGATCGCGGCATCCAATTCGCCCGATCGCACCCGCTTCATCCGTTCCTCGGTATCGGCATTGACCAGCTCCAGATGCGCGTCCGGGGCCGATCGCGCGAATTCCACCAGGATGGCCTCCAGCCGAGTGCCCAGCCCGGTGCTGGTGCCCAGCCGGATGGTGCCCGATCGCTCGACGCGCAGATCGTCGATAGCTCGGCGGGCCCGGGTCACCGCGTCCCGGACCTGTTCGGCGTGGGGGAGCAGCCGCCGCCCGGCCTCGGTGAGCCGCACGGTACGGGTGGTGCGATCGAACAGCGCCACGCCCAGCTCCCGTTCCAGCCGGTTGATCTGCTGACTGACCGCCGACTGCACGATGTGCAGTCGTTCGGCCGCCCGTCCGAAGTGCAATTCCTCGGCGACGGTCAGGAAGTAGTGCAACTGCCGGAGCTCCACCCGGCGAGATTAATCAGTTTTCGTGAACAGTGCCAGCTCGATTCGGCCGTTTTTCGCCGCCGCCGATCGCGGTTTCCTGAGTGCACACACCGAACACAGGAAGTGATCGCGATGCCGTACCTCACCGTCAACCACACCCAGCTCTACTACGAGGATCAGGGCAGCGGGCAGCCGCTGCTGTTCCTGCACGGCTGGGGCACCAGCGGCCGGGTCTGGGGCGCGCAGCAGGCCGATCTGGTGCCCGATTTCCGGGTGGTCACCCTCGACTGGCGGGGATGCGGGCGCTCGGCCCGGCCGGCCGCGGGCAACACCTTCGCGGGTGCGGTGGCCGACCTGGTCGAGGTGATCGAGCAGCTGAATCTGTACCGGCCGGTGGTGATCGGTTCCTCGGTCGGCGCGGCCTTCGCCACCGAACTCGCGCTGGCGCATCCGGATCTGCTCGGCGGAGTGATCGCCGTGGACGGCCCCGCCTACTGGCCCGGGCAGGGCATGCCACTGGCCGAGATCATCGACGAAATGCGATATCGGCGAGCGGAATTCCTGTCGACCTGGGTGCCGAACTGGTACGCCGCCGCATCACCGGTACTCGTCGACTGGACGATCCGGCAGATCCTCGACTCGGGGGTGTATATCGACGAGTTGTTCCACGCCTGCGCGACCTACGATCCGCGCCCGCGACTTCCGTTGCTGCGCACCCCGATCCACTACCTGCACGGGGAATTGGACGCGGAGATCCCGGTCGAGGTGGCGCGAGTGTGCGCAGCCCTCACTCCCGGCGCCGCGGTGACCGTTATCGATGGTGCGGGACATATGCCGCAGCAGGAGCGGGCCGCCGAGTTCAATGCCGCCCTGCGTTCGGCGGTGGCCGCATTCCGGCAGCGCGTGGCCGCCTGATATCCGAATATCCCTGTCGCCCTAGGACATACGATGCATATCGCAACAGCTCGATTCGACGGCCGCGAGGCCCGGGTCGCCTACGATCTCACCGGAACAGGCCCGGCGGTGGTGCTGGTCCACGGCACCGCGGCCGCCCGCGATCAGTGGGCGCCGTTGACCGCCCTGCTCGCCGACCGCTATACCGTTCTCGCCCTGGACTATTCGGGCTCCGGCGATACCGCCGACGACGGTGGGCCGCTCACCGTCGCCGATTTGGCCGCCGAGGTCCGGGCCGCCGCCGACCATGCCGGAGTCGGCGAATTCCATCTCGTCGGCCATTCGCTCGGCGCGGTGATCGCCGCACATCTCGCCGCCACCGCACCCGGCCGGATCCGCTCCCTGCTCATGCACGCGGGCTGGGTCCGCACCGATACCCGCATGGATGCCGAATTCCGGTACTGGATCGAGCTGTTGCGGACCGACGCGGAGCACGGCACCGCGCTGTTCGCGCGGCAGCTTCCGATGATGGCGTTCGGCCCGCGCTACTGGGAGCGCACCACCGCCGCGGACAACGATGCGCTGGTCGAGCAGCTGGCCGGTGTCATCGCCCCGGGGGCGGCCAGACAGACGGAAGTGGATCGAACCGTCGATCTGACCGATCTGCTCGGCCGGATCGCCGCGCCGGCCCTGATCCTGGCCAGCGCGCACGATCGGATCATTCCGGCGGCGCAGCAACGGCAGCTAGTGGCCGCGATTCCGGATGCCCGCTACGCCGAAATCGATGCCGGGCACGGTGCGCCGGGCGAGGATCCGGACGGATTTCACGCCAAGATCATCGGTTTCCTGGATGCGCAGTGAGCTGAACCGGCCTCGGGCGGCGATCAGTTGCCGCCCGGGTAGTCCATCCAGAAGGCTTCCCAGTGATGTCCGTCCGGGTCGAGGAACGCGCGGCTGAACATGCCGACAGCCTCCTCCTGGGCCCGCTTGTCCTCGCTGACCTCCTCGGTGGCACCGGCCGCCGTTGCCGCGGTCAGCAGCGCCTCGACCTCCGCGGCACTGCCCATCGACAGGGCGTAGATCGACCCGGCGGCCGCGCGGGTGTCGGCGATGGGGCGGTTGGTGAACATGTCGAAATGGCGGTGCGTCAGCAGCATCACGCAGATGTTGTCGTCGACGACCACACAGGCGGCGTTCTCGTCGGTGAAGTCGGGATTCACCTTCCAGCCCAGCGCCTCGTAGAAGGTTTTGGATCGCTCCAGATCCTCGACGGGGAGATTGATGAAGATCATCTTGCTGGCCATGCGCGGGGGTCCTCTCGCCTGCGTTCGTCTCTGTCACCAATACCGACGCCGCGGCGCGGGCAAACTCATCGCAGATCTGTGGCATGGCCTCTGAGCTGGGGGAACCGTCCTCCGGTGCGAGAAATGGATCGCTCGCGAGCGCGGTGCCGGGATACCGTCGGCCCATGTGTGCTTCCGAGGCCGGAGATGCCGGCGATCCCGTGAGGGAGACCTCCGGCGCGGTGTACCTGATCACCGGTATCCAAGCGGCGGGCAAGTCGACGGTCGCCCAGGCGCTGGCCGAGCGATTGCCGCGCTCGGCCCATGTGCACGGGGATGTGTTCCGGCGCTTCGTGATCGGCGGGCGCGCCGAGATGTCGGGCGCGCCGAGTGCGGACGCCCTGCGGCAGTTGCGACTACGGCATCGGCTGGCGGCATCGGTGGCCGACGAGTACGCGGCGGCCGGTTTCACCGCGATCGTTCAGGACGTCGTCCTGGGCGAACTGCTGCCGTGGACGATCGAGCGGATCCGGACCGATCCGCTGTATGTGGTCGTGCTGGCCCCGCGCCCGCCCGCGGTCGCCGACCGGGAGGCGCGTCGCGGTAAGAAGGCCTACGGCACCTTCACCGTCGAACAACTCGACGACATCCTGCGCACCGAGACCCCGACTATCGGATTATGGCTCGATACAACGGATCTCACCGTCGCCGAGACGGTGGACGAGATACTCGCCCGGGCCGATCCGATACCGAGGTAGCGGGCCGGATCATTACGTGGAAATGTCCGGCCGGGTTCGATCCGGTGGAGCGGCGGATCGAACCCGGCCGGGCGCCTGCGCTAGTGGGCCTCGGCCAGGAGGGTGCCCAGGGCGCGCAGGTGGTCGGTGGCGCCGCCGAGTGCGAACTCGTTGTGCTTGGCGGCGGTGAAGTAGCACTGGACGATGTGGTCGCGGTCGATGCCGACGCCACCGTGCACGTGCACGGCGGTGTGGGCGATGCGATGACCGGCCTCGGCGGCCCAGAACTTGGCGGTGTGGATCTCGGCGTCGGCGGGCAGCCCCTCCGACACCCGCCAGGCCGCCTGGGTGACCGCGAGCCGCAGCCCCTGCAGATCGATGTACCCGTCGGCGAGGCGTTGTGCCACGGCCTGGAAGCTGCCGATCTTGCGATTGAACTGTTCGCGTTCGCGTCCGTACTCGGCGACCAGTTCGACGGCGCGCTCGAGTGTGCCCAATTGCTGTGCGGCCAGTCCGAGCCAGCCCTGTGAGAGCAGCCAGTTCAGGATCTCGGCGCCGTCGTCCACGGTGCCGACCAATTCGGCGGGTGTGGCGTCGAATTCGAGTTCCGCCTCCGGGCTGCGGTCGACGACCTGCTGATCCGTCAGCCGCACGCCGGCCGCGGCCGGATCGACCAGGAACAGCGCGGCCTTACCGGATACGGTGGCGGGCACCAGGATTCGTGTGGCCTGCGCGGCGAACGGCACGATGGTCTTGGCGCCGACCAGCGTCCAGCCGTGGTCGTCGGTGGCCGTGGTGGTGGGCTTGTTCGGCTCCCAGTTCCGTTCCTCGGACAGCGCGACGGTCAGAATCGTCTCACCCGCACCGGCTTTCGTCGCCAGCTCGCGCTGCGCGTCGTTACCCCAGCGGGCCAGCGCGCCGGCGCCGAGGACGACCGACCACAGATACGGAACGGCGGCGACGGCCTTGCCCAGCTCGCGCAGGATCGCGGTCTGCTCCAGCACGCCGAGATCGCTGCCGCCCACCGATTCCGGCAGTGCCGCCGCGAGAACTCCGGTCTCGGCCAGCGAACGCCACAGCTGCGCGTCGAAGCGGACCTCGGCGGTGTCGAGCTCACGCAGCCGGTCGGCGGTGACCAGCTTGCCGCAGACCTCGCCGGTCAGCCGTGCCAGATCCTGCTGCCCCTCGGTAAGTGTGAAATCCATCGGTATTACCCAGCTTTCGAACTAGTGCGCGGCTCAGCGGGCGGCTGCGGGCTGTTTCAGGGCGGTCATCGCGATGATGTCGCGCTGCACCTCGTTGGTGCCGCCGCCGAAGGTCAGGATCAGGCAGGCGCGATGCATTCGCTCGAGCCGTCCGCGCAGCTGGGCGCCGGGGGAGTCCTGCCGCAGATAGGCCTGCGGTCCGAGGATCTCCATCAGCAGCCGGTAGGCCTCGGTGGCCAGTTCGGTCCCGAGCACCTTGCAGGTGGAGGCATCCCACGGCCGCGGGGCCGCGTCACCGCCGGCGTCGGCGCCCGAGGCGATCTCCCAGTTGAGCAGCTTGAGATATTCGACCTGGGCGTGCACCCGGGCCAGATTGAGCCGTACCCATTCGCTGTCGATGAGGCGGGCGCCGCTGGAATCCTTGGTGTCGCGCGCCCATTCGGTGGTCTGCGCCACCGCCAGCGCCAGCGGGGCGGCGGAGGTCAGTGCCACGCGCTCGTGGTTGAGCTGATTGGTGATCAGCGCCCAGCCGCCGTTCTCCGGGCCGACCATCGAGCTGTGCGGGACCCGCACGTCCTGGTAGTAGGTGGCGCTGGTGTCCGGTCCGGCCATGGTGTGCACGGGCGTCCAGGAGAACCCCTCGGCGTCGGTGGGCACGATGAACATGCTCACGCCCTTGTGCTTCTTGGCGCTCGGATCGGTGCGGGCGGCCAGCCAGATGTAGTCGGCGTACTGGATCAGGCTGGTCCACATCTTCTGACCGTTGATCACCCACTCGTCGCCGTCGCGGACCGCGCCGGTGCGCAGCGAGGCCAGGTCGGTACCCGCCCCGGGCTCGGAGTATCCGATCGAGAAGTGCAGCTCGCCGGCGGCGATCTTGGGCAGGAAGAACTTCTTCTGCTCCTCGCTGCCGTAGTGCATGATCGTCGGTGCGACCGAGTTGATGGTCAGGAACGGCACCGGGGCGCCGGCGACGGCCGCCTCATCGGTGAAGATCAGCTGATCCATCGTCGAGCGATCCTGCCCGCCGTACTCCTTGGGCCAGCCCAGGGCGAGCCAGCCGTCCCGGCCCATTTCCTGGACCACCTCACGGTAGACGTTGCCGTGGCCGTATTCACCGGTCTGGGACGACAGGGCCTCGCGGCGCTCCGGCGTGATCAGCTTGGCGAAATATTCGCGGAGCTCGGCGCGCAGCTGCTCCTGTTGCTCGGTATAAGCAATCCGCATGGCGGTTACCTCGACTCGGTGATGGGGATGACGGATGCGGCGACATCGGCTCGTGTCGGCCGGCCCTGTCACGATCATTGCATATCTACTGAAACATGTTCCAGTATGGATACCGAATCCGCCCGCTTCGTCGGCGGCGGTGCGTCCGGGCTTGTAGGCTCGGCAATACCTGGTGGTGAAGGAGTTATCAATGAAGGTCAGCGTGGACTTCGACCAGTGCGAAGCCAATGGAATCTGTGTCGGAATCGCCCCCGACGTCTTCGAACTCGACGATGAGGACATGCTCCACATCGTCACCGCCGACGTGCCCGACGATCGGCTCTCCGATGTCGAGACCGCGGTCGCGCAGTGTCCGAAGGCCGCCCTGCGTTTGCAGTGAAATGGATGCTTGCCGATAACTGGAACACGTTCTAGAGTCACGGCGTGAGTGAATCGTCGAATCAGTCGGGGACGGACCTGTCCGGCAAGGTAGCGATCGTGACCGGAGCTGGTGCCGGCCTCGGACGGGCGGAGGCACTGGCACTGGCCGGTGCCGGCGCCTCGGTGGTGGTCAACGATCTCGCCGAGAGCGATGCGGTGGCCGCCACCCTCGCCGACATCCGCGCGCTGGGCGCCAAAGCGGAATTCGTGGCCGGTAGTATCGCCGAGCGCGCGACCGCCGACGCCCTGATTCGCACCGCCGACGAGACCTTCGGCAGCGTGGACATCGTGGTGAACAATGCGGGAATTGTCCGCGACCGCATGCTTTTCAATCTTTCCGATGAGGACTGGGACGCGGTGCTCTCGGTCCATCTGCGCGGACATTTCCTCTTGTCGCGCAATGCCGCCGCCTACTGGCGCGCTAAATCGAAGGAATCTGGTGCTCCAATTTACGGGCGCCTGATCAACACCTCTTCGGAAGCGGGTTTGCTGGGTCCCGAGGGGCAACCGAATTACGCCGCCGCGAAAGCCGGAATCACCGCATTGACGCTGTCGGCCTCGCGTGGTCTGTCGCGCTACGGCGTGCGCGCCAATGCGATCTGCCCGCGCGCGCGGACCGCGATGACCGAATCCGTTTTCTCCGCGGCGCCCGACGGCGACGTGGATCCCCTCTCGCCCGACCATGTCGCCCGTCTGGTGGCCTATCTGGCCTCTCCCGGCGCCGATGCGGTCAACGGCCAGGTCTTCGTCGTCTACGGCCCCATGGTCGCGCTGATGGCCGCGCCCGAGGTCGAGGCCCGCTTCGACGCCGCCGGTGCGGAATGGAGTGCGGACGCGCTGGCCGACACACTCGGCACCTACTTCGCCGAGCGCCCCGTGGGGCGTACGTTTTCCGCGAGTTCGCTACACGATCTCGGCTGATTATCGGGTGCAGGTCGTCTGACCAACTTCGGTTGATCGGCGGTCGCGCACTTGGTAGACATGGGGTCGATGGTTGTGGGGTGCCTCACAAAGGCGTTCTGTACACCGTATAGAACCTGTTCTAGCTTCTGAGTCGACTCTCAGATGAAAGAGCAGGTCAAAAATGGCAAATTCTCTTCCGAATCGACATGAACATGTTCTAATCTTCGGAGCGGAAGAGGTGTGGAGGCCTGCGGGCGCGACGTTGCGCGTACGGGTCGGCTAGGAGGAATCGCGGAATGAACGAGGTTCTTGCCGTGCCGTTGCGTGCGGTCGGTGGGTTCTTCGAACTCGTGGCAGCGGTGGCGCGGGCCGTGATACGTCCCCCATTTCAGCGGCGAGAATTCGTCGACCAATCATGGTTCGTCGCGCGAGTGTCGATCGTCCCGACCATCTTGGTCGCGATCCCATTCACGGTCCTGGTGAGCTTTACGCTCAATATTCTGTTGCGGGAAATCGGCGCGGCCGATCTCTCCGGTGCGGGCGCCGCATTCGGAACGGTCACCCAGGTCGGTCCGATCGTGACGGTGCTGATCGTCGCGGGCGCCGGCGCCACCGCGATCTGCGCCGATCTGGGAGCGCGCACCATTCGAGAAGAAATCGACGCCATGAAGGTGCTCGGTATCGACCCCATCCACCGTTTGGTGGTGCCCCGGGTGCTCGCCTCGATGTTCGTCGCGGCCCTGCTGAACGGCCTGGTGTCCACAATCGGCATCGCCGGTGGCTTCCTGTTCTCGGTACTGCTGCAGGGCGTCAACCCCGGCGCCTTCGTCAACGGGCTCACCCTGCTCACCCACACTCCCGAGCTGGTCATCTCCGAGGTCAAGGCCACGCTGTTCGGTCTGATCGCCGGTCTGATGGCCTGCTACCTCGGACTCAATGTCAAGGGCGGCCCCAAGAGTGTGGGTGACGCGGTCAACCAGACGGTGGTGTTCTCCTTCATGGCCCTGTTCGTGGTGAACGTCGTGGTCACCGCCGTCGGTATCAAGTTCACGGTGCGGTGATCCGATGGCATTCGTAATCCAGTCCCGTTTCCCCCGTACTGTTCGACGGGTGCGGCGGGTGTCTAGTTCGATGGACGGGATCGGGCATCATGCCCAGTTCTACGCGAGATCCCTGGCCTCGGTGCCGAAGGCGTTCTCGCACTATCGCACCGAGACGATTCGTCTGATCGCCGAAATCAGCATGGGCACAGGCGCTTTGGCCGTCATCGGTGGCACGGTGGTGATCGTCGGCTTCCTGACGCTGTTCACCGGTGGCACGATCGCCGTGCAGGGCTACAGCTCGCTGGGCAATATCGGCGTCGAGGCCCTCACGGGCTTCTTCGCCGCATTCCTCAACGTGCGCATCGCCGCCCCGGTGATCTCCGGTATCGGTCTCGCTGCCACCATCGGCGCGGGCGCCACCGCTCAGCTGGGCGCCATGCGGGTGGCCGAGGAGATCGACGCGCTGGAATCCATGGCGATCCGGCCGATGCCGTTCCTCGTGGGTACCCGCGTGCTGGCCGGCATGATCGCGATCGTCCCGCTCTACGCACTGGCGGTCATCGCCTCGTTCGTGGCGAGTCGGTTCGCGACCGTCGTCATCTACGGCCAGTCGGGTGGTGTGTACGACCACTATTTCTCGACCTTCCTGATTCCCAGCGACATCCTGTGGTCGTTCGTGCAGGCGATTCTGATGGCCTTGGCGGTCATGATGATTCACACCTACTACGGCTACAACGCGACCGGTGGACCGGTCGGTGTGGGAATCGCGGTCGGCAATGCCGTACGCGCCTCACTGGTGGCGGTGGTGTCGGTGACTCTGCTGATGTCACTGGCGATCTACGGCACCTCCGGCAACTTCCATCTCTCCGGGTAGGCGGTATGGCGGCAAATAAGCTCGTTGAAAAGGAAGGCACCGGAAAGTTTTTCGGCGCCGGATGGGGCGTGAAGCTCTCGGGCCTGGCCCTGATCCTGATTCTGGCCGCGGTCGTCGCTATCGCCTTGACCATGTTCGTGGGGGGCTTCACCACCACCAAGCCGGTCTATCTGGACGCACCGCGCGCCGGACTGGTCATGGACAAGGACGCGAAGGTCAAGATCCGCGGCGTGGAAATCGGCCGGGTGTCGCATATCGCGTATACCGGTGATCACGCGCGCCTGACCTTGGCGATGAACCCCGATCAGCTGAAGATGGTCCCGGCCAACTCGACCGTCGATATTCGGTCGACCACGGTATTCGGCGCCAAATACGTGAACTTCATCGAACCGGAACAGCCTTCGGGCGGACATCTGCAGCCCGGATCCACCGTGTCGGCACAGTCGGTGACCGTCGAATTCAACACGGTATTCCAGCATTTGACCGATGTGCTGGCGAAGGTGGCGCCGGAAAAGCTCAACGCGACGCTGACGGCGCTGGGCACCGCGTTGCAGGGCCGCGGGGACAAACTCGGACAGCTGCTCGTCGATTCCGATCAATACCTCAGCGACATCAACCCGAGCCTGCCGGATCTGCAACGAGATCTGCAGACCTCGGTCGGCGTGACGAATCTGTACGCCGATGTCACCCCGGACCTGTTGCGCACCACCCAGAACGCGACCACGACCAGTAAGACCATCGTGGACGAGAACAAGAACTTCGACGCGATGCTGGTGAATCTGATCGGCCTGGCCGACACCACCCGCCCGATTCTGAGCGATAACGCCCAGGCGCTGGCCACCTCGCTGGACCTGTTGCGCCCCACCACGGCACTGCTCAACGAGTACCGCTCGGCGCTCGGCTGTGTGGTCGAGGGTGTCGGTCAGAACGTCGACATCATGGACAAGATCTTCGGTGGTGGCCCCGGCGGCACGGTGCTGCTGAACGCCGGCTTCATGCCCGGTGGCGAGCCCTACCACTATCCACAGGATCTGCCCAAGGTGAACGCGACCGGAGGCCCGCACTGTGAGGGCATCCTGGATCGCCAGCCCACCGATCACGCCAACTATCTGGTCACCGATACCTCGGAGGGCGAGGTCTGGACTCCTGAGCTGCACACACATCTCAACGGACCCAGGGTCTTCCAGATCATGTTCGCCGGACTGCCGGGGGTGCCCAACCCATGAGGATGAAAATTCACGCGTCGACTCTCAAGCTGGGTATTTTCACCCTGGTCATGGTGGTCGTACTGGCTTTCCTCGTCGTGGTGTTCAGCCAGATGAGGTTCTCGCGAGAGACCGGGTATCACGCGGTCTTCACCAATTCGTCGGGAATGCTGCCGGGCTCCAAGGTGCGTATCGCGGGTGTTCCGGTCGGCTCGGTGAAGAGTGTCGAGGTGGGCTCCGACCACCTCGCCCATGTCGATTTCGATGTCGACACGAAGTACAAGCTGTACGTCAGCACCCGGGCCACCGTCCGTTACGAGAACCTCGTCGGTGACCGGTATCTGGAGTTGATGGAGGGTCCCGGTACCGCCCAGGTACTGAAGAAGGGCGGCACCATCGGCACCGACAAGACCAAGCCGGCCCTGGATCTGGACCTGCTGCTCGGCGGGTTCAAACCACTGCTGCGCGGCTTGGATCCGACGCAGGTCAACGACCTGACCAGTGCGCTGCTGCAGGTGTTCCAGGGCCAGGGCGGCACCCTCGTCTCGCTGTTGAACAGCGGCGGTTCGTTCACCAAGACCCTCGCCGATCGGGACGCTCTGATCGGCAGCGTGATCGACAACCTGAAGACGGTCCTGGCGACCATCGACGATCACAACAAGGAATTCGACACCACACTGACCGAACTGCAGCGGCTCATCAGCGGACTGGCCGCGGACAAGGATCCGATCGGCGAGGCACTGCCGAAGCTGGCGGGCGCCACCGGCGATCTGACCGGTCTCCTGCGGGAAGCCCGCCCGGACCTGAAACAGACCTTCGGCCAACTCGGCCAGGTGTCGGAGAACATCGACGCGCACTCCAGTGATATCGAGTGGATCTTCCAGCAGTTGCCGAGTACCTACCGAAAGCTCGTGCGGATCGGTTCCTACGGATCGTTCCTGAATATGTATGTCTGTGGTGTGACGATGCTCGCCGATGGTCCGGACGGTAAACCGATGGAAGTGCACCTGTCGGGTAACCAGACCACGGGAAGGTGCGAAGCGAAGTGAAAGTCGAACGTTCTCCCCTGATTTCGGCCGGCATCGTCGGCATCGTGGTGGCGGCGTCGATCGCACTGTCGGCATTGCAGTTCGACCGGCTGCCGTTCATCCGCAGCGGCGCCGACTTCACCGCCTACTTCGCCGACGCCGGCGGGCTGCTGCCCGGTGACCAGGTTCAGGTCGCCGGGGTGCGTTCCGGGCAGGTCGAGGATGTCGGCCTCGACGGGGCCAAGGTCAAGGTCCGGTTCAGTGTCGACGAGTCGATCGTGCTCGGGCAGAAGACGACCGCCGCGATCAAGACCAATACCGTGCTCGGCCGCAAATCCCTCGCCCTCGTTCCGCAGGGCCCGGGCGCCATCCGGCGGGATCAGCCGATCCCGTTGGAGCGCACCACCTCCCCGTACTCGCTCAACGACGCACTCGGTGATCTGACGAAGACCGTGCAGGGGCTCGACCTCGATCAGGTCAACAAGACCTTGGACACGCTGTCGGAGAGTTTCGCCGATACGCCGGCCCCGCTGCGCTCGGCCCTCGACGGGGTGACCGCGCTGTCACGGAGCCTGAACAAGCGCGATCAGGCCCTGACCGAACTGCTCTCGCACGCGCAGAACGTGACCAAGGTGCTCTCCGATCGCGCCAACCAGATCAACGCGTTGCTGACCGACGGCAATGATCTGCTCGGCGAACTGGATGCCCGGCGGTCCTCGCTGAGTCAGCTGATCGTCTACGTGAATCAGCTGGCCCAGCA
The DNA here is from genome assembly GCF_020733635.1 of Nocardia spumae. Classification (NCBI taxonomy): domain Bacteria; kingdom Bacillati; phylum Actinomycetota; class Actinomycetes; order Mycobacteriales; family Nocardiaceae; genus Nocardia; species Nocardia spumae. The sequence continues at coordinate 6,579,859 of NZ_JAJFZL010000001.1, read as the reverse complement.
GCTGACGGGCTTCGTCAACGACAACGAAGCGCAGCTGAAACCCGCACTGGACAAAGTGAATTCGGTGCTGCAGCTGTTGCAGCGGAACAAGGACAACCTCGGCAAGGCGCTCGACGCGCTCGGCCCGTATGCCGCGGCGCTCGGTGAACAGGTCGGCAGCGGACCGTACTTCCAGGCCTACCTGTCGAATGTCGAGAGCATCCCGCTCAGGTCGCTGGTCGACGCGCTGGTGTGGCCGGAGCGCTTGCCGAAGGACCTGTACGACTCCTTCGGACACCCGATCACCACCAACCCCGCCGAAACGGAGCCGCCGCGATGAACGCAGTGCGCAGACTCGCCAAGGTGCCACGCTGGGCGCAGGTCGTCGCCGCGATCGTGGTGATCGCCCTGGTCGGGTGGTTGATCTACGGCCTGGTATCGGGCATCGGCAAGAAGCACGTCACCGCCTATTTCCCCTCCACCAACGGCCTGTACGCCGGTGACGACATCCGGGTGCTGGGGGTCAAGGTCGGGCGGATCGACAAGATCGAGCCCGGCAAGGATCAGGTCAAGGTCGCGATGACCGTCGATCGTGGCGTCGACGTACCCGCCGACGCGAAAGCCGTGCTCGTCTCCCCGAACCTGGTGTCGGCTCGGTTCATTCAGTTGGCGCCCGCCTACACCGGCGGGCCGAAGATGGCGAACAACGGCTCGATTCCGATCGAGCACACCGCCGTTCCGGTGGAGTGGGACGACATCAAGAAGGAACTGACCGAGCTGTCCAAGGCCCTCGGCCCGGTGGGTGAGGATCAGCAGGGCTCGTTCGGCCGGTTCATCGACACCGCGGCGAACAATCTCGGTAACGGCAACGCCCAGGCATTCCGCGATACGTTGCAGGAGTTGTCGCACACTCTCGGTGTGCTGTCCGACGGCCGGACCGATCTGTTCGGCAGCATTCGCAATCTGCAGCATTTCGTCGATGTGCTGTCCAAGAGCAACGAGCAGATCGTGCAGTTCGGCGGGCGGCTGGCCTCGGTGTCGTCGGTGCTGTCGGATACCTCGAACGATCTCGGGGCCGGACTCGACAACCTCGACTCCGCGGTCGGTGACGTCAAGCGATTCCTCGACGAGCGTGGCGGCGCCCTGACCGAGAGTGTGCAGCGGCTCAGCGATGTGACCCAGCTGCTCGCCGACAAGCGCGACGATATCGAGCGGGTCCTGCACGCCGGCCCGACCGGACTGGTCAACTTCTATCAGATCTACAAGCCCGCGCAGGGATCGTTGGCCGGTGCCGTGGTCGGTACCAACTTCGCGAACGCATCGGCCTTCCTGTGTGGTTCGGTCGAGGCGATCGAGGCCGACGATTCCGACAAGTCCGCGGCGCTGTGCAAGCAGTACGTGGCGCCGGTGATCAATTCGCTGATGATGAATTACCCTCCGATCCTGGCGAATCCGGCGTCGACGCAGACCGCGTTCCCCCAGCAGCTCACGTACAGCACGCCGGATCTGGCCGAGCGCGCGAATACCGCCCCGCCGAGCAGCGTGCCGAACGGCATCGCGGGCCTGGCTCTTCCAGGAGGTCGTTGATGCGTAACCGTCGGAGGCGGATAGCAGCTGTCGCCATCGGCGTCGCTGTCGTGATGGGCGCCACCGGCTGCCAGTGGGACGGGCTGAATTCGGTGCCGATGCCGGGTGCGGCGGGAACCGGGGCGGGCTCGTGGCAGGTTCGCATTCAGATGCCGAATGTCACCACGCTGACCCGCAATTCGCCGGTCATGGTCGACGACGTGACGGTCGGATCGGTGAGCGGAATCGAGCTCGAGGACTGGCACGCCCTGGTTACCGTGAGTCTCGACAAAGATGTGAAGCTGCCGGAGAACGCGGTCGCCCGGATCGGGCAGACCAGCCTGCTGGGCAGTAATCACGTCGAATTGGCGGCGCCGGAGGGGATCGCGCCGGAAGGACAGCTGAAGAACGGCGACCTGATCCCGCTCGACCGGGCCGGTACCTACCCCACGACGGAGCAGACGTTGTCGTCGTTGTCGGTGGTGCTCAACGGCGGAGGTATCTCGCAGCTGGAGACGATCACCCACGAATTGAACGCCACGTTCAAGGGCCGGGAGGATTCGATCCGCGACCTGCTTCCGCAGCTGAACCAGCTGACCACGACACTCGACCAGCAGACCGGGGACATCATCTCCGCGATGGGCGGGCTGGATCGGTTCGGCGGGCAGCTGGCGCAGGAGAAGGACAAGGTCTCCGCCGCCATCACCCAGATCCACCCGGCGCTGACCGTGCTGGCCGACAAGCGTGAGAACATCACCAAAACCATTACGGCCCTAGGTGATCTGAGCGGCGTCGTGCAGCAGGTGATCGCGCAGAGCGGTGACAACCTGAAGGCGAATCTGGCCAATCTCTGGCCTGCCCTGCAGACTCTCGCGAACACCGGTGACCGGCTCGCCACGTCCCTGCAGCTCTTGCTCACCTTCCCCTTCCCGATCAAGGGCATCAACAAGGCGATCAAGGGTGACTACATGAACCTGTTCGTCACCTATGACCTGACCAGTGCCCGGCTGGACTCCAACTTCCTCACCGGCACCCCCCTCGGTGGCAAGTTCGGCGGTGTCCAGGCGAAGTACGGTGTCGAGGCGGCGCTGGGCACGATCGCCGGAACCGCCGGTGAGAAGGGCGATCCCGTCCAAGGTCCGCTGCAGCCGCCGCCGCCCACACCGTCGCTGCCGGGGCTGCCGCCGATTCCGGGGCTGCCCGCGATTCCGGGATTGACGGTTCCCGTTCCCGTTGCGCCGCAAGGAGGTCCGGGTCGATGAAGCTCAGTAAATTTGTCAGGACTCAGCTGATCATCTTCTCGGTGCTGACGGTTGTCGGCCTGGTCGTCATGTCGGCGAGCTACATCCATCTGCCCGCGATGGTGGGTATCGGGCGCTATCAGGTCACGGTGAAATTGGCGGCCACCGGCGGCCTGTACCCGACCGCGAACGTCACCTACCGCGGCACGAATATCGGCAAGGTCGAGGATGTGAAGCTCACGCCCGACGGCGTGGACGCGCGCATGTCGATCACCACCAAGTACAAGGTTCCCTCCGATGTGGACGCCTACGTCAAGAGCGTGTCCGCGATCGGTGAGCAGTACGTGGACCTGGTGCCGGTCGAGAATCCGCAGGGCGGGAATCTGCGCGACGGATCCGTTATCCCGGTGCAGCGCACCAGACTTCCGCAGGATGTCGGTGACATGCTCGACCAAGCCGATCGCCTGTTGTCCTCGGTCGCGGACACCAAACTGCGCGAGGTGATCGACGACGCGTTCGTCGCCTTCAACGGCGCCGGCCCGGATCTGCAACGCTTCATCGATTCCGCCTCACTGCTGGTGCAGGAAGCCAAGGGCAGCACCGAACAGACGAAGGATCTGCTGGACAAGCTCGGTCCGCTGCTGGACACCCAGAATCGGTCCGATGCCGATATCCGGGCGTGGACCAAGAACCTCGCGACGGTGACCGATCAACTGCGCGAGCACGATCCGTCGTTGCGGCAGCTGATCGAGCGCACTCCCGCCGCGGCTCAGAAGATCAGCTCGACGTTCCAGGATCTGGAGCCGACGTTGCCGATCCTGCTGTCGAACCTGGTCTCGGTCGGACAGGTGGGCGTGACGTATCACGCCGGCCTGGAACAGATCCTGGTGGTATTGCCGCCGATGATCGCGGCGCTGCTGACGGCCGCGAAGAGCAGCCCGACCAAATACGGCGCGAAGGCCGACTTCATGCTCGGGCTCAACGACCCGCCCGGCTGCACCACCGGCTTCCTGCCGCCGGATCAACGGCGTTCCCCAACGGATTTCAGCATCCCCGACACCCCGGAGCTCTACTGCAAGATCTCGCAGGACTCGAGTACCGCGGTGCGCGGTATCCGCAACTTCCCCTGTGCGGACGTACCCGGTAAGCGGGCTCCGACCCCGGCGCTGTGCCATGATCCGCAGGGTTACATCCCGGAGGGGACCAACCCGCCGTTCGGCCCGCCGCAGCCGGTCGCGCCGTCCGCCGCTCCGTCGGCCGAAACCCATCCGTCCTCCTTCTCGAATCGCACGATGGATCCGCGCAGCGGAACCTTCACCGGTCCCGACGGCAGGACGTACCGGCAGGGGGATGTCGCTGCCAACGGTTCGGGCACGGTACCGTCGAGTTGGCAGTCGATGCTCGAGGAGCAGCAGCGATGAGCGAGCAAAGCAACCACAACAGCGCGCGAACGCGCCCGGCCGGGTGCGGCGCCATCGAGGTACTGGCATGAGTGAAACCGAATCCGCGCAGACCGGCAGGGTCCGGCGGCGCGCCGGACGCCCGGCGGGACCGCCGGTGGACGAGGCGAAGGCCGAGGCGAAGGCGAGCACGCCTGCCGCTGCGGGAGGCGATTCGGCTACGCAGCAAACTGTCGGCGATAGCGGTGCGAAATCGGCCGCCGCGGCCACCGACGAGGTGACGGTGAAGACCGCGACGACGGCGCCGGTCGCCGAGGACAAAACCGAGAAGCTCGCGCCGCCTGCCGACGCTGCGGCCACCGACGACGCGACGGTGAAACTCGCGACGCCCGGCGCCGACGACGAGACGGTGAAGCTCGCGACCGCGGACGCCGCCGCCGGCGACGAGCCCGGCCGGCGCACGCTCGGCGTGCTGGGCTGGGCGGCCGTCGTGGTGGCCGTGCTGTCGGCGCTGGTTCTGCTCGGTTCCGGCGGCTTCTACGCCTATCACCAGCACAGCGTCGACGCGCTCGCCGCGCAGCGCGACGATTACGTGCAGACCGCCAAACAAGCCGTCCTGAACCTCACCAACATCAAGGACGACAGCGCGCAGCAGGATATCGACCGGGTGCTGTCGGTGGCCTCCGGCCAGCTCAAGGAGGAGTACTCCGCGCGCAAGGACGACTACGCGAAGGTCGTGCAGCAGGCGAAGGTGAAGGCCAGCGGTGAGATCATCGAGTCGGCGCTGGAGAGTTCGGACGATCACACCGCCCGGGTGCTGGTCGCCGCGAAGCAGACGCTGACCAACGCCGGGTCGCCGGACCCGCAACAGCGTTACTACCGCTTCCGCATCACCCTGACCCGCGACGGCGGGCACACCACTGCCTCACAGGTGGAGTTCGTGGCATGAGAAAGAATCTGCGTCCGATCCTGATCGTCTCCGCGGCGGTCCTGCTCGTGGCCGCGCTGGCCGTCGGTGGTCTCGCCGGGTTCACCTACTGGTCGGATCAGCAGGCCGAGCAGGCCCGCACGCATTCCGTCGAGGCGGCGCGGACCACCGTGCAGGCCATGTTCACCTACGACTTCAACAATGTGGACACCGAGCTGCCGAAGTCGGCGGACAATCTCACTCCCGATTTCCGCAAGGACTACCTGAAACTCGTCAACGAGGTCATCGCCAAGGGCGCCAAGGAGAAACAGCTCACGGTCAAGGCGAACACCCAGGCCGCCGGGGTGGTCTCGGCCGATCGCTCACATGCAGTGGTGCTGCTCTACCTGAACCAGATCACCACCAGTAAGGACTCCCCGCAGGGTGCCATCACGCCCAGCCGGGTCCGCGTGACGATGGACAAGCAGGACGGTCGCTGGCTGGCCTCCCAGGTCACCCCGATCTGATCCCGGTCCGCGACGACATCAGGTTCGACGGCGGGGTGACGGCGTCTTAAGTGAATGTCGTTCCTTCCGTTAAGTATTCGCCTCTACCGTCGATCACGCAGCGATTCCGAGGCGGGATCGGTGGTCGAGGCCGATACGGTCGAGCGGTGTCCCGCCGGAGAAGCACGCCTGCGCCGCACGGCGGAACGTGCGGTGAGATCCCGGCGGGTGCGGCGGAATCCGGGGTCTGTGGTGTGCGGCGACCGCACGGCTCCGGCGGAGGCCAGGACCGAGATGCGGTGACCGCGGGCGTGGCGGATCGGGGAGTCGACGGGTCGGATCGAAGGGTGGACCCGCCTCGGATCGCTGTGCGGTCGATGGTGTGCGGATCGCTGTGCGGTCGATGGTGTGCGGATCGCTGTGCGGTCGATGGTGTGCGGATCGCTGTGCGTTTTCAGCGGCCGCCCGGATCCACATCCGCGTCGGTGAGCAGCGCACTGCCGGCTACCCGGTCCTGTGCCAGTGCGTCCAGGAACGAACGGGCCCAGCGATCCACATCGTGCGCGAGGACCTGACGGCGCAGGGCGCGCATGCGACGGCGCTTGGTCTCCGCATCGTCCTCGATCGCCGACATGATCGCATTCTCGACACTGTCGAGATCGTGCGGATTGCACAGATATGCCTGGCGTAGTTCCGCTGCGGCACCGGTGAATTCGCTCAGCACCAGAGCGCCGTTGAGCCCGCTGTGCGAGGCCACGTACTCCTTCGCGACCAGATTCATCCCGTCGCGCAGCGGCGTCACCAGCATGACGTCGGCGGCGACGAAGAAGGCAACGAGCTCGTCACGGGGGATCGGGCGGTGCAGGTAGTGCACGAACGGGTAACCGACACGGGAGAATTCGCCGTTGATCCGGCCCACCTGGCGTTCGATGTCACCGCGCATCTGGATGTAGCTCTCCACCCGCTCGCGGCTCGGCGTGGCCAGCTGCACCATCACCGTTTCGGTCGGATCCAGGCGGCCGGCGTGCAGCAGCTCCTGCAACGCGGCCAGGCGGATATCGATGCCCTTGGTGTAGTCGAGCCGATCCACACCCAGCAGGATGTGCTTGGGATTCCCGAGCTCCTCCCGGATCTGCGCGGCCCGCTCCCGCACCGACCGCCGCCGCGACAGCTCGTCGAGTTCGGCCGAGGCGATCGAGATCGGGAAGGCGCCGACCCGAACCGTGCGGAAACCGACCTGCACCACACCGAGTTTCGACCGGACGCCGACCGCGCCGCGCGAAGTCGGCTGACCGGCAAGCCTTTTCGCCAGGTACAGGAAGTTCTGCGCACCACCGGGCAGATGGAAGCCGATCAGATCGGCGCCCAGCAGACCCTCCACGATCTCGGTCCGCCACGGTAGCTGCATGAACAACTCCACCGGCGGGAACGGAATGTGGAGGAAGAAGCCGATGGTCAGATCCGGCCGCAGCATCCGCAGCATCTTCGGCACCAGCTGTAGCTGATAGTCCTGCACCCACACCGTCGCCCCCTCGGCGGCCACCTTCGCGGTGTACTCGGCGAAGCGCCGGTTCACCTCGACATAGGCGGTCCACCAGTCACGGTGGTACTCCGGCCGCACGATCACATCGTGATACAGCGGCCACAGGGTCCCGTTGGAGAAGCCCTCGTAGTAGTCGGCTACCTCGGTGGCCGACAGCGGTACCGGATACAGCTCCAGTCCGTCCTCGATGATCGGATCGACATCCACATCGGGGACACCGGCCCAGCCCACCCAGGCGCCGTTGTTGTTCCGCAGGACCGGTTCCAGCGCGGTGACCAGGCCCCCGGGACTCCGCTTCCACCGCGTGGTGCCGTCGGGGAGGCGTTCGAGATCCACCGGTAGCCGGTTGGCGACCACGACGAATCCGGACCCGGCGCTGCCGGGGCGGGCGGCTGGTGCGGATTCGGTTTCCGGCAGAGCGTCTCGGGGTAGATCACTGCGTATATCGCTCGTCTGGTCCACTGCTGGATCCTCCGGTCGCCGAAATGGCGGGGCTAGGCGTGGGATTTCAGTTGTATGGGTGAATTGCCGAAGTGGCTATTCGCCGCGGGTGCTGGGGCCGATGCCGAGCATCGACAGCAGCATCCGGCACTCGTCGGCGTCGGTGGCGTAGGCGGCCACGACGCGCTGTGCCTGCCGGGCGGTCTCGTCGGCCAGCGGTTCCAGGTCGTCGTCCGCGATGTCGTTGGCGCTCTTCGCGGCCATCATCGTGTCCTCTCGGCTCGGGGTCGTGGCACGGCGGTTGGTGTGGACCGTCGTGGTCTCGGCGCCGTGCGCTGTCAATGGTATCGGTCGTCCCGAAAAGGGCCGTCGGCTTGGTGCCGTCCGCTGCCGAACCGCAACAGCGCGGGTGTGGCTGCCCACAGGGGCGAAACGCCGGGAGAGTGCGAACCTATACCGTTGGTGAGAGGCGAGTATCGCCGCCGCACCGATCGTCGAGGAAGGGGTCACTGCATCATGCCGTTGGCCACGGTGAATGGAATCTCACTGAACTACCAGGTGAAGGGGGACAAGGCCAAAGGCACCGACACCAAGGGAGCGGCCCCGCTGGTCGTGCTGATCATGGGGACCGGCAGCCCGGGCAGGGTGTGGGAGCTGCATCAGGTTCCGGCGCTGGTCGCGGCCGGATACCGGGTCTGCACGTTCGACAACCGCGGTATCGCCCCGTCGTACGAGGCGGCCGGCGGTATGACCATCGACGAACTCGCCGCCGACACCGCCGCGCTCATCGAATATCTCGACGAGGGCCCGGCTCTGGTCGCGGGGACCTCGATGGGCGCCCGGGTGACGCAGGAGCTGGCTCTGGCCCGCCCGGACCTGGTGCGCAAGGCCGTGTTCATGGCCGGGCACGCGCGCCTGGATCAATTCCAGAAGACCCTGTCACTGGGTGAGCACGAACTCGACGCCTCGGGTGTGCAGATGCCGGCCAAATACGAGGCCGCCGTGACCGCGGTGATGAATCTTTCGCCCGCGACGATGGCCGATCCGAATTCTGCGCGCGATTGGCTGGATCTGTTCGAATTCACCGGCGGGCCGGTTACCCCGGGAATTCGGGCCCAGCGACGAATGGATCACGATTTCGACCGGCTGCAGGCCTACCGCGGAATCAAGGTGCCGTGTCTGGCCATGGGCTTCGCCGACGACCGGATGATCCCCGCGTATCTGACCCGTGAGCTGGCCGACGTCATTCCCGACGCCCGCTATCAGGAGATCCCGGACGCCGGACATTTCGGCTATCTCGAACGCCCGGAGGCCGTCAACAAGATCCTGCTCGATTTTTTCGCGGGCTCGAGGTAACCCGCAACGCGTAACGTCGGTCTTGCTAGTGTCGACACATCGCTCGGGGCTTCGGCTCAGGTCGGTCGGTTCCGGCTCGAGTCCGGCGCTCCACGAAATCCGTACACAGCGCGTTCCCGTATACAGCGCCAGTATCCAGTGAGGTGAAATGAGCACCAACCCCTTCGACGACGAGGACGGCCGCTTCTTCGTTCTGGTCAACGACGAGGAGCAGCATTCCCTGTGGCCTGCATTCGCCGAGGTTCCGGCCGGGTGGCGAGTGGTGTTCGGCGAGGACAGCCGCGCAGCTTGCGTCGAATACGTGGAGAAGAACTGGACGGACATGCGGCCCAAGAGCCTGCGTGACGCGATGGCCGCGGACGATGCGGCCCGGCAGGCCGCCCAGTCCTGATTCGCGCTCGACGATACGGCGCGGAGCGACGGTGATCAGCGGCTGCGTGCTGCCCGGATAGGGCACACGCGGCCGCTGCGTCCGTTCCCGTCTTTCCTACGGCTGTGCAGGTTTTTCGCACAGCCGCCGAGCTGGTTATGATTGCACCGCTTCACCCCGCCTCCTTAGCTCAGTGGTAGAGCACCGCTCTTGTAAAGCGAAGGTCGTCAGTTCAATCCTGACAGGGGGCTCTCTTCGTCTGTGAACAGTTCCGCGCGCGGCCCCACACGGGGCTCGCAGGAAACTCCCAGGCAACGTTCAGCGCTTTCCGGGCTGTGCGAGAGACGATAGCCAGCATGAACGGTGTGGCTGGCGATCGGACGCCCGAGGCCCGGGTACTGGTGGTCGATGACGAACCGATGATCGTCGAACTGCTGTCGGTGAGTCTGCGCTACCAGGGCTTCGAGGTGGCATCGGCGGTCAACGGCGCCGAGGGGCTCGATCGAGCCAAGCAATTCCGGCCCGACGCGCTGATCGTCGACGTCATGATGCCCGGCATGGACGGCTTCGGCCTGCTGCGCCGGCTGCGCGCCGACGGCATCGACGCACCCGTCCTGTTCCTCACCGCCCGCGACGAGGTCGAGGACAAGATCACCGGACTCACCCTCGGCGCCGACGATTACGTCACCAAACCGTTCTCCCTCGAGGAGGTGGTGGCGCGGTTGCGAGTGATTCTGCGCCGTTCCGGTCACGTGGTGGAGGAGACGAAATCCTCACGGATCCGTTTCGAGGACATCGAACTCGACGACGACACCCACGAGGTCTGGAAGGCGGGGGAGCCGGTGGCGCTGTCGCCGACCGAATTCACCCTGCTGCGGTACTTCATGGTCAACGCCGGGACCGTGCTGAGCAAACCGCGCATTCTCGACCACGTCTGGCGCTACGACTTCGGCGGCGAAGTGGGCGTGGTGGAGACCTATGTGTCGTATCTCCGCAAGAAGGTCGACACCGGACCGGACCGGCTGATCCACACGCTGCGCGGTGTCGGCTATGTCATGCGCGCCCCCAGCCGCAGCAGATCGTCGGCGACATGAGCGATTCGCGATCGGTGGCCGGCCTCGCGGGGGCCGCTCCCGAACAGGCCGGGGCCGAGCGGTCGAATGCGGTCTCCGACATCGACGCTCCCGATATCGAGGCCGAGACGCCGCGGGCCGGCGTGGATTCGCCGCCGCGAACCGGACTGCGCCGCAGGATCTCCCACCGCCTGGCCGCGATCCCGTTGCGGGTCACGCTGGTGCTGGCCCTGGTGTCGCTGGCCGGCCTGGGCCTGCTGGTCTCCGGAGTCGCGGTGACCTCGGCCATGCGAAACGTATTGATCGACAAGGTCGATCGGCAACTGTTCGATGCCGCGCACAGCTGGGCCGGACCCGATGCGCCGCCGCCGCAACATCTTCCGCTCCCGCCCGGCCGGGAACGCCCGCCCGCGCTGTTCTACGTGCAGGTGCTGGGGCCCACCGGAAATCAGCGGCTGTTGCTCGGCTCCGGGCCGACCGTGCCCGACATCCCCTCGGATCTGTCCAAACACCCCCAGACCGTGGGTTCGGTCGGCGATCCCAGCGAACACTGGCGCGCGATCCGGGTGGTCACCCCGCAGGGCTCCAGCCTGGTTGCCTTGCGCCTCACCGAAACCGAGAACATCATCGACCGGCTGGTCGGGCTCCAGGTCGCGGTCGGCGTCATCGTGCTGGGGGTGCTCGGTATCGTCGCCCAGTTCGTGATCCGGCGTAGTCTGCGTCCGCTCGGTGAGGTGGAGAAGACCGCCGCCGCGATCGCCGGCGGCGACCTTCATCGCCGAGTTCCCGTGCAGGGCACCAATACCGAGGTCGACCGGCTCTCTCAATCGCTCAACGGGATGCTCACCCAGATTCAGAGCGCCTTCGCCGCCACCGAGGCCTCCGAGGAATCCGCTCGTCGATCCGAAGCGCGGATGCGCCGCTTCGTCGCCGATGCCAGCCACGAACTGCGTACCCCGCTGACCACCATCAAGGGTTTCGCCGAACTGTATCGGCAAGGCGCGCTGAACGATCCGGCCATGTTCATGGATCGCATCGAACGCGAATCCAACCGGATGAGCCTGCTGGTCGAGGACCTGCTGATGCTGGCTCGCCTGGACGCCCAGCGGCCGGTGGAACGCCGCCCGGTGGATCTGCTGGCGCTGGCCAGTGATGCCGTGCACAATGCGCGCGCGGTCGACGCGGCGCAGCGGCCGGATGAACCACACCGGTCGATCGACCTGGAAATACGATCCGGCACCGGGACATTGGAGGTGCGCGGCGACGAGGCGCGGTTGCGTCAGATCCTCGGCAACCTGGTCAACAACGCCCTCATCCACACCCCGCCCGAGGCCGCCGTCACCGTCGCGCTGACCCCCGCGGCCGACGAGGTGATCATCGAGGTGGCCGATACCGGACCGGGACTTCCCGCCGAAGAGGCCGATCGCATCTTCGAACGTTTCTACCGCACCGACACCTCACGCAGCCGTGACAGCGGTGGCACCGGACTCGGCCTGTCCATCGTCCAAGCTCTGGCCGCCGCGCACGGCGGCACCGTCTCGGTGCGCAGTGAGGTGGGACAGGGCACCACGTTCGCGGTGCGCCTGCCCCGTGGTGGGCGTCCCGTGGTCGCTCAGTCCGGGACGTTGGCGCCGTAGCCCAGGTCGCGCAGCGCCTTCTTGATCCGGGTTTGCGCCTCGTCGAGCGACTCCGGGCTGGGATTCGGGTCGGCGCCGGAGATGTTGAAATCGTTCAGCTCGAATGCCGGGAAGACGTGCACATGCAGATGTGGCACCTCCAGCCCCGCGATCAGCAGACCGGCGCGCGGCGCATCCCATGCCTTGCGCACCGCCTGGCCGATCTTCTGCGCCACCCCGTTGATCCGGGCGAACGCGTCGGCATCGAGATCCTGCCACTGATCGATTTCCTTGCGGGGCACCACCAGCGTATGGCCCGGCGTCACGGGGGCGATGGTCAGGAAGGCGACGAACTCCTCGTCCTCCCACACGAATCGACCGGGGAGTTGGCCGTCGATGATTGCACTGAATACAGATGGCATGAGTTGATTCTCGCCTCCGCTTCGCTCCGGCCTGCTCGCGGCCCGGTGCGCGCGAGCCGAGCCGAGCCGACGGCCGGCCCGTACCGGATTGTGATTCCCATCACTGAGAAAGCCGGTCGGGTCGCGGTATCTAGACTCCGTGGTGTCGGTGGGGCCACGCCACTTCGTTATTTCGTCGCAAACCAGTGGGGCGACTCGGCACCGCTTCGGCCGCTCACCTGCCGAGTCCCGCGAAGAAGGCTTTATGAGGATCCTCAGCAGTCGCTGTCGAACATTCGCCTACACGATCACGACCCCGAGCCGAGTGGCCATGGAACTCGGGCCTGCCGTCATCGGCACGGTGAACCGGTTCGACGGCTGCCTGTTTCTGATGGTCGGCGTGGAACGAGATGACATCCGACTGGGTAGTCGCCCGGTGAAGACGATTCGGCGAATCGCGGCCAAGACCGATGCGCAATGCGTTGTGATCAACGGTTTCTCGCATCTGGCGCACCCGGGCATCCGCCCCGATGTAGATACCGCGCGGGGCGTGCTGGACAGGCTGGTCGAAGGTCTGCAAGCGCGAAGCCTGCGGGTCCACCTGATGCCCTTCGGATGGAACAAACAATGGACGGCCGATGTCCTCGACGGTGAGTGGGAGCAACGGATGGACCATCTGACCCCGTCCGTCCCGCACAGCCATGCTGTGCGCGCCACCACGCTGCCGTCGCCGCCGCGTGATCGCACACCGATATAGCGTGTTCACCGACGTCCCCTAAGCTGTCACGCGTGCGCGTACTCGTCATCGGTTCCGGAGCCCGTGAACACGCCCTGGTGGAGGCCCTGCGTCGGGATCCTGGGGTGACCGCGATCGCGGCCGCGCCCGGCAATCCGGGAATCGCCCAGGTCGCCGAGGTGCGAGCGGTCGATCCGGCCAGTGCCGAGTCCGTGGTCGGGCTGGCCCGGGAATTCTCCGCCGATCTCGTGGTGATCGGGCCCGAGGTGCCGCTGGTGCTCGGTATCGCCGACGCGGTGCGGGCGGCGGGGATCGCATGCTTCGGGCCGTCGGCGGCCGCGGCGCGGATCGAGGGTTCCAAGGCCTTCGCCAAGGATGTGATGTCGGCGGCGGGGGTGCGCACCGCGCACAGCGAGATCGTCGACCATCCCGGCGAGCTCGATGCCGCCCTGGATCGTTTCGGCCCGACCTGGGTGGTCAAGGACGACGGGCTGGCCGCCGGGAAGGGCGTCGTGGTGACCGCGGACCGGTCGGCGGCCCGCGATCACGGTGCCGAACTGCTCGAGCAGGGCCATCCGGTGCTGCTGGAATCGTTCCTCGACGGTCCCGAGGTCTCCCTGTTCTGCCTCGTCGACGGTGAGACGGTGGTGCCGCTGCTGCCGGCGCAGGATCACAAGCGGGTCGGCGACGGCGATACCGGACCGAACACCGGCGGTATGGGCGCCTACACGCCGCTGCCCTGGCTGCCGCCGGAGAGCGTCACCGAAATCGTCGACGATGTCGTCGAGCCCGTGGCCGCCGAGATGGTCCGGCGCGGGGTCCCGTTCTCGGGTCTGCTGTACGCCGGTCTGGCGATGGGCCGGTCGGGACCGGCGGTCGTCGAATTCAACTGCCGCTTCGGCGATCCCGAGACCCAGGCGGTGCTCGCACTGCTCGACAGTCCGCTCGGCGCCCTGCTGCACGCCACCGCCACCGGCACCCTCGCGCAGGCGGAGCCGCCGCGCTGGAAGGACGGCGCCGCGATCACGGTGGTTCTGGCCGCGGAGAATTACCCGGGCCGTCCCCGCACCGGTGACGTCATCTCCGGTACCGAGGGTGCGGATGCGAATACCGATGTGCTGCACGCGGGTACGTCACTGCGCGCGGACGGTGCGTTGCTGTCGTCGGGCGGCCGGGTTCTCAATGTCGTCGCCACGGGCGCCGATCTGACCGAGGCGCGGGCCCACGCCTATGACCGGATCGCGGGTGTCAAACTCCCCGGCAGTCACTTCCGCACCGATATCGGGCTCGCGGCTGTCGAGGGCCGCATTTCGCTGCCCGCGCGGGTCTGACGCGCCCGGGGTCGGCGGCGCGGGTTCAGCCGACCTGAATCCCGCGCATGGCCAGCCAGGGTTGTGGATCGATGTGCTGGCCGCCGATGAGGATCTCGAAGTGCAGATGCGGTCCGGTGGAGTCGCCGCGGTTGCCGATGCGGGCGATCTGCTGTCCGGCCCGGACCCGCTCGCCGACCGAAACCGAGAAGTCGTACATGTGGCCGTAGACGGAGATGGTGCCGTCGTTGTGGCGGATCCGCACCCACAGTCCGAATCCCTGCGCGGGCCCGGCATCGATCACGGTGCCGTCGGCGACGGCGTAGATCGGTGAACCGATAGGTGCCGCGATATCGATGCCGTAGTGGAAGGTGCCCCAGCGGCCGCCGTAGCCGGAGCTGAAGACTCCGCGCGCGGGTAATGCGAAACCGCTTGTGCCGGGCGCGATTCCGCCGGGGATCAGGCCGCCGGGAATGCTCCCGGCGGGACCGGGCAGCCATGCTTGCGGGGCCCCCGCGACCGCCGCGGCGGCCTCGGCCTTCGCACGATCCAGGGTGGCTCGGGACGCGGCGGCCACCACCTGCGATTCGCGAATCCTCTCACCGTTGTCGATAGCCTTCAGATAACGCTTGCTGGTCTCCGGCTCGGCCTGGACCTGTAACGGATAGGCGACCGCGATCCGTTGTGCCGTACCGGGTTTCGGTGTGCTGTCGATCGTCCGGGGCGCCACCGTATCGGCGGCCGCGAACAGGCCGACCACGACGACTCCGATGACCAGGACCCGATGATCACCCACCCAGCCGCGCAGCCGTGGCCACAGCGTGTCGAATTCCTCGCGCCAGTTCCGCCCGCGCAGGTCGCGTCCGAGCCGCCGGGTCCGCCGCCACCCCGCGGCCGCCGCGGACCGGACTGCCGTGCCTGATCTCCGGGCCGTGGACCGCACCCGATCGCCGGCCGAGGGCCGTTCGCTGCGCAGCGTTGTTCGCCAGTCCGGGCGGATCACGGTCCGGGCCCCCTGGTACAACGTGTCGCGGCGTGCCTGTTCAGGCATTCTGCCGACGATAACAGGGGGTTGCCCGGCCGTGCAGGAGGGCGCGTCGGCGCACAGCACCGCATCGGTAGGCCGGTGCGTGTCCGAGCTCGTGGCGCGGTGTTCTACCGTCGTCGGGTGCGCAGTGAATCCCGTCGTTCCACCGTTCCGACCTTCTACGTGATGGATGTGTGGAAGGCAGCGGCCGAACGTGCCCGCACCCACGGCGATGTGCTGGTGCTGGCGGCAGGCCAGCCCTCCACTCCCGCCCCGGTGCCGGTGTTGCGTGCCACCAGGGCGGCTCTCGACGACGAATTACTCGGGTACACAGAGACTTTCGGCCTGCCGGAACTGCGCGAGGCGATCGCGGCTCATCATCGCGACGGTTACGGGGTCGAGGTCGATGCCGAGGACGTGGTGGTCACCACCGGTTCCTCGGGCGCCTTCACCCTGCTGTTCCTGGCGGCCTTCGATGCCGGCGACACCGTCGTGGTGGCCCGGCCCGGCTATCCGGCCTACCGCAACACCCTCACTGCCCTGGGGTGCCGGGTGATCGAGCTGGACTGCGGGCCGCAGACCCGATTCCAGCCGACGGTCGAGATGCTCGAGGCGCTGCCGGAACCACCGGCCGGGGTGATCGTGGCCAGTCCGGCGAATCCGACCGGCACCATGATCGCGCCCGCGGAGCTCGCGGCCCTGGCACGCTGGTGCGATGAGCACGGCACGCTGCTGATCTCCGACGAGATCTACCACGGCATCGCCTATTCCGGCCTCGACGGGGATACCGAGCCGGTCAGCTCGGCCTGGGAGACCTCGCGCGAAGCGGTGGTCATCGGCTCGGTCTCGAAGTATTTCTCGATGACCGGCTGGCGGCTGGGCTGGATGCTGGCGCCCGCGCGGCTGCGCCCGGCCCTGCAGCGGCTGGCCTCGAATATGACCGTCTGCCCACCGGCGATCTCGCAGTTCGCCGCTACGCACGCCTTCGGCGCCGAGGCCCGAACCGAACTCGACGGGCATGTCCGTCGCTATGCGCGGAACCGGGCGCTGCTGCTCGACGGGCTGCCCGCGCTCGGTATCACGGATCTGGCGCCGGCCGACGGCGCCTTCTACGCCTACGCCGATATCGGCCATCTGAGCGAGGATTCGACCCGATGGTGCGCGGATCTGTTGGCCCACACCGGCGTCGCGCTGGCACCCGGCATCGATTTCGACACCCGCCACGGAAACCGCACGGTCCGCTTCTCCTTCGCGGGCGCCACCGCGGATATCGAGGAAGCGCTCGTACGCCTCGGGCGCTATCTGGGCTGAGGTGCAGACTTTCTGTACTGGCCCGTAGCCCGGGCCGATGCGGTACAAATAACTCGGTTGTGGGTTGAACCACCATTTTTCGACACCGGTCCCGGCTGCCCACTCGGGCCGGATCCAGGAAATTTGCGCGGTCCCATGGACGATTCCACACAACGGATCGGCCGGGATTGCCCAGACGCACAGATTTGCACAGATCGCACCGATTTGGCACGGATGAACCGATGATGACTGGCACGATGACACGGTGATCACCGCGACGACCCCGAAAGGCGAAAGGCGTCGCCAAGCGTTGGTTGCGGCAGCCGCGGAGTTGCTACTCGAAGGCGGCTTCGATGCCGTGCGCCACCGTTCAGTGGCCACGCGCGCGGATTTGCCATTGGCATCCACGACCTATTATTTCGAATCCCTCGAGGACCTGATCGCGCGCGCGGTCGAGTTCAGCGGCAATGCCGAACTCGAGTCGATGCGCCGCCGGATCGGGGACGTCACACATCGCCGGCGCGGCCCCGAGGCGACCGTCGATCTGATCGTGGATCTGATGGTCGGCGCGGACCGCCCCGACGACTTCGCCCGCGCCCGGCTGATCGCTCGCTATGAGCGTTCGGTGGCCTCGGCCCGGCATCCGGAACTGCGTGAGGTGCAGCTGCGGTTACGCGCGCAACTCGAGGATCTCGTCGCCGATGTGCTGCGCCGATCCGATCGCATGGTGCGCACCGATCAGCTGCGCCGGCTGGTCGCCGTGGTGGACGGCGCGGTGGTCGCCGCGCTGGCCGAATCCGATCCGCAACCCCGTCGTACGGCCCGCGGTGCCCTGCTGGAGTTGATCGATGTGATCGCCCCGCCGACACCGCAGCCGCTGCTCGCGCCGCAGCCCGTGCCTCCGGCCACGGCGCAGCCGATGCCGTCGGCCATGCCCCAGCAACCCAGCAGGCACCGAACACTAGACTGACTGTTCGTGAGTCTTGTCCCGAACGTCCTCGCCACCCGGTACGCGAGCCCGCAGCTGGTGCAGCTGTGGTCGCCCGAGAACAAGATCGTGCTCGAGCGCCGGCTGTGGCTGGAGGTGCTGCGGGCTCAGATGGAACTCGGCGCGGCCGGCACCGAATCCGTCACCGCCGAGGTGATCGAGGATTACGAGCGCGTACTGGGTGAGGTCGATCTGGCCTCGATCGCCGAGCGGGAGCGGATCACCCGCCACGACGTCAAGGCGCGAATCGAGGAGTTCAACGCCCTCGCCGGCCACGAGCAGATCCACAAGGGCATGACCAGCCGGGATCTCACCGAGAACGTCGAGCAGTTGCAGATGCGGCTGTCGCTCGAGCACGTCTTCGAGCACGGCGTGGCGGTCGCCGCCCGGCTGGCCGAGCGGGCCGCCGAATATCAGTCGTTGGTGATGGCGGGCCGTTCGCACAATGTGGCCGCCCAGGCGACCACTCTCGGCAAGCGTTTCGCGAGTGCCGCCGACGAGGTGTTGATCGCCCTGCGCCGGGTGCGGGAACTGATCGACCGCTATCCGCTGCGCGGCATCAAGGGCCCGATGGGCACCGCCCAGGACATGCTGGACCTGTTCGACGGTGATGCCGCCAGACTCGCCCAGCTCGAGCAGAAGGTTGCCCGGCATCTGGGTTTCACTTCGGTGCTGACCAGCGTCGGTCAGGTCTACCCTCGTTCGCTCGATCACGACATCCTCTCGGCCCTGGTCCAATTGGGCGCGGGCCCTTCGTCGTTCGCGCACACGGTCCGGTTGATGGCCGGGCACGAGCTGGTCACCGAGGGGTTCCAGCCCGGTCAGGTCGGCAGCTCGGCGATGCCGCACAAGATGAACACCCGTTCCTGTGAGCGGGTCAACGGCCTGCAGGTGGTGCTGCGCGGCTACGGCTCGATGGCCGCTGAACTGGCGGGCGCGCAGTGGAACGAGGGTGACGTCTTCTGTTCGGTGGTCCGCCGGGTCGCGTTGCCGGATGCCTTCTTCGCCATCGACGGGATGATCGAGACCTTCCTGACCGTCCTCACCGAATTCGGCGCCTACCCTGCGGTGGTCGATCGTGAACTCGATCGCTATCTGCCCTTCCTGGCGACGACCCGCATTCTGATGGCGGCCGTGCGGGCCGGTGTCGGCCGGGAGAGCGCGCATGAGGTCATCAAGGAGCACGCGGTCGCGGTGGCGCTGGCCATGCGGGAGCAGGGCCGGGAACCGGATCTGCTGGATCGCCTCGCGTCCGACGACCGGATGCCGCTGGATCGAGCCGGACTCGACGCCGCCCTCGCCGATCGCACCGCCTTCATCGGCGCGGCCGAATCTCAGGTCGGTGAGGTGGTGGCGCAGGTGCAGAAGTTGATCGACGCCTATCCGGAGGCGGCTCGCTACACGCCCTCACCGATTCTGTAGCCGGCGACCCGCGCGGTCCCGGTACCGCGCCGCCGAACGGCGCGGTGGGGCAACCGAACCCGGCTATTAGGGTTGGCGACCATGGACCCCTACAGAATTTTCGCCGACATCGTGGCGGGACGGGCGCCCTCGTCGAAAGTCTTCGAAGATCCGGATGTGCTCGCGTTCATGGACATTCGGCCCATGACACCCGGACACCTGCTGGTGATTCCGAAGGTTCCGGCCCGCAGTCTGGCGGAACTGGATCCGGTGATCGGCGGCAAGCTCTTTCAGGTCGGTCAGCGTCTGGCGGCCGCCCTGCGCGAGTCCGAGGTGCGGTGCGACGGGGTGAACTTCTTCCTCGCCGACGGGGCCACCGCCGGGCAGGAGGTGTTCCACGTGCACCTGCATGTCATTCCACGCACTCCCGGTGACGGATTCGGCCTGCGCAGCCGTGCGACATCCCCGCGCCGCGCCGATCTCGACTATTTGGCCGCGTCCATCCGCGGTGCGGTGCAGCGGGCCGAGCCGGGTGGTGCGGACGCCCAGGAGGGGACGTGGTGGCTCACCTGATCCCGGAGCGACCCTCCTGGTTTGCCGAAGAAACGCCGGTGACCTAAACGCGTACGCAGTACCCGGGTGTGCGTTACGTTAAGTAGCACTTGTGGCGGGCTGTTGGAGGTGGGGACATGCGTCGTTCGGCCGTTGCTGTTTCTGTGCTGGCAGTCGTACTGGGTGTCGTCGGCCCGTGGGTCGGTCCACAACCGCGGGCCTCGGCGGCCCAGCTGGTCGGTGTCGACGATATGAGCCCGACCCGCACGGCGCTGTTCATCGACTCCCCGGCGATGGGACGCACCATCCAGGTGCAGGTCCTGCATCCGGCCGGCGGCGGCTCGCGCCCCACCTACTATCTGCTCGACGGACTGGATCCCGGTGTGCAGCAGAGCACCTGGACCAATGCCACCGACGCCGAACCGTTCTTCGCCGGTAAGGATGTCAACGTGGTGCTGCCGATCGGCGGCCAGGCCGGTTACTACACCGATTGGCAGCGCGACGACCCCCACTTCGGGCGCTACAAGTGGGAGACCTTCCTGACCCGCGAGCTGCCGCCCATCATCGACTCCTCCTTCTCGGGCAACGGGGTCGACGCGATCGGTGGGCTGTCGATGGGCGGTATCGCCGCCTTCGTGCTGGCGGCCCGGCATCCGGATATGTACCAGGCCGTCGCCGGGTACAGCGCGTGTCCCGATATGGGTTTGGCGCAGGGCGCGATCACCTTCTCGATCGCCAACCGCGGCGGTAATCCGTTCAATATGTGGGGTGCGCCGGGCAGTCCGGAATGGGGCGCCCACGATCCGGCGCTGATGGTGGATCGGCTGCGGGGCAAGACCATCTACCTGTCCACCGGAACCGGTATCCCCGGACCGCACGAGGCGGAGATCAAACCGCAGCTGCCGGAGAACATCTTCCTGGGCGGGCCGATCGAGGCCGGAGTCGATATCTGCGTCTCCGCCTTCGAGCAGCGACTGCGCGGGCTGCGGATTCCGGCACGGGTCGATCACAACCCCGTGGGTACGCATTCGTGGTCGTACTGGCAGGACTACCTGCACGCGTCGTGGCCGACGATCGGCGCGGCGATCGGTGCCTGATCGCGGGCGGCGGTTCGCGCGATCAGGCCGTTCGATACCTCGGGATTCAGGCCGGGGTAGCACCCGGGCGGTTGAATTCGCCGTCCTTGGCGCCGGCGACGAAGGCCCGCCACTCGCCGGGGGTGAAGATCAGCGCCGGGCCGTCCGGATTCTTGGCATCCCGCAGCCCGATATTGCCGCTGGCCAGAAATGCCACTTCGACACCCCCGGCGCCGTCACCGCTGCGCTGCCAGACCGCCCCGGGCTCGATGTCGCGGTTCTTCGCTTCCACCCTTGTGCTCCCCTGCGTCGTCGTCGATCACCCGCCGGACGAGCGGGCGGGCGCTACCGTCCTCGAGCGTAGGCGGTGCGGGGGCCGGGTACGGGTGTCCTTTCTGAATCGTCCGATTTCTGCATGGCCGGGATCACATCGATATCGGGACCTGCGAAATGTGGGGTTTGTCTACTCGTCTCGGCAACACCGCTGGTTTACGGCGCAACCCGAGCGGAAACACCTCACTCTGTGGCGGAAATATGGCGTCGAATCGTCGAGAGAGCGAGAGGGCGCACCCTGCCGCACTGAAGGGACGACAAGGATGGAGCACCGCATGGCACCCGTCTTCGACAGTTGCGCGGTGGTGCCCCGGCACCTCACCGTTGAGCAGGCGCACAACATCCTGCACAGTCACAGCAGCTGTCCCACCGACCAATGCCCGCGCCGCAAAGCCGCACTGTTCTTCTTGATGGAATCTCGTCGTTCGGCTCGCGGTAACGGGAGCGACCTGCGCCGGCCCGCGCCGCGCGCCACCGGATTGGGGTAGTAAAGGACCAGATCCCGCACTCGCCGATGTCGATGACACCGGCGTGTGCGGGGTCCTGCGCCCAGTGACCGGGCCTCGCGATTACGGTGGTCCCCATGGCTCTCGACAGTGGTACCGGAACCATTCAGAACGCCGGCGACACCGCAGCGGCGGTGACCCCGCCGATCGCCAAGAAGATCCCGTCCGAACGCACCCATCACGGTGACACCTTCGCCGATCCCTACGAGTGGTTGCGCGATAAGGACGATCCCGAGGTCATCGCCCATCTGGAGGCGGAGAACGCCTACACCGACGCCCAGACCGCCCATCTGGCACCACTGCGCGGTCGTATCTTCGACGAGATCAAATCCCGGACCCAGGAGACCGATCTGTCGGTGCCGGCACGGCTCGGCGACTACTGGTACTACTCACGCAGCTTCGAGGGCAAGCAGTACGGCGTGCACTGCCGCTGTCCGATCGCCGATCGCGACGACTGGACCCCGCCGCAGCTCGACGTCGATGTCGAGATCCAGGGCGAGGAGATCCTGCTCGACAGCAATGTGCTGGCCCACGGCCACGACTTCTTCGCTCTGGGCGCGTACTCGATATCCCACGACGGCACCCTGCTGGCCTATTCCACCGATACCGTCGGCGACGAGCGCTACATCCTGCGGTTCAAGGATCTGCGCACCGGTGAACTGCTCGGTGACGAGATTCCGGGCACCGCGCCGGGCGCGACCTGGTCATTGGACGGTACCCACGTCTTCTATCAGACCGTCGACGAATCCTGGCGGCCCGATACCGTGTGGCGGCATCGTCTGGGCACCGCGCAGTCCGAAGACGTGACGGTATTCCATGAGCCCGATGAGCGGTACTGGGTCAGCATCGGGGCCACCCGGTCCGAGAAGTACCTGATGATCTGGGTGGGCTCGAAGATCACCAGCGAGGGCTGGCTGCTCGAATCCGATGATCCCGAGGGTGAGTTCCGGGTGCTGCTGCCGCGTCGCGAGGGTGTGGAGTACTCGGCCGAACACGCGGTCATCGGCGGTCGCGATCGTCTGCTGATCCTGCACAACGATGTCGTCGACGGCGTGAAGGCCGAGAACTTCGTCCTCGCCGAGGCGCCGGTGGACGCGCCCGCCGAGATGACGATGCTCATCCCGCATCGCGACGATGTGCGGCTCGAGGACATCGACTGCTTCCGCGATCACCTGGTGCTGTCGTATCGTCGCGAGGCGCTGCCGCGAGTCGCGGTGTGGCCGTTGACCTCCGACGGCTACGGCGAACTGCGCGAGCTGGATTTCGGACTGGAGTTGTTCTCCGCGGGGGTGGGATCGAATCCAGAATGGGCACAGCCGACCCTGCGGTTGGGCGTGACCTCTTTCATCACCCCGATGCAGGTCTTCGACTATGTGCCGGCGACCGGTGAGCTGATGCTGCGCAAGCAGCAGCAGGTCCTGGGTGGCTACGACCCCGACGAGTATGTGCAGCACCGCGATTGGGCGGTCGCCGCGGACGGCACCCGGATTCCGATCTCGGTGGTCCGCCGTCGTGACAGCGAGGGCGCGGATCCGAAACCGTTGCTGCTCTACGGATACGGCTCCTACGAGGCGAGTATCGATCCGGGTTTCTCGGTTTCACGGTTGTCGCTGCTGGATCGCGGAATGGTCTTCGCGGTCGCCCACGTGCGGGGCGGCGGTGAGATGGGCCGGCTGTGGTACGAGCACGGCAAGACGCTCACCAAGAAGAACACCTTCACCGACTTCGTCTCCTGCGCACGGCATCTCGTCGATACCGGTGTCACCGAACCGCGGGTGATGGTCGCCGACGGAGGCAGTGCCGGTGGTCTGCTGATGGGTGCGGTGGCCAATCTGGCGCCCGAACTGTTCGCGGGCATTCTCGCCAACGTGCCGTTCGTGGATCCGCTCACCTCGATCCTCGATCCGTCGCTGCCGCTGACGGTCATCGAATGGGACGAGTGGGGCAACCCGCTGGAGGATCCACAGGTCTACGCGTATATGAAGTCCTACTCGCCGTACGAGAACGTCGAGGCGAAGGAGTATCCGGCGATTCTGGCCATCACCAGCCTCAACGACACCCGCGTGCTGTACGTCGAGCCGGCGAAATGGGTTGCCGCGCTGCGGGCCACGAAGACCGGTGACTCCCAGCTCATGCTGAAGACCGAGATGAGCGCCGGGCACGGCGGTGTCAGCGGCCGGTACGAGAAGTGGAAGGAAGTCGCCTTCGAATACGCCTGGGTCCTCGACACCGTCGGTCTCGGCGAGCGCTGAGGCGGGTGTGCTGCGCGCTCCCGGCGGGTTCTACGCCAGGCCGCAGTGCGCGATATTGTCCAGCAGGTACCGGCGGTCACGCTGGCGGGCGGCGTCGTTACCGCGATAGGCGTTGTGCTGGTCCATGATTCGGGTATAGGTGTCGGCGATCTGGTCCGGGGTGGCGCCCGGATTCGTCTGCCGCACCTTGTCGACGAACTCCTTGGTGGTCGCACACTGCTCGTCCTGGGTGTAGATCGGCGGCGGAGCGCCCGGATCGGCGTGCGCCGAGCCCGGTGCGGCGATCATCAGCGGTACCGCGAGTGCGGTCAGGAGGGCTGCTTTCATCGGGCCGATCCTATGGCCCTCGCGGCGGGGCCGGAAGCTCGTTCCGGTCGGTATGCGGCCGGGAATTCGTCGGGGCGTCACTTCGGCTGCACGGGGGCGACACCTGCGGAGCTCACAGTGGAGCCATGAGCGGCAACGACCGGGGGTGCGGGCAGCTGATCGTCTCGGTGTCGGGTATTCGCGACACCACACTGGCGCAGGCGCGCGCCTTCGCCGCGGCGATGGACAGCCGCGGTGTGCGGCTGTCGCTGCTGGTGGCGCCGCGGCTGAAGGGGAAGTATCGGCTGGTCGACGATGCCGGCACCCAGCGCTGGTTGCGGGATCGCCGCGAGGGCGGCGACGCCATCGTGCTGCACGGTTACGACCAGGCCGCGACCAAGCGCCGACGGGCCGAATTCGCCACCCTGCCCGGCCACGAGGCGCGGCTGCGGCTCACCGCCGCCGATCGGGTGATGGAGCAGATCGGATTGCGGACCCGGTTGTTCGCCGCGCCGCGCTGGACGGCCTCCGAGGGCGCGATCGCCGCCCTGCCCGAGGTCGGCTTCCGTCTGGCGCTGAGCCTGACCGCCATCCACGACCTGGAACGTGATGTGGCACAACGATGCTGGGTGCACGGTGTCGGTGAGGGCTTCCGCGCCGAACCCTGGTGGTGTCACGCCCTGGTGATGAGCGCGGCCCGGATCGCCCGTCGCGGCGGCACACTGCGGCTCGCGGTCTCGGCGGCGCAACTGTCGCGGCCGGGACCGCATCAGGCCATGCTCGACGCGGTCGATCTGGCGCTGTTCCACGAGGCGGTGCCCGAGGTGTACCGCTGGCAGCCGCTCACCCTGCCGCGTGCGGCCTGAACGCATCGGCGCGTGCGGCCACGAGTTCCGGAATCAGTGGCCGTCCTCGCCCGGTGCCTGTCGTAGATCGAGTGCGGTCGCGATCGCCTCGTCCGATACCGCCGCGGTCGCATCGTGGGTGAATCCACCCGCGTCCCGGCGGGTGAGCGAGACCGACAGCGGGTGTTTGCGCAGCTGATCGATGCCGCGGTGGATATCGGCCAGGAGTAGATCGGCCATATCGTGGGTGAAACCGTGCCGGATCACCGCCCGCATGATCGTCTCGTCCTGCCGGTTCGCCGGCAGGGGATAGGCCGCGATCAGCCAGCCCCGCGAGCGCAGCCGTTCGGACAGGTCGTAGAGATTGAAGCCGGGATCCTCGCGCAACCGCCACGACACCGCGCTGATCCCGCGTTCGGGGGAGCTGTCGTGGATCATGTCGAACAGTCCGGTGGCGGTCAGGCCCCGGGCCAGATGTTCGCCGACCCGGTAGATCGCCGATTGCAGGCGGGTGTAGCCGGTGCGGCCCAGCCGGATGAAGTCGTAGTACTGGGTGATCGCCTGGCCGCCCGGCCGGGAGAAATTGAGATTGAAGGTGGCCATGCTGCCGCCCAGATAGTCGACATCGAAGATCAGTTCCGCCGGCAGGTCGTCGTGGTCGCGCCAGATCGCCCAGCCGCTGCCCAACGGCGCCAGACCGGTTTTGTGTCCGGAGGCGTTGATCGACTTCACTCGTGGTAGTCGGAAGTCCCACACCAGATCCGGCGCGGTGAACGGTGCCAGGAATCCGCCGCTGGCGGCATCGACGTGCAGTGGGATGTCCGATCCGGTCGTGGACTGGATATCGTCGAGGGCCGCGCTGATCGCGGCGATGTCCTCGAACAGGCCGGTGAAGGTCTGGCCCATGGTCGCGACCACCATCATGGTGTTCGAATCACAGTGCGCCGCAATATCGTCCGGATGCAGGGTGTAGCGGTCGCCGCGCAAGGGCACCTGCCGGATCTCCACGTCGAAGTAGCGGGCGAACTTCTCCCAGCACACCTGGACCGGTCCGCAGACGAAATTGGGAATGCCCTGCCCGCCCTGTTTGCGCCAGCGCGTCTTGGCGGCCAGACCGCCGAGCATGGCGGCCTCGCTGGAGCCGGTGGTGGAGGTGCCGTGCGCGGATTCGGGGTCGGGTGCGTGCCACAGATCGGCGACCATGCGCACACAGCGGCGCTCGACCTCGGCGGTCTGTGGATACTCGTCCTTGTCGACGATGTTCTTCGCCACGCTCTGAGCCATCAGCCGCTCGGCGAACTCGTCGATCCAGGTGGTGCAGAAGGTAGCCAGATTCATGCGCGAGACGCCGTCGAGCATCAGCTCGTCGTGCACGATCTGATAGGCCTCCTGTGGCATCATCTCGCGCTGGGGGAAGGTGTGTTTGGGCGCGCCGCGATCCAGGTCGGGCATCGCGAACAGGTCGTCGGACTCCGATGATGCGGCCATCTCGTCCTCTCCGGTGGTTCCGATCGTGGTCGAGTCGTACTCCATGATGCCCGCAGAGATTGCGGAAAGTTAACGAACGGCGGGATGGGCATCGATAATTCTGCCAATTTACGGCTCTGTAGTGGCAGAGTGTTCCTGCGGCGGCGTCGCTGTGATCATTTGCTCTACCGGTGAAATTCGAGTCGTCGGGCCTGCGTGACTGGAGGAGCGGTAATGACGAATGCGGTGGCGACCGCCGAGAAACCCATGGTCACCAGGTACATCTCCTGGGTGACGCTGGCCTTGATGACCACCAGTTCGGTGGCCAGTCTCCGGTCCGCGCCGACGATGGCGGTCTACGGCCTGGCCTGCGTATTCCTCTATGTCGTTCCGGCTCTGCTGTTCCTGCTGCCCACGGCCTTCGTGTCCGCGGAGCTGGCCTCCGGCTGGGAGGGCGGGGTCTACAACTGGGTCGGCGACGGATTGTCCAAGCCGCTGGGCTTTCTCGCGGTGTGGTGCCAGTTCGCGATGACGATCTTCTACTACCCGAGCCTGCTGGCCTACGTCGCCAGCACGTTCGCCTACATCATCGATCCGTCGCTGGCGGCCAACGGCGTCTATGTCGCGATCGTCATCATAGTCATCTACTGGGCGGGGGTATTCGTCTCCGCGCAGGGCACGAAAACCGTTGCGGGACTGTCGAGTATGGGACTGGTCATCGGGACGCTGGTGCCCGGTGCGCTACTGGTCGTGCTGGGCGTCGTCTTTCTCGCCCAGGGCAATCCGTCGGCCGCGCCCATGGATACCGGTCATCTGCTGCCGCAGTGGACCGGTGTGGCCAGTCTGGTGCTGATCGTCAACAACTTCCTGTCCTATGCCGGAATGGAGATGAACGCGGTCCACGTCTCGTCGTTGCGGAATCCGGCCCGGGAGTATCCGCGGGCGATGGTGCTGGCCGTCGCGCTGGTCCTGGCGATCTTCATCATTCCCGCGGTGGTGATCAGCTGGGTGGTGCCCGCGCAGAGCCTGAGCCTGACCGCCGGTGTGATGCAGGCCTTCGACGGATTCTTCAACTACTTCGGAATCGGTTTCCTCACACCGATTCTCGGCATCATGCTGGTCGCCGCGGCGCTGGGCGGCATGTTGACCTGGCTGGCCGGGCCGTCGAAGGGCCTGCTGCTGATCGGCCGGTCTGAAGGCTATCTGCCACCCGTGCTGACCCGCGTCAACAAACACGGTGTGCAGCAGAACATGCTGGTGGCCCAGGGTATCTTCACGACCCTGCTGGCGCTGCTCTACGCATTCATCCCGAACGTGTCCAGCGCCTACTGGATTCTGTCGGTGATCACCACCCAGGTCTATCTGATCATGTACGTGCTGATGTTCGCCGCGGCCGCCCGGTTGCGCCGCAGACAGCCGGACCATCCGCGCGGCTATCGGGCGCCGGGGCTGATCGCACTGTGCGGCTTGGGTAGTGCCGCGTCGGTGGCGGCCTTCCTCATCGGCTTCGTCCCGCCTTCGCAGTACGGCAGCGGGGGAGCGTGGAGTTACATCGTGATCATCGGCGCGGGCATGGGCGTCGTCGGTCTGCTGATTCCCTATCTGTTCCTGCGGTTCCGCCGGCCCGGCTGGAAGATCGAGGTCCCGGCGGAGGCGCTGTCGTGACCGGCCCGGCCGGCTCGCATCCGGCGGAAACCGCTGAGCAGACACGTAATCGGCGGATCGTGAACGTGACCGTCGCGGCGGTGCTGGTGGCGCTGGCGATCGTCGGGCTGCTGGTGTTCGAGCAGAAACGCGACGACGCGCACGCGGCGGAACCGGCGCATCGCCTGCACGAGCGACTGGTCGCGGCGGGGCTGCCCGCACCCGATCCGGACCGGATCGCCGATACGCTCGGTGACGACGGTGGATTGATCTGCTCGGATCCGTCGTCACCGCTGATCGCGGCCCGGTATCGGGATGCGATCGCCACCGGCGCCGGTGGGCCCGGTATTCGCCCGGTGATCGTCGATCGCGATGTGGTGGCGGCGACCGAACTCGCGGTCGACACCTACTGTCCGGACCGCCTGCCCACCTACCTCGAGCAGGTTGCGAAACTGAAACTCGGCGATACCACCAAGTGAGAGGCCGGTGTGCGATGACCGACGAAGCGCGGACCACCGCCCTGCGGGAGCAGGTGCGCTCGCTCATGCCGCAGGCGAAAACGGATCTGGCCCAGCTTGTCTCGTATCGTTCGGTAGCCGATGCCCGGCAGTTCCCGCCGCAGGAGTGTCATCGGGCCGCGCAGTGGGTGGCGGAGGCGTTCACCGAGCTGGGCCTGTCCGATGCGGCGCTGCACGAAACCCCCGACGGCAGTAAGGCGGTCGTGGCCCGGTACCCGGCTCCCGCGGGTGCGCCCACAGTACTGCTGTACTGCCATTACGATGTGCAGCCGCCCCTCGACGACGCGGCCTGGCATACCCCGGTGTGGGAGCTCACGGAACGGGACGGCCGGTGGTACGGACGTGGTGCGGCGGACTGCAAGGGCAATATCGTCACCCATCTGACGGCCCTGCGGGCATTGCGGAACACGGTGGGCGGCAAGGACTATCCGGTGGGGATCACGCTCGTGGCCGAGGGCTCGGAGGAACAGGGCACCGGAGGGCTGGAGGCCTTCGTGCCCGGACATGCGGACCTGCTGCGCGCCGACGCGCTGCTGATCGCGGACTGCGGCAACTTCGCCGTCGGCGTGCCGACCTTCACCCAGACCTTGCGCGGTAACGTGAATGTCCTCGTCACCGTCGAAACGCTCTCCGGCCCACTGCATTCGGGCATGTTCGGCGGTGCGGCGCCCGATGCCGTGGCCGCGCTGATCCAGCTGCTCGCCACCGTGCGTGACGAGGCCGGCAACACCACCATCGCCGGGTTGGCGGCCGATCAGGTGTGGGACGGAGCGCAGTATCCGGTCGACCGGTTCCGCGCCGACGCCGGTGTGCTCGACGGTGTCGAGCTGCTGGGTGGTGGCACCGTCTCCGATATGCTCTGGGCCCGGCCCGCGCTGACCGTGCTCGGCATCGACGTGCCGCCCGTGGTCGGCTCGGCGGCGGCGATCCAGCCCAGCGCCCGGGCCCGGCTGAATCTCCGTATCCCGCCCGGTACCGACCCCGGCGCCGCGCTGAAAGCCCTGACCGCACACCTGGAATCGCGGGCGCCGTGGGGCGCCCGGGTGCGGATCGACACAGAGGCCACCGGGTCGCCGTTCCGCTCCGGTACCGGTGGTCCCGCGCGTGCGGCGATGGACGCCGCCTTCGCCGCCGCCTACGGCAGGCCGACCACCACCCAGGGACAGGGTGGCTCGATTCCGCTGTGCAATGTCTTCGCCGACACCTACCCCGACGCCGAGATCATGCTGATCGGCGTCGAGGAACCGAAGTGCCTGATCCACGCGCCCAACGAGAGTGTGGATCCCGGCGAAATCGAACGGATGGCTTTGACGGAGGCGTTGTTCCTGGCCTCCTATGCGGGGTGAACCTCAGAACTGCGCGTGATCCTCGGGTTCGATGAGCGCGAATTCGGTATCGGCCGGGCGCATTTCGGACAACCGGCCGAAATAGATGCCCTGTGCCTCCGGTGCGAGGATGCCGTAGTGGATGGGGATGGCGGTACGCGGTGACACCGCGCGCAGATAATCCACCGCCTCGCTGATCTTCATCCAGGGCGCCGCCGCGGGCACGGCCAGTACGCCCACCGGTACCGGCGGCACCCACAGCGAATCGCCGGGGTGCACGAACTGTGCCGGATCCTCGGCGCTGCCGAGCTGAAAGACGGTGTTGTCGATGACCGGCAGTTCGGGGTGGATGACCGCGTGCCGTCCGCCGCCGCCGGTGATCTGCAGATCGCCGATGTTCACGATGTTGCCGGCGTGCACCGCCTCCCACGATTCGCCGCGTTGCTGGGCGGTCTGCGGATCGCTGAGCAGCCGGGCGTTCGGGTTGGCGTCGACCAGCGCCTCGATCCGGTTCGGATCGATGTGATCGGGATGCTGATGGGTGACGGCGATCGCGTCGAGTCCGGTGATGCCCTCGAATCCGTGCGAGAAGGTGCCCGGATCGAACAGGATCTTCGTGCCGTTCATTTCGACGAGAACGCAGGAGTGACCGAAGTGGGCGATGCGCATGTACCCACGCTAGCGCTCCACCCTCGGCCCGGCCCGGCGCGGCACCCGCGAGCAGCGCCGATTAAGCTGTTGCGGTAATCCCCCACCAGCTTGAGGAGCAACGCGTGGCACGAGTTGTGGTCGAGGTGATGCCGAAGGCCGAGATCCTGGATCCGCAGGGTCAGGCCATCGTCGGCGCGCTCGGACGCCTGGGTTTCCCGGGTGTGTCGGATGTGCGGCAGGGCAAGCGGTTCGAACTCGATATCGACGAGAGCGTCAGCGATGCGGAACTCGAGAAGATCGCCGAGGGCCTGCTCGCCAATACGGTGATCGAGGACTGGAAAGTGGTGCGGCTGCCGTGACCAGCACTGCGCGTATCGGTGTCATCACCTTCCCGGGCACGCTCGACGATGTCGATGCGGCGCGTGCGGTCCGCCTGGCCGGTGCCGAGGCCGTGAGCCTGTGGCATGCCGATGCCGACCTCAAGGGCGTCGACGCGGTGATCGTGCCGGGCGGGTTCTCCTACGGTGACTATCTGCGGGCCGGCGCCATCGCGCGGTTCGCGCCGGTGATGGGCAAGGTCGTCGAGGCCGCCGGTAAGGGTATGCCGGTACTGGGGATCTGCAACGGCTTCCAGGTGCTGTGCGAGGCCGGGTTGCTGCCCGGCGCGCTGACCCGCAACGAGGGTCTGCACTTCGTCTGCCGCGATCAGTGGCTGCGGGTGGAATCCACCGCGACGGTGTGGTCCTCGCGCTACGACGCGGACGCGCAGATCCTGATCCCGGTCAAGAACGCGGAGGGCCGCTATCAGGCCTCGGAGCAGGTGCTCGACGAGTTGGAGGGTGAGGGCCGGGTGGTGTTCCGCTACGCGGGCGACAACCCGAACGGCTCGCAGCGTGGAATCGCGGGTATCGCCTCGGCCGACGGCCGCGTCGTCGGCCTGATGCCGCATCCCGAGCACGCCACCGAACCGCTGACCGGCCCGAGTGACGACGGACTGGGGATATTCCTGTCGGTGCTCGACAGCCTCGTCACCGCCTGACCGGTGGGAGTCCGGCATCGCCGGTCAGAAGAGGGTATCGATGATCCGCAGGTCCACGCCCTCGGCCCGAGCGATCAGGCTGGGTGGCCGGACCGCGTGATTGTCGCGGTACATCCGTCCACCCGAGGGCGTCTCCAGCAGTAGTCCGTCGTGCAGCGCGCCGCGGATACGCGGCACCTCCAGCGAGCCGACCGCATGTGCCATCGCGCGCAGCGTGTGCAGGGCCTCGTAGGCGGTGTTGCCGAAGTAGGTGAGCTTCGGGGCGAACCTGCCGTGCAGGCCGTGGTAGCGCTCGAACCGGCCGGAATCGGCCCCGACGTCGGGAAACAGGCTCGACGCCACATACACGTTCGTATTGGCGGCGGGCCCGGCGGCCAGCAGGAGTTGTTCGTCGATGACCGGGCTCACCCCAGGATGTGGCCGCTGGGGGCCTCGCCGATCATCACCACCTCGGCCGGTTCGTTCGGCAACTCCTCGTACACGTTGGCGAACAGATACGGGACCCGGCCCGCGGTGACCTGGGCGACGGCCTGGCGGACCGCCGAGATGTGCCATCCGGTGATGGCGTCGATCAGGCCGGTCGCCAGCAGCGCCGAGACCTCGTCGGCGACCGCGGCGGGGCTGCGGCCGCCGTCGAGTGTGGTGACCCGGACTTCCCGGCCCAGAATTCCGGTGCCGCTGTTGATTTCTTTCGCGGCCAGGGAAATCGCGGCTTCACAGGACGGCGCGACAATTCCCGCCGGCCCCTGTAGCGGCACGATATTCAGGACCTCTACCACGTCGTCCGGGCTCTCGTCGAAGGAGAACATTCGGTACCCTTCTTCGTATCCGAGCGAAATGATGGGGCGCAGAATATGTCGACCATGGTAAGCGGCGTCGCCACGCTGCACGGGGCGCTGCGGGCTGCGGAACGCGGTTGGCTGCGTCATCTCGACGCCGCGTTGTGCGCCCGGCAGTTGACCGCCGACCAGTGGGCGATGCTCTCGAATCTGTCCGACCGTTCCGGCATCACGATGAGTGAGCTGGCGGTTCGCGCCCAGCTCGCGCCCTCCTCGGCCACCCGTCATGCCGATGCCCTGGCCGAGCGCGGCCTGATCTTTCGCATCGCCGCCGAGGACGATCGCCGGCGCATTCTCATCGGTCTGACCCATCGCGGGACGGATCTGGTGGATTCCGTGCGTGAGCAGGAAGCGCTCGCCGAAGAGGAATTGCGTAAACGAATCGGCGCGCGAAATCACGCGGAATTGCTGCGTTTGCTCGAGCTGATGATCGAGACTCAGTCCGACTGACGCGCACGTGAAATGCGGCATTTCCGGCAGCGGTTAGGATCGCCGGTATGTCCGTCTCCACCACCGCGACGGCGTCCGGGTTGTGCGCCTTCGTCGACGCCTCGCCGTCCCCCTTTCACGTATGCCGCACCGTCGCAGCCGAATTGGCCGAGCACGGTTTCACCGAACTGCCGGAGGCGCGGCCGTGGACCGGTGGTGACGCGACGGGCCGCTACTTCGTCATCCGCGGGGGCTCGCTGGTGGCCTGGGTGGGTGCGGATACCGATCCCGCCGGTGCGTTCCGGGTGGTCGGCGCGCATACCGACAGCCCGAATCTGCGGGTCAAACAGCATCCCGATCTGGCCGTCGCGGGGTGGCAGCTGGTCGGTCTGGAACCCTACGGCGGCGCGTGGCTCAATTCCTGGCTCGATCGGGACCTGGGAATTTCGGGCCGGCTCACCGTCCGGGAGGGCAACGGGCTCGGGGAGCGGCTGGTGCGGATCGACGATCCGCTGCTGCGGGTGCCGCAGCTGGCCATCCATCTATCCGAGGATCGGCGTGGGGTCAGCCTTGATCCACAGCGTCATGTGAACGGGATCTGGGGCCTGGGGGAGCGGCCGCGATCCTTCCTGGCACACATCGCCGAACAGGCGCGGGTGGAGGTCGACGATGTGCTCGGCTGGGAGCTGATGACCCACGATCTGGAGCCGAGCCGGCTGGTCGGCCGTGACCGCGATCTGGTGAGTGCGCCGCGGCTGGACAATCAGGCCACCTGCTACGCCGGGCTGCGGGCATTCCTCACCGCGGTCGAGCACGGCGGCGACGTCACTCCGGTGCTGGCGATGTTCGATCACGAAGAGGTCGGCAGCCAGTCCGATCGCGGCGCGCAGTCGGATTTGCTGCCCGCGACCCTGGAACGGATCGTGCTGGCCCGTGGCGGCGGCCGCGCGGATTATCTGGCGGCACTGGCCGGTTCGGTGTGCGCCTCCGGCGATATGGCCCATGCCACCCACCCGAACTATCCCGATCGGCACGAGCCCTCCCACCGCATCGAGGTCGGCGGCGGACCGGTGCTGAAGGTGAATCAGAATCTGCGCTATGCCACCGACGCAGTGGGCGCCGGAGCCTTCGCACTGGCCTGCGCGCAGGCCGGGGTGCCGCTGCAGCGATACGTGCACCGCGCGGATCTGCCGTGCGGATCGACCATCGGCCCGATGACGGCGGCGCGCACCGGTATGCCGACCGTCGACGTGGGTGCGCCGCAGCTGGCGATGCACTCCGCGCGCGAACTGATGGGCGCCGCCGACGTGGCCTCCTACGCGGCGGCGCTGGCGGCCTTCCTGATCCCCGCCGCGGCCGGCCGGTAGGCGATCGCCGCGATCACCAGCGCGGCGAACGTCACCAGCACATAGCTGCTGCCGATGATCTGCTCCCACCACGACCAGCCGAGTTCGCGATCGGCGTTGTGCGGGAGCACCCACTGCGGGCCGACCATGAACATCACCGTGATCGCGGCGGTGAGGGCGATCCACAGGCGTCGTCGGCGCGCGGCCCGTCCGGGCGGGGCGCCGGGGGCGTCCGCCGTCGGCATCCGGGCGATCTGATCACCGGCGACCAGCAGAGCGGGCGCGATCCACACCCAGTGATGTGACCACGACACCGGGGACACCAGCAGTACCGCGGCCGAGTTCACCAGCAGCGCGGACACGTTGTGGCCGTTGTCGAGGAGTCGTTTCATCCAGAGGGCGGCCAATCCGATCGCGATGAGCGACAACACGATCCAGATGGTCGTCGCGGCCGGATCGGAGACGCCGAGGCGGAACGCGAAACCCTTGAGGGACTGATTTCCCGCGAACTGCGGCGGGCCGATGCGGCCGGTGTCGACCAGCGTGTGGAACCAGTATTCGATCGAATCATGCGGGAACAGCAGGAAACCCACCGCGATCGCGCCGATGGCCGATCCGATCAGGGTCAGGCAGGCCCGCCAATCCTTGCGCAACAGGAAGTACAGCAGGTAGCCGGCGGGAATCAGTTTCACCGACACGGTGATGCCGATCAGCATGCCGCGCGGCCACGGAGGCTTACGCACCAGCGCGTCCAGCGCCACCGCGGCCATCAGGACCATATTGATCTGACCGAAGTTGTAGGTCTGGCGCACCGGCTCGGACAGGCCGAGGACAGCGAGCGCGCCGAGCAGCAGGATCAGCCGGGTGGATCGATCCATGGAGGGCCGGATCCGAGTCAGCACCAGCCACAGCGTGACGGCCAGGCTCGCCATCGAGGTGAGCAGGACCAGCCATTCGGCCGCGCCCAGCGGCATCAGCGCCAGTGGTGCGAAGAACAGCGCCGCGAGCGGCGGATAGGTGAAGGGCAGGCCGATACCCAGCACCTTCGGCATCGGCCCGTACAGGTCACCGCCGTCGATCCAGGTGCGTGCGCCGTTGCGGTAGACCTGCAGATCGATATAGCCGTGCCAGATGTGGGCGACGACGGACACGATCGCCGAGACGACGAACAGGGCGATCGCGATCATCAGCAACCGCCGCTGCCGGGTCGTCAACGCTCCGGCCGAGCGCCCGGATGGCGTGGTCACGGGCAATTCGTCCGGATCGGCGACCCTGGATCGATCGTTCACCGGCTCAGCGTACCGGGGAACGGGTGCTGCCTGGTCGGGGTGGGTTTGGCACCGATTAGACTGTGCTGGACTGCCCACCCGCCAGCATTGTGTCTCACACTCCAGCGCCGGAGCTCGTAGCTGCACGTTTGCCCGGCCGAAAGGACCTTGGTACCCACCGTGACTGTCCACGTCGACACCGTCAGCGCCGCCGCAGCCACCCCGGATACCCCGCAGCCATATAAGGAGCTGGGTCTCAAGGACGACGAATACGCCCGTATCCGAGACATTCTCGGCCGCCGTCCCACCGATGCCGAACTCGCGATGTACTCGGTCATGTGGAGCGAACACTGCTCCTACAAGTCCTCCAAGGTGCATCTGCGCTACTTCGGGCAGACCACGACCGACGAGATGCGCGCTTCCATGCTGGCCGGTATCGGTGAGAACGCGGGCGTGGTGGACATCGGTGACGGCTGGGCGGTCACCTTCAAGGTGGAAAGCCACAATCACCCGTCCTACGTCGAGCCGTATCAGGGTGCGGCCACCGGCGTCGGCGGCATCGTGCGCGACATCATGGCGATGGGCGCGCGTCCGATCGCGGTGATGGATCAGCTGCGCTTCGGTGCGGCCGACCACCCCGACACCCGTCGCGTGGTCGACGGTGTCGTGCGCGGCGTCGGCGGCTACGGCAACTCCCTCGGTCTGCCCAATGTCGGCGGCGAGACCGTCTTCGATCCGTCTTACCAGGGAAATCCGCTGGTCAACGCGCTGTGTGCGGGCGTGATGCGGGTGGAGGATCTGCATCTGGCCTTCGCGTCGGGCACCGGCAACAAGATCGTGCTCTTCGGTGCGCGCACCGGACTCGACGGCATCGGCGGTGTCTCCGTCCTGGCCTCGGACACCTTCTCCGGTGACGAATCCGGTTCCGGCCGTAAGAAGTTGCCGAGTGTGCAGGTCGGTGATCCCTTCGCCGAGAAGGTGCTGATCGAGTGCTGTCTCGAGCTGTACCACGCCGGCCTGGTGGTCGGCATCCAGGATCTCGGCGGTGCCGGATTGTCCTGTGCCACCTCGGAACTGGCGGCCGCCGGCGACGGCGGTATGCGCGTCGATCTGGACCGGGTGCCGCTGCGCGCGGCGAATATGACGCCCGCGGAGATCCTTTCCAGCGAATCGCAGGAACGGATGTGCGCCGTGGTGACGCCGGAGAACGTCGAGGCGTTCATGGCCGTCTGCCACAAGTGGGATGTACTGGCCACCGTGATCGGTGAGGTCACCGACGGCGACCGGCTGGTCGTGAAGTGGCACGGCGAAACCGTCGTGGACGTCCCGCCGCGCACCGTCGCCCACGAAGGCCCGGTCTACGAGCGTCCCGTGCAGCGTCCCGAGGAGCAGGACGCGCTGGTCGCCGACACCACCGCCGCCCTGGACCGGCCGAAGTCCGGTGACGAACTGCGCGCGACCCTGCTCAGGCTCCTCGCCAGCCCGCAGCTGTGCAGTCGCAAGTGGATCGTCGAGCAGTACGACCGCTACGTGCGGGGCAATACCGTGCTGGCCGAGCACGCCGATGCCGGTGTGATCCGCATCGACGAGGAGTCCGGCCGCGGTATCGCCCTGGCCACCGATGCCTCGGGCCGCTACACCAAACTCGACCCCTACACCGGCGCGCAGCTGGCCCTGGCCGAGGCCTTCCGCAATGTGGCCAGCACCGGCGCCACCCCGAAGGCCGTCACCAACTGCCTGAACTTCGGCTCCCCCGAGGATCCGGGTGTGATGTGGCAGTTCCAGCAAGCCGTGCGCGGCCTCGCGGACGGCTGTGTGGCCCTGGGCATTCCGGTCACCGGCGGTAACGTCAGCTTCTACAACCAGACCGGGCAGACCGCGATCCTGCCGACCCCGGTCGTCGGTGTGCTCGGCGTGATCGACGATGTGCACCGCCGCATCCCGACCGGCCTGGGCAGTGAACCCGGTGAGACGCTGATCCTGCTCGGCGAGACCCGTGACGAATTCGACGGCTCCATCTGGTCGCAGGTCGTGCACGATCACCTGGGTGGTGTCCCGCCGCGGGTCGACTTCGCGCGCGAACAGCTGCTGGCCGAGGTGCTGACCGCCGGTTCCCGCGACGGAATGATCAGCGCCGCACACGATCTCAGCGAGGGCGGATTGATCCAGGCGGTGGTGGAGGCGGCGCTGTCGGGTGAAACCGGTTGCCGCATCCTACTTCCCTCGGGGGACGACCCGTTCGTCACCTTGTTCTCCGAGTCGGCGGGCCGCGTTCTGGTCGCGGTCCCGCGTTCGGAGGAGACCCGCTTCACCAAGATGTGCACCGCCCGCGAACTGCCGTGGGTGCGCATCGGCGTGGTGGATCAGGGCTCGGATTCGGTCGAGGTGCAGGGCCAGTTCTCGATCACCATGGACGAGCTGCGCGCCACCTACGAGGCCACGCTGCCCGGACTGTTCGGCGCCACCGCGGAGTGAGCCGGCGGGCCGCACCTATCGGGGTGCGGCCCATTCACACCCGGAACGGGTCGTGTTCGGCCATCAACTTCTCGACCCGGGCGTCATCGATGCGCTGGTGCACCCGCGTCGATTCGAACTGATCGCGGATCACCTTGGCCAGGGTGAAGGCGCTGGAGACCATGAACAGCGTCGTCATCAACAGGAATCCGCGCTGCCAGATGTCCAGCGGCAGATAGATGATGCCGATGGTGGCGGCGGCGAAGCTGACGCCGAAGGCGATCGCGGCCTGGGCGAGGAAGGCGGGGCTGCTCTTCTGCTGGGTGGGAGTGCTCATGCCATCGAGTGTGCGGGTGCGGGGCGGTCCCGATCGCGCGTAGAACTACTCGAGTAGACCGGGTATTTCCCGTCGTGGAGTTGTCAGTCTCACGCGCGCAGCTCCGGCGATTTAGGATCGCGGACCGCCATACTTGTCGAGTGCTCGATACCGCCGAGACCCTCACAACGTTGCGCACGCGCAGCGTTGTCGTCTACCGGCGGTGGCTGACGGTACTGCACCGCATCGAGAACGACATCATCGCGCTCAACTACGTGGGACTGGTCAGCGCCACCGTCTTCTTCGCCTGGTCGGTGACGCCGTCGCTGCTACCGCGCGACTGGTTGTTCCAGGGCCTGATCAGTGGTCTCAACGCCGCGATCGGCTACGGCGTGGGCTGCCTGCTGGAATGGGGCTTCCGCACGCTGATCCGTCCGCGTCTGCGTTTCCGCACACCGTCGCTGCGGATCCGCTACGCGGTGAAGGTGACGATCCTGGTGATCTGCGTTCTCACCGCGCTCTACATGCTCGTGCTCTCGGCCGACTGGCAGCGCCAGATCTACGACCTCATGGATATGGAGGGCACCACCCGGGCGGCCTATCTGCGTACCGGCGCACTGAGTTCGGCGGTCGCCGCACTCGTGGTCGCCATCTACCGCACCGTGCGGTGGATCGTGCAGTTGTTCGCGCGGCTGCTGAGCCGATGGGTGCGGGTGCCGCCGCAACTGGCGCCCAGCGCGGGTGCGATCGTGCTCGCACTGGTGGCCGTCCTGTTGTTCAACGGCGTACTCTCCCAAGCGTTTTTCACGGTCGCCAACTCCGCGTTCAGTGTGCGCAACGACAAGATGACGCCGTACGCGGTGCAGCCGATGGACCCCGAACGCTCCGGTAGTCCGGAGTCCCTGGCGAAATGGGACACGCTGGGATCGGAAGGCCGCTGGTTCGTCTCGAACGGACCCGACGCTTTCCGGATCGGCGCGGTGACCGGACATCCGGCGCGCGAACCGATTCGGATCTACGCCGGTCTCGGTTCCGCGACCGAGGACCGCACCCAGGAACAACTGGCGGTCGACGAATTGCAGCGCACGCATGCCTTCGATCGCAAGGTGCTGGTGATCGTCACGACCACGGGGACCGGCTGGGTGAACTCCACGACCGCCGGTGCGATCGAGTACATGTACGGCGGCGACACCGCGATCGTGGCCTCACAGTATTCGTATCTGCCCAGTGTGCTGTCGTTCCTCGCCGACCGGGAGAAGGTCGCGGCGGCGGGGAAGAAGATGTTCGACGCCGTCTACGCGGCCTGGTCGGCTCGCCCGCCGCAGTCGCGGCCGAAACTGCTGGTCTACGGGGAGAGTCTGGGTTCGCAGGGTTCGGAGGCGGCATTCGACGGCCTGGCCGATCTGCGCACCGAGGTCGACGGTGCGCTGTGGGTCGGGCCGCCGAATTCCAATCGGCTGTGGACGCAGTTCGTGCAGCGGCGCGATCCGGGAACTCGCGAGGTGGAACCGATCTACGCCGACGGGCTGGTGGTGCGCTTCGCCTCCGATGCGCCGGATCTGAACAAACCGTCACCGGAATGGCGCCGGCCACGCATCGCCTATCTGCAGCACGCCTCCGATCCCATCGTGTGGTGGTCGCCGGATCTGATCTTCTCCCAACCGGATTGGTTGTCGGAGCGGCGCGGCGCCGATGTATCCACGCAGATGCGCTGGTGGCCGCTGGTCACCTTCTGGCAGGTGGCCGCGGATCTGACCAATGCCCAGGGCGTCAGCGACGGACACGGCCACAACTACGGAACCCTGGTCCTCGACGGCTGGGCCGCGGTTCTGCCGCCCCCCGACTGGACCCCGGAGCTCCAGGAGAGGATCCGCACTCAGCTGGAACTGTCGGAGGCGTTCGAACGCGTGGTGAAGTGATGCGCGCGCTATCCGCCGCGGGAACCGCGCTGGTGTGGAGCACTGTGGTGTTGCCGCGGTCGGGGCTCGGCAAACGCGGGCGCACGGTGGCCAACGTCGCCTTCGCGACTGCCTATGCGACCGTGTTCGGCGGTCGGCCGAACTGGATGTGCGCGCGTGGAGTGCGATGGGGTGCGGCGTCTTTCGGTGCGATCGTCGCGATCACCGCGGCGGCCGTGGCCGTTCCGGCGTTCCGTGACCGGATGGACGGGCTCGCCGAGCGCGACCCGGAGGTGGGCACCGTCGAATGGGTCGCGATCCACATTCCGCTGGGCACCGCCTACAGCGAGGAACTGATCTTCCGGGGCACGCTGGATCCACTCCTCCAGACGGCTGTGGGGCCGGCGGGGAAGTGGTGCGGCGCACTGTTTTTCGGTCTCTGGCATATATCTCCCGCGCGGGCGGCGGGCGACAGTGTGCCGGCCACGATCGCCGCCACCGCCGCCGGCGGCCTCGTGTTCTCCTGGCTGCGCCGCCGCGCGGACAGCGCCACGGCACCCGCCCTCGCCCATCTGGCCCTCAACGCCTGCGGTGTCGTCGCGCCGCGAGTAGCCCGCGCACTGGACAATCGGACCCGACGTCGGTAGGGCGGCCGACAGACCGTCGCGTCCTGACTCCTGACTGTGCGGCGACTCAGCGTTGGAGTGAAAAATCGGGGCCGAGGGGGCCGAGAACCCGCCGGAGCGAAGCGTAGGCGGACAACACAGCGGAGGCACAGATAGATGGCACGTTCGACAGTGGATCCCGCGCAGGTACGGGCCGCGGTGCTGGCGCTGGGCGACTGGCTCCGGGACGAGTCACAGCCGAAACCCGGGCGTCCCGATCTGGCGTCGGCGGTTCGCGGCACCGCGCGGACCTTGGCCGCGGCCGCGCCGGGCGCATCGGTCGAGGTGCGGGTGCCGCCGTTCGTGGCCGTGCAGTGCATCGAGGGACCTCGGCACACCCGCGGCACACCGCCGAATGTGGTGGAGACCGATCCGCGGACCTGGTTGCTGCTCGCTACCGGACTGCTGGATTTCGATACCGCGGTGGCCTCGGGCGCGCTCGCCGTTTCCGGGATCCGCGCGGGCGAGCTGGCGCGTTGGCTGCCGTTGGTGCCGCTCTGATCAGGCGGACCGCGTGCGGTTGATCGGCTTGCGCTCCAACCCTTTTCGGTCGTAGAAGCGGGTCACTGTGAGTCCGAGCACCACACCGATGGTGAGTCCGAGGACCGTCATCCAGAAGCCCCGGGTGAAGCCCGCGGCGCCGTTGCCGTCGAAGTACAGCAGTGAGCGCACGGCGAGGAACACCTGGTGCATCGGCTCGAAGGTGGCCAGCCAGCCCAGGTATTTCGGAGTCGCCTCGATGGGTACCGTGCCGCCGGAGGAGGGCAGGCCCAGCACGATGAACAGGATCATGTTCACCAGCAGACCGGCCGAACCGATCGCGGCCAGGATGGAGATACCGGTGAACCCCACCGCGATCATGGCCAGTACCCCGTAGAGATAGAGCCCCAGCGGATTGTCCAGAGGCATCCCCAGGGCCGCGCCGATACCGACGAAGATCCCGGAGACCACCAGCGCGGCGACGGTCATGATTCCCCACTTGATCAGCAGGGTGCGCATCCGCGAGACGGGTGTGGCGGGATAGTGCACGTACCAGGGGCCGTATTCGGTCGGGATGAAACCGAGGGTGGAATCGACGAGGGTGTGCACGATCATCGCGCCGAGCATTCCGGCCAGCAGCAACAACAGCGAGTAGAAGAACGCGGTCAGTCCCTCACCGGATCCGCCGGGGAGCGGATGGAATTCCTGTACCACCAGCTGCAGCGGCTGCTGCAGCTGGAGCCGGGTGGCGCCGGACAGTTCGGGCGCGGGCGGTCCGCCCGGTTGGGGCTTCAACTGGGCCTGGACCTGTTCGGTGAGCTGTTTGCCGACCTGAGCGTTGATCTGCGGCAGTGCCTGATTGCCGAAGCGCACCACGATCTGGGTGGCGAAGGCCCCGGTGCGCGGGTTGGTCTGCAGCGTGATGATGGGCTGTTCGATATCGCCCGGAATCACACTGCCCACGCCCAGGATGCCCAGCCGTTTGCTGAAATCGCTGGGGATGACGACGGAGCCGTAGACCTGCCCGTTCTGCATCTGCCGCTGCGCCTCGGTCAGCCCGAGTACCCGCAGGTCGAAT
This sequence comes from Nocardia spumae, assembly GCF_020733635.1. Classification (NCBI taxonomy): domain Bacteria; kingdom Bacillati; phylum Actinomycetota; class Actinomycetes; order Mycobacteriales; family Nocardiaceae; genus Nocardia; species Nocardia spumae. The sequence continues at coordinate 6,537,421 of NZ_JAJFZL010000001.1, read as the reverse complement.
TCGTCGGACGGGACGGCCGCGCGCAGTCCGTCGGCGACCTGATCGCCGAAGTTCACTCGCTTCTCCTGGCCGGGTGTGCCCAAAGTCTCACCGACGTCCTGATTGACCAGCGCAATCGGGAAATCGTGCAGGTTTCGCTCCGGATCGACGACGTAGTCGAGATACAGCAATCCCAGCAGCGCGGCCACCAGCGAGACGACTGCGACCGGAAACAACCACCGAAACGGCGTCAGGCGCCGGGGATTTCGACTCTGTAGTGCGCTGTCGGAAGTCGCCACGGAGGCACCGTAGCAGCAAACGGCCCGCCACCCGGTGGATCCGGACGTGGGTTTCGGTCGGATGACCCGTAGAATGATGGATGCCCCCCGCCCGACTAACAGGGAGCAAACGGTGACCAACGCCGACCTGTCGATTTCGAATACCGCCGCAGTCGACGAACCGGAGAACGAGCCCCGCGAGGAGTGTGGCGTCTTCGGCGTCTGGGCTCCGGGCGAGGATGTGGCCAAGCTCACGTATTACGGCCTGTACGCACTGCAGCACCGTGGGCAGGAGGCGGCCGGGATAGCGGTCGCCGACGGTTCGCAGGTGCTGGTGTTCAAGGATCTGGGCCTGGTCTCCCAAGTGTTCGACGAGCAGACGCTGGCGGCGATGCCGGGGCATATCGCCATCGGGCACTGCCGCTATTCGACCACCGGCTCCACCATCTGGGAGAACGCGCAGCCGATCTTCCGCACCACGGCGGTCGGCACCGGACTTGCCCTGGGGCACAACGGAAATCTGGTCAACACCGCCGAACTGGCGGAGCGGGCCCGGGAATCGGGTCTGATCAACGGGCGACTACCGGGCAGCTCCATCACCGCCACCTCCGACTCGGATGTGATGACGGCCCTGCTGGCCCACGCCGCGGCCGACAAGAGCATCGAGCAGGCGGCCATGGAATTGCTGCCGACCCTGCGTGGCGCCTTCTGTCTGACCTTCATGGACGAGCACACCCTCTACGCCGCCCGCGATCCACAGGGCGTGCGGCCGTTGTGCCTGGGCCGCCTCGATCGCGGCTGGGTCGTGGCCAGTGAGACCGCCGCCCTCGACATCGTGGGCGCCTCGTTCGTGCGTGAGATCGAACCGGGCGAACTGCTGGCGATCGATGCCGACGGAGTGCGTTCGCTGCGCTTCGCCAACCCCGAACCCAAGGGGTGCGTTTTCGAATACGTCTACCTGGCGCGGCCCGATTCCACGATTTCCGGCCGCTCGGTCCATGCCACCCGGGTCGAGATCGGCCGCCGGCTGGCCGCCGAACATCCCGTCGAAGCCGATCTGGTGATTCCGGTTCCGGAATCCGGTACTCCCGCCGCGGTCGGATATGCCCAGGGATCGGGCCTGCCCTACGGCCAGGGCCTGATGAAGAACGCCTATGTGGGCCGCACCTTCATCCAGCCCAGTCAGACCATTCGCCAGCTCGGTATCCGCCTCAAACTCAATCCGCTGCGCGAGGTCATTCGCGGTAAGCGGTTGATCGTGGTCGACGATTCGATCGTCCGTGGCAATACCCAGCGCGCGTTGATCCGGATGCTGCGCGAGGCCGGGGCGCTGGAGATCCATGTGCGGATCGCGTCGCCGCCGGTGAAGTGGCCCTGTTTCTACGGCATCGATTTCGCCTCGCCGGCGGAGTTGATCGCCAATGGCGCGGGCCCGGAACTGCCGGAGGGCGCCGATTCGCAGGCGGCCATGGTGGAGAACGTGCGCCGGTCCATCGGCGCCGACAGCCTCGGCTACATCTCCCTGGAGGGGATGATCGCGGCCACCGAACAGCCGCGGACCAGGCTGTGCTGTGCCTGCTTCGACGGCAACTATCCGATCCCGCTGCCCACCGAGGCCTCGGTCGGCAAGAACGTCCTCGAAGGGCTGCTCAGCGGTAAGCCGGAGGCGGAGTTGTTGAGCGACAACGCGAATGCGAGCGCGCTGAGCCGGCCGTAATCGGCGGTCCGGCCGGATCGTCGCCGAAAGTGGTTGTCGCCCGGTCTCGTTCGACGGGCGGTCGGCTACTGCGCAGACGCCGCGGCCGGTGGCGTCAGCAGGCCGGCGAGCATCATCAGAATGCACTGTTCGGCCTCCGCGCCGGCGGCATCGGGATCCTCGGCGTGGGCGACGATCATCCCCGCCTCGGTAATCGCCGCCAGAATCAATTGGCCGAGGGTCTGTACCGGTACTGCCGGAGCGAGTCCCGCATCCACCGCCTGCCGCAGTTGTGCGGTGATCAGGCCGAGGCCGTGCCGCGATTCCATTTCTCTCCAGCCCTGCCAGCCGAGGACCGCCGGGCCGTCGGACATGGCGATCCGCACGGTCTCCGGGCGCCGGCTGATCATGAGGAAGGTGTGCAGCCCGGTCGCCATCGCGGCCAGTGGGTCGGTCGGATCGGGGAGCCCGGCGATGGCTCGCCCGATCTCCGCGGTGTTGTCGGCCTCGAGCTGTTCGAGCACCGCGATGAACAATCCGCGCTTGTCGCCGTAGTGGTGGTGTAATGCGCCTCGCGTGACGCCGGCCGCGGCGACGATCTGCTCCGCCGAGACCGCGGTATATCCGCGTTCTGCGAACAGTCGCCGCCCGACCGCCTCCAGACTCGCCCGCGTGGCGCGCGATCGATCCTCCTGGCTACGGCGTGGCATGCAGCCGAGTGAACTCCACGATCATCTCGCTGAGCAACTCGGGCTGGTCCTCGGCGATGAAGGTGAGCGAATCCTCGATCGTGCGCACGGTGGCGTCGGGCAGATCCTGGGCCAGCCGCCGCGCGAAGTCGAGGCGGAACACCTTGTCCTCGGGGGCCCAGGCCAGCAGTACCGGCAGGTCGAGTTCGCCGAAATCGCGCGCCGCGGCCAGTGTGTAGCGCTTGTGGATGCCGCGCAGGAACCGCCGCAGATCGGCGCGAACCGCGGCCGACGTGCGGCTGGGCAGCAGATAGGAATCCGCGATCTCCGGCGGCAGCCCGCGCTTGCTGACCAGGCCGTAGGCGAGTGGCAGCCGCTGGGCCGGGCGGAAGCGCAGGCCCTGCAGGATCGCGTTCAGCAGACCCGGTACCCGTACCAGTGTGGGCAACGGGGTGAACGGCTGCGGGAAGAACTTTTCGTAGGCGTCGCAGTTGGTGAACACCACGCGCCCGACCCGACTGCGATCGCGCGTGAGCATGATCTGCGTGATCGCCCCGCCGGTGTCGTTGGCGACCAGCGTGACGTCGGACAGGTCCAGCTCGCGCAGGAATGCCGAGATCAGGTCGGCGGCGCCGGTGGGCGACAGGTCGGCCTCGGGCATCGGCAGCGAATGTGAGCCGAAGGGCCAGTCCGGCGTGAGGCAGCGGTGGCCGGCCGCCGCGACCTCCGGCACCACCTTGCGCCAGAGATCGGCGTTGACGAGCAGCCCGTGCACGAAGACGACGGGTGAACCGGAGCCGGTGTCGTGATAGCGGACGCGGCCGCCGGGCAGATCGACGTCCCGAATCGGACCGAGGCTGGTGCTGATTCCCATGACATGCCTTCCGGGTGGAGTACAACGATGCCTCCAGACTTACCTACATACCGTATGTATGTCAATGGGGAGTGTGACGGTAGCCTCGAATCCGTGCTTGCAGGCCAATACCGGTGCAGTGTCGTTATCCGGCTCCGGTAGCGTGATCAGGCATCTGTCCGCCGATTCGGTTTGGAGCTTTCCCGAACAATGACTGAGCAGACCCCGAGTGGTCCCGGTGTGAACACCGGCGCCGACGAGGCCCAATCCGGAGGCGCGTCCTACGCGGCCGCCGGTGTCGACATCGAGGCCGGAGACCGCGCAGTCGAGTTGTTCGCGCCGCTGGCCAAGAAGGCCAGCCGGCCCGAGGTACAGGGTGGGCTGGGCGGTTTCGCCGGATTGTTCGCGCTCAAGGGCGGCTACCGGGAACCGCTGCTGGCCGCCTCCACCGACGGCGTGGGCACCAAAATCGCTGTCGCACAGGCCATGGACAAGCACGACACGGTCGGCCTGGACCTGGTCGCCATGGTCGTCGACGATCTGGTCGTCTGCGGCGCCGAACCCCTGTTCCTGCAGGACTACATCGCCGTCGGCAAGGTGGTCCCGGAGCGGGTCGCGCAGATCGTCTCCGGTATCGCCGAGGGCTGCGTCCAGGCCGGCTGCGCGCTACTGGGCGGTGAGACCGCCGAACATCCGGGTCTGATGGGCGCCGACGACTACGACCTCTCCGCCACCGGCGTGGGGGTCGTGGAGGCCGATGCGGTCCTGGGACCCGATCGGGTCCGGCCCGGTGACGTGGTCATCGCCATGGGCTCCTCGGGACTGCACTCCAACGGCTACAGTCTGGCCCGCCGGGTGTTGCTCGAGATCGACCGGATGGCGCTCACCGGTCATGTGGAGGAGTTCGGGCGCACGCTCGGCGAAGAGTTGCTGGAACCTACCAAGATCTATGCCAAGGATTGTCTGGCGCTGATCGCGGAGACGGAGGTGCGGACCTTCGCACACGTCACCGGCGGCGGACTGGCGAACAATCTGGCGCGGGTGCTGCCGGCCGGGCTGGTCGCCGAACTCGACCGTGGCACCTGGAATCCGGCGCCCATCTTCAAGCTGATCGCCCAGCGCGGCCGGGTGGAGCGGGTCGAGATGGAGAAGACCTTCAACATGGGCGTCGGCATGGTCGCCGTCGTCGCACCCGAGGATGCCGATCGTGCGCTCGCGGTGCTGACCGCGCGGCATATCGCCTGCTGGACCTTGGGCACGGTCAAGAAGGCCAAGGATGCCGACGCCGAGCGCGTAGCGCTGGTCGGTGAGCATCCGCGGTTCTGAACGGAGTGGGATAACCTCCTCGGCCGGCGATGTCGCCCGGGTCGGGGAGGTTTTTCATGGGAAGGGACCGAACGCGGGGTGATACCGCCCGATGCTTCCGGAAGGTACGTCGAACTCGGGTGCTATCGCCGGTGGTATCGCGGATGTACCGGCGATACCAGGTGGCGATAACCCGTACTACGAGCCCTCATCGATGTCGGGATCGTCGACCGATCGGCTGAACCACTGTCGACGTGCGAAGGGGGAGGCCCCTCAGGCCTCCCCCTGTACACATCGATCCGAGTCAGCGGCGCCAGTCTTCGTAGTCCTCATCGTCCTCCCAGCGCTTGAGCGGCTCGTCCGAATCGTGCTCTTCGGACAGCACACCGCCTCGCTGGGGGGAGTGGGAGCTCCCCGACAGCTCGCGCTGAAGGCTCGCGAAGTCGGTAGACGGCGAGCTGTATTTGAGCTCGCGCGCAACCTTGGTCTGCTTTGCCTTAGCCCGGCCACGGCCCATGGCTGACCCCCTCGCGTCACTGCGGGGCGGCCTGGGGTGGTTTGGCGGCCCCGTTCGAATTAATAATCTTCCTGACAGACACTTTAGCGTGTGTCAGGCGGTCGCGCTTCCAGGAGTGGGTGAAGACTCCGGAACATCCGCCGATTCCCGGGCCGTCGGACGGTGCTTTCTCGAAATCGCCGCGTGCTACACCACACCCGGGATTGCCCGGATGATGCCGACCCGTACTCCACCGCCCAGCACCGGCGCCCCCGCGAGCTCGGCATGGGCCTCGGTCCATTCGACCCCCATACGCTGGAGAATCGCCTGAGTCAGTGGCATGCGGGCCCGGTCGTGACCGTCATCGATCTTGTAGGCGAAGGCGCGGCCGTCCGGTAGCGCACCCGCGTGCACACCGTCCGCGCCGATTTTGCAGACCAGTCCCGGGGTGGCGGTCATGGTTTCGAGATCGGGTGCGTCCGTGCCCGAAATCACTCGGGGATGGTTGCGGATCGCGTCCGCGACCCGGCGTTCCGGTGATTCCGGCGCCGCGGTGGCCAGCCGGGCGTAGGCACGGGCGAGGTTGATCAGCGACACCGGGACGATGGGCAGCCCGCAGCCGTCGATGCCCAGATCGGTCTCCGGTTCGCCGGTGATATCGGTGATGGTCGCGGCCACCGCCTGCTGCAGCGGATGGGCCGGATCGGTGTATCCGGATTCCGGCCATCCGTTGATCGCGCAGGTCGCGAGCATCGCGGCATGTTTGCCCGAGCAGTTCATATAGATCTTGCGCATGGCCGCCGCCCGATCGCGGCCGGCCAGCGCCTCGGCGCGAGCGCCCTCTCCCATGGGCAGATCCGGCGGGCATTCCAGCCGGCCTTCGTCGAATCCGAAGCGATCCAGCAGCCGCCGTACCAGCGCCAGGTGATCGGACTCGCCGTAGTGCGAGGCCGTCGCGATCGCGAGCTCGGCCTCGTCGATCGGTTCGAAACCGTTGCGCAGGAGCGTGATCGCCTGCATCGGCTTGTTGGTCGACCGAGGGAAGATCGGTAGGTGCACCGCGCCGAGGGCCAGCGACGGCTCGCCGTCGGGATCGACGATCACCACCGAACCGCGGTGGACGCATTCGCGGAATCCGGAGCGCACCACTTCGACCAGTTCGACGCTCATCACAGACCTCCGCTGTCGGATACGGCATCGACCGCTTCGGCGGCACCGCGTCGGGTATCGCGGATCGGGGCGAGACCGGCCATCCTGCGCGCATGCCGGGCGACCTGCATGCGGATATCGTCGGAGACCGTCGGCTCGGCGGCGAGCAGCCGGGCGAGCCGGTCCGGATCGGTGCCGGTGAAGACCTCGCGCACCGTCACGCCGTGGCCGGGGATGTGATCGATGTGCACCGGGTCGCCGGCGCCGATCGTGCCCTCGGTCAGAACGCGCAGATAGGCGCCGGTATCGGCCTGCAGGGTGAAGCGTTTGACCCACTGCTTCTCCCCGGACCAGTGCCCGAAGGTGGCGCACGGCACCCGAGGGGCGCTCACTTCCAGGAGGGTGTCGCCGATCCGCCAGCGCTCGCCGACCACCGCGTCGCTGACCGGCAGTCCGGACAGCCGCAGGTTCTCGCCGAACCAGCCGGGTACGAGGGTGCGCTCCAGCCGTTCACCCCACCGCCGCGCGTCCTCGTCGGCGTAGGCGTAGACCGCCTGATGCACACCGCCGTGATTCTTCGTATCGCAGACGTGATCGCCGGCCAGACCCAGTGCGCGTACGGCGACGCGGCCGGTGACCGGGCGTTTGTCGATCGCGGTGCGTCCGACCCGGCTCACCTTCGCCGGCAGCTCGAGTTCGGCGTGCAGCACACACACCGCCAGCACCTCACCGACCGCGCCACTGTCCCGGGGCGCCGCGGGGCCGCTCACCGGCCCCGCAACTTGTCCACGGCGAGCCGACCGGCCTGGGGCTCGTCGTCGGACGGAATCGAATCCGGATCGATGGCGGCGGCCATCGGACCGGCCTCCAGCGCGGTATCGGTAGCGACATTGCGTTTGATCAGGGCCAGCGCGATCGGCCCCAGCTCGAAGTGGTCGATGACGGTGCCGAGACGGCCCACCGTCCGTCCACCCGCGGTCACGGCGTCACCCACATCCGGGCGGGCATCGGCGGATCCGTCGAGGTGTAGCAACACCAGATGTCGCGGCGGCTTACCGAGGTTGTGCACCCGTGCGACGGTCTCCTGGCCGCGGTAGCAGCCCTTGTTCAGGTGGACCGCGCCGAACTCGTCCGGGCCGCCGATCCAGCCCGTCTCGTGCGGGATGGTGCGATCGTCGGTATCGGCGCCGATGCGCGGCCGCAGCGCGGCGACGCGCAGGGCCTCGTAGGCCCACAGGCCGGCCGGTTCGGCGCCGGCGGCGGTGAGCGCCGACCATCGGTCGGTCAGCTGATCGCGCGGGATCACCAGGTCGTAGGAGTGTTCGGTGGGCCAGGGCATACGCCGCAGGAAGCCGCCGCCGGGCAGGGCGACCGCACCGTAGACATCGGGCAGCTCATCGATGCCGAGCGCCCCGGTCAGCTCCGGCACGCGCGGGCCGAGCAGGCTCAGCACCGCGTGATCCGGTGCGGCCTTCGGTTCGGCGGCGGCCCAGAAGACCATCTTCCGCAGGAAATCCAGCAGTGCCGGGCCGCGCTCACCCTCGGTATCGATCCAGACCGTGCCGTCGAGTTCGGTGAGGACGAAGTGATGCTGGACACGACCGTTGAGGTCCAGATCGAGATTCTCCGCGGACCGGCCGTCACCCAGTTCGGCGATGTGCTGACTGGAGATCGTATGCAGCCAGCTCAGTCGTTCGGCGCCGGTGACGGTCGCGACGAAACGATGGGAACGATCGACGATCGCGGCCCGCTGCGCCGCGGCGCGCTGTTCACCGAACGGATCGCCGTAATGCCAGGCGACCGCCGCATCGGGGCTGTCGGGAGGACCGGGCACGGCCCCTGGGAGACCGAGCAGTGGACTGGGGGCGGCAACCACGGACACGTTTTCCACAATAGGCGGTGTCGGCGCCCCGCGCCGCGCCGCCGGTTGCCACGCGTGTGCGGAGTGGATGCTGAGGATATGCGACGCGGCCGGTTGTCGGCGTATGACCGCCGGTGGTAGTTCCGGCGTCCGCGTACCCACGCCTCGAGCGCTCGATTCGCCTAGGCTGCCACGCATGGTGGATCGAGTTCTGGTGACACTCGACGGCGCTGTCCTGGATCCGGACGCGCCGTTTCTCTTCGCGGACGATATCGGCGCCCTACGTGGCGACGGTGTTTTCGAGACGGTGCTGGTACGCGACGGCAAACCGAGTGCATTGGAATTGCATCTGGCTCGGCTGCGTCGCTCGGCGCAGGCGCTGGATCTCCCCGATCCCGATGTCGGGCAGTGGCGCACCGCCGTCGAGGCCGCGGCCAAGGAATGGGGCAGTGACCGCGAGGGCATCCTGCGGATGATCGTGACCCGCGGTCGCGAGGGCGCCGAAACCAAGCGCGTGGGGTCGGGCGGACTCTCCGGCCGGGCCCCGGATCCGACCGGCTACGTCCTCGTCGGCCCGGTCGCCGAGCGGGTGAGTCGCGCTCGCGCCGAAGGTGTTTCGGTGATCACGCTGTCGCGCGGCGTCTCCACCGAGTTGGCGACGAACGCGCCCTGGCTGTTGATGGGCGCCAAGACCCTGTCCTACGCGACGAATATGGCGGCCCTGCGGTTCGCCGCGCGCATGGATGCCGATGATGTGATCTTCACCAGTACCGAGCACCGCGTCCTCGAGGGGCCGCGGTCGACGGTGGTGATCCAGCGGGACAAACAGCTCCTCACCCCGCCCGCGCGGGACGGCGTGCTCCCGGGCATCACCCAGCGGGCGTTGTTCGCCGAGGCCGAGAAGGCCGGGTGGGACTGCAGCTACAAATCGCTGTTCACCGCCGATCTCGTTACCGCCGACAGTGTTTGGCTACTGTCCAGCGTTACGCTGGCGGCCCGCGTCGCGACCCTCGACGGGCTGCGGATGTCGGCGCCGGATTGCGCCGGTGAGATCGTCGAACTGGTCGATCGCGGCATCGATCGGTCCTGGAGTATCGCCGACTGGACATAGAACCCGCACCGTGTTCGCAGGTGGTGTCACGGCGGGGGCGTCGTCCGATAGAGCCGGCGGAAGCGGACCGAGATTCCGAATCCGTTATCGCGCAGCAAAAATTGTTGGAGTGTCGTGACGTAGGACTCGTTGCTCCCTGGCCGTTCCGGCGTAGGCTCTACTACGACATGTCGTAGTACGTGTGGATGTCCCGCATGACACAGGAGGCCGCCGGGATGGATGTCGTCGACGTCTCACGTTGGCAATTCGGGATCACGACCGTCTATCACTTCATCTTCGTACCGTTGACCATCGGGCTCGCGCCCCTGGTCGCCGGTATGCAGACCGCATGGGTGATCACGGGCAAGGATCATTGGTACCGGCTGACGAAGTTCTTCGGCAAGCTGTTCATGATCAACTTCGCGCTCGGCGTCGCGACCGGCATCGTGCAGGAGTTCCAGTTCGGGATGAACTGGAGTGAATACTCCCGCTTCGTCGGCGACGTCTTCGGCGCCCCGCTGGCCATGGAGGGGCTGGCCGCGTTCTTCCTCGAATCGACGTTCCTGGGTCTGTGGATCTTCGGCTGGTCGCGACTGCCGAAACTGGTCCACCTGGCCACCATCTGGCTGGTCGCGATCGGGGTCAACGCCTCGGCCTACTTCATCATCGCCGCGAACTCGTTCATGCAGCATCCGGTCGGCGCGAAGTACAACCCCGAATCCGGCCGCGCCGAGTTGGTGAGTATCGGTGCGTTGCTGGGCAACAACACCGCGCTCGCGGCGTTCCCCCACGTCGTGGCCGGCGCACTGCTCACAGCGGGTACCTTCGTCGCGGGTATCGGCGGCTGGTGGATGGTCCGCAACGCGCGCTCGGGCGATGCCGAGAAGATGGCCGAGGCGCGCGCGATGTGGCGCCCGGTGGCCCGATGTGGCATGTGGGTCATCGTGATCTCCGGAATCGCGCTGTTCATCACCGGTGACATCCAGGGCAAGCTGATGTTCAAGCAGCAGCCGATGAAGATGGCCTCGGCGGAATCGTTGTGCCACACCCAAACCGATCCCGACTTCTCGATCCTGACCGTCGGCACGCACAACAACTGCGACAGTGTCACTCACGTCATCGAGGTGCCCGGCGTGCTGCCCTATCTGGCCGAGGGCAAGTTCAGCGGGGTCACGCTCCAGGGCGTCAAGGATCTGCAGCTCAGCTACAACGAGAAGTTCGGCCCCGGTGACTACCGGCCGAATCTGTTCGTCACCTACTGGACCTTCCGCGCCATGATCGGCTGGGCGATCGGTTCGGCGGCCATTGCGCTGCTGGGCTTCTGGATGACCCGGCGTGGCCGGATTCCCGATCAGACCTGGTACAAATGGCTGAGCCTGCTCTGCATTCCGACGCCCTTCCTGGCCAACAGCGCGGGCTGGGTGTTCACCGAGATGGGCCGTCAGCCATGGGTGGTCGCACCGAATCCCACCGGCAATCCGGATATCCGGATGACGGTGCAGCAAGCCGTATCGGGTCATACCGCCGGCACGGTGCTGGCCTCGCTGATCGTCTTCACTCTGCTGTACGGCGTCCTCGCGATCGTCTGGTTCTTCCTGATGCGCCGCTATGTGATCGCCGGACCCGAACAGCCGCCGTCGGAGTCGGAATCGGCTGCGGTGGACAAACTGTCGTTCGCATACTGAGGAGCCGAGGATGAGTCTTCCCGAATTCTGGTTCTTACTGATCGGTGTGCTGTTCACCGGCTACTTCGTCCTCGAGGGCTTCGATTTCGGCGTCGGGATCCTGATGCCGGTCATCGGCCGCGGCGACGAGACGCGAAAGCGCGCCGTACTCAACACGATCGGTCCGGTCTGGGACGGTAACGAGGTGTGGCTGATCACCGCCGGTGGCGCCATGTTCGCGGCCTTCCCGGAGTGGTACGCCAGCCTGTTCTCCGGGTTCTATCTGGCCCTCCTGCTGATTCTGGTGGCATTGATCGTGCGAGCCGTCGCGATCGAATGGCGCGGCAAGATCAACGATCCGCGCTGGCGGTGGTGGTGTGATGCGGCCATCGTCTTCGGTTCCTGGGTTCCGGCGCTGGCCTGGGGCTTGGCGTTCGCCAACATCGTGCACGGGGTGCAGCTCAACGAGCACCGGCACATCGAGGGCGGATTCCTCGGCCTGCTGGGGCCGTACGCGCTGCTCGGCGCGCTGACCATGCTACTGTTGTTCATCCTGCACGGTGCGGTGTTCATCGCGCTGAAGACCGGTGGCGACATCCGCGATACCGCCGAGCGGATCGCCCGCGGGGTGTGGGTGCCGACGGTCGTCGTGGTGGCGGCTTTCGGGTTGTGGACCCAGTTCGCGCACGGCCACGGCTGGACCTGGATTCCGCTGGCACTGGCGGTGGTCGGATTGCTGCTCGCGGGCGGCGCCGTACTGCGTCACCGGGACGGCTGGGCGTTCACCGGCACCGCACTCACCGTCGTCGCCGCGGTCGTGCTGCTGTTCGGCGCCCTGTTCCCGTACGTGCTGCCCTCGACCATCGACGCCGCCTACGGGCTCACCGTGGACGGCCGCACGGTCGACGGACATCCCACCGTCAGCGCCTCCTCCACGCACTACACGCTGGTGGTGATGAGCTGGGTCGCCGTGGTCTTGACCCCCGTGGTGCTGATCTACCAGGCCTGGACGTACTGGGTGTTCCGCAAGCGGATCACCGTCGAGCAGATCCCCGCACCCATCGGCCTGCCGATGCGCAGCCGGGCCCGGTAGCCGGAGCGGTCATGGCTCGGCCCGTCGACCCCCGGCTGTGGCGGCACGCTCGCTCGGCTCGCCGCTATCTGGTTGTCAGCGTGGGGCTTTCGCTGGTGATCACGATCTGCATCGTGGTCGCGGCGCTGCTGCTGGCTCGGGTGGCGGCGGGGGTGATCACCGATCCGGCGCGGCGGACACCGGGGGTGTGGTCGGCCGAGCTGATCGGGCTGGCGGCGGCGGTCGGCGTGCGGGCCGCGGCGACCTGGTGGCAGTCGCGGCTGGCCCATCGTGCGGGCGCGCGGGTGGTTTCGGATTTGGAGACGTCGGTACTCACCGTCGGCGCCGCGCTGCCGCCACGTGAATTGGATACCCGGCGTACCGAACTCGCGGTGGTGGTCGGTGACGGACTCGGAGGTCTGCGCGCCTATCTGACCGGATATCTGCCGGCGCTACTGCTCGCCGCGCTGGTGCCGCCGATCGTGCTGGCGGTGATCGCCGCCCACGACCTCACCGCGGCCACCATCATCCTGGTGACGCTCCCGCTGATCCCGATCTTCATGATCCTGATCGGGCTGATGACCCAGGGCCGCGCCGCCGAGGCGCTGACCGCCACCACCCGCCTGTCGGATCAGATGCTCGATCTGTTCGCGGGTATGCCGACGCTGCGTGAGCTGGGCCGGGAAACCGGTGCGACCGGCGATGATTCGCCGACCATGCGCAATCGGGTCCGGGAGCTGGGTGAGGCCCTGCACAAGCGGACCATGGCCACGCTGCGGATGGCGTTCCTCTCCTCGATGGTGCTGGAGATGCTCGCGACGCTGTGTGTGGCGTTGGTCGCGGTCTCGATCGGTCTGCGGCTGGTGTTCGGGCATATGGACCTCTACGCCGGACTGCTCGGGTTGATCCTCGCGCCCGAGGTGTACCTGCCGCTGCGTGCGGTGGGGGAGCGCTTCCACGCCGCTCAGGACGGAATGGCCGCCGCCGACAGGGCTTTCGCGGTGCTCGAACCTGGCGACGCGCCAGTGCGAACAGCCCGGCCGGGGTCGGTGCCGGCGGGGGAGTCGCGTCCGCTGTCGGCGTACCCGGTGTCCATCGAACTGTGCGGTGTCGGCGTGCGCGCCCGGGACGGATACGCACCGGCAGGGCTGTCCGCGGTCGTCGGGGCCGGCGCGGTCACGGTCCTGACCGGACCGAACGGCAGCGGTAAATCGACTGCCCTGCAGGCGATCCTGGGGCTGATCACGCCCGAGCGCGGCATCGTCCGGGTATCCGGCCATCCGGTCGGCGAACTGGATTCCGCGGCCTGGTGGTCGCGGCTGGCCTGGTTACCGCAGCGCCCGGTACTGCTGCCCGGCACGCTGCGCGAGAATCTGGAACTCTTCGGCGCCCGGCCGGACTCGCCGGACATCGATCGAGCCTGTGCCGCCACCGGTTTCGACGCCGTCCTCGCCGGGCTGCCGCAGGGCTGGGACACCGTCGTCGGCGCCGGCGGACTGGGCTTGTCGCTGGGACAGCGCCAACGCCTGGCCCTGGTGCGCGTACTGGCCGCGGACCGCCCGATCCTGCTCCTCGACGAGCCCACGGCTCACCTGGACGACGACAGCGAGGCAACCGTTCTCGCGGCCCTGTCCGAACGGGCCCGCGCGGGCGCCACGGTCATCGTCGTGGCCCACCGGCCGACCGTGGTCGCCATCGCCGATCACGTCGTCGAGGTGCGCGCCGACCAGCGGGCGGCCGCGGACGACAGTGATAGGCGGGACTTTTCGATGAATCGGACCACCACGGCCGGGGACGACGATCCCGGACGAACGGACGAGGCGCGGCCGGACCATCGGACCGGACCTTCCGAACCGGACCGGACGAGCCGCCCGGATCTTTCCGCCGCCGGGCGATCGGCGTCCGCCGGGTGGACGGGGATCGACCGCGGCGGCGCGGCAGGGGGTGGGCGACGGTGACAACCCTGTGGTCCGATATGCGGGCGCTGCGGCGAGTATCGGAGATATCGCTGTGGCGGGTGGCGGTATCGGTCTGCTGGGGCACGGTCGCGCTGGGCAGCGGGCTGGGGTTGGCCGCGCTGGCGGCGTGGTTGATCGCACGGGCATGGCAGATGCCACCGGTGCTGGATCTCAGTGTCGCGGTGGTCGCCGTTCGGGCACTGGGCATCTCCCGCGGGGTGTTCCGATACATCGAGCGCCTGTCGACCCACGATGTCGCCCTGCGCGCGATGACGACCGCGCGCACCGCCGTGTACACGGCCCTGGCCCGCGCCGATTTCTGGACCGTGCGGCAGGGCGGCCTCGGTGATCGATCGGCCTCCGGTGCGTACTCACCCGCCGGGACCGATCCCGATCGCGGCGACGGCGGCGACCCGGACCGGCGCTCCGATGTGGCCGCGGCGTCCCTGCTGCGGCGCGGCGACCTGCTCACCCGGGTCGGCGCCGATATCGACGATCTCGGCGCGGTCGTCGTGCGCGCCCTGGTACCGATCGCGGTGGCGGTGCTGCTGTCGCTGGCGGCCGTCGCGCTACTGGCCACCATCGCGGTGCCGGCCGCGGTGATTCTGGCCGCCGCGCTGCTGGTTTCAGGCGTATTCGCGCCCTGGATGTCCGCGCGGGCCGCGCGCGAGGCCGAACTGGCCGTGCGATCCGATCGCGCCGAATTCCGCGCCGCGGCCGTCACGGTGCTCGATCACGCCGCCGAGTTGCGGGTCGCCGGGCGGCTCGACGCCGCGATCGAGACCGCCTCCGCGACCGCCGGCCGGGCCGCCCGAGCGGAGGATCGCGCCGCGTCGCACAGTGCGTGGGCCGCCGCGGCGACCCCGTTGTCCATCGGGGTCAGCGTGCTCGGCGCCCTGCTCATCGGAATCGTGCTGTACGGCGGCGGCTCCGGTGCGTCCACCGAACCGCTGCAGCCCGCCGCACCCGGTGGTATCACCCCGATGGCCTTCGCCGTACTCGTCCTGCTGCCGCTGTCGGCCTTCGAAGCCGTCGCGGTACTGCCCGCCGCGGCACAGGCGCTGACCAAGGGACGTGCGGCACTGCATCGCATTCGCGCCCTGGACCCGGACCGGATGCCCGCGCCGGCACCGGGAGCTCGAGAGGATCCCCGCGCCGAGCTGGTCCGGGCGCTGCCCGATCTCCCGCCCGGCCGCCGCATCGCCGTGGTCGGTCCCAGCGGCGCGGGTAAGACCACTCTGCTCATGGCCTGGGCCGGGCTGTTCGATGCGCCGCGCCCGGGACGAACCTTCTTCGCCGAGGACGCTCACCTGTTCGGCACCACCGTCCTGGAGAACCTTCGGGTCGCCCGCGGTGACCTGACCGCCGACGAGGCCGAAATCGCCTTGCGCGCGGTAGGTTCGGGCAGCTGGCTCGATGCCCAGCCGGAGGGAGTGGACACGGATCTGATCGGCGGCGCCGCGGCGGTCTCGGGCGGACAGCGGCGGCGGCTGCTGCTGGCCCGCGCGCTGGTCGCACCGGCGCACACCCTGCTGTTGGACGAACCGACCGAACACATGGAGGCCGAGGCCGGTGCCGATCTGCTGCGCGCACTGCTGGACGACACCGGTGGCCTGATAGCGCCGGACCGGACCGTGGTGGTCGTCACCCACCAACTGCCGCCCGACCACCGTGCCGACACCGTGGTCACCGTCGAACCCGGTGGTGTGGTGTCGATCACCAGTCGGGCAGCCACCCGCTGACGGGACTCGAACACGCAGGTCGGCACCGGAATTCGGCTCTGCGGAAAATCCGTTGCAGACCAGGACCCGCCGCCGGTAACTTCGTCTGTACACGGGAAAGGAGGTGGTTCGAAGAATGGATATTCAAAGGACGCGTGAGGTGGCTGCCGGTTGAGCGCCACAGCCGCGGTCTTCGTACCGCGGCCCGCTGCAGAGGATTCCCTCTCCGCGCGAGCGCTGAGCTAATCCAAGGCAGTCACCCGGCCCCCGAGCCCCCGGTTGTCCGACCGGGAACCGCGACGAGACACAGTCTCCGTGGTAAGGCTCGGGGGCCGTTCTCTTTCGCCTCCCCGAGCCCGGCCAGCTTCGTGTACTCAGCCGATGTAGCGCTGCAGGCGGGCGGACAGGCGAGGCTTCAAGGCGCCGTCGGCTTCCACTCGTTCCTCGACGTAGCCCAGATCGCCGCCTTCGACGATGCCGTACAGACGCTTGGCGCCGCCGACCACCGCGCCGGACTGGCTGCGGATCACCACATCGGTCGCCAGCTCCCACGAGGACTGGGTCAGGGCCTGGCCATAGAACAATTCGACGATGCCGGAACTGTGGGTCAGCAGGAGTTCGATGACCTCGTCGTCACCGTCGATGCCGACCCGCCAGAAACCGCTCTCGCGCAGATCGGGGCCGGCGTAGTTGCCGTCGGTGTCGATGACCCAGGAACGGGAGTCCCAGGACAGATAGTCGCCGCCGTCGTGGGAGACGATGATCTGCTGGCCGAAGTGATAGTCGCCGCCGCGCTCGGGATCGTTGCCCTCGCCCTCGCCGCGCCACACGCCGACCAGCGGCAGCAGGGCGAGCATGGAGGCACTCAGATCGGGACCGAGCCGCAGATTCGCGGTATCCTCGGGCAGCGGCAGATCCGGCAACTGCGGAATGTTGCGACCGGCCGTGGATTTGGCCCGCTCGGCAGCATCGGCTACCGCCTCGTCGCCACTGCGGCGAGCCGCGTTCTCGGTATTGCGACCTTCGGTACGTGCCTGTGCGGCGTGACCGTTGGCCGTTGAGTTTTCGACGTTCTCGCTCGCCGAATCCGTCACGACTCGGTGAAGAGCCGGTAGAGGACGTACAGACCGAACCAGGCGATCAGTACGGAGACGAGAACCAGCAGAATCTCGAAGGCTAAGACCACATATCGGAGTTTAACGACTCGTCGCCGGGATACGAAAACGGCCCCGGGAAAAGATTTCCCGGGGCCGTTCTCGTGCAATGTGCGCGCAGTGTTCAGCGCTCTCGTCGGCCTGTGCGGCGACGTTCACTGCAGGTAATACCTGGACGAATCCGTATTACTTGGCGACGGTCACGTCGACGTTGTGGACGCCCGCACCCTCGGGGCTGACCTGGGCCGAGCCGTTGCCCGTGGAGGACAGGGCGCGGAGGGTCCAGGTGCCGGGCGCGGCGAAGAAGCGGAAATCACCGGTGCCGGAGGCCACGACCTCGGCGGTGAACTCGTCGCTCGAGTCCAGCAGGCGGACGAAGGCGCCGCCTACCGGGTTACCGTCCGCATCGAGGACGCGTCCGGTGAGGACCGTCTCCTTCTCGGTGTCGACGTTGGCCGGAAGGGCCTGACCCTGGGTAGGTGCTGCACACATATCTATTTACGCTCCCAACTCGATCGGTGCACCGACGAGGGAGCCGTATTCGGTCCAGCTCCCGTCGTAGTTCTTGACGTTCTTGTGGCCCAGCAGCTCCTGCAGCACGAACCAGGTGTGCGACGAGCGCTCACCGATGCGGCAGTAGGCGATGGTCTCCTTCTCGCCGTCGAGGCCCGCCTCCTTGTAGATGGCGGTCAGTTCCTCGTCGGACTTGAAGGTGCCGTCCTCGTTCGCGGCCTTGCTCCACGGCACGTTGATGGCGCCGGGGATGTGGCCGGGACGCTGGCTCTGCTCCTGCGGCAGGTGCGCGGGAGCGAGAATCTTGCCGGAGAACTCGTCGGGCGAACGCACGTCGACGAGGTTCTTGACGCCGATGGCCTGGATGGCGTCGTCGCGGAAGGCGCGGATCGCCAGATCCTGCTCGCCGGCCTTGTAGCTGGTGCCCGGACGGGTCACGGCATCGGTCGACAGCGGGCGGGCGTCGAGCTCCCACTTCTTGCGGCCGCCGTCGAGCAGCTTGACATCCTGGTGGCCGTACAGCTTGAAGTACCAGTACGCGTACGCCGCGAACCAGTTGTTGTTGCCGCCGTAGAGGACGACGGTGTCATCGTTGCCGATACCGCGGGCCGACAGCAGATCCGAGAACTGCTCACGGTTGACGAAGTCACGCCGAACCGGATCCTGCAGATCCTTCTTCCAGTCGAGCTTGACGGCACCCTCGATGTGGCCCGTGTCGTAGGCGGAGGTGTCCTCGTCGACCTCGACGATCACGATGCCGGGGGTGTTGAGGTTCTCTTCGACCCAGTCTGCGGAGACCAGGACATCGGAGCGAGCCATGTTGTTCCTTTCGATGTGACTTGCCGGGGTATGTGGAGAGCGGATAGGGACAGTCGGGTCGGTCAGCTGGTCACCCGGGTCGATTCGGCGGGCGCGCGCTGGATCAACCGCTGGGCGAGCGGATAGATCATGCAACCGAGGCAGATACCGAAGGCCGCGTTGAGGAAGGCCGCGAACAGGGCGAACGCGGTGAAGATCGCGCCGACCACGCCCGCGCCGGCCGCGAAGCCGATGAATCCGGCGACCGCGAAGACGAATCCGACCAGCTGGGCGAACCGCAGCGGCGGGACCGGCTCGGTCTCGGTGGCCGGGCCGACTCGCGGCGCGACGAAGGTCGCGAAAACCCAGCCGTAGGGGGTGCGTCGCGGGCCGTACAGCGCGCCGAGGGCGAAGGCGATCGCCTGCACGGCGAGCAGCACCGCCGCGGCCGCCGTGGAGAACGCGGACACGACCAGGACCAGCACGAGGACACCGGTGGTGATCCATGCCGCGAATCTCGGGCCGCGGACATCCACCTGACCGGTGGGGGAGTTGTTGGTGTTCTGAGGCACGAGGTGCTCCTGCGCTGAATGAAGGCTTATCTGTATGAGGGGTTATCCGTCAGATAGGTCGGATCACCGGGGGATCGAAGAGATCACACACGCGGTAGAGAACCGATCGGCGGCAAAGGATACGAAAGGCCGACCGGCTACATGCACAGGCAGCAACAACCGCCGAGGCGGCACAGATCGACTGTGCGGCGTCGGGTGAGCATCAGCTCTCGGCGGGATTGCACGCAGAGCAGTTTACCCGGTTTCGGGAGGGAATTGGACCCGGGGTACGAAACTCGGCTGACCAGCGGGGTAGACGGCGGACCGGCCGTCGCGACGCCCGGTACCCGCGCCCGGTCGGAAAAATCGCTCCGAACAGGAGGTTCAGGCGGCCTCGGGAACAGTCAGCGGGGCCAGCGCACTGCGCAGATCGGTGGCCTTGGGCACACCCGAGATCCGGAACCGCTCGCGGCCGAGGGAGTCGAAGACGAACGTGGTCGGCAGCGAGAGCACATTCAGTTCCCGTGCCAGCTCGGCCTCGGCGTCGATATCGACCTCGATATCGCGCGGAGGGTGCACGGTATCGGCCAGATCCGCCACGACTCCGGCCACCACCCGCCGGACCGCGGCGCACGGACCGCACCAGTCGGCGGAGAAGTGCAGGACGGTCGGCACCGCCTCGGTGACGCCGACGGTGCTGAGCAATTCGGTGCGTGAACCCGCGATCTCGGTGGACTTCGCCGTGCGGACCCGGCCCTCACGCATCTTCAGGGCGAGACCCGCGGCCACCCCGGCCAGCAGGACGACGGCGAGGATCGTGAGTTCAATCATGGTCGGGCAAACCTGTCCATATCAATGCGGATATTCTCCCCTTCCCCCTCTACCACGATATTCCCGCCGACGGCCTGCACCTTCTTCGGGGGCACTCCGAAAGGCAGATCCTTGGTATCGATGGTGCGGGTGAAGCGCGCGAGGACGGCCGCCTTGTCCAGGTCGGGGCCGAGCTCGGCGGCGGTGGTCGTGGGCGCGTTGCTGTCCACTCCACCGTGGTAGAGGTCTGTCGCGACGAGTTTGATCTGATCGCCGTCGAGGAACAGATCGGCCTTCACGCTGACCCGGTCGGTACTGCGGGTCTCGGGTCCGAGCTGGATGGTTCCGGTGAGGACGAGGGCGCCCTGGGTGGTCATCCCGGAACCACCGGAACCGCCGGTGCCGTCGGATTTGTCGGCCGGCCGCGTCACCACCTCGAGGTCCGGGATGTTGAACAGCCTGCCCAGTTCGACGGGTTCGATCCGCATCCGCCCGGCGACGTCGTCCACCATGACCGACCGCATGTCGTTGTCCACCAGATCGTGCATCGACAGGTGGACACCGTCGAGGGTGGCCTCGACGAGGATTTCGCCGGGGATGTCGGGCCGGTTCGCGCGGGCCCGGACCTCGATGTTTCGGTAGGCGCCGCGGGCGGCCTGTGCCAGGAAGGGGAAGCCGTGGATGGTCACCTCGGGATCGGCGCTGAGCTCGCCCCCCGCGCGCAGCGACCGCGATACCCGATACTCCGAGTAGGCCGCCGCGGTGAAATCGACCACCACGGCGATCGCGACCACCAGCAGCAGTCCGACGATCAGTTTTCTCATCCACATGCTCCGAGTTCAGGCCGTCCGGGCGCGCAAACCCGTGGTCGCGCGCGGAGGGTAGTGCGAGGCGTGGGTGTCCCGGTGAGGAGGCTACCCGCCTAGGCACGATATCTGCCGACACGCGGCAGGCTCGCGGGACGGGTGTCGAGCTGGCGGTGCCGGGCACGGCGGCGGGCTCGGGCGAGGCATCGAATACATGAACGTCGCCGCGCACACGCTAATGTAGGCACCGAATTACCTGTGCCGACGCGCATGGATTCGGGATTGACGTCGAGGTTGCCCGCGGACATGCCCCGAGTGGGAGGAGAGCCGGTGGAGTTGCTCCTGCTGACCTCCGATCCGAATCCGGAAGCCGTACTGCCGTCGCTGGCGCTGCTGCCGCACAATGTGCGGCCCGCGCCCACGGAGGTGGCCTCACTGCTCGAAGCGGGTACCGCCGATGTGGCGCTGGTCGACGCGCGCACCGATCTGGCCGCGGCGCGCGGGTTGTGCCGGCTGCTGGGCAGTACCGGATCCTCGGTTCCCGTCGTCGCGGTGCTGACCGAGGGCGGCCTGGTGGCGGTCAACGCCGACTGGGGGCTCGACGACATTCTGCTGCCGGGTACCGGACCCGCCGAACTGGATGCGCGGCTGCGCTTGCTGGTCGCCCGCAACGGCGGTGCGGCCAGCCCGGAGAACACCGGCAAGATCACGCTCGGCGAACTGGTGATCGACGAGGGCACCTACACCGCGCGGCTGCGTGGTCGTCCGCTCGACCTCACCTACAAGGAGTTCGAGCTGCTGAAGTATCTCGCGCAGCATGCCGGCCGGGTCTTCACCCGCGCGCAGCTGCTGCAGGAGGTCTGGGGCTACGACTTCTTCGGCGGCACCCGCACGGTCGATGTGCACGTGCGGCGGTTGCGGGCCAAACTCGGCAGTGAATACGAATCGTTGATCGGCACCGTCCGCAATGTCGGGTACAAGGCGGTGCGCCCGGCGCGTTCGTCGGGAGCCAAGGGCGGCGAACAGGCGCCCGCCGCCGACGAGGGCGACGACGGCGCCGAGGATTCGCAGCTGACGCAGGTCAACGGCAGTCCTTCCTGAGTTCGGTGTAGAACGGTGGTGCGGTGCGGTCGAGTTCGGTTCGCGCGGTCCGCCCGGTGATCGGACTCGACGGCGAAAAGGCCTGCGGCGAACCGGAAGTGAGCGGCGATTCGGGAATGATCGCGGCGACGGTGCCGGTGGTCGGAGAAATATGGACCGGATGAGCGAGGGATGTGTGTGAGCGTGCGGGTGCCGGACTGGGCCGACGATGTGTCCCCAGCGATCGCGACGAAGACCGTGGAGCTGATCGAGCGGGCGAGCGCTGCCGATGGCGTGGCGCCCGTCTCGGAGCAGGCCGTGCTCTCGGTATCCGCGGCCGCCGGTGGCGCCGATGCGGAGGGGGCCGCCGCCCGGGCCCGGCATTTGCCGATCGAACGTGACGGTGAGCTGGTCGCGTACGCGAATCTCGTTCCAGCACACGGTGATCACCCCGCGATGGCGGAGGCGGTGGTCGATCCGCGGGCGCGCGGGCGCGGCATCGGCGCGGCTCTGGTCGCGGCGGCTCTGGAGGCCGGTGGGCCGGGAGCGCGGATCTGGGCGCACGGCAATCTGGCCCCCGCGCGGGCGGTCGCCGGGCGGCTCGGCCTGGTGGTGGCCCGGGAGTTGTGGCAGATGCGGCGCCCACTGCTCGAGGCCCCCGCCGAAGGCGGTTTGGCAACCACTGAGCTACCGGAACTGCCGGTGCCCGAGAACCTCGTGCTGCGGACCTACGCCGGACCCGTCGACGATGCCGAAATCCTGCGGGTCAACAACGCCGCGTTCGACTGGCATCCCGAACAGGGGGGCTGGACCGAGGCCGACATCGCGGTCCGCCGGGCGGCGCACTGGTTCGACCCCAAGGGCCTGTTCATCGCCGTCGATCCGGCCGATCCCGCTCGTATCCTGGGTTTTCACTGGACCAAGGTGCATGATCCGGACGAGAACTCGGACGCGGTCGGGGAGGTCTATGTGGTGGCCGTCGATCCGGCCGCGCAGGGCCGGGGCCTGGGCCGCATCCTGACCCTCGCCGGCCTGCACTATCTGCGCGATCGAGGGCTGGGTGCGGTGATTCTCTACACCGAGGCCGACAACACCGCCGCGGTGCACACCTACAGCCGCCTGGGCTTCGAGACCGCGCATATCGACGCCGCGTATTCGACTCGTTGATACCGGCGCAGTAATGGTGCGGCAAATCTCACAGGTTTGAACCACAATCGCGCCGGGTTGTTCACTCCGCGTTCACTTCCCCAGGTCCCACTGTCAACCGGGCGAACCTACGTTACTTGTGGGCGGCATCCGCTGCTCGGTGCGCAAGTTCTCTGCGAACGGCCACCCACAGGACCCGTCCGGTCGTTGAGGGATCGGGCGTGTACGAAGTGTTTCCCGGAGGAACAGTGAATTTCAAGCGCAGCGGCGCTCTCCTCGGCGTACTGGCGGCTGCCGGTACCTTGACTCTGTCTGCCTGTGGTAGCGATGACAACTCGGCCGCGACCGGTAACACCACCAAGGTCGATGTCGCATGTGGCGGCAAGAAGGCGCTCAAGGCCAGCGGATCCTCTGCTCAGAAGAACGCGATGGACCGTTTCATCGCGGCCTACGAGCAGAACTGCGATGGCGCCAAGCTGGACTACACCTCCAGCGGCTCGGGTGCCGGTGTGAACGAATTCGTCGGCGGTCAGACCGATTTCGGTGGTTCGGACTCCGCCCTGGACGCCAAGAAGGACGAGCCGAAGAAGGCCGCCGACCGGTGTGGCGCACCGGCCTGGAACCTGCCGACAGTCTTCGGTCCGATCGCCATCACCTACAACCTCGACGGTGTCACCGATCTGACCCTCGACGGTCCGACGGCGGCGAAGGTCTTCAACGGCACCATCACCAAGTGGGACGACCCGGCGATCAAGGGCCTGAACCAGGGCGTGAACCTGCCCTCGGACCCGATCCACGTGATCTTCCGCAGTGACGAGTCGGGCACCACCGACAACTTCCAGCGTTACCTGGACGCCGCGTCCAACGGCGCCTGGGGCAAGGGTGCGGGCAAGTCCTTCGCCGGCGGTGTGGGCGAGGGCGCCAAGGGCAACGAGGGCACCTCGGCCGCGATCAAGAGCACCAAGGGCGCCATCACCTACAACGAGTGGTCCTTCGCTCGGTCGCAGAACCTGTCGACCGCGCAGATCATCACCGATGCCGCCGTGAAGCCGGTCGCGTTGAACGCCGAGTCCGCCGGTAAGGCGATCGCCGCGGCGAAGATCACCGGTGAGGGCAACGACCTGGTCATCGACACCAAGTCGTTCTACAAGCCGACCGATCCGGGCGCCTACCCGATCATGCTGGCCACCTACGAGATCGTGTGCTCGAAGTACGCCGACGCCGACACGGGTAAGGCCGTCAAGGCATTCCTGACCTCCGCGGTCACCAACGGTCAGAACGGCCTCGAGGACTCCGGCTACGTGCCGATCCCGGATGCGTTCAAGACCAAGCTGACCACAGCGATCAACGCCATCTCCTGATTGCGAAACCCCAATGACCGTCCACGACGAAGTCACCGCCGCGGGCCAGTCGGATTCGACCGGTCCGCGGACGGGCAGTGAAGTCCCTCCGGGAGATACTTCATCCATGCCGAGCGATTCGAATAACGAACCGGCCGGTCGCAAACGCGCCCACAGCCGACGGGCGGAGAACATCTTCCGCTCCCTGGCCACGGCCGCCGGCGCGACGATCGTCGCGGCGATCGCCCTCATCGCGCTGTTTCTGCTGATTCGCGCGGTGCCGTCGGTCGCGGCGAACAAGGCGAACTTCTTCACCAGCGCCGAGTTCAACGTCACCAACGCCGACAATATGCATTTCGGCATCCGTGACCTGTTCACGGTGACGGTGCTGAGCTCGCTGCTGGCGTTGCTGATCGCCGTACCCCTCGGCGTCGGTATCGCGTTGTTCCTGACGCAATACGCGCCGAAGGTGCTGTCTCGTCCGTTCGCGATGCTGGTGGATCTGCTCGCGGCGGTGCCTTCGATCGTGTTCGGTCTGTGGGGATTCCTGGTGCTGGCGCAGAAGCTGGCGCCCTTCGAACAATTCCTCAACAACAACCTGGGATGGTTCTTCCTGTTCAAGGAAGGCAACGTCTCCATCAGCGGCGGCGGCACCATCTTCACCGCCGGGGTCGTGCTGGCGGTGATGATCCTGCCGATCATCACCTCGGTCAGCCGGGAGGTCTTCCAGCTGACCCCCCGCGCGCACATCGAGGCCGCGCAGGCGCTGGGCGCCACCAAGTGGGAGGTGGTGCGGATGACCGTGCTGCCCTACGGCCGCAGTGGCGTGATCGCCGGATCCATGCTGGGTCTGGGCCGCGCGCTCGGTGAGACCATCGCGGTGCTCATCGTGCTGCGTACGGCCGCCCAGCCCGGCAGCTGGTCGCTGTTCGACGGCGGCTACACCTTCGCCTCCAAGATCGCCTCGGCAGCATCGGAATTCAGTCAGGCCCTGCCGACCGGCGCCTACATCGCGGCCGGCTTCGTACTCTTCGCGTTGACGTTCGTGGTCAATGCCCTGGCTCGGGTCGCCGCCGGCGGGAAGGTGAACGGCTGATGTCCACAACCACACTCGACAAGCCGATCAAGGCGCCGACCTTCCGGCACGTGAGCCTGAACCGCAAGATTCGCAACAACCTGGCCAGCGTGGTCATGTGGGGATGTTTCGTCATCGCCCTCATCCCGCTGTGCTGGGTGCTGATCCTGGTGCTCAACAAGGGCTTCCACGCGATCGTCAGCAGCGGCTGGTGGACGAACTCGCAGAAGGGCGTGTTGCCCGACCAGTTCGCGGGCGGTGTGTACCACGCGATCTACGGCACCATCGTCCAGTCCGCGGTCGCCGCCGTGATCGCGGTGCCGCTGGGCATTCTGGCCGCGATCTACCTGGTCGAATACGGCCGCGGCTGGTTGGCCAAGACGACGACCTTCATGGTCGACATCCTCGCGGGTGTGCCCTCGATCGTGGCGGCGCTGTTCGTCTTCGCCCTGTGGATCGCCACCTTCGGCTTCCCGCAGTCCGCGTTCGCGGTCTCGCTGGCGCTGGTCCTGCTGATGCTGCCGGTGGTGGTGCGCAGTACCGAGGAAATGCTCAAACTGGTGCCGGACGAATTGCGTGAGGCGTCGTACGCGCTGGGCATTCCGAAGTGGAAGACGATCCTGCGGATCGTCGTCCCCACCGCGCTGCCCGGCATGATCAGCGGCATGCTCCTCGCGGTCGCCCGCGTCATGGGTGAGACCGCGCCGGTGCTGGTGCTGGTCGGATACTCGAAGTCGATCAACTTCGACATCTTCAACGGAAATATGGCCTCGCTGCCGCTGATGATCTACCAGGAGCTGGCCAACCCGGAACCGGCCGGCCGGATGCGAGTGTGGGGCGCGTCGCTGACGCTGATCCTGATCATCGCCCTGCTGTACGTCGGTGCGGCCGTGGTCAACAAACTGCTCACGCGGAACCGATAGAAGCGAACGGAATACGACAATGGCCAAGCGGATCGACGTCAAAGATCTCAACATCTTCTACGGCAAATTCCATGCCGTATCCGAGGTGTCGCTGACCGTATTGCCGCGCAGCGTCACCGCGTTCATCGGCCCATCGGGCTGCGGTAAGTCCACGGTGCTGCGGTCGCTGAACCGCATGCACGAGGTGACCCCGAACGCCCGCGTCGAGGGCGCGGTGCTGCTCGACGGTGAGGACATCTACGGCTCCACGGTGGACCCGGTCGGTGTGCGCCGCACCATCGGCATGGTGTTCCAGCGCCCGAATCCGTTCCCCACCATGTCGATTCGCGACAACGTCGTGGCCGGGCTGAAGCTGCAGGGCGTGCGCAACCGCAAGGACCTCGACGAGGTCGCGGAGCGCTCGCTGCGCGGCGCCAACCTCTGGAACGAGGTGAAGGATCGCCTGGACAAGCCCGGCGGCGGACTGTCCGGTGGTCAGCAGCAGCGTCTGTGCATCGCCCGCGCCATCGCGGTCTCGCCGGATGTGCTGCTGATGGACGAGCCCTGTTCGGCGCTGGATCCCATCTCCACGCTCGCGATCGAGGATCTGATCTCCGAGCTGAAGAAGGAGTACACGATCGTCATCGTCACCCACAACATGCAGCAGGCTGCTCGGGTGAGTGACCAGACGGCGTTCTTCAACCTGGAGTCGCAGGGCAAACCCGGCAAGCTGATCGAGATCGACGAGACCGAGCGCATCTTCTCCAACCCGACGCAGAAGGCGACCGAGGACTACATCTCCGGCCGCTTCGGCTGATCGCAGGTCGAGCTTCGATCCGAATGCCGAAACCCCGTCGCCGGTGCGACGGGGTTTCCTTGTGCCCGGCCGGTATCGCTGTGGCGGGCATCACAGAGCCGGCGGGATGTGTCCTCGCCCATCTCATACCGTGGTCGGTTGTATGAAACTGCCGGTAACAGCTAACTTCCTCCTGAACTAAACCGATCGTTATAGTCAGGAGGCCGGGATGTCGGTGTCAACGGCGAGACCAGTATCCGAGCGCGGAATTCCGACCGCGACGCGTATGCGGATACTCGCGCTCATCGCGATCTGCGCGGCAGAGCTCTTGGTGGTGCTGGACAACACACTGGTCAACGTGGCACTGCCGTCGATGGCGGTGCAGTTGCAGGCTCGGATGAGCGGACTGCAGTGGATCGTCGACGCGTTCACCCTCGCCTTCGCGGGGCTGCTGCTGGCGCTGGGACATCTCGGTGACCGCTACGGCCGCCGCCGGATGATGATCATCGGTCTCGCGGGCGTCGCGGTGATGTCGGCCGCGGGGGCGATGTCGTCCGGGCTCGGTCAGGTGATCGTCGCCCGGGCCGGGATGGGTGTCTTCGCCGCGGCGGTCTTCCCGGCGACGCTGGCGCTGATCATCAATCTGTTTCCCGAGGCCCGCGCCCGGGCCGCGGCCATCGCGCTGTGGACCGCGATGGCGGGTGTCGCGGTGGCGATCGGACCGGTGACCGGCGGCTGGCTGCTCGAATACTTCAGCTGGCACGCCGTGTTCTGGATCAATGTGCCGATCGCGGTGATCACCATCGCGGCGGTCCTGGTCGTGGTGCCGGAATCCCGGGCCGAGCACTCCGGACGGCTGGATCTGCTCGGAATCGCATTGTCGCTGGTGGCGGTCACGACGCTGGTATGGACGATCATCGAAGCGCCCAAGCACGGCTGGCTGTCCGGTCGCAGCATCACCGGCTACGCGGTCTCGCTGATTCTGCTCGCGGTGTACGTGATCTGGGAGCTGCGGGTGGAGTCGCCCGTGCTGAACATGCGGCTGTTCCGGATCCGGCGGTTCTCGATACCCGCGCTGGCCATCACGGTCTCCTATTTCTGCGCGTTCGGATTCCTGTTCCTGATCACCCAGTACTTCCAGGGTGTGAAGGAGTTCAGCGCACTCGAATTCGGCATCCACTCACTGCCTTTCGCGGCAGCGGTCGGTTTCGGCGCTCCGGTGGCGACACTGGTGGCCCAGCGAATCGGCACCACCGCGACCGTGGTGTGCGGCCTGGTGCTGCTGGCCGCAGGGATGTTCTTCGCCGGCCGGGTGACCATCGAAACGCCTTATCTGGGTACCGTTCTCGTCTCCATGGTGCTGATGGGAGTGGGCTTCGGCGTGGTGCAGGGACCCGCGACCGAATCCATCATGGGGTCGGTCCCGATGGAGGAGGCCGGCGCCGGGTCGGCGGTCAACGACACCACTCGTGAAGTGGGCGGGACGCTCGGTGTCGCCGTCCTCGGCTCGATCATGACCTCCGTGTACACCGAGCGAGTCGGCGCCCGCATCGACGCGATTCCGGACGCGATCATGAATCCGACCCAGAAAAGCCTCGCGCGCGATACCCCGATCAGCGTGCTCGAGATCGTGAAAGCCCCGATCAGCCCGTTCTTCGCCGGCGCGAAGGCCGATCTGGTGCACGGTATGAAGGTGGCCGCGCTGGCCGGTTCGACCGCAGCGTCCTGGGCCGCGGTCGGCGCACTGCTGACCTGCGCGGTACTCGTCGCGGCCCTGCTGCCCTGGAAACCCGAACGCGGCGCTTCGCTGCTGGGCCGCACGGACGGCGAGCAGAACTCGTCCACTGGAAGCGAATTCACACGCATGCGGACGGAGATTTCCTGAGCCGCTGGGCAACTCATCCGGTCCGCGCGCGAACCAGCCGGACTCTCGCCCGCCGCCCCGTAACCCGACCTCGGTGGCGCCTCCCGGTGCGCGGCGGCCCGGGAGGCGGGGAGTTCAGATGCGTTCGACCTCGGCGTCCGGATCCGGTGGCAGCACGCCGGTCACCAGGAAGACCACCCGGCGGCCGATCTCCACCGCGTGATCGGCAAAGCGCTCGTAGTAGCGGCCCAGCAGCGTGACATCGACGGCGGCCGCGACGCCGTACTTCCATTCCCGATCCATGAGCAGGGAGAACAGGTGGCGGTGCAGATCGTCCATCGCCTCGTCGTCCTCGTTGAGCTGCGCGGCCCGCTCCGGGTCGCGCGACTCCAGGACCTCCTGGGCGGCGGCGCCCATATTCACCGCGATCCGGCCCATCTCGGCGAAGTAGCCGTTGACCGACTCCGGCAGGGCGTGGTTGGGGTGGCGGCGCCGGGCGACCTTGGCGACGTGCAGCGCCAGCACACCCATCCGATTCACATCGGAGACGATCTGAATCGCGCTGACCACCTGGCGCAGGTCACCCGCGACAGGCGCCTGCAGCGCGAGCAGAGCGAACGCCTTCTCCTCGGCCTGCGCGATCATCTCGGCGATCCGGTCGTATTCGGTGATCACCTGTTCGGCCAATGAGATATCGGCCTGGAGCAGCGACTGGGTCGCCTGCTCCATGGCGGAGCCCGCCAGCCCGGCCATCTCGCCCAGCAAGTCGGCGAGCTCAGCCATTTGTTCGTTGTAGATGACACGCATGAATCCACAGACTAGTCAGGCCTGCTGACCAAGTCACGAACGGCGAGTGAATCGTCGGTGCCGGTCCCGCCGCGTCGTCGGCGCAGGTGGGCGCGGCTCACTTGCACAGATCGTCGGCCGCGTTGACGTGTTCGAGATCGGAGGGGAGTGCGACCGGATCGGTGGAATCGGCGGCCCCGGAGGGGGCGGGGACCGGCGAACCGAACGCGGTCGGGGTACCGACGGTGCCGGTGAAATCCGAACCGAGCGCCACTTCGACGATACTGCCGAGCCCCGAGGCGACCGCGAGCTTGGCGCCGGGCAGCGCCGAGGCCACCGTGGCCGCCTCCGCCTCGTGACCGGCCGAATACCGGACGGTGGTGGTGTCGATGGTGCCGCCGGAGTAGTTGCCGACGTTGTAGATCTGGAATCCCTCGGCGCCGATCCGCGTCGCGGCGGTACCGGCCACACCGGTGACCCCCGACCCGTTGGAGACCTGCACCGACACCGTGCTCGGATCGACGGCGGTCAGCTGCGGCGGTGCGGCGGGGGCCTGGGAGGGTTTGGGCGCCTCCGGCGCCTTCTTCTCGCCCGGCAGCGGCTGGTCGTCGATGACCGCCTGGAAGATCGCCTTGATATCGGATTCGCGGGGAATCTCGTTGCCGTAGGAGGTGGTGCCGGCCGTCGGCACGGTCAGGAAGGTGATCGCGCCCGCATCCATCTTCTGCATGGACCGGCCCAGCATCAGCAGATCCTTCGTACTCACATGGTCCATGAAGGCGTGACTGCTGAAGGCGTTGATGAAGCCGTTGAGTTTGCCGATATCGAACAGGACCTTCGACGACAGCGCACCGCGCAGCAGCGAGGACAGGAACAGCTGCTGACGATGGATGCGGTCGTAATCGCTGCGCTCCTCGCCGTGCACATGGCGTGCGCGCACGTAGTCCAGAGCGACCGGGCCGTTGAGGAGCTGTTTTCCGGTATTCGGCAGGACGGTGCCGAGTTCGTCGTCGACCAGCGGCCGGGTGGTGCACACCTCGACGCCGCCGATGGTGTCGACCATCGACTGGAAGCCGCTGAAGTCGATCCCGACGAAGTGGTTGAGATTCAACCCCGACATCTTCTGAATCACCTTCGTCAGGCACTTCGGCCCGCCGAGAGCGTAGGTGGCATTGAGCTTGTCGCCGGCCGCGGCGGGGAATTTCGCGTCGGTGTACTTGGCGTGGTCGTTGTCCCAGCCCTCGCATTCGGGCCGGCTCACATCGAGGTCGCGGGGGAACGAGACGGCGACGACGCGGGACCGGTTGGCCGGCACGTGCACCAGCATGACGGTGTCCGAGCGGGCGCCTTCGGCGTCGTCGGTGGTGCCGGCGCCGAGCTGGCTGTCGACCCCGGCACGGGTGTCGGTGCCGACGATCAGGAAGTTCTCGTCACCGGTCTGTCCGCCGGGATCGACGACATCGGCGGAGTTCTGGTCCAATGCCGAAACCTGGGTGAAGCCGTTGTCGGTGGCGCGCAGGTAATTCCAGCCGACCCCGGTCATCACGAGTGCCAGTACGGCGCACGCCGAGGTGGTGGCGCGGGCCGCGAGCCGCACCCGCCGCTGGCGCCGCTGACGGCTCGCCGCCAGTCGCGACAGCGCGGGTGTGTCGGGCTGCTCGGCCGCGGAAGACGCTGCCTCCGAGGCCGATTCGTCGTCGGGGACCGGCAGCTGATCGGTGACCTGTTCGACCGCGGGCGGAGGCGCCGCGGGAGGCTGTTGATCGGCCCGCGCGTCGGTGGCGGGAGCGCGATAGACCGCGGTGGGCTGGGCGGCATCGGAAACAGGTGTGGCGCCGGCACTTCCGGCGACCGACGCCGATCCCGCCGCGGCGGCAGCCGGGCGTCCGGATCGAGTGCGGCGCGTGCGCTGATCGGGCGCGGCGGCGCGGTTGTTGCCCTGAGTGGTCCGGGCGTCGGAGGTCTTCCGGCCGCGACCTGCGGCGCCACCTGCGGCGGCGGCGCGGGCATCGCCACTTCCCGGTCCGCCCGCCGGTGCGCCGGGAGCGGGATTGCGCGGATTGCCGCGTCCCGCCGCGGGAGCCGCGCCGCGGGTGCGGTTCGCCGGGCCGGCGCCGGTTTCGGCACGCGGTGCTGCGGGACGGCCGGGTGGGTTGGCGGCGGGCTGCGGGGCGCCGCGGCCGGGGCGGTTCGCGCCGGGCGGCGTCGCGGGGGCGCCGTCATCGCTTGTGCGACTGCGGTTTCCGCCCGGGCGCGCGCCACGGTCGGGCTGCGGCGTCCGGCCTCGGCCGGTGGCGCCGCCGGGCGCCTTGCGGCCCGCGTCCGCGGCGTCGTCCTGACGCCGGCGTGCGATGCGTTCGCTGTCTACCCGCTGCACCAGATCATGGACGGTGATGGGGGCCGAGGATTGCGGTTCGTCCGTGTGCCGACTGCGAGAGGCGGCGGCGTTCTCACCCGAATCCGGGCCTGGGTAGCGCTCCCACGGGGCGCGACCTCCGGGCCGGGACGGACGCCCGCGCCGATCGTCGTCACCCACCTACGAACCTCACTTCACTCTTTCGTCGCGACCGGGATCGTCGATTCCACACCTGGCTATAGGGCACGCGCACTCGCTTGTCCGGTCGCAGCGGCCCCCGCCATGATAACGATTACGCCACAGTTGGCCACTTCTAAACCAGCCATCACTGAACCGGCAGGTCAGAAGCGTAGAGGTCGATCAGCCGCCGCTGTGCATGACATCGGCGGCGGCCGGGACGGTCGGGTCCTCGGGGTCGTCGAGCCAGCCGTCGGGGAGGACCACCTTCGCGGCGGGTGAGCCCTGTCTGCCGCGTGGACCCTGCGCATCGGCGGGGAAGGGCACGTCCGGCGGCAGCTGTTCGATCAGATCGTCCAGCTGAGCGAGACTGCTCACGGTCGCGAAGCTGCGCCGCAGTTGGGAGCCGAGCGGGAACCCCATGAAGTACCAGGCCATATGCTTGCGGATATCGCGCATGGCCTTGTCCTCGCCGTCATGTTCGACGAGCAGGTTCGCGTGCCGGCGCAGGATTTCACCTACGCGTCCGAGGTTCGGGCCGGCCGGGATCGGCTCACCGCGCAGCGCCGCACTGAGCTCGGCGAACAGCCACGGGCGTCCGAGACATCCACGACCGACCACCACCCCGTCGCATCCGGTTTGCGCGATCATTGCCAGTGCGTCGTCAGCGCTGAAGATATCGCCGTTACCGAGGACCGGGATGGTGGTGACGGCCTCCTTCAACCGGGCGATGGCCGACCAGTCCGCGGTGCCCGAATACAGCTGGGCGGCGGTACGAGCATGCAGGGCGACCGCGGCCGCGCCCTCGCCCTCGGCGATCCGCCCGGTGTCCAGGTAGGTGAGGTGGTCGTCGTCGATCCCGATCCGGAACTTGAACGTCACCGGAACTCCGGCGGGATCCGCGGCGGCGACCATTTCGCGCACGATGTCGCGGAACAACCGGCGCTTGTAGGGCAGCGCGGCGCCGCCGCCCAGCCGAGTGACCTTTTTCACCGGGCAGCCCAGATTGACATCGATATGGTCGGCCCAGCCCTCGCCCACGATGATGCGCACGGCCTCGCCGAGCGTCTTCGGATCCACACCGTAGAGCTGCATCGAGCGTGGATGCTCGTCCTCGTCGAAGGCCATCATGTGCAGCGTCTTCTCGTGCCGTTCGACGACGGCCCGGGCGGTGATCATCTCGCAGACATAGATCGAGGTCCGGCTGCCGAACTCGCGGCACAGCTTCCGGAACGCGACATTCGTGATACCGGCCATCGGGGCGAGCACCACCGGCGGATCGACGGGGTAGGGGCCGATCCGCAGCTGGGGCTTGGCCTCGAGTACCGCAGTCATGATCTCCAGTGTCTCAAATGTCGACCGCAGCCCAGGTCACCGGTCCGTCCGAGCCGGTCCATCCCGGTTGCCGATGCGTTGCTTCCGGAAGCGAAAGACGTTCTCCGCGACGCACAACGGCTCATCGCCGGGCAGCGCTGACGGCCTCACCTCGAGAGCGCGCGCAGCCACCGGCGAATCGTCGGGCGGAGATCGTCTCGGCTGGCCGCCGTGTCCGGCGTGATCTCGAGGAGCGAACGAAGGCCGTGGAGCCGGTCGAAGAGCAGTCCCTCCAGCAAGCTGATCAGATCACGTGCGGCCTGCTCTGGATCGGGAGCCCCGAGGGAGGTCAGCAGTGCTTCCGCCGCGGGCAACGAGAACAGGCATACCGCGAGCGCCCGCCGCAGTTCCTCGTTCCCGGCGGTGTCGGCGGCCAGTGCGTAGCGAGCGAGCGAGTCGCGGCGACGGTCGCCGAGCAGGAGATCCAGTTGGCCGGTGATGAGTTCGGCGGCGCCGTCGAGGGGATCGTCGCGGGTGTCCGGAACCGCCCGCGCGGTGTCGAAGGCCGCGCGGGAGGTGGCGGCCAAATGCTCGATCGCCGCCTCCAGCAGATGCTGGCGGGTGCGGTAGTAGTAGGAGGTCGAACCGCGCGCGATCCCGAGCCGGTCGTCGATCGCGTGATGGGTGATCGCGCGGTTACCACCGCTGGCCGCGAGGTCGAGCGCGGCTTCCCGAATCGCATCCCGCCGCAAGGAACGGCTGTCCGACGTCGCCGGCGCGTCCGGGGCCTTGCCGGTCAATGTCGCATCTCACTCCCTGCCGGTCCGCCGGAATCCGGGGAACTGCCACCGCTATGCATCCTCTATTTCTATAGAGTAGTTGATCGGGGCAACGCTCCCGCTCATATGCGCCGGTGCGGCGGGGTCGGGGCGCAACGTTGTTGGCCGACACGGATATTCAGGCGTTCGCTCGGATCATCGCGGCCGATCGAATCCGGCCGATCGTCAGGCGGTGTTCGGGGCCGGTTCATGGATACCGTGTGGCTCGTCGTCGGCCCCTTGGCGTGGAGGGCCGAGTGTGCGGCCGCCGTGCCGAGAGCCGCCGTGCCGAGAGAAGGTGGAGACCGCACACGATCGGCGGGCCGACAATATTGTCGGCCCGCCGATCGCGGGTTACGCCGCCCGATTCCGAGCGGAGTTGATTCAGCCGACCGAGGCGGCAGTCAAATTGCGTTCGCGTTTGGCGGCCTCACGAGCGAGCATGCGGTCGCGCTGTTCCTCGAACTTCACGACGTCCTTGCTGAGCTTCTCCAGGAAGAGCCCCAGCCGCTCGCGGGTCTCCTCGCCGTGGGCGGTGAAGTCGTCGCGCTCGAAGACACGCCACTTCTTCAGCACCGGCTGGACCACTTCTTCCAGGTGCTGGCGCAGGTCGTAGATGCCGTGCTTGGCCATCAGCACGCCGTTGCGGCGGAAGTTGGGCATTCCGGCGCCGGGCATCTGGAAGTTCTCCAGGATCAGGGTGATCGCGTCGAGGGCCTGGTCGGGGGCGAGATCCAGCGCCGCGCCGCACATGTTGCGATAGAAGATCATGTGCAGGTTCTCGTCGGCGGCGACGCGCTGCAGCATGCGGTCGGCGATCGGGTCGTCGCACACCTTGCCGGTGTTGCGGTGGCTGACCCGGGTGGCCAGTTCCTGGAAGGTCACATAGGCGACCGAGTGCAGGAATCCGGCGTCGGCCTCGGCGGGGGATGCGAAACCGTTGGTCATGTGGATCATGCGGGCCTGTTCGAGGGCCACCGGGTCGACGCCGCGGGTGACCACCAGGTAGTCGCGCATGACGATGCCGTGCCGGTTCTCCTCGGCGGTCCAGCGCCCGACCCAGGTGCCCCACGGGCCGTCCTGGGAGAAGTTCTCGGCGATCTCACGGTGGTAGGACGGCAGATTGTCCTCGGTGAGCAGGTTGGTGATCATCGCGGCCTTGGCCACTTCGCTGAGCTTGGACTGCTCCGGATCCCAGTCCACACCACCCAGTGCGGCGAAGTTGCGGCCTTCATCCCACGGCACGTAGTCGTGCGGATGCCATTCCTTGGCCATCGAAAGGTGTCGGTTGACGTTTTCCTCGGCAACCGGCTCCAACTCCGTCAGCAGCTCGAGTTGAGTCAGATCCCTTGCCATACATACGCCCTTCGGTGTTGTCCTGCGGTATTGCTGGTCGTCCCCCCTGTGGCCGTGCCGCCGCCGCCCATACCTTACGGCACCGTAGGTGTGATGCGAAGCGCACCTGTATGAGTTCACAGCGTCGGTGACCGAACTCATATGGGGTGTCGGCACATGCCCCGACCGTTGCGAGTGTAGGCCCGGAACCTGTGCGTCACGATGTATCGCAGGAGAATTCCGTACGTTAGCGCGGTGTCGGGGTGCTGACGAAAGTCCCAGGTCAGAGCTGTATGCGCGCCGAGGGTGAGGGGAAAGAGCGAGAGGCCGGAGCGTAGGGCTCCGGCCTCTCGGTGTGCCCCCACCAGGGCTCGAACCTGGGACCTGCGGATTAAAAGTCCGTTTTCAGCTCCGGATATCAAACCGCAGGACATAGGTCAACTTTTGTGACTCTAAATGTCATCTGACCTGTGTTTATTGGTCGAATATCGATTGCACTTACGTGACAAGAGAGTACACGTCGATCCATCTGTATGCCCCACGGGTGCCCCATAGTGGGATCGTGCGTGCCCCACGGTCGGTGATGGGTGGACGGTCAGTCCTGAATTTGGTCGAGCAGCCATCGGCGTTTGGCCGCTCGGTCCGGGAGGCGGTCGAGTTCGTTCTGTATGGCGTCGATCACGGGTTGGAGCAGGGCCAGGCTGCGCGGGGGAAGCTCGGTCAGTAGCGCGGCCAACGGCGTTGCGACGACCCCGGCCGCACCGGCGCCCATTGACTCTCGAATTCGCCGGGACGAACCGTCCCAGATGGCGAATTCTGGTGCAGCACGTTGGATTTCGGTTATCTCTGCCAATGGAATCTTGGCGAGCTTGCCGCCGAGCGGGAGGCAGCCGGATTCTTTCGCCCAGGCCGCCAACTCGGCATCGAACGGATGGCCGAACATGGCGGGATGGCTGTAGATCGTCGATCCGGCCGGCAGTGTTCGGAGAATCCGTTGAGCATCGGGTACAGAAGCGGCTCGCAGTACTGCCATAGGGGCCACCTCGCGATCGACCGCAGCCGCGACGTCGTCACCCGACCAAGCGCAGGAGAGCAGCCGACCAGGGCCGACCGCTTCGAGCCAGGTATCGAGGACGCCCGTCCGTTCGGCGCGAGTCAGCTCGTGACCGGCGGAGGTCGAACCGTTGATCAGAAAGTGATCGATCCAGCTGTCGGCAGCCGCAGTTGCGTGGCGCTGTGTAGCGGCCAGATCCAGGGTGCCGTCTGGATGTACGAGATGCATCGTCGGCACTATGACCGTGCACTGAGCGGCAGTGACGGCCTCGACGATTCGGCCGGCCGCGCCAGTGGGATCGACCGTTGCCGTGTCGATCCGGACGTCGGGGTTGGTCAGCCGCGGTGTCGCGTCCCATGCCTCGAGCCGCGCCGCGGTGTCGCCAGTTCCTCGAGCGGTGACTCGCTCCGCTGCGATCTCGCGGGGACACCACAGTTCGACCACGATCCATCGGACGGCCGGAGCGGCAGCAAGTAGCGCGTTTACCGCCTCCGGCTGACCGACATGCAGAACCGGAACCTCGCTATTTGCAAGGATTTTCGCCAGTTCGGGGCGATCGATGATGTAGGTCGAGCCGTACCGCGAGTTCGAGTAGATGACCTCACCAGCGGCGGCCAGGCGCTCATATTCGGGTGCTGAGGCCATCCGGTATCCCGCGGTGCGACCGGTGCCGACCTTCATCCGTCGGTAGTGGTGAAACTTCCCGTCGAGACTGGTCAATGCGGCCGTCACGGTGTCCTTGCCCGCGGCCGGTGGGCCGTACATGACGATCGCGGTGTCCATCTCAGTCCTGTAGAGACTTGATCAGCGCCTGGGCTTGCTCGCGCAACGGCGGGGAGTCGGGATCGTTCGTGATGATCGTGTGCTGCCACGGCGGTTCGAAAGTGGTGTCGAGACCGCTCACGTAATCGTCCCAGTTGGCGAGCTTCCAGGAATCCCGAGCGGCGCCCCGCCGGGAGATGTACGAGTGCATGGAGTCCGGCTGGCACCGGATCCAGACCACCTCCATGTCGGCGCCGAGGGTGTCCAGTTCGGCGGCGGTCCGGCGGAACCAAGCTTCGGTGCTGAACTCTTTGATGTACGGCGCGGTCGCGATGACGCTCACTCCGCAGCTGACATTCTCCCGAACGGCCGCAGCAAGGCATTCGTATTCAGCGGGACGAACGAGGTTCATGTAGGTGGGGGATTCGCGGTCCGCGACAGTACTTCCCAGCTGCACCAGTGCCGTGTCGACAACCGCCCTGGTGATCGTGTCCTTGTCGAGCATCGCCCAGCCGGTCAGCCTCGCCAGCACTGCCCCAAGTTCCGTCTTTCCGCTGCCGGCATAGCCGCCTACGAAGATGACCTGCGGTCGCCCGCGCCGAGGTCGCGGAGCGCCGGGGGTGGCGGTCTCGCTGACAATCCGTCCGGAGCGCGGACGACTGACGACGAGACCCTCTTCCTCAAGAATGGCCATCGCATCGTTGACGGGCGCGACGCTCACGCCGAACTGCTCAGCCAGGGCTCGCGTACTCGGCAACTTCTGGCCGGGCCGGAGCTTCCCCGACTCGATCTCGTTGCGGATCTCGCGGGCGATCTGCCGATGCCGCGCATCTCCTGAGGTGTCCACGTAGCCCTCCTACGTCCGTCGTGGTGCATCAAAGCTATCAGTTGATACCCACGTAACCCTCTCTGGCCTGCAGATTCTTCCCAGGGCTGCATATCTGTGATGAAAAACGCACGAATGTCTAGACATCAGAAGACATCAGATCTATCTTTAAAGACATCAGATAGAGCATCTGATGTCGCACTGATCGTCGGAGGAGACATTCATGAGCAGGCGCAACGGTTCGAGCAATGCAGGTAAGACGCTGATCAGCCTTCGGGATGCGGCGGACCTGGCGGGCGGGGTGCATCCCCGCACTGTCCGGCGCTGGGTCGAGGGCGGCCTCCTGGAGGGATTCCAGGTCGGTCCGCGACTGATCAAGGTCGACCGGGACCAGGTGCTCGCGCTGGTCCGCCCCCTGAGCCAGGTCTAAGGGGCGCGTGATGAAGAAGAGCTGGATGGGTGACTACGTCACCGAGCTCGATGAGCGGGGCGATGCCGCGGATACCGGCATCAGGACCAGCATCGCCGTGCACGGGTCGTTCCGGGTGACGTACGCGGAACACATCGACCGCGTTTGCGTGGAGGTGGCGCCCAACAAGTCGTCGGCATTTGCCCAGTTGTCGATGCAGTTGACGTTGGAGCAGGCCGCCGGTTTGCGAGACATGCTCGACGCCGCGATGTCGGATTATCTGGCGGCGCACGTGGTTTCGCCGTTGGCGATCGAGGTGGGTGGTCGCTGATGAGGCTTGCCACGGAAATCCTCGCTATCCCGCTGATCCTGGCGATTCTGCTGTTCATCTGGTCGCCGAGTACCGCGCTGGCGGTGGTGTTCCTGATGGTGCTGTGGGCCGCGTGGCGACGTCGACCGCGCCGGACAGGGGTGCGGCGATGAGCGGCGAACTTGAGCGCTACGAGTTGGTATACAACCCGTCGACGCAGCAACCGGTCGGAGTTACGGACATGTGGCAGCCGGGCGCTCGATCGGTGCAGGACCTAGCGCCGCAGCACGGCCCGTATCCGGTCCAGGGGCCGGTCTATCGGCCGATCCCGACGCAGATGCCGGTCTACTCGTATCCGACTGCACGGCTGGGGCTTCCGGTCGGCACCCGGTCGCGGCTGTACGTGTACGGCATTCTGGCGGTCTTCGCGGCCGGGTTGGCCGCGGGGTGCTGGTTGTTCGGGCCACGCGAGTCGGATGGTGCGACCACGGTGATCGTGTGCCCGGCGCCTGGTGTGCAGGTGGCTGCGCTGCCTGCCGAGTGCGGACCGCCCGCCGGGGGTGAGTCGCGGTGAGCGAAGGCATCCCGGTCTACAGGTGGCGCATGGCACCGCCTCATCTGCGGACTCGTCGCCAGTTGGCTGCGCAGGGTTTGCGTCCGAATGGGCAGGACATCGCGGGCAAGGTGCCGTTTCGGCGGCACGGCCGCGAGTACGAGGCGCACTTGTTCGACGTGAGCAAGAGCGCGCCGAAGCGGCCCGCGACCCCGGCTCAGTTGGCGGCGCTCGCGAAAGCGACTCGTGAGCACCAGCTCCGCGCTGCCGAGCGCCACGGTATCGACCGCAGTGAGTTCGAACAGACCGCTGATGAGCAGGAATCGGAGTGGGACACACCCACCAGCGCACTGGCGGGCTACGTGCCCACGGGCAATGCCCTGGCCGACGCGGTGACCCGCAACGCCGAACGCGAAGGGATAGACCGATGACTTATCGACTCTCGCCGCGTGACATGGCCGGCACAACGATTCTGGCCGAAATGTACGGGGCACCAATGGATGTAGTCGCACAAATGCTGGGCGTGAGCCTCAACCGTGCGTACCGGATCACGGCGAAATGGGAAGCGGCCCACTTGATCAGCGCCAACCGGGCGCGGCCGGTACCGGGGCCGTCGTGGATCTTTCCCACGAAGTCCGCGGCGGAAGCTCTGCTAGGTCGGCCGGTGCGTTATTGGGTGCCGACGCCGAAGATGGCCGCGCACGTCAAGGCCGTATTTCAGCTCCGTCTGGCGTTGACCGGGATGGACCTGGAGCGCTGGACCTCGGAGCGCCTGTTGCACGCCGAGGTTGGTGTGACACCAGCGGGGCAGTCACGCCCGCATATCCACGATGGGCGTTACATCACTAGCGCGGGCGAGTTGTGGGCCGTCGAGGTCGAACTGACCCCGAAAAGCCTTGCGGCAGCGAGGCGATCGGTGCTGCAAGCCCGGCAGGTTGCCCAGCGTGCCGAATGTGCTGGCCTCACCTACTACTGCCGCGGTGAGGCTGTGAAGAACGTAATCCGGACTGCGGCGGCGAGTCTGGATATGTCGGACGGCTGGAAGCCGCGCCTCGCCGATTTGGACGAGTTTCTGGCAAAAGACCAGGCCGAATCGTTCTCTCCTGCTTCGCGACCCGGGCTCCGGGTGATCGCGGGCGGAGCCGCTGATCACGAAATCTCCCAGGTCTCGAACCCGGACGACGGAAAGGCGGTCGGATCATGACCTGCACACCGCTCATCACCCCCGACGACTGCCGATCGTCCACGCCTACCACCACGACAGCGCCATCGACGACGGTGGAGCAACCCGGCATTCACATCAAGCGGGAAATGCCGCCGATCGGCGTCAAACATGACCCGCTGGGCTGGTTGCCGGACTTCTCGGCGTGGCATTGGGACAGCATCGGTCACAGCGCCCTGCTGGGTGCGGCGTGCCTGGTCGCGGTCCTGATCGGCATGGTCGCGATCCTGGCTCCGGCGACCCTGCTGGGCTGGAAACCCACCCGGTTGCGGAACTGGATGTTCGCATCCGTGCTGGTAATGCCGGGCGCCGCGGCGCTGTGGGCGTGGGATATCTTCGCCCCGGCCCGCGACTTCACCCAGGCCGCGCACCAATTCCTGGCAGGCCAGTTCGTCGGCGGCATGGCCGGTATGGCGCCGCTGCTGATCCCGGCCGCGTGGCTGATCGCGACCGTGGTGCACACCAGCTACCGGGTGCGCCTGTCCACTGTCGGGTTGCAGAATCCGGCACGCACCGAGCGGGCACTGTGGGCCCAGGCCCAGCGCGAGCAGCGTGCGGCGGCTCGGCTTTCGCGTCGGCGTCTTCCGTACACGACCGGGGGACTGAACCCGGAGCTGGTGATCGGGCGGCTGTCGCAGGAGTTCGACCAGGCACCGCCCAAGAGCATGATCCGGGCGCTGGCCGGCCGTACTGAGACGCGGCTGATCCTGCCGTGGATCAACGTGGCCGAGCACATG
Source organism: Nocardia spumae (assembly GCF_020733635.1). NCBI lineage: Bacteria > Bacillati > Actinomycetota > Actinomycetes > Mycobacteriales > Nocardiaceae > Nocardia > Nocardia spumae. The sequence continues at coordinate 6,496,116 of NZ_JAJFZL010000001.1, read as the reverse complement.
ACCACGGTCGCGTCCAGCGGTTCGGGCAAGACCACGCTGATGCTGCGGGTGCTGTGGTCGTGGTTCATCACGACGTGGACGCGGCATCGGCAGTGGTGGCGGCTCGACCGGCCCGGCCGGCCGCTGGCCATCGTCGTGGACTGCAACGGAGGCCCGGAGTCGCGCAAGGTCGCCGCCCGGATGCGGAAATGGTTCCTGGCCTTGGGTGTTCGTCCCGAACGGATCGGCACTTTCCCTGACGATGTGTCGCTGAGCATGTGGCCGCGCCACGACTTCGCGACGAAGACACCGGAAGAGCAGCAGGCCATCGTGGATGATCTGCGGTCGATCCTGTCGGCGATGATCTCCGGCGGCACCACGCCGACTACCGACACCGAACGGTATTTCCACGAGATCCGCGAGACCCTGATCCACCTGATCGTGGACGCCCCGGCCCGGGTCGAGCTGATCGACGGCGTACCCACGCCGATCGGGCACAACCCGCCGCGGTCGTGGCTGGAATTCCTGTCCCGCTTCGACGTGGACAAGTTGTCGAAGCTTTGGGGTGGTCAGGCCGGGGTTACGCCGTGGTCGGGCGTGATGGGCGTGGACATGGAGATCGCGTCCACGATCGACGGCAAGCAGCCGGTGATGAACAGCGCGCGAGCAGAATTCGCCAACTTGTACCGGTCGCTGGGGTCGGCGTTCGACGGCGACAAGGAGCTGACCGACTTCGATCTGATCTACATCGTGCTGGAGGGTGTGAAGACCCCCGACCGGGCCCGCGCCCAGTTCGGTGCTCTGGGGACGATGTTCGAGCAGCTGGCCGACAAGCAGCACGGCCGCACCTCCCTCATGGTCGTGGACGAGTTCTCGGCGGTGTCTGATGGCAAGACCCGCGCGGTGAAGTGGGTCGAACGGCTGCGGAAGGCCGGGATCGGGTCGTGGTGGATCGCGCAGTCCTGGCAGGGCCTCGGCCACGACGACGACAACCGGACCGCGCTGGTGTCGGCTGCTTCGGGCGGCAGCCTTCTGGGCCGATCCACCGATCCGGAAACGCTGGCCAAGGTATATGGCACCCGTCCCAAGTTCGAGCTGAGCCGCAAGTTGATCAGCGGCACAGCCAGCGGCGACGAGGGCAACGTCCAGACCGGTGACCAGTTCCTGATCTCGCCGAACCGGCTGCGCGCCATGCAAAAGGGCGACGTGGTGCAGGTGGCCGGCGGGCGCGCCCGCTGGGGCCGCGTGTCCCCGCTCGATGACGCCGAACTCGCCCGCGTCCGCCCGCTGCCGGGACTGGGCGACTTCACCGGCCCGGCTGACACCGATGACAGCGGCGATCTGGCTTCGGTGATCGATCTGTCCAAGCGCCGTCCGGCCTGAAATCCACTGAACAGCAAGGAGTTACAACATGTCATCCCCGAATGCGTTCGATCCCGAAGACCACGGCGAAGAGTTGGGCGGCGCCCGCAGCGCCGCGGAGCAGGAACGTGAACGGCAGGTACTGGACGCGCTGAGCGCCGACATGGCCGGCAGCGCCGCCGCGCAGCTGGCCAGCCAGCTCGTGCCGGTCGTCCCGGACGGCGGCAACGTCGGCCGCGCAGTCGTCCCGCACGTCTCCCGCATCTCGAAAACCCGTGACAACCTGCGGATCTGGGGTCCCGCCGTCGCAACGACGGCTGCGGCGGCTACCGCGGTCGCGGTGTTGCCGCTGCCGGGCCCGCTGGCGCTGTACGTGCTGGCGCTGGCGGCATTCGCCTGGTGGCACTGCGCCGGGCGTCCGGGGCCTGTCGACTCGGTACGGATGCTCGCTGGCGCCGCGGCCGAGAACTGGGGGCGGCTGCGTGAGCGGGTGACGCAGCTGTCCGAGCGGCGCGGCGCCTACGAAGCCCGCCGCACGGCGAGCGGCGGGGGCGAGCAGTGACCGCCACGATGACGCCGCCACTCGTCCGGCCCACATGGGCCGGTCATGGAAATAACCACTGAATCGAAAGGGAAGCGCATGTCCGACAACGAAATTGACCAGATCGGCCGTGACACCGGACGGATATTCCGTCAGGTGATCGACGTCGCCCGCACCTACATCCACCGCCGCCGCGAACAGGGCCGCAACGCCGGGGTGCCGCGGTTGTCCCGCGAAGAGCGGCGGGAGCTGGCCGAGCAGATCCGCGCGCGGGTCGGGGAGCGGCGTGTCACCGAGGCGTGGTTCGCCAAGCGGGTGGAGGACTACCGCCGCGAGTCGATCGCGTTGCGGCAGCGGATGCGCCGCACCGCGGGGGTGGCTATGGATGACGAGAACGCCCGGCTGGACTCGATGCGGTACAGCATCGAGTCGAGCCTGCCGAGCACCGGATTGTCGTTGGAGCAGCGCGGTCAGATCGTGCAGGCGATGGACCGGTTCGATTTCGCTCAGGTGGACCGGCCGTTCTACGGGCCGGAGCTGTTCCGTACGCCGGTCGGCCGCGCCGCGCAGCAGGCGCGGGAGGCCGCGGTCCGGTCCGAGCGCTGGGTGAGCGAGCGCCGAGCGGCGATCGAGCAGGCGCTACCCGACCACCGCGAGCGGGCAGCGCGGGAAGCCGCTGTCCGGACGGTCGATCCGGAGCGAGCGGTCCGGCAGGGGGTCGCCGTGCAGGACTTGCGGCACGTCCAGGCGGTGGCTCGCGAGTACGGCGAGAGCCGCGACGTGCGGGCAGGGCGGCGGATCGCGACCGCACGGGCCCGTGCGGCGGGCCTGACGCCCGAGCAGGTGCGGTGGGAACTCGACAACGCTGAAGCGAATTCCCGCGCGCAGGTGACCATCACGGCCGGCAGGCCGGGGGAGAGGGACTGGACCTGGAACACCTATCACCCGACCGAAGCCGAGGCCGCGCGGTGGACACACGACGCGGTGACCGAGACCGATTGGCGGCCGGGCACGACGCTGACGGTCAAGGCCCGCGAGATTGGCCGCGAGAAGCCGTTTTACGCCATCGAGGGCAATCAGGTCGAGGTCGCCCGCGACGCCGAGTTGTGGCATAGCGAAACCCGGGACGGATTCTCGTCCTCCCGGCCGCTGACGGCCGAGCAGCTGCGTCGGGAGTATGAGCGGGACCGCGCCGACGATGCGGTATGGGCGCGGATGTGGGCCGAGGAGGGGGCACAGCCGCGTCCCCATTCGGATCCGGCGCGGGACGCGGCCATCTCCGCCATGTATTCCGGTGCCCGCCGGGAGCAGACGGCCGGACACGCCGGTGAGCAGTTCGAACGGGTTCGGGCGCAGCGGGATCGGCTGCGCGAGGACGTGGATTCGCTCAAGGCCCGACTGAATCTGTCGATTAGCCACAACGGCCGACTGGACGAGCAGAACTCCGAGTTGACCCGGCAACTGACCCAGCTGACTGCCGAGCGTGACCAGCTGCGTGGCGAGCGGGACGAGGCCGTGCAGAAACTCGCCGAACGCACCCCTGCACACGAGCGGTACGGCAGCCCGGAACGCCAGGCCGCGCAGGTCAAGGTCGAGACGCGGGAGTCGGCACGGTCCCCGCTGGCCGACCATCAACCCGGCCGCGTGCTCGCTGATGCCGTGGCGCGCAACGGAGCCGAGCGAGACGGATTCGAGCGATGAGCACCCCCGAACGCGCCGCCGGCATCCGCGAAGCCGCGGATGTGGACATGCCGGGCGCGGCTACGCCCGGCATGCACCGACGGCCCGACACCACAACAACCACCACTGATCGAGAGGGAGCCGAACCAATGACCGAGATTACCCGCGCCGATACCAGCGACCAGGCCCACGAGACCGAGACCTGGACCGAGCAGCAGATGCGCTCGGACTTCATGCACGCCGAGTACTACAACCTGCGGTGCCGCGGCAACGACGACTACGACTCGGCCGACGAGCTGGCCTACCGCGAGTACTCGTCACCGTGGTTCGATGGCGAGGAGCAGTGGGCCGACGAGTGGGAGTACCTGTCGGATGCGACGGATCGGTGGTCCTCCGACTACGCAGCCGCCCAACGCCGTCTGACCTTCTATCAGGACGTCGGTTGGCTGACCCCGATCGAGCTGCGCAGCGAGCAGCAGGCCCGCGACATCGCCAACCACGGCATCGAGTGCGACGAGCACGGCCTGTTGACCTCCCCCTACGTCACCCGGGTCCAGGATCGCGCCGACTCGGAGACGGCCATCCCGTCGCCGCTGGCGAACCACCGGCCGGGCAACGCCCTGGCCGCACACCAGGCGAACTCCGAGCGCGACGGAATCGAGCGATGAGCGCCCCCGCCGTCGAGGCGACGATGCCCGCCCAGCCCACACACGACCTCGGAGAGGCGACCATCCGGGCAGCGGCCCCGCGGCCGATGGTCCGGACGGCATGCCCGGCGACACCCGCAGCCGCAGCGGCTGTCCAGCCCTCGCCGGAGGGGGCGGGTCGCAGCCAGATCGAGGAGCGGCTGATCGCGGCGAATCAGCGGGCCGCGGAGTTGGAGGAGCAGCTGGCCGCCGCGATTGCCGAGCGTGATGCCGCTGAGCATCAGGCGGCGCAGTTGGAAGACCGTAACCGGGAGTTGGCCAGCGATCTGGACGATGCCCTGGATCAGCTGGCCGGACACGCCCTGCACTCCGAGCAGGAGCGCCTGATCCGTACTCCGGCGTGGAGCCCGTGGGCCGCGTCGGCCGACCGAGAAGGGATGCAGCGATGAACTCGTCCACCACTGTCCACCGTGTCGAGCGTCCGTCCAACGGGCGTCTGGATGCCGCGGAGCTGACCGCGCTGGTGATGACGATCGTGATCGGTGCTGGTGCGTTCGCCTGGTCGTTCGCCGCGCTGACGGAGTTGTCGATGATGGCCGGGATTACACCGCGTCTAGCGTGGGCCGGGCCGATTTTCGTGGACGGCGCGATTGTCCAGTCCGCTGTGGCGCTGGTTTCGCTTCAGCGCCGCACTCGCCAGAGCATCGAGATCCCGAAAGCTACTCGCTGGTTCTTCTGGGCCGAACTGTTCTGCGCCGAGGGCATAAGCGTGGTCGGAAATGGCTTGCACGCTGCGGAATCCGGGCATCGGTTGCTGCCCGCGACGATCGCGGCTTGCGTCGCTGGCGCCGCGCCGCTGTTCGGTTTGGCCGCCACGCACGGCCTCACCGCGCTGATCGAGGTTCCCCGCGCTCCCGAACCGGAGCCGGAGCCGGAGTTGACACCGATCTACGCCGATTCGACACGGCTGGACAGCGATTCGACAGGACTGGACACCGACCGGACAGCGCTGGACAGCGGGCAGACAACCCTCGCCGAGACGGTGGACGCCGACCCGCTCGCCGAACGTGATGCGGAGATCCTGCGCCGCCGCGCTGCGGGGGAATCGACCCGAATGATCGGCGCCGCGGTGGGGCTGTCGCATTCGCGGGTCGCGCAGATCATCGCCGCCGCCGACGCCCCCGACGATGACGGGGAGGTGCTGAGCTTGGTTCGCTGACCGATCGCCCGGTGATGCGGGAGGGTGTGCGGCGGTCCCTCCCGCGTCCAGGGCGCAAGCGTCGCCGAGGGCGATGGCCTGACGGCCACCCTTGACCCGTGAGCCTCTACCGCCACACGGGCACAGCCCATATCGGGCAGGCAGGCAGCCTGCCCCCCAATTCCCTTCACCACCTCGAACAACTTTGGAGGACATCATGACCAACGCACTGACCGACCTGGACCAGATCAATGCCGAGCTGATGGGCGCCGGCGCCCGCAACCCGTTTGGCAAGGACGTGCAGCCCGGCGAGGGAGTGACCGGCGAGATCGTCTCGGTCGTCCGCCGCCACCGCCACAACAGCGAGGGACAGCCCCTGTACTGGATCAACCGCAAACCCACCGTCTCCAGCGGCGGCGACCCCGTGATCGATTCGCAGTTGATCATCGAGACCGGCGCCCGCGACGACGACCAGGACGACGGGTTGCGCGTGATCACCCTGGACCGCGACGTGATGCGTGCGATCAGCGCCGGTGTGCGCCGCGCCCGCGCCGGCGGGCTGGCCATCGGCGGCCGACTGGAGGGCCTGCTGTACGTCGGTCCGGTCGAGGGCGGCGGCTACGGCCGCATCTACGACCTCGGCGCCTACATCCCGCCTGCCGCATAACCGAATCCAGCCACACCGAAGCCCTCGGCCCGTGATCGGGCCGGGGGCTTCTTCGTGTTCACAGCCGCCGGTACGCGCACCGCGACCGTGCGCTCAGATCTCATCGGCCCACGGCGGCGACCTCGTAGACGCGCCGCCCCGACCCACTGTCGCCAAACCACCCGGTCTGGTCTCGTATTGTTGACGTGTGCTGGAAGTGGGTTCTCGGGTCAAGAAGTCGGCGGACAGCGATCACGTCTTCGAGATCGTCGAGATCGAAGACGACGAGCGGGCGCTCATCGCGCCGACCGGGGAAACCGCAGACGTACCGGGTTCGTACCCGTACTGGTGGCCGTTGCGGCTACTCACCCCCGTCGGGGGAACCGCATCGGGGCAGTGAAGCCCCTGGCATCGAAGTGCGCGCAGCCGGTTTCGGCGCGCGACCTGCGGTTGGCCGAAGGTACGGGCCAGCAGATTGCGCATCCTGGCTTGAGTCCAGCGTTCGGCGACGTCGGGGTGTGGTTGCGGAGTGGTCATGTCCGGTACGACGCCGCGTAGGCGGAACTGGTTGCCTGAGGCGGCAAACGCACCCCGTTCTGGGCAACAGTGCTGGTCAACCGCCTGTGACGGGTAGGCCCGCCATCCCGTCGCTCGATGATTGCCGTAAGTACGCTATGAAGTGTGGGACGCGTGCCGGCGCCGATGCTGGCGACCGCGGGGCGGCCGCCCGAGAACTCGGATCTGTGGGCGGTCGAGATGAAATGGGACGGCATGCGCGCCATAACCATCCTCGACAATGGTGAGACCAGGCTCTATTCGCGCAACGGCCGGGAGGCCACCGCGTCGTTTCCCGAGCTGACCGCCGCGCTGGCCGATACCGCTGCGGGTCGGCGGTTCGTGATCGACGGGGAGGTGGTCGCCCCGGAGTTGCCGACCGGGATTCCGTCGTTTCGCCGGTTGCAGCACCGCATACACATCGCGCGACCGCCGGCGGGATTGGTTGCCTCGATTCCGGTGCAGTTGTTCGTCTTCGACGTCCTCGCCATCGACGACACCGACACCGTGGCCTTGCCGTACGTCCAGCGTCGGGACTTGCTCGCCGAACTCGATCTGGCCAGCACCCTGGTGCGGATCCCGCCGTACTGGACTGACATCGCGCCGGCGCAGATGCTCGACACCGCGGCCTCTCACGGCCTCGAAGGCATCGTGTCCAAACGCCTGGACTCGATCTACCGGCCCGGCCAGCGGTCGCGATCGTGGATCAAGACTCCGCTGCGCCGGTCGGCGGACGTCGTTGTCGCGGGCTGGATCCCGGGCAGCCGTCCCCGCAGCGGCGTGTTCGGGTCGCTGATCCTCGGCGCCTACACCCCGGCGGGGGACCTCGTCTACGTCGGCAACGTCGGCACCGGGTTCTCGGTGGCACAGCGGCGGGTCTTGCAGGCGCGCCTGGACGAGATCGCCCGCCAGGTAAGCCCGTTCGCGGCGCCGCCGCGGTTCGGGTCGGTGCCGGCGTACTGGGTGGAACCTGGCCTGGTGGCGACGGTGTACTACCGGGAATTCACCACCATACTGCGCCACCCAAGCTGGGCAGGGCTTCGCGCCGACCAAGATCCCCACGACGTCGGCCTCCCGGACTGACCTCGGCCCAGCCCGGGACCCTTGCACTCGTGGCCGGGCAGCCCGTGACTCGGCAACCATTCATTCCCGACTGTTCCCCGGCCCTTCCTCCGAAGGCTTCTCGTGCACGGACGGCGGGTTGCTCAAGGGTGGCCGACAGGCCATCGCCGCAGGCGACGCGACGCAGGAGCGCCCTTGAACAACCCGGCGGCCGGGCACACACTTTCCGGCCGAGGAAGGGCCAGGATCGCGCCGTGGCTCAGCCGATCAGCTGTCGATCTTGGTGGCTATCGCAGGCGCGAAAAGCCCGCAACTTCCGCGCGAATCAGGCATACAAGAGAGTGCGGGGTTTTCGCGCTCTCCACCACCACACCAACCATCCCCTGAGCAGCGCGGAAGGGCATGATTTCTGCTCACTCCCCACCCCCGCCCAGTTCGACATCTTATCGCCCACTTCGTGACCAATAAGATGTCGAACTGGGCGGGGGTGGGGAGCAATCAGAAATCAAAAAGATCATGTAGGGGAGGGTTGGTGTGGTGGTCGAGAGAAAAAGAAGTGGTTGCGTTGGGTGGGCATCGGAAAGTTTGCGAGCGGGTTGCTTTGGGAGACGGTGACGGTGGTGCTGTCGTCTGCATCGGCTGCGGTCTACTACACGCCGCTGTGCATTCGTGGTCTGGTGGCAGAGGGCGGGTTTCGTTGTGCGCGTGGGGCGCTGGTTGGCCCGGAACGCGGAAATGCCGGGCGCGGCGCGGTTGATGCGGGGTTCCGCGAGCTGGCGCTCGCGCGGTCGGCGCGCGTGTGCTGTGTCCCTCCGGTATGGCCTGATCTGGGGCTATCACAGCCGGAACCTGTCCCGCGCGCTTGGCATCGAATCTCACGAGCCGCTGGCAGGGCGCGGGCCAGAACCGCGGCTGTGATCGGAGACGCCCCAGGCCATACCGGAGGGACACAGCACCAACAAGGTTTCGCGCTTCCGACCGAACAGCATCGCGCCTGAGGGCGCGGAAGAGAAATCGCCTCGGCGGCGGGCCAGGCCGCCCAGAGGGACCTGGCGCGAAGGCTGCGGCCATATGGTCTACCGCGGCATTGACAGCTCGGGGACGGCAATCCTCCAGCGGGATGCGGGCTTAGGCATGCTTCATCGGACGAATGGTCGCCAATTTGCGGCAAAATTCCCGCGACTCAGAGTCGCTGAACATGCTGGTAGGCGCCCGAATCGGGCCGTACCAGTTGCGCTGCCGGATCGGCGACCTATTCGTCAGGCAGTGCGACAGTTATTCATTCTCGCCGCTTGGGAGCCTGACAGACTCAACCTTCTTTATTGGAAGGTGCCGATCTAGGTCGACAGGAGCGGGGCTTAGGTCAAGCTCCTTCAAGGCGCTGATCGCTAGAAGCCGATCGCGCAAATCTGGATCCTGTATATTCGCAATTTGCTTTGATGCCCTCTCGTGCGCGAGATCACCCTTTAGTTCCTCGCGAACTCGGTCAGTCTGCTCAGTGGCATGCTTGCGGGCCTTGTTTGATTGAACAGTAAAAGCTCCTCCGCAAGCTGTGATGACCACGCCAGACAGGGCGGTGATAACACTCGGGTAATTTGACTGCTGATCGCCGGCATGCTGCACGGCTAGCCAGGCACCGACTAGGAGGATTAGTGAACCGGCTGTCGTAACGGCCATGCTCAACGCGAAAGTGATCGTCGATTGCCATAGGGCATGATTCAAGAAGCGAAATGCATAACGTACCTTTTGCGCCGCCGCGTCTTCCCGCTCGTCCGGTGGCTTCGCGGGCTCAGCATGGATGTGCACCTGGGCGTAATCGCCAGCTACTGATACGGACGGAGCTGCGGGCTGTTTAGCCGTAGGCGACGACTTGGGCTGACGGGAACTAACGTAAGGGAGCAGATACGCCCGCTTACGCGCTTCATGCCAAGGTTTGAAGTCCTCCACCGCAATCGCCTTGAGTAGCGATTCGAAACGTGGCTTCTCAGGAATGAAATCGCCTTGAAAGATGCCGTCCACCCAGGCAAGCGGCATACCGCACTGCCTTGCGATCTCTCCGTAGTAAATATGAAAGCGAAGTTGTCGCGCCTTCAAAACTTGAGCAAGCTGACTGATAGAGTTAACGTGTTTAAGGGCCATTAGCTCCTGGACATGGAGTTCTATCTCGCTGCGCTCGTCTTCGTTCTGCGGGTTACCCATCCGTCCCCCATAGGGTGCAACTCACCGGCTATCTGCCAAAACCCCCGGTCCACCCGGGCGTGGCCGCGGTGCGATCATACCCCCGGAACCGCGGGTGCATATCTTGCTTGGTTGGGGTTCGACTCGTCTTTTCGGCAGCGATTCGTTCGGCTCGCGTCCGCAACTCGGAAGCATGCGGTGACAGATCGCGCGGCCGGTGGCGGGTAGGGCGGTTGCTTGCACTTGACCGCCAATAGGCCGCGATGGTGTTCCCCAGAGTGTCTTGATTCAAGATCTTGGCAGGATCTCGCTGGTCACATGGTGTATTCCATGGTCAGTGAGATCGACTGCGACTGCGCGGTAATGCCGATGTGCGGCCTGATCCGATAGGGTCGCACGTATGTTCGAGGATTGGCCGGATCGATTCACTCCTCCGCTGCGCCGCGAAGTCCACCCGCCCCGGCACGTCCTCGTCGACCTCGCTAAAGCCATACCCATTAACCGCCGTGGGACCTTCGGTCGCGACAAGATCCCAATGCGCGTGAAGGCCGGTGGACTGACGCTCACCGGTCAAATCCCAGGCCGACTCCACGCGTGGGCCCGCACCTCCGACGGAATGTGGCTGGGGCTGGTCGAATTCGTACTCGTGACCGGAAACCAATTGGGTCGGCTACCTGTGACGCAATGGTGCCAGCAGGAAGCCCTGACGCCAGCTGCCGACGGGTAATACGCCACTCACGGTGGACTAGTTGTCCCAGAGTGCGGCCTGCACGGCTCGACAGCAAGCTGGGTCCGCCGCATTCAGCAGTAGGTTGCTCGGGCTTTCAGTGATTCGGTACCGGGTCCCATCTGGGCGGATGGACATGCCTCCAGCTTCGGTCAGGAGCAGAGTGCCGGCCGCGTGATCCCAGGGTTGCGAGCGTTGGTACAGCACAAAGTCGATATCGCCCTCAACCAATCGTGTGTAGTTGACTCCGGCGCTCTGGGTGCCTTGAGTCAGGCTCGCGAACCTTTCGCCGGTTGTACGCAGCTCCGCTCGCTCGCGCGCATCCAGGCGCTTCGTGGGGGCAGCGCCTCGCAGTTGTTTGATGTCAGCGGGTGAGGCCGGTCGCCGGATCCGTATGCCGTTTCGGTATGCCCCCGATCCGCGCTTAGCGACATAGACCTGCTTTGTCTCGGGGACGACGATCCACCCAGCGACGGGCTCGGCATTCTCGAGCAGAGCTGCCATTACCGCGTATTCGCGGCGGCCAGCTACGAAGTTTGAGGTGCCGTCGATGGGATCCACCAGCCAGCAGGCTTTCTCGCCCAGAGCCGAAAGGAGGGAGACGTTCTCAGCAACGGCTTCCTCGCCGACCACCGGGATATCGATGATCTTCCGCAGCCCGCGTGAAATCAGTTGTTCAGCTTCGTTATCCGCCACAGTAACTAGATCGCCGGGCGCCTTCTCTGCTACGTCTCTCATGGCTAACCGACGGAACCGAGGCAAGATCGCTACTTTGGCCGCGCCGACCATGAGCTGCGTCACCTCATCGATCACACTATGAGGGTAGTTCAGACTTGCGGCCGGCGAAGGGGGCGCCGTCGACAGTGCTCTCCTCTGTGATGGCTATCGCCAGCTAGCAAAGGTGATCTACGTCGACTCGGACCGTACGCATGTAGCGGGCGGCGGACAGCTCGTCGGCCGACAGAGCTTCTCCAATTATGGCGCCGTCGGCCACGGCGTTTCTAACGTTTGGATTCGGGTGTTCCGACGGTGTGCAGAAGCCCGCCAATGCCTCGGCGAGACAGGTCCAGAGAAAGTACTTTTCGACGGGATCAGTTGCAGCGTCGAGCTTTTCGGCGACCTTCTGAGGTGAATGTCGGTTCGCGTTGGTGTCCAACCATGCTTGCAGAGCTGTCGGTACGGTTGGGAGCTCGTGGTCCTCGTATACCGGGATCACGCCGGGATTCACGACAAGCAAAAGAGTCAGCTCGTAGGGCGCTTCGCCCCACCCGTTCCCAGCCTCGATCCGCAGTTCGCGGATGTCATCGAGAATGCGGCCCATGGCTGAGTTCTCATTACCAGCACTCTTGTACGCGACATTCTCCAATTTGCTGATCCAGGGGCCCACCTCGTCTGGAAACGCGAAGCGGCCGAACTTCCGTGCCACTGCCTCGCTGAAGTCTCGTACTTCCTCGTCGGGGCCGACACCGCGCTTCCCGCTACGGCCCGCAATCGCTGATTTCGCAACTGTGGCAACAATTTCCAGGTCCGCGAACATGTCATCACCGATGGCCGGAAGGTGCGCGAAACGCGGCATTTTGCCTTTGCGGGCCAGGCGGGCGTTGTTGCCGTCGATCCTGACGACCTTGGCGACCTGAACGTAGGTTCTCGTGGTCTGGACGATGTCACACGTCTGACTGATCAGAGCGACTCCGTCGGGCGTTGCGATCGACTCCCAACCCCTGGCGGTCAACACCGATAACTCCGGAAGGTCGCCGAGCACATCACCTTGGCGGAAGTAATCAAGACGAGGGACGGTGTCGTCCACTCCCGCTCCTACCTCGGTCAAAGCTCGCGCGCCCCTCTCGGTTCGGGCAGGTGCCCTCACCGCATTCTACGGCTCCGCAACGTCGCCGTGACGAGCCCCCAGGTAGAAGTCGGGAGAGTGCCGGGGACCCGAAACGTCTCTGGATCCACCATTACGACGCGACCGGAGTTGGTCGGCGAAACTAATCCCATCGATGCCCGGGCTCAGGACGGCGTTTCGAACATCCTCGGGACTGCTGTCGCCGTGTTCCCTGATGAAAGCGGCGATCTCGTGGAGGGTTTCGACGTTGGTGGCGTTCATCCGCGCCCCGTTTGCCCACATGTGGACGGAACGTCGCGACACCCCGAATAGTCTTCCCAACTGATCCCACGTGAGGCCCGAGCTCGTATGCAGCCAGCGGACGATCTCGCCAGTGCTTGGCGAGTCGGAAGTGTTAGTGCCAGAAGCACGTTCATTCACCGCTGCACGAGCTTGTGTGTTGACGGCGGGCAGACCAGATTCAGTCTGGTCTGCAATCTGGGCACTCTGCACAGGCGTGGCCTGGGTGCTTGGTGCGCACATGAGCAAGGGGGCAAACACCATGACCGTGGTCGTGAGTTTTGCAGCCACGTTTTGGACTGGGCTGCGCCACAGCGCGCTGTTGCGTGTCCAGCAGTCCTCTGCGAGGTCCTCTACCCAGGAAGGCTTCTCAGCTGTGACCATTGAGATCACCTCCATACTCTGCAAGGAAGTCGTCCTTAACAGTCCAGCGAAAATAGCGGTAGGTCCTTTGTGTCAGATGGCGAACCTGCTGCTCAAGGTCCTCCGTAGTCAACGGGCCAGAGTTGGTTTGTACGGCGGCGTCCAGATCAAGTATCCAACTTTGAGTACTCGCCGGCGGAACTGACGCTTCGAACGCTGCGCCCGGTGGGAGAAGTCCCCATCGCGCTTGAAAACTCTCGCCTTCCCCAAGCTCGTACGAGGCTTGAGCAATCGAGTGCTGTCGAGTCACGTCGCCGATCTCTGTCGTGATCTCTCCGACCATCTCTGACCGCACGAGTTTGGCGATCCGGTCGATCTTCTCAGGATCTGCTATCCGGTTGATGTACCGGACTCCGATGCGCTCGGGATATATCGGGTTGACGATCGTGCTGAAGTCCTGCCATGCCGAAGTTAGGCGCTCAAGGAACTTGGTTCGGCTCACGTAGTTAGACGTCGCCAGGGCAAAGAAGGTGGTGCTGAAGCTGACCATCGTGTCTTTGTTAGGTGAGTGCAGTTGCCAAAGAGTCGTCTCTTCCTGAACTGGCGCAACGCCTGCAGGCCCGATCTTGAGGGAGGTTTCATTTTGCTTGTTGAAGATCGGGTAGTCGCTTCGCAAGGCGGTCACGATGGCTCGAACCGTCTCGTCGTGGGCATCCCAAAGTTGGGCAGCTTGCGAGAAGCGCACTTGAACGAGGACTTGAGCCAACGGCGGGTTGTCCAGGGAAACCTCTTGCACTGGTTCCGAACCGAATGGGCTCTCTACCACATCAACCGCCATACTTCACACCGTACTTCACATATGTTTCTGGCGTGTCACGACGTGTCGATCCAGCCTCAAATTTGAGGTGAGAGCTTGAGGTTGGCGGGTCGTGACACGCCAGCCTCAGGCTTGAGGTGGAGGAATCGCGGCGTGTCAATCTGGCCCCAAGGTTGAGCTGCCCTGTTAAGGCGCCGACGTTGAGAGCCTAGGCGCGCGAGGCTGCGCTGAGTTTGGTCTGAGCGCTCCCGCAGCGCAGCATTACATCGACAAGATCGTCTATCCCAGAGCGGCGCGTACCTTGTCCCATTGCGTCCTGCCGCGATGGGCGTATCGCTGCGTGGTGGCCAAGCTGGCATGTCCAAGGAGTCGAGAGACTTCCTCGATCGGTATGCCCTTTTCGAGCAGCCGACTCGCATAGGTGTGCCGCAGATCATGTAGGCGAGTGGGGCCGATCCAGCGTCGTTGCTTTCCCCTGCCGACGTAGGCGATCCGTACTGATGCATCGAAACCCTTGCGCAGGTTGTCTGGGTCAAATGGTCGGCCGTTCGTGTGGGCGAGTACTAGCCCGGTATGAACTCCGGCGTTTCGTGGGTACTGCACCGGGTTCGGGGCCTTCTGGCCGAAGCCGGCCGCCGCCAGCTGCCCCGATAGCACCTTGGCAAGGCTGGCGCCGACCGGGATCGTTCGCCGCTGATGATCCTTCGGCGCCTTCATCTCCTGGGCGACCGGGTCGTAGGCCCACTCGACGGAGATTTCCTGCCGTTCGAGGTTCACATCCTCCCAATGCAGGGCCATGGCCTCGCCGAGTCGCATGCCTGTGCCGAGCAGAACGTCGAAGACCAGTTTGTCGAACTTGGACAAGGTCTGCCGGATCGCGGCGGCCTCCTTGTCGTCGAGGAAGCGTTCTGGCATCGGTCCCGGCTTGGGCAGCGAAACACCTTTGCATGGGTTTGCCGGAATGAGCCGGGCGTTCGCTGCGGCCTTCAACGATGCGCTGAGGAGGTAATAGCACTTCGCGACGGTTGATGCAGCCATGCCACTGTTTGTGAGTTCAGTCACCCATCGCTGGACTGAGTCTGTCGAGATTTCTCTCAGAGCGGTCTTCTGCCAACGCGGACGGACGTGGTCTCGGAGGCGGCCTTCATCCGAGCGGAGAGTGCTTTTCGCCACAATCCGACTGGTCTGCCACCGAGTCTCCCACTCGCCCCACGTTATGGAGTTGGATCCGCGGGGCGACGGTGCGTCGCGTTCCTCGGCTTCCTTCTTGGCCGCCTGCCGCTTCGCTTCTTCCTTCCGGGCGAACGTGCCCGCAAGAGTGCACTTGGCACCCAGGGAGTCTCTGTAGACGCCCCGGTAGCGGCCGCTGGGCAGCTTTTCGGCCCAAGCCATCTGGATGTCTCCCCTCCATCGGATTCGGGGCAACCGGCTGCCTTGTTGTAGGCTGTCCGGGCCGAGCCCCTTTAGCTCAGTTGGTAGAGCTGGTGACTTTTAATCACTAGGTCGTAGGTTCGAGTCCTACAGGGGGCACAAGTCATCGGGCACCTACGGGTGCCCATTTTTGTGTTCTCTGCCCCACGGTTGCCCCACGAGATTAGCATCTGTGCAGGTCAACCGGGTGGGACCTGCGGATTAAAAGTCCGTAGCTCTACCAACTGAGCTATAGGGGCGCGGTGCGCAAGTCTAAATGTTCCGCGCGCGGAAGTGGTAACCGATATCCCGGCGGCGGTGTGCCGGAGGGCATTCGCGCTGGTCGGAGGCCTGGCCGCAGTGCCGGTGGGCGGAGGTCGGGGCCGCGGTGGACCGGGCGTGGCGAGTGATCGCGGTCGGTGTCGCCGCCGGGCCGGGCCGGCTTTCGCCGCTGACCGCCCCGCGGCGCCCGGCCGCCCGCCGGCGGGGTGCGCCCGGATGGGAACTTTCCGGAAATGGGGCTGCGCGCCCGGCAATCTCCTTGCTCAGCAATTTGTTTCAGGGCGAATGTGTGGAAACATTGTCCAAACGTAGTGCGTGGCAACATATTTGGTACGGAGGTGATCGTATCGATGGATTCGCCCGATGGCCGCAGCGGCGGCCGGGTGGAGTAGCGGTATCCGTGGGTGACGGTCGGTGACGGGTGAACATTGCTGGGGCGGGCCGGAATTGAGGCGCCCGACCGGCGCCTGTTCGCTAACCGGGTATTTGCGGCGTCCGGCCCCGGTCGCCGGTGAAGTGACTTATCGGTAGGTGGGGCGCTGCATCGGGATTCGAGGTACGGTGACCGCTTGGTGAATTCCGGCGGAACCGGGAGATCTTCCGGCGGTTGGGAATCGGCCGAAGGTTGTTATGCCCGAACATGCCGCGACCGGCCGGGTCGGTCACGGCGTCCTGGAGAAGACGTCGCGGGAGGCGGATCCGAGACGAACGAAACGCCCGGGTGCGCACCCCCTGCGGCGCACCCGGGCGTCGAAACTATACCAGCTGGTGTGTTTCAGGTATCCCTGCGAATTTTCGTACCCAAAGTCTGAAAACCGGGCGGTAGCCCGGATTTAAGTAATTGAAAATCTCATAACTTCGCGGCGAGGACCGGCTCTATCGGTTCCGCCGGTGGTAAGCAGCTTCGGAGGCGTTTCGAGCATGGCACGGCAGCAAGAGCGGGCCCGCCGGACCCGGGCGGCGATCATCAGGTCCGCCGCCGTCGAATTCGGCAAGAGCGGCTATGCCGCGGCATCGCTGAATCGCATATTGGAGGGTTCCCGCGCGACCAAGGGCGCGATGTACTTCCATTTCGACTCCAAGGAGGATCTGGCCCGGGCGGTGCTGGACGCTGCCGTCGAACGCTATCGATCCACCACCGAAAGGTGGCTGGCGAGAATGGATCTCGAGCCGCTGGACATCATGCACGGCATGATCGACGAGGTCGCGCTGCGGCTGGAGCACGACATCATCACCCAGGCGGAATTCCGGCTGGTCATCGAGCCGGAGTTCTATCAGGACGCGCGTGCGGGCGGCAGCCGGATCGTCGGACGGGCCGCGCACGGCCTCGCGGTCCGGGCCATCGATCGCAAGCAGCTGCGCGTCGACGCCGACCCGGACCGGTTCACCCGCACCCTGGCGGCGTCCTTGGCGGGACAGCGATACATCATCGATCTCCTCGGCGGCGGCATCGATCTGCGCACCCGGTTCACCGAGGCGCTGGAGGTGATCATCGAGGCGATGGCCACCCAGGATTGGCTCGACGAATTCCGGCAGCACGGCTGGCGCGCGTCGGCACGGTTGGATGACCTGAATCTGGGCCTCTGACCAGCCGATTTGGGAATAGCGCGAAGCCTGTCATAAGCTATGCGAGCTCCCAACGGAAGCCGTTGAGAAACGGACCGGAGAGATCCGGCGGGCCCCCTTCGTCTAGCGGCCTAGGACGCCGCCCTTTCAAGGCGGTAGCGCGGGTTCGAATCCCGTAGGGGGTACGGTGGCAACACCGTTGGAGCATGCAAGGCCCTGTGGCGCAGTTGGTTAGCGCGCCGCCCTGTCACGGCGGAGGTCGCGGGTTCGAGTCCCGTCAGGGTCGCTTTGTTGTCTGGCATTCGGTTCGGGTGCCTCCGGCCAGGTAGCTCAGTTGGTACGAGCGTCCGCCTGAAAAGCGGAAGGTCGCCGGTTCGATCCCGGCCTTGGCCACTCTGAAATCCCCTCGATCGGCCGGTCGGGGGGATTTTTCATCGGTATCCCCGTCGGGCCGCGCGGCCTTTTGTCTGCGGCCGACCACCGAAGACCGGGACGACGGCCTGTCTTCGGCGTGGCGAGCCGTATTCTCGTCCCGGTTTTGTCTCCTCGGGACGAAATCTGACAGGAAGGCCCGTGGGGTTGGCGGCCGGGATCTACCGTTCGAGAGGTGACGAAGGAGCGTCGGGGCGGCGAACTCGGTGCGGACGAATATGTCGCCCGGATCGCCGCGCGGATGAACGACGAGGTGTCGGCGGTCAGCTCCACCATCCGGGCGGCACTCGAACAGTTGATCCCGGAACTGCGGGGAGATGCCCGCACGGTGGAATTGCTGGGGGCCAGCGTCGAGGGCAATGTCGACACGATTCTGCACGCGCTGCGGCACGGGATCGCGGTGGAGCGGATCACCGCGCCGACGGCCGCGCTCGAATACGCGCGGCGGCTCGCCCAGCACGGGGTTCCGGTCAATGCGCTCGTGCGGGCCTATCGGCTCGGGCAGCGGCGGCTGACCGAACTGGTCTTCGCCGAACTGCATGCCATCGATATGGAGCCGACCACCAGAATCGCGGTGATCGAGGAGATCACCGATGTGCTGTTCGCCTACATCGACTGGATTTCGCAGCAGGTGGTCGCGGTCTACGAGGAGGAGCGCGAACGGTGGCTGGAGAACCGGAACAGTGTGCGCGCCATGCGAGTTCGGGAGGTGCTCGCCGAGGACACCGCGGTCGACGTCGACGATGCCACGGCGGCGATCCGGTATCCGCTGCGCTGGCAGCACGTGGCGATGGTGCTCTGGTATCCGGACACCGATTCCGACAGTGACGACCTGGCTCGGTTGCAGCGGTTCGTCCGCGAACTGGCCGGCGCCGTCGAGGCCGCGGCCGGTCCGCTGTTCGCCGCGGCCGACCGGACCAGCGGGTGGGTCTGGCTGCCGTACAAATCCGAGCCCGTCGATCCGGCCGAGCGGATTCGCCGGTTCGCCGCCGCCCGGCCGGATGCACCACATATCGCCATCGGTGCGGTAGGCGCGGGTGTCGACGGATTTCGGCGGTCCCACCGCCAGGCGCAGCAGGCTCGTGCCGTGGCGACCCGGCGCGGACCCGGAGACAAGGTCGTGGCGTCCACCGATCCGGGATTGACGGCGGCCGCACTGCTCGGCGGGAACCCGGTGGCGGTCCGGGACTGGGTGGCCGATGTCCTCGGTCCGCTGGCCACCGACACCGCGAGCGATGCCCGCCTGCGCGACACCCTGCGGGTATTCCTACGCACCGGGTCCAGCTACAAGGCGTCCGCGCAGGAACTGGATCTGCACTACAACTCGGTGAAATACCGGGTGGGCCGAGCCGTGGCACGCCGCGGCCGGTCGATCGCCGACGACCGGCTCGACGTGGAGCTCGCGCTTCTGGTGTGCCACTGGTACGGCAAGACGGTGCTGACGCGCTGACTGCCGTGCCGCGCCACCCCGCCTTCGGCATCGCGGGTTTGGTTCCGCCAGGACGAACCTCGGGCGGTTCAGCCCCGGCCATCGCGTCCGAAGGTGTCCTCTCGGGGCATCGGCACGTGATCTTTGTCTCGGCGAGACAAGACTTCGGCACCAATTCGTCCATTCGCGACGGTGTGGTCCAGCTCACTAATTCCTACCGTTGTCGTGTCCGTTCGACACCGACGATTCAGGACCGACCATGCATCTTCGCGAGTTACCCGACTTCCGCAGCCGACACGATCCCGGCGCGCCCTGTGTGGCCGACGACGCCGTCGAACTCGATAACGCCGAGTTCGCCGCGGCCGTGCGGCGGGCCGCCGCCGCACTGGCCGCACACGGTGTCACGTCCGGCGACGTGGTCGCGGTGATGCTGCCGAACACCGTGTCGTTCGTGGTGTCCCTGTTCGCCGCCTGGCGGCTGGGCGCCGCGGTCACGCCGATCAATCCGGCGCTGGTACCGGCCGAGATCGGCTTTCAGAGCGCCGATGCCGGGGCGAAGGTGCTCATCACCGATCAGCCGGTGGATATCGGAGTCACGGTGCTCACACCGGCCGAGCTCACCGCGTGCTCACCCGCCGCCACCGCGGCGCGGGTCCGCGACGACGCGCTGGCCCTGCTGGTCTACACCAGCGGGACGACCGGGCGACCCAAGGGTGTGATGCTCGACCACGCGAATCTGAACGCCATGTGCGACATGGTGATCGGGGCGGTGGATCTCACCGCCGCCGACCACAGCCTGTTGATTCTGCCGCTCTTCCATGTCAACGGCATCGTGGCCGGCACCCTGTCGCCACTGCTCGCGGGCGGACGCACGACGATCGCGGGCCGGTTCCGTGCCGACACGTTCTTCGACCGGATCGAGCGCAGTGGGGCGACCTACTTCTCCGCGGTGCCGACGATCTACGCGATGCTGGCGGATCTGCCGGCCGAGGTCGTCCCCGAGTCCTCGGCGGTGCGGTTCGCGGTCTGCGGAGCCGCCCCGGCCAGTGTCGAACTGCTGGAGAAGTTCGAAAGCCGCTACGGCATACCGATCGTGGAGGGCTACGGACTGTCCGAGGGAACCTGCGCGAGCACCCTCAATCCACTGCGCGGACGCCGCAAGCCGGGGACGGTCGGCCTGCCGCTGCCGGGGCAGACGATCCGGATCGCCGACGCCGACGGCAATCCGGTCGCCGACGGCGCCGCGGGTGAGGTGCTGATCCAAGGCCCGAATATCATGCGCGGCTATCTGAATCGGCCCGAGGAGACCGCGCGGACCGTCGTCGACGGCTGGCTGCGCACCGGCGATATCGGGCGTTTCGACGAGGACGGCTATCTGGTCCTGGTTGATCGCGCCAAGGACATGATCATCCGCGGCGGCGAGAACATCTACCCCAAGGAGATCGAGAGCGTCGTCTACCAGCTGCCCGAGGTTGCCGAGGCCGCGGTCGTCGGCCGGGCGAGCGAGGTCTACGGCGAGGAACCGGTGCTGTTTCTCGCGCTGACTTCCGGCGCCACCCTCACCGCGGCGCAGATCCTCGACCACACCCGCCGGAATCTGTCGAAATACAAACTGCCCGTGGCGATCACCTTCCTCGACGACCTGCCCAAGAACGCCGTCGGCAAACTCGACAAACCGTCGCTGCGCCGCGCCCTGACCGCCTGATCCACCCGCCCACGACAGAGGAGATATTCCGATGGGATTCACCAAGCCGGATCTTCCGGCCGTCGACCCGGACACGTTCCTGCGGAAACCGCTCATGGAACGGATGCGCCTACTCGGCGCAGACTGGGCCGAAAACGGTTTCGGCTCACCGAAAATGGTGCACTGCGTGTACATCCTCAAGTTGGTCGTCCTCTATGCGATCGGGGGAATCACGGTGGCCACGCTGACCTCCGGCCTGCCGGCGTTCTGGCATGTCGCGGCATGGTGGAATCAGCCGATCGTGTATCAGAAGGCCGTCGTCTGGACGGTCCTGCTGGAAGTCATCGGGATCGCGGGTTCGTGGGGGCCGCTGGCGGGCAAGGTGAAACCGATGACCGGTGGCATCCTCTTCTGGGCCCGTCCCGGCACCATCCGGCTGCGCCCGTGGACATGGGTTCCCGGCACCGAGGGGAATCGGCGCACCTGGTTCGACATCACCCTCTACCTCGCCCTCCTGGCGAGCCTGGTGGTCGCGCTGGTTCTGCCCGGCGTGCACAGTGCCGCACTCGCCGGGGTACTGCCGGACAACACCTCCGGACTGATCGATCCCACCGCGCTGGTGGCGCCGATCGCGCTGCTGATTCTCAACGGCCTGCGCGATAAGGTCATCTTCCTCGCGGCCCGGGGTGAGCAATACCTGCCCGCACTCGTCGCCTTCACGGTGTTCCCGTTCGTGAACATGATCATCGCGTTGAAGCTGCTGATCGTGGTCGTCTGGATGGGCGCCGGATTCTCCAAACTCGGTAAGCACTTCTCCAACGTGGTGCCGCCGATGGTGTCCAACAGTCCGTCGATGCCGTTCAAGTCGGTCAAACGCGCGCACTACAAGGATTTCCCGCGGGATATGCGGCCGTCCGGCGTCGCCCATTTCATGGCTCATGTCAACGGCACCTGTGTCGAGATGCTCGTTCCCCTGGTGCTGCTGTTCTCCACCGACAAGTGGGTGACCCTCGTCGCCGTGGCGATCATGGTGATCTTCCACCTGTTCATCGTGTCCACCTTCCCGCTGGCGGTGCCGCTGGAATGGAATGTGTTGTTCGCCTACGCCACGGTCTTCCTGTTCGTCGGCTTCCCGGCCTGGAACGGATACGCCGTGTGGGATATGTCGCCGGTGTGGCTGGTCGTGCCGGTGGTCGCGGCCCTGCTGTTCTTCCCGGTGCTCGGCAATCTGCGGCCGGACAAGGTGTCGTTCCTGCCGTCGATGCGGCAGTACGCGGGCAATTGGGCCTCGGCGATATGGGCCTTCGCCCCGGGCGCCGAGGAGACGCTGAACCGGGTGACGCGCTCGGCCGGCAACCAGATCGACCAGTTCGTCGAATTCGGCTACGAACCGCGGTGGGCGGAGATCACCCTGCAGAAGACGGTCGCCTGGCGCGCCATGCACAGCCAGGCCCGGGGGCTGTTCTCGCTGCTGATCTCGCGACTGCCCGATATCGATTCGCGTACGGTTCGAGAGGCGGAATTCCTGTGCAACTCCATCGTGGGGTTCAATTTCGGAGACGGCCACTTCCACGATGAGGAGATGATCCGCGCGGTGCAGGACGAGGCTCGCTTCGAACCCGGCGAATGTGTCGTCGCCTGGGTCGAGTCGGAGGCGTTCGGAAGCGGCGTCCAGCACTACAAGCTGATCGACGCGGCGCTGGGCGTGATCGAGCGGGGCACCTGGAAGGTCGCCGATGCCGTGGCCGAGCAGCCGTGGCTGCCGAACGGTCCGATTCCCCTGCGGCCCAGCTGGACTCGCTCGGCCGCGGTGCCTGCCGAGCCGACGCGGGACGATTTCGGAGTAGTGGCGTGACGACCGCTTTGGTGGTGGGTGGCGGGCCCAACGGGCTCGCCGCCGCCGTCGCCCTCGCCTCCGCAGGGGTCGAGGTCACCGTGCTCGAGGCGGCCGGCCAGGTCGGCGGGGGTGCGCGCAGCGGCGAGGCCCTCGTGCCCGGCCTCCTGCACGACCACTGCTCGGCCATCCACCCCATGGCCGTCGGTTCGCCGTTCCTGGCACGGCTGGGTCTGGATCGCTACGGGCTCACCTGGTGCCTGCCCGAGATCGACTGTGTACATCCGCTCGACGACGGCAGCGCCGGCGTGCTGTACCGCTCGGTCGAGCAGACCGCGGCCGGACTCGGTCGGGACGGGTCGCGCTGGCGACTGGCCTTCGACCGCCCGGTCCGGCGCTACGACGCGCTGAGCGAGGACATCATGCGTCCGCTGCTGCGCTTGCCGCGCCATCCCCTGACGCTGGCGCGCTTCGGCGCGCCCACCCTGCTGCCCGGATCCGCCTTCGCTCGGCTGTTGCGCACCGAGCGGGCGCGGGCGCTGTTCGGAGGTGTTGCGGCCCACGCCTTCCGGCCGCTGGACCGCCCGCTCACCTCGGCCGTCGGCCTCGGGATTCTCACCGCCGGGCACCGGTACGGCTGGGCGGTGGCGAAGGGCGGTTCGCAGGCGATCACCGACGCGCTGGTGGCACTGCTCACGGAGCTGGGCGGCACGATCGAAACCGGGGTGCGAGTCGAGTCGGCGGCGCAGTTGCCCGCGGCCGATATCACCATGTTCGATCTGGCCCCCGAGGTGGTGGCGCGCATTCTCGGTGATCGGCTACCGCGCCGGGTTCGGCACGCGTTCAGCAGGTTCCGTCGCGGACCGGGAGCGTTCAAGGTCGACTTCGCGGTGTCCGGTGGTGTGCCGTGGACGAATCCGCACGCGCGGCGTGCCGGTACGGTCCATCTGGCCGGTGCCTACGGGGAGCTCGCCGCAACCGAACGTGAGATCCATGCGGGACGAATGCCCGAGCGCCCGTTCGTCCTGGTCGGACAGCAGTATCTCGCCGATCCGCAGCGCTCGGCAGGCGACGTCCATCCGGTGTGGAGTTATGCCCATGTCCCCAACGGATATTCGGGCGATGCGACCGCGGCGATCATCGCGCAGATCGAACGGTTCGCGCCTGGCTTCCGGGAACGCATTGTGGGACAGGTGGTTCGCTCGACCACCGAGATGGCGGCGTACAACCCCAACTATGTCGGCGGCGATATCATGACCGGCGCCAAGGATATCCGTCAGCTGGTATTCGGACCGCGAACGACGTTGTCGCCGTACAGCCTCGGGGTGCGAGGCCACTACATCTGCTCGGCCGCGACACCACCCGGGCCGGGCGCGCACGGCATGTGCGGGGCCAATGCCGCGCGGCTCGCACTGGCACACCTCGCCGACTGATCACACACCGATCCTCGTCTCACGTCAGTACATTCACCGCCCTGGCGATCACCAGGGCCGCGGTGACCAGCGACAGTGCCGATTCGGCCATCATCAGGGTCTTCGCCCAGCGCGACATCGGCATCACATCGGTGGGGCTGAAGGCGGTGGCGTTGGTGAACGACAGGTAGAGGTAGTCGAGGAATTCCGGTTCCCAGTCGGCGGGGGAGAGGTCGGGGCTCTGCATCTGGACGAACAGGAAGTCCGGCAGCGGTTTTCGGGCATGGGCTCGAGCCGCGGGGCCGCCGCGATCGAATTCCCAGTACCAGAGCGCGAATACGGTGACATTGGTGAGCCAGATGGCCGCACCCGAACCCAGCAGCACCGGTGGGTCGTTGCTGAGGGTGCCGTCGATCAGCCCGGCCACCAACCGGAACACCGACCAGGCGGTGGCGATGCCCAGCAGCGCGGCCATGCCCAGACCGCACCAGCGCAGCCAGACCTCCTCCCGGTCCAGGCGTACCGGACTGCTCACCACCAGCACGCCCAGCAGCAGCACCTCCAGCATCGGCAGCAGCCACACCGGCCGCAGCTGGAAGTGATCGGGGAGCAGCAGTTGCAGGATGATGATGCCGACCATCGCGGCCGTTGCCGCCCACCGTGATTCCCCGGCGGTGCGGCGCGCCCACGCCGGAACCTCGTCGGTGTCGTTCTCGGAACCGCTCACCCGTGCAGTATCGCCCGGTGCGAGCCCGCCGGCGCTGTGGCACGCGTGCCGATCACGACGTGCGTTCGCCCGATCCGCGCTCCGGCCGGGCGGCCCGCACCCCGCCGTAGATACCGCGCCGGACGACGAAGCGCTGCAGCGAGCCGATGGTCCAGGTGGGAAAGCGGAAGCCGCGCCCGTTCGGGGCGAACACCAGCAGGCCGTCCCGCTGGACGCCGAGCACCGAACCCCACCGCCGTCGCGGAGGCCGGTACGCGCGCAGCGGGGCGCCGGTCGAAACCGAACGGATATTGCGGACCAGCAGCTTGTGCCCCTGATTGCGGGCCGAGGTGCGCAACCGGTCGGTGGCCGCGACATCTCCCACCGCGAAGATGTCGTCGTGGCCCTCGACCCGCAGGGTCGGGTGCACGCGCACGAAACCGCGCTCGTCGAGGATGTCCGCCGGCAGCCACGCGGTATTGGGCCGTACCTGCCCGATCGCCCAGATGACGACATCGGCGCTCGCGGGCGGCTGTCCGGTCGACCAGTCGATGGGGCCGGAGGTGAGTTCCCGGGCGGCGTCGCCGGGAGGCGGTATCGCGCGATGTCCGGGGTGCGGTGTGACTCCGAGTCCGGTGAGCCGGGCGTGGACCCGCGTCCACACGCGACGGTGGTGTTCGGGCAGTCCGCGCTCGCCGGGGAAGTAGAGATGGATGGCCTTGCCGGGCCAGCGTTCGGCCACCTGTGCCGCGCAGCTCATCGCGGCCGCACCGCCGCCGATGACCGCCACCGACTCCGCGTCCGCGATACGCCGGTGTGCCGCAGCGAGATCCGCGTCCACCTCGGCATCGTTCTGCAGGGTGGGCTGCCGCCAGAAGCCGTTGGTCACCCCGGTGGCGATCACCAGGAGTTCGTACGGTTCCTCGCCGGCCGATCCATCGGGATGACGGACCCGCACGATGCGGGCGGCGGTGTCGATCGCGGTGGCGCTGCCGTGCACGATGCGCATCCGGTCGAGGCCACGAAATCTGTCGTAGGCGATGCGGTAGTCGCGCATCCACTCCTGCGGCCGGGCCAGCCGCATGCCGAGTTCCTGACCGCTGACCAGGCCCGGTTTCGCGGTGATGCCCACGATGTCGGCATATCGTCCGAGCCGAATCCCGGTGAGGATGCCGGTATCGCCCAGTCCGACGATCACCACCCGGGGCTTGGTCATGCTGGGCGCTTCCGGGGCGGTAGCGGAACGAACGCGGAGATCCGTCGCACCACGTCCTGGTATTCGGGCCGTCGTTGCAGACTGCGCTGTTCCATCATCGGGATGCTGACGCCGAGGAACATCGCCAGCATGCCGACGGCACCGATGAGCACCCACCAGCTCCCCGGCGCGGCGGCGAGCCCGAACAGTCCGAACGACAGCCACACGCCGAACTCGCCGAAATAGTTCGGATGCCGCGACCACGACCACACACCCCGGTCCATGACCTGGCCCGGTGATGTGGTGGCGGCGAAGCGGTGCATCTGCCGATCGGCGACGGTCTCGAGCGTGACCGCACCCGCACCGATCAGGAACGCGACGATATCGAGCACCCCGAACGCGTCACCGGCCCGGGTGGCGACCACGTAGACCGGGATCAGGCCGAGGAAGACCTGCACGGTGGGAAAGAGGTGGATACCGAACAGATCGGCGGCCATCTCGAATCGGCCCGCTCGCTCGCGCAGCTGCGGATAACGCCAATCCTCATGGTGCAGACCGGGAAACGTGGAGATCCAGTTGCCGGTGAGCCGCACCGCCCAGACCAGCATGACCGCCATCATCAGCCACCAGCGGGCGGTGTCGGCGACCTCCCCGGCATCGATCCACCAGTAGCAGGCGAGCAGCGGCGGCGCGACGCTCCAATACGCGTCGTAGAAACTGGAATTCCGATATACCCGGCTCGCCACGAAGATGACGACGGTCGCGATCAGGTCGGCGATCAGGCCGTCCAGCCACGCCTGGCCGCTGCCGGGCCCCCACATCAGCCACGCGAATCCGGCGATGCCGGCGATCACATAGGCGACCGCTACTCGAACCAGTGAGGCCGCTCTACTCATTTCCGTACCTTATGCACCATTCGGCCGATCGGAGTGCCGAATTCGCTATCCGGAAATGAACCGATCGAGCCGCCGTGCGGTTTCCTTGGTCTGGATGAGGGTGCCGATTTCGGTGCGTTCCATGCCGTAACCGCCGTCGGTGTGGGCGGCGTCGATACAGCGCTTGGCGGCGGCGAAGGCGGCCGGGGGCAGGTCGGCCAGTCGCTCGGCCAGTGCCGATGCGGCGTCCGCGACGTCGTCGACCGCCCACTGCACCAGGCCGAGTCGTTCGGCCGTGGTTCCGTCGACCAGTTCCGCGCCCAGAATCAGCCGATAGGCGGTTCCCGGTCCGACGAGACGGGTCAGGCGCTGGGTGCCGCCCGCGCCGGGAAGCAGTCCGATGCCCACCTCGGGCAGTCCGATCTTCGCGGTGCCGAGCGCGATGCGGAAATCGCAGGCCAGCGCGAGTTCGAAACCACCGCCGGTGGCCGCGCCGCCGATTGCCGCGATCGTGGGTTTCGGCAGCGCTTCCAGAGCCGCGAAGGCGTCCTGCAGCCGTCGGCAGAATTTCTCCAGGCGCTGCCCGCGATCGGGTCGTGCGCGCCAGGAATCCAGCATCGCGATATCGGCGCCCGCGCAGAAGACCGTCGCGGCACTACCGACGATGATCGCGCGCACCCCGGTATCGGAGCCGAGTTCTGCTACGGCCGTGGCGAATTCGTCGGCCTGGGCCTCGTCGAAGGCGTTGACCGGCGGGCGGTCGAGGGTGATCGTGCCGATGGCGCCGGAACGAGAGATAGTGACTGTCACCGTATTTCACTCCATAAGATGTCGGTACGTCTCCGCGCCACGGGGGGTGAGCAGGGTGGGCAGGACGAAACGCACCTGCGCCCGGATGTACTCCTCGACGGTGTAGCGCGACGCGAAATGCCAGTGTTTGAGCGCCCAGGTGTGGGCCAGCATCATCAGGTTGAACACCACCAGATCCGGATCGAGGGCGTTCATCGATCCGGCCGCGATACCGGCCTCGACGGCTGTACGCAGCGGCGCCGAGGTCTCGACCTCCAGATCCTTGATCCGCTCGCGCCCGGCCGGATCGAGGGTTCGGCTCTCCCGATAGGTGAGGACGACGGCGTCGAGATTCTCGTCGACGATTTCGACATAGCGCCGGAAGCCCGCCACCAGTCGTTCCACCGGATCGTCGCCGACGGCGTCCATCGCGGGATCGAGCTCGTCCCGGAAGGCATCGAGAATGTCGACGATGGCGGCCAGCAGCAGATCTTCCTTCCCGCCGAAGTACTTGTAGATCAGCCCCACGCTGACATCGGCCTGGTCGGCGAGCGCTTGCATCGACATCTGATGGAAGCCCGTGGTCTGCATGACCGCGACGGCCGCGTTGAGGAGCTGCCGCCGTCGCGAACTGGTCCGCACCGCACGCACCGCTTCCTCGAGTTCCATCGGTGCGGTTCTCTTCGCCATCGGGCATACCCTTCCGTATCGCAGTCGAATGAACGACGGTTCACTCAACTGTAGAGTGGTTCACCGGCGATCGGATGCCGAGGTGATCCGGTCCATCAGATACCGAGGTCCTTGGCGACGATCGTCTTCATGATCTCGGTGGTCCCGCCGTAGATGCTCTGGATGCGGGCATCCACGAAGGCCCGGGACACCGCGTATTCGCGCATGTAGCCGTAGCCGCCGTGCAGTTGCAAGCAGCGATCGGCGACGCGCATCTGCAGTTCGGTGGTCCACCATTTCAGCCGTGCCGCCCGGGCCGCGGTGAGGCCGCCCGCGACGTGCTCGGCGAGGCAGTCGTCGAGGAAGGTCCGGGCGATATCCAGCTCGGTGGCCAGTTCGGCGAGCACGAACCGGGTGTTCTGGAAGGACGAGATCGGCGAGCCGAACGCGGTGCGCTCACGGACGTAGTCGAGGGTCTGCGCGAGCACCCCCTCGGCCGCGGCGACCGCGCCCACGGCCAACGACAATCGTTCCTGCGGCAGATTGCGCACCAGCTGGTAGAAGCCCTCACCCTCGTCGCCGAGGCGGTTCGCCACCGGCACCCGCATCTCGGTGAAGGTCAGCTCGCTGGTGTCCTGGGCGTGCAGGCCGATCTTCTCCAGATTGCGGCCGCGGCCGAACCCGGGGGTATCGGCGGCGACGACCAGCAGGGTCAGGCCCTTGTGCTTGTCCTCGCCGGTGCGCACCGCGACGACGAACAGATCACCGTTGCGCCCGTTGGAGATGAAGGTCTTACCGCCGTCGACGATGTAGTGGTCGCCGTCGCGTACGGCGCTGGTCCGGATACCGGTGAGATCGCTGCCGGCCCCCGGCTCGGTCATGGCGATGCCGAGTACGGTCTCGCCGGTGACCACGCCGGGCAGCCAGCGCGCACGCTGCTCGTCGTCGGCGAGATCCGTCAGATAGGGCAGCACGACATCGTTCTGCAGCGAGAACGCGATGGCCGCGGCGGCGGCTCCGGCCCGGGCGATCTCCTCGATCACGATGGCGTGGTAGCGGAAATCCTCCACGCCCGGCCCGCCGAACCGTTCGGGTACCGGGAACCCGAGCAGCCCGAGTTTGCCCGCCTCGGTGAACAGCGAGCGGTCCAGGCATCCGGCGCGTTCCCAGTCCTCGTGGACCGGGGCGACGGTCTGCGCGACGAATTCATGGACCACCGCACGGAACTGCCGGTGTTCGGAGTCGTACTCCAGTCGTGCGTTCATGCTGGAACCTCTTGTCAGCGGAAGGCGTTCTGACCGGTGAATGCCTGGCCGAGAACGAGTTGGTGCATTTCCGGTGTGCCCTCGTAGGTGAGGACGGACTCCAGATTCACCATGTGCCGGATTATGGGGAATTCGAGCGAGATGCCGTTGCCGCCCAGGATGGTTCGGGCCGTGCGGCAGATCTCGATGGCCTCGCGCGTGTTGTTGAGCTTGCCGAAGCTGACCTGTTCGGGACGCAGTCCGATCGAGTCCTTGAGCCGCCCGAGATGCAGCGAAAGCAGTTGGCCCTTGTGCAGTTCCACCGCCATATCCGCGAGTTTGGCCTGGGTGAGCTGGAATCCGGCGATGGGCCGCCCGAACTGGTTGCGCTGCATCGAATAATCGCGGGCCGCCTGCCACGCCGAACGCGCCGCGCCCATCGAACCCCAGATGATGCCGTAGCGCGCCTCGGACAGGCTCGACAGCGGAGCCTTCACTCCCTTGCCGCCGGGCAGCACGGCGTCCGCGGGCAGTCGCACGTCGTCGAGCACCAGCTCACTGGTGATCGAGGCCCGCAGTGACAACTTGTGCTTGATGGTGTGCGCGCTGAAGCCCGGGGTGCCGGTGGGCACGACGAAGCCCCGGATGCCCTCGTCGGTAGCGGCCCAGACCACGGCGACGTCGGCGATCGATCCGTTGGTGATCCACATCTTGCGGCCGTTGAGAACCCAGTCGCCGCCGTCGCGCGTGGCCCGGGTCTGCATGCCGGCCGGATCGGAGCCGACACCCGGTTCGGTCAGTCCGAAACAGCCGATGATCTCGCCCGCGGCCATACCGGGCAGCCAGCGCTGCTTCTGTTCCTCGGACCCGTTGTTCCAGATGGAGAACATGGCCAGCGAGCCCTGGACGGAGACCAGGGAGCGGATACCGGAATCGCACGCCTCGAGTTCGAGGCAGGCCAGACCGTAATGCACGGCCGAGGAGCCGCCGCACCCGTAGCCCTGCAGATGCATGCCGAGCAGGCCGAGTTTGCCGAACTCCCGCGCCAATTCGCGCGCACCGGGGAGATCGCCCGCCTCGAACCAGTCGGCGATGTGCGGGGTGATGTGTTCGGCGCAGAAGCCGCGGACACTGTCACGGACGGCCCGTTCGTCCTCCGAGTACAGCGAATCGAGGTTCAGCGGATCGAGTGCGTCGAATGCGGGGCGAGTGCTGGCGCTCATACGATTTCCTTGTCCGGATAGGTGAACAGGCCGGCCGCGGCATCGTCGCGGGCCTGCTCTGTCAGTTTGTAGTGCAGCTTCTTACCGGTGGCCGAGACGGGCAGCGAATCGACGAATCGGTAGGCCCGCGGGCGTTTGAACGCCGACAGCATCGGATGTGCGCGGCAGTGCCGGTCCAGTTCCGCCGCGCCGAGGCCCGGATCGCCGGCCACCACGTAGGCGACCACCACCTGACCCCAGCGATCGTCGGGAATGCCCACCACCAGCGAATCGTCCACGCCGGGATGTTCGTTGAGCGCCTCCTCGACCTGCACCGGGTGGACATTCTCACCACCGGAGATCAGCATGTCGTCCTTGCGGCCGACGATGGTGACGAATTCCCGGTCGTCCCAGGTGGCCAGATCGCCGATGTACAACCAGCCGCGATGGAACTTCCTGGCCTCGTGATCGGGCGAATCCACATAGGCGTTGGCGCCCTTCGGGGAGCGGACGATGACCTCGCCGACCTCGGTACCGTCCTTGGCCACGGTCTCGTCGGGTTCGGCCAGCCGGTCGTCGAGGACTCGCACCACCGCGACGTCGTCGTCGATGCACGCGCGGCCGGCGGTACCGGCCATGGCGGGCAGATCGGTGGGGCGCAGGAAGGTGTTCCAGAATCCCTCGGTGCTGCCGTAGCCGTTGAAGATGTTGGGATTCAATATCTTCTGATAGCGCAGTGTCGCCTCGCGCTCGAGCGGTGCGCCCATGGTGACGATGCCGCGCAGGCTGGACAGATCACGCCGCCGGGACTCCTGGGCGTGGGCGAGCATCGCCAGATTGGTCGGCGCGCCGATCAGGAAGGTCAGCCCGTAACGTGCGACGTGGTCGAGGGTGGCGTCGGCGTCGAAGGCGCGCATCGGAACCAGCGACGAGCCCAGGTAGAAGGTGGGATTCGGTCCCGCGCAATACAATCCGCCGCGATGGAACCACGGCGTCATATTCAGTGTCTTGTCCTCGGGCGACATCGGGAAATGCATGATGACGTCGTGGGCGCTGAAGATCTCCACCAGGCTGTTGAGTGGAACACCCTTGGGCATCCCGGTGGTGCCGGAGGTGTAGAGGCGGGTGGTCTCGTCCCAGGTGGTGCGATGCGCGTCCAGCGGCCGCGCGGTGCCGGCGAACAGGTCGTCGAACCGGATGGCGCCCGGTAGCGGTTCGCCCGCGCCGACCGCGATCAGCAGCGGCGGCCGGAATACGCAGCGGTCCAGCGCATCCCGCACCATCTCGGTGAGATCGGTGTCGTAGACGAAGATCCGGGGCCGGTTCGCGTCCAGGATGTAGGACGTCTCGCCCGCGGCGAGCCGGAAGTTCATCGGTGAGCCGACCGTACCGGCGGCCTGGGTGGCCAGGTACAGCGTGGCGAACTCCACCCCGTTGAACAGCTGATAGGCCACCACATCACCCGGCTCGGCGCCCGCGTCGGCCAGTCCGGTGGCCAACCGGTCGACCCGTGCGCCGAATTCCGCGTAGGTGAGGGACTCACCGGTCGCGGGGTCCTCGATCGCCGGGCGATGGGCGTAGCGGTGGACATTGCGCCGGAAACCGTTGAGATAGGTGAAGTCGTGCTCGAAATACTGCCGGTAGGCATGCGCGTCGTACATCTGGATTCGTCCTCCGGGATCTGCTCGGCACCTTGATCCGGGGTCAGCCGGCCATGGTGAGTCCGCCGCTGACGCTGAGCACCTGGCCGGTGATGAACGACGCGTCGGGGGAGGCGAAGAAGGTGACCGGGGCGGCCACTTCTTCGGGCCGGGCCAGCCGGCGGAACGGAATAGCCTTGATCAGAGCCTCTTTCAGCCCCTCGGCCTGTGCCTGGAACAGAGGTGTGTCGGTCGGGCCCGGGCAGACGCAGTTGACCGTGATCGAGTACCGGGCCATCTCGCGCGCCAGGGATTTGGTGAGTGCGATGACGCCGCCCTTGGCGCCCGCGTAGATGGTTTCCCCGGCGCTGCCGACCCGGCCGGCGTCACTGGCCAGGTTGATCACCCGGCCGCCGCTCCCCGAATCCACCATGCCCGGCAGGAAAGCGCCGCACATGTGCACCGGGCCGAGGTAGTTGATCGCGACGACCTTCTGCGCGAATTCCGGTGTGGCATTGAGGAACTTGTCGGTGCGATCCCAGCCGGCGGCGTTGACCAGCACGTTCGGCACCCCGGCTGCGGCGTGTACCTGATCGCGTAGCGCGCCGACCTGGGCGCGGTCGGCGATGTCCACCCTCATCGCGAGGATGCGGTCGGCCTGCTTCTCGGCCGTGCGCTCGGCGGCGTCGAGATCGAGATCGGCGGCCACGACCGTGGCGCCACCCGCGGCCAGGGCCAGGGTGATCGCCCGGCCGATACCCGACCCGGCTCCGGTGACGACGGCAATGGTCCTGTCGCTCATCATTGTTCGATCCTCAGTTGCTGGTGAGTGCACGGGCGGAGGGGAAGTTCGGTGCCCGCTTCTCGCGCAGCGCGGTGTAGCCCTCGGTGATATCGGGGCCCATGAAGCAGAGCATTTCGTAGGCGGCGGACTGATCGAAGATCGGACCGGCCTGCTTGAGCCAGTTGTTGAGTGCCTTCTTGGTCCAGCGGATCGCCAGCTGGGATCCGCCGGCGAGTGTGCCCGCGACCGCGAGGGCGTCGGCGAGCACCTGTTCGCGCGGCACCGCACTGGTGACCATGCCGATCCGCTCGGCCTCGGCGCCGTCGACCATCTCGCCGGTCAGCAGGTAGTACTTGGCCTTGGCCATGCCCGAGAGCAGCGGCCACAGGATCGCGGCGTGATCGCCGGCGGCGACGCCGAGCTTCACGTGGCCGTCGCCGAGTTTGGCGTCCCGGGCGCAGATGGAGATGTCGGACAGCAGTGCGACGACGAGCCCGGCACCGACGGCCACCCCGTTGACCGCGGCGATGACCGGCTTCTCGCAATTGATCATGTTGTAGACCAGATCGCTCATCTCGCTGAGCATGTTCGCGACCCGCTCGTGGTTACCGGCCATCCGCTCGACCATGGCCAGGTCGCCGCCCGCGGAGAAGGCCTTACCCGCGCCGGTGATGACCGCGACGCGGGTCTCCGGATCGGCCGAGACGTCCGACCAGACCCGCGCCAGCTCGGCGTGCATCTGCTCGTCGGCGGCGTTGTACTTCTCCGGCCGATCGATCGTGATCAGCAGAACGCCGTCCTCGAGGCGTTTGAACGTCAGCTGCTCGTAGGTGGAGAAATCCATCGCACTTCCTTCTGCTCGGACGGGCGGCGACCGCGAACCGTCCCGGTGAGTGAATTGGTATTTGTAGTGAATGAACGTACATTCACAGGCATGATGTGTCAAGGGCCACACCGCCGGACGGAATCGCCGGATCGCTGACAGGCCGGGCGGCGGATGCGACGATGATCGTCATGGGCGATTCCGATGACCGCTGGTACTACTGCCTCAAGCACCACCGCCCCGAACAGGGCAAGCGCTGCTGGTTCGCCGATCGGATGGGCCCGTATCCGGACCGGGCCACCGCCGAACGGGCACTGGACATCGTGCGTGAACGCAACGCCGCCGACGACGCGCGTGACGGGAGGGATTGAGGCGCTCGCGCGGGCGGCAACCGATTCGAATTCGGGACGACCGGGCAGCTCGTTCCCGCTCAGGAAGGTGGGCTACGGTTCTCCTGAGCAGCGTTGTGCCCGTATCCGGAGCGGGCGCGCAATCAGGTCGATTCGAGCGGAGGGCGACTTGTGAAGGTGACCGTGGTGGTGCCGACGTACAACGAGCGGGAGAACCTGCCGGTGGCGGTGGAGCGTCTCACCGCATTACCGGTCGCCGACCTGCATGTTCTGGTTGTCGACGACAACTCTCCGGACGGTACCGGTGAGGTCGCTGACAAGCTGGCCGTCGAGCTGCCGTCCGCGGTGAGCGTGCTGCACCGCACCGAGAAGGACGGCCTGGGCCGGGCTTATATCGCGGGCATCACCAGGGCTCTCGACGAAGGCGCCGACGTGGTCATCCAGATGGACGCCGATCTGTCGCATCCGGCCGAGGTGATTCCGGCCATGCTGGACAAACTCGAGAACTCCGGCGCCGGCGTGGTCCTGGGCTCGCGCTACGTCCCGGGGGGATCTACCGCCGCCGAGTGGAAGTGGTACCGCAAGGCGCTGTCCGCCTGGGCGAACTTCTACGTGAACGCGATCCTGCGGCTCGGCGTCAAGGACGCCACGGCCGGATTCAAGGCGTGGAAGGCCGAGACCCTGCGTGCCATCGATGTGGCCTCCATCCACAGCAACGGCTACTCCTTCCAGGTCGAGATGAACTACCGCACGATCAAGCAGGGGATTTCCATCGCCGAGGTGCCGATTCGTTTCGAGGAGCGGACCAAGGGCGCCTCGAAGATGAGCCTGAAGGTGCAGCTGGAATCGGCGCTCATGCCGTGGAAGCTGCTGTTCGGCCGCAGCGTCTAGTTCGGCCAGTCGCGCAGCGCATCCACGAACAGCTGCCGTACCCGCTCGATCTCGGCGTCCATGGCGCTCGGATTCCAGCCGCTCACGTCGATCGGCGCCAGGAGCGCCACATCGACGGTGCCCTTGCGCACGATCGGCGAATTCCGCCAGGCGATTTCGCCCGAATTGCGGATGACCAGGGGGATGATCGGCACGCCGGCCGCGATGGCGATATGGAAGGCCCCCTTCTTGAAGCGGCCGATACGCGGAGTCATCGACCGGGTGCCCTCCGGTGCCACCACGATCGACAGCCCGCCGCGTAGCGTCTCCACCACCGGTTCCAGTGCCGCCTTCGCGCTGGCCGTGTCGGATCGGTCGATGAATGTCGCCTCGGCGAAGCGCAGCAGCGGGCCGAAGACCGGATTGGCGGTGACCTCCTTCTTCACCACCGCGGTGAATCCGGAGCGCAGCACCTCGGCCAGGACCACCATGTCGAATTGACTCTGGTGATTGAACAGGAAGACCGCCGGCCGCGGCTGCCGGGCGTACTCGGCGCCGGTCACCCGCACGCGCACCCCGGTGGCGCGCAGCGTGGCATCGGCCGCGGTGGCGATCATGGCGTCGGCCATCGACCGGCGCTCGCGGGTGGCCGCGCGGGAGGCGACCCCGAAGGCGGCGCCGCTGAGCAGACCCGTGAAACCGACCGCGGTGCGGGCGAAATCGCTGATCCGCGCCGATTCGCGCGGCCGGAAGGTCAGGATCGGCCAGTCCCGTTCACCGGCGGTCATGGCCATGCGCGGGCCGGGATTCACCGCGACCGGATGGCCGACCGATTCCAGCAGCGGAATATCCGGCGCGGCATCGGCATAGGCGTAGCTGTCGGCCGGGTCGATACCGTGCTCGGCGGCGAAGCGCTGTACCGCCGCCGCTTTCTCGTTGCGCCACAACGGCTTCCCCTCGGTGAAACCGGTGAGGACACCGTCCGCGGTGGCCATCGCGGTGTACAGCACATGTTCGACGCCCAGTTCCCGGGCGGCCGGCAGCACCTGGAACCGGGTGAGGCTGGTGGCCAGGACCACGGTATGCCCCGCCGCCTCGTGCTCCCGGATCAGCTGCCACGCTTCGGGATACAGGTGTCCGTAGATGGTGCCGCGAAACAATCGCTCGCCGAGTTCGGTGAGCTCCTCGGCGGTACGCCCGGCGCACACGTGACTGGCCCGCTGCAGGAAACGCTCGTACTCGCCCTCGACGCGGGAGCCGCGAATGCTGTTCACCAGGGTGTGGACCAGGGCGCGATCGGAGTCGTGGCGCCACGGGACGCGCAGCGGAACGGCGGCAGGGGTGAACCCGGAGACCACCGTCCCGCCGAAGTCGAAGACGGCCGCCACTCGTGGACCTCGCGGGCCGGACCGGATGGCGGAGATCGCCTCGGAGAGATTCACGCTGTCCCCTGCGGTGTGCGGTTGGACGGATCGAGGGTTGCCGCCCGCGAGATCCGGGCGCTGATCGTCGCCAATTCGTCGGCCAGTTCGCGGCGGCGCCGCGCCACATCGGGCGTATCCGGATCGAGCAGGCCGTAGTTCTCGGCGAGTTTCAGTGCGCTGGCGAACAATTCGGACGAGACCGATTCCGGGCTGTGCAACCGCTGCTGGAGCAGCATCTGCCGGCCGACGGCCAGGCATTCGTCGATGAACTGTTTGCGATCCGGACGGGTCGCCGGGTCGGCGGCGGCCAGCCGCTCGGCCACCACCAACTGGGCGTCGAAGAACGATCGCACCACGCGGTGGGCCATGATGAATCCCGAATCGGCCAGTGCGCACACCAGCCGCTCGGCACTGTCGCGCTGTTCCCAATTCCGGTCCAACAGCAGCATTTCCGCACTCATCGCCGCGGCGAACTCGATGCGATCGGGGAAGAAGAACTCGAATTTCAGCAGATCTCGCAGGCGGTAGGCGGCGTCCCAGATCGCCTCGATGCCGGGGGCGGCGCCGGCCTGCCGATCGGCCACCTCCAGGATCGCCAATTCGAGGATGGCCCGGTCGACGAACCAGTGCACCGCGCTGTTGCGATAGAAGGCGGCTTCCAGATGGGCGCCGGACTCGATGGAGTACACCG
Source organism: Nocardia spumae (assembly GCF_020733635.1). NCBI lineage: Bacteria > Bacillati > Actinomycetota > Actinomycetes > Mycobacteriales > Nocardiaceae > Nocardia > Nocardia spumae. The sequence continues at coordinate 6,458,925 of NZ_JAJFZL010000001.1, read as the reverse complement.
GTTCCAGTCCGCCGCGATACACGGTGACCACCTTGGCGGCCGACAACTGTTCCAGCACGACCGCCAGGCCGTGATCGTCGCGCAGGGTCTCCAGTTCGCCGGTCGGCAGCGCCCGGCGGCGAATGTAGCCGAGGACCGGTTCCAGGACGTGGCGGACCTCGCCGAGGGTGAGCGCGCGCTCGTGTACACCCAGCAGGGTCAGTGTCACCAAGGCGTTGACGGTGATCGGCGTGACCGCGTTGATGCCGACCGCCACCTCGAAGGCCAAGCGCTGCACCGCCTTGTGCTGCCGATCCGACAGCTCCGCCGAGTCGGTGTCCGAGCGCTCCGGGCCCGGGCGCATCGGATCGCCGTGGACGGCGAGCCGATCGCGCGCCGACAGCGGGGCGCCGAAGCGCACGTACACCCGCCCGGCCGAATGCTGTTGACTGCGGATGTAGCGGGCCAGCCAGGTCAGGCCCTCGGGTTTCTTGGTGCCGCCGGCCTGTTCGGTCGCGATGGACCCCAGTTCGTTGAGCCGCTCGTAGGTGATGGATACGGGTACCAGCAGCACATCGTCGATCCGCCGGCTGCGAATGGCGGAGGCGAGATAGTTCAGCAGCCCGAATCGGGGTGGCCGCAGCTTCCCGGTGCGGGTGCGCCCGCCTTCGAAATACCACTCCAGATTGAATCGCTTCGCCAGCAGGTAGGCGAAGTACTCCTCGACCACGGCCTTGTAGACCTCGTCGTCGCCGAAGCTGCGGCGGATGAAGACGGTGCCGGTGCGGCGCGCGATGGGGCCCATCGGCCAGAAGCTCAGATTGGCGCCGCCGATGACGTGATTGGGTGGGAAATCGTTGCGCGCCAGAGCGTCTCCCAGCACGAACGCATCGACATAGGAACGGTGCGAGGGCAGGAACACCAGCGGGTGGTTGCGATTGAGCCGGCGCAGCGCGGCCAGTCCGGACCGATCGGCGTCGACCTTCCAGGTGGAGGCGTGTACCGGCCGCATGGCCTGGGTGAACAGATCCGACACCAGCCGGCTCTGCGCGGCGACGAGTTCACGCAGCGCCTTCTCCGCCCGCCGGTACACATCCCGCGGTTCGGAGCCGGACTCGGTCGCGATGGCGTCGAGCCGGCGCAGGAATTCGGGGGAGTCCAGAATCTCCTCGACCACCAGCCGCGGCACCTTGTAGCGGTCGCCGATCACCGCCCGTTCGGCCAGTTCCAGCGCCACGATGCCGGCGCGCACGATGGCGCGGGCGAACGGTTCCGCACTTCCCGCCACCCCGGGGTTGTTCGCGCGTAGATCGCTGAGACGGGCGGGCCGGCCGGTGAGGATCAGATGACGGTCGGGGGCCTTGTCCACCAGGCGGCGCTGCAGGAGTCGGTGGGGCCGCCGGGGATTGCTCAGCAGCACCAGATCGGCGAAGGTGGTGCGCCGCACGCCGTCTCGCTCCGCCGGCAGCCACAGCACCCGGATCGGGATCACCAGTGGATCGTCGCGGCGGCCGACCAGTCGAGCGGCCACGGCGGCGGCATCCAGATCGATCTGCGTGACGGGGGCGTCGACTCCGAGTTCGGCGGCGACCCCGCCCTCGGCGAGCCAGCCGCCGATCAGTTCACGTTCCACCGGTGACACCGCGTCGACCAGGGCCACCGCCGAGCGCGGCAGACCGTTCGCGGAGCTCGGAGCCGGAGTCCCGGCGGCGTGATCGATCATGGTGACCCTCCCTCGACGGCGCTCCACCATTCAAGCTCGCGCGACCGCCTTCCCGCAGGAAGTTGGACGCGACGCTCGGAAAGCGTCATCGATGTGTGCTCCGGCACAGCACCTGTGAGGTCAGGTAATGCTAACCTCACCCCCTGTAGTTAGGTAAGCGTAACCTTGGAGGAACGGTGTCGACCACGGACGAGCGGGTGCGAAGCGGTTTTGAAGACGGTCCGGGGTCGATGGGTCGGGCGGTAGTCGCACCCGCCGATGCCATGGCGGCGCTGGCCGCCGCCGACCGTTTCGGTGAGTACGTCTGCTACGAAGGCCCCGACGGCTGGGTATTCGCCGCCGATCCGATCGGGGGTATCGAATTGGACTCCGGCGAACTGCGTGTCGAATGGGAGGGCCGTGCCACCGTCGAGTCGTGGCGGGGCCGCCCGGCCGCGGTGATCGACGCGGCACTGGCGAAGCTGCCGCGGGAGGGCCGCAATGCCTACGGCTGGATCGGATTCGAATTCTGCGCCTGGGCACTGAGCGCTCATGACCACGTCGCGGATCGAACCACCCTGGCGCATCTGATGATTCCCCGGATCGAGGTGCGCATCGATGCGTCCGGTGTGCGGGTTTCCGGCGCGACACCGCGCGAGACCGCCGAGATCCACGAACTGATCGCGCGCGCGGGCGCTACCCCGTCGGCGCAGCCGCGGCCGGTCGACATCACCATCGACCCCACCGACTACCGCGGCCGGGTCGCCGAGGCCGTCGACGAGATCCGGTCCGGTCGGTATCAGAAGGTGATTCTGTCCCGCAAGGTGGATCTGCCGTTCCCCGTGGACATTCCGCGGACCTATCGGCTCGGTCGTGCCAACAACACCCCCGCCCGTTCCTTCCTGCTGCGGCTGGGCGGCCTGGAAGCGGCCGGATTCAGTCCGGAACTGGTGGTCTCGGTCGACGATCGACGCGTCGTGACCACCGAACCGCTGGCCGGCACCCGCGCCTTCGGCCGCGGGGCGGAAGCCGATGCCGCGGCACGCGAGGAACTGGTCGGGGATCCGAAGGAGATCGTCGAACACGCGATCTCGGTGCAGACCTCGTTCGGCGAGATCGCGGCGGTGGCCGAGCCCGGCAGTACCGCCGTCGCCGATTTCATGGCGGTGCGCGAGCGGGGCAGTGTGCAGCACCTGGCCTCCACCGTGCGTGGCACCCTGGCCGCGGACAAGAGCGCCTGGGACGCGCTGGAAATGCTGTTCCCGTCGGTGACCGCCTCGGGTATTCCGAAGCAGAGCGGTGTGGACGCGGTCTTCCGGCTCGACCACGACGCCCGTGGCCTGTATTCCGGTGCGGTGGTGACCGTTTCCGCCGGGGGCGCGCTGGAGGCGACGCTGGTGCTGCGGGCGATCTACCAGACCACCGAGGGCGCCTGGCTGCGGGCCGGCGCCGGCATCGTGTCGCAGTCGCGGCCGGAGCGGGAATTCACCGAGACCTGCGAAAAACTCGGCAGCGTGGCGCCGTACGTCGTCGAGGCCTGAACGACGACCGAGCCCGGCGGGTGCGACCCGCCGGGCTCGGTCGTTTCCGGGGCCTGTCCCGCTACGGGGCGCCGGCGCCGGGCTCATAGGTGGCGCGCAGCACCTTCTTGTCGATCTTGCCGACGGCGGTGAACGGCAGCGCGTCGGCCCGCTGCACGATATCGGGCAGTTTGTAGGTGGCCAGTCCACGTGCGGTGAGGAATTCCTTGATGTCGAGCAGACTCGGCAGCTCGCCGTCGATCACCAGTACGGCACAGACCTTTTCGCCGAGGCTCGCATCCGGCAGGCCCACCGCGGCCGCGTGCCGGATCGCCGGATGGGCGAGCAGATGCTCCTCGAGTTCGTCGCAGGAGATGTTCTCCCCGCCGCGGTTGATCACATCCTTGATGCGGCCGGAGACGATCAGATGCCCGCTGGGCAACCGCCGCACCAGATCTCCGCTGCGATAGAACCCGTCCGGGGTGAAACCGCGGGAATTGTGTTCCGGCGCACGGTAGTAGCCGCGGATGGTGTAGGGGCCGCGGGTCAGCAGCTCACCCTCCGCGCCCGGCGCCACGTCGTTACCCTCGCCGTCGACGACGCGTACCTCGTCGGCGGGCGAGAGCGGACGGCCCTGGGTGGTGCAGATCAGCTCCGCGGAATCGTCGAGGCCGGTGTAGTTGAGCAGTCCCTCGGCCATGCCGAAGACCTGCTGCAGTGTCGCGCCCAGAGCCCCGGTGACCTCGCGGGCGTTGACCTCGGCCAATTTCGCCCCGCCGACCTGCAACAGCCGCAGGCTCGACAGATCGGCCTCTTCCCATTCCGTGGCCGCACACCACAATTGGGCCAGCGGCGGCACGACCGCGGTCACCGTCACCGCGGAGCGTTCGATGGTGGCGAAGGCGTTCTCCGGACTGGGATCGCTCAGCATCACGATCGAGGCGCCCGCGGCGACGGCGCCCAGGATGCCGGGGCACGACAGCGGAAAGTTGTGCGCGGCGGGCAGAGTGGCCATGTACACGTCGCCGGATGTCAGTTCGCACAGTTCGGCGCTCGCGCGGGCGTTGTAGTGGTAATCGTCGTGGGTGCGGGCGATGAGCTTGGGTAGTCCGGTGGTGCCGCCGGAGACCAGCATCACCGCGATACCGGAGGCATCGACCGCGGGCAGCGAGTCACCGTCGCGCGGAACCGAGTTCAGATCGAGGTAGGTGCCCGGGTCGCCGAGAACGAAGACCGTCCGCAACGACGGCACCCGTGCCGCCACCGCGGCCGCCAGATCGCGATAGTCGAAGTCGCCGACCCGGTCGGCCACGATGTAGCCGGTGGCCCCGGACAGCCGGGTGAGATGTTCGATCTCGGCCTGCCGGTGCGCCGGCAGAGCCAGCACCGGGACGATTCCCGCGCGCAGCGATCCGAACAGCACCTCGACGAATTCGCTCACGTTGGGGAGTTGGACGACCACCCGGTCACCGGCTTCGATACCGGCCGCGAGCAGCCCGTGCGCCATGCGATCGGCGCGCCGGTCGAGTTCGGTGTAATCGATCGGCCCGCTGCCGGTGTGCAGTGCGGGCCGTGTGGGCCAGGTGCGCGCCGCGGTACGCAGCAGCTCACCCAGCGCTTCGCCGCGCCAGTAGCCGGCGGCTCGGTACCGGTCGGCGAATTCCGCGGGGAAGGGTACGAAACCGTCGAGAAGGTCCTGCTGGGCAGGGGATGTCGTAGTCACGGATATCGCCTCACGGGTCGAGCTGCACGGCGTCCGGGCCGTCTGGGATAGGTTAGGCAACCCTATATCAGTGGGAGGGCGCGGTCTGCTTTCCGCCCCGCCGCCGTGACCACCCGGCTGCACCACAACAGCGCGCCGCGGTGGTGACGCGAATAGACTCGGGCGGGTGAGCGGTTGGAACATCTCCGATATTCCGGACCAGAGCGGCCGCACGGTCATTGTGACCGGCGCCAACAGCGGACTCGGCGCGGTCACCACCCGCGCCCTGGCGCAGGCCGGCGCGCAGGTCGTCATGGCCTGCCGCGACGAGGTGAAGGCCCGTGCGGTCGCCGACACCATCGGTGACCGGGTGCAGGTGCGCAGGCTCGACCTCGCCGACCTGTCCTCGATCCGCGAGTTCGCGCGTGGAATCGACGGCGCCGATGTGCTGATCAACAACGCCGGTGTGATGGCACTGCCGCTGCGGCGTACCGCCGACGGATTCGAAATGCAGTTCGGCACCAACCATCTCGGCCATTTCGCGCTGACCGGACTGCTTCTGGACAAGATCTCCGAACGGGTCGTCACCGTCTCCAGCGGCGCCCATCTCATCGGCCGGATCGATCTGTCCGATCCGAACTACGAACATCGCCGCTACGAGCGGTGGCGGGCCTACGGTCAGTCGAAACTGGCGAATCTGATGTTCGCCTACGAACTGCAGCGCAGGCTCACCGCGGCGGGATCGTCGAAGCTCTCGGTGGCGGCCCACCCCGGTTACGCCTCGACCGAACTGCAGTCGCATACCGAGTCGTTTCTCGACTCGATCATGTCGCTGGGTAATCGGATCCTCGCGCAGTCGGCCGAAATGGGCGCGCTGCCAAGCCTTTACGCGGCCACGATGCAGATCGACCCGGGTGCGTTCTATGGTCCAGGCTCCCTGGGCGGGCTACGCGGGTATCCGACCCGGTCCGGATCCTCGGCGGCCTCGCGCGACGAGGTCACCGCCCGCCGGCTGTGGGATCTGTCGGAGAAGCTCACCGAGGTCGATTTTTCGTTCGCCCGTCGCTGAACCGGGCCCGACCGGCCGCGGGTCGCGAATCCGGACACGTGACCGGCGTCACATTCGGTCATGTCACACTCGATGTGGCGACGTCGTCTCTCTTATGTAGCAACGCCACACAAGGAGGACACCGGTCATGGAACCCCGTTTCGCTTCGTTCGCCAACGAGATCTCGATGAAGTTCATCAAGCGGATCGGCAACGCCGGTCAGGTGGTCGACAACAGCACGTTGCCGAAGCCCACCCAGGAGTTGGTGAAACTGCGTGCCAGCCAGATCAACGGCTGCGGCTTCTGCACCGATATGCACTCCAAGGACGCGGCCGCCGCGGGTGAGACCTCGGTGCGGCTGAACCTGGTCGCTGCTTGGCGGGAGGCCGTCGTCTTCACCGAGGCCGAGCGTGCCGCGCTCGCGCTGACCGAGGAGGGCACCCGCATCGCCGATATCCACCGCGGTATCAGCGACGAGACCTGGCAGCAGGTGCGCAAGCACTACGACGACGATCAGATCGCCGCGCTGATCTCGCTGATCGCTCTGATCAACGCCTACAACCGGCTCAACGTCATCGCTGGAACCCCGGCGGGCGAGTACCAGCCCGGTATGTTCTGAGAGTCGCAGGTGCGCGAATCCGGGCCCGGCGCGGGATCTTTCGATCCGGCCGGGCCCCGTCGCGTCCAGTGGGCGCTGTGGGGATCGTCACGTTCGCGAACCCGGCCGCTGATCGCCGCGTGGACGCCCTGGTACAGTCGGCCTCGTGCAGCGCGCGTATTTCTGGTTTACCAAGCCGGCCCCGGGTGGGTCGGTCGGTGACCCGCGCTGACCTACGCCCACCCCGAGCCGGATGACAGACCGGCTCCACGGGATTCGCTCGATGGGTCGGCCTGAGAAAAGGAACCCATCATCATGACCACCGCAGCCGATGTCGACGCGCCTCACAAGGATCTCGACGATCAGCGCACGCTGAGTATCAGTCCCCTGCTCTCGCCCGCGGAAGTTCGCCGTGAGCACCCCATCGACGACGGTCTCGCCGACACCGTCCGGTCCGGACGCGCCGCCACCGTCGAGGTGCTCGACGGCACCGACGACCGCCTGATGGTGGTCGTGGGCCCGTGTTCGGTGCACGACCCCGACGCGGCCCTCGACTACGCGCGCCGCCTCGCCGCCAAGAGTGCCGCACTGTCGGATCAGCTGCACGTCGTGATGCGGGTGTACTTCGAGAAGCCCCGGACCACGCTGGGCTGGAAGGGCCTGATCAACGATCCCCATCTGGACGGGTCGTTCGATGTCAACACCGGTCTCGGGCTGGGGCGGCGGCTGCTGGTCGATATCACCGGGCTCGGTCTGCCGGTGGCCTGCGAATTCCTCGACCCGATCACGCCGCAGTACATCGCCGATCTGGTCTCCTACGGTGCGATCGGGGCGCGCACGGCGGCCAGCCAGGTGCATCGGCAACTGTCGAGCGCGCTGTCCATGCCGGTCGGCATCAAGAACGGCACCGACGGTGACGTCCAGGTCGCCGTCGACGGAGTACGGGCGGCCGGCGCCAGCCACGTCTTCCCCGGCACCGACCTCGACGGCCGTTCGGCACTGATCCGCACCAGCGGCAATCCGGACTGCCATGTGATCCTGCGGGGCGGCAGCTCCGGCACCAACTACGACGCCGCCTCGGTGGCCGAGACCTGCCTGCGGCTGGAGAAGGCCGGATTACCGCAGCGTGTGGTCGTCGACGCCAGCCACGGCAACAGCAACAAGGACCACGCCAAGCAGGTCGACGTCGTCACCGATATCGCCGGGCGCATCGCCGCGGGTGACCGCGCGGTGGTCGGGCTGATGATGGAGAGCTTCCTCGTCGCGGGCCGCCAGGACCTCACCCTGGGGCATGCGGCCGACCTGACCTACGGTCAGTCGATCACCGACGCCTGCCTGGACTGGGAGACCACCGCGGCGCAGCTGGATCGGCTCGCCGACGCGGTCGCCCGCCGCCGCGAGGGCGCTGCCTGATTTCGCCGCCGCGATATCGACGGCGGTCCACCGCCGGCTAGCCGGCGGTGTGCGCCGCGTGCAGCCGGCGGACCGCCTCGTCCAGGGTGCGGTTCTGTTTGCAGAAGGCGAACCGGATCAGGCGGTCCCATGCCTGGCGATCGTCGGCGAAGACGCTGAGCGGAACCGCGGCCACGCCCAGACCTCGCGGGAGCTCCCGGCAGAAGGTCAGCGCGTCGGCGGTGGTGAGACCGCTGATATCGGCGCAGACGAAATAGGTGGCATCGCTGCGCCGCACCGCGAATCCGGCATCGGCGAGCGCCTCGGACAGGCGAATACGCTTATCCGCCAGGCTGTCTCGTAGCTCGCGCACCCACTCCTGCTCATGTTCGAGGGCGTAGGCGACCGCGGGCTGGAAGGGGCCGCCACCGACGAAACTCAGGAACTGCTTGGCCGCGAGCACACCGTCGATCAGCGGCGCCGGCCCGCAGGCCCAGCCGATCTTCCAGCCGGTGACGCTGAACGTCTTCGCGGCGCTCGACACCACGACGGTGCGCTCGTACATGCCCGGCAGCGTCGAGATGCTGATATGGGTGTTGCCGTCGTAGACGAGATGTTCGTAGACCTCGTCGGAGACCACCACCAGATCGTGTTCGCGCGCGAGCTCGGCGATCGCCTCCAGATCGGATCGGGAGAACACCGCACCGGTGGGATTGTGTGGTGTATTCAACAGGAGCATCCGGGTTTTCGGGGTGATCGCGGCGCGCAAGCTGTCCAGATCGAGGGCGAACCCGCTGCCGTCGGGCACCAGGCGCGCGGTGCGGCGAGTGGCGCCGGCCAGGGCGACGACCGCGGCGTAGGAGTCGTAGTACGGCTCGATCAGCACGACCTCCGACCCGGGCTCCACCAGGCCGAGCACCGCCGCCGCCAGTGCCTCGGTGGCGCCGACGGTGACCAGCACCTCGCGGTCGATGTCGTACTCCGTGCCGTAGCGCCGGCGCCGGTCGTCGGCGACCGCCCGTCGCAGCACCGGCATCCCGCGACCGGGCGGGTACTGGTTCAGGCCCTCGGCGATGGCGGTCCGTGCCACCTCGAGCATCGCGGCCGGGCCGTCGGTGTCGGGAAACCCCTGACCGAGGTTGACCGCGTCGTGGCGCACGGCCAGCTCGGTCATTTCCGCGAAGATCGTGGCGCCGAACGGCCGCAGGCGCGACACGGTGGGGATGGCTGACATGGTCTCAACGTAGCGACCGGCTCCGAGGGCTCCGCTTGCCGGTCGTTCGCTACAGTTGCAGCGCAATAGCGAAAGGCTATGTTTCACATTTCTTTCGGCATTCTGACCTGCATGGTTGTGCGGTTTCCCGACGAGAGCTAGCCTCCCCGTGTTCTATCTCACAACCACTTCGGTGGTGGCTCGAAAGGGGCGAAGTATGGCCTCGTATCTCGACCTTCTGCTGCATCCGGCGGCGGGCACGGTTATCGGATACATCAACGACACCCTGCACAACATCTTCGGCAACGACTGGTTCTGGGGTTCCTCGACACCGAACTGGGGTACCGGATCCACGACCGGCAACTGGGGTCTCGGCTCCAGTACCCCGGATATGTGGACCGGCTCGACCTCCTAGAGCGGTGGTCCGGGCGTAATGGCCTTGTCGTGGTGTGGGTTCCCGCGTGCCGCGGGAACGAAGAAGGTCGAGCCGCCGGAACGCGCCGCGTTCCGGCGGTTACGTGGTGCCCCGGGGCAGGCGGATACCGCCGAGCTTCCCGGGATTCGCGATATCGTAAGTGCCCCAGATCAATCCGTCGCGAACGGCGAAACCGATCACGCGGGCCGGAGAGCCCGGGGCACCGTCGCGTGGCGCGCGCTCGTGCATCAGCAGCCCGAGTTGCCCGTTGACGCTGACGAATTCGAACTGTGTCGATTCGGTGGGAGACAGTTCGGACGGATCCATCCGGTACATCCGGATGAGCCCCAGCGCGAACCGCGCGATCCTGTCCGGGCCGAGAATCGCCCGCGCCGCGGTCTTCGCCGTGCCGCCGGTGTCGCCGATGAAGACCGAATCCGGATGCAGCGCCGCGACCACGGCGTCCACATCCCCGGCGGCCAGCGCCACCAGCAGCCTCTGCACCGCGGCGACATGATCGGCGTCGGAGACCGGGTCCGGACTGTGGGCCAACGCCTTTCGCGCACGCACGGCCAGCTGTCGGGCCGCCTCCGGAGACACGTCGAGTAGTTCGGCGATCTCGTCGAAGGGGACCGAGAACGCGTCGTGCAGGACGAAGGCCACCCGCTGCGGCGGGGTCAGCGCGTCCAGTACGACGAGGGCGGCGAAGCGGCAATCCTGTTTGCGGACCACCGATTCCAGCGGATCGGGCTGTCTCGACGGCGCCACGGCGGTGACGATCGGCTCCGGAAGCCACTGCCCCACATAATTTTCCCGGCGTGCCGCGGCACTGCGCAGCCGATCCAGGCAGATACGGCTGACCACGGTGGTCAGCCAGGCGCGCAGATCCTCGATGTCGGACTGGTGAGCGCCCGCCAGGCGTAACCAGCTCTCCTGTACCGCGTCCTCGGCGTCGGCCACACTGCCGGTCAGCCGGTACCCCACCGAGAGCAGATGCGCCCGATGGGATTCGAACAGATCGGCGAGTAACGCGGCAACCATTGGGTTGATTCTACGGTCGCCGGAAATCGGCTGGGCCACCGCCGGGTTGCGTGCCAGCATTAGGCGGTGGAGGACTGTGTACTGACCGATCACACGGTGTGGTTGTCGCGGCCGATCGAGGCCGACGTCGACACGATCATCACCTGCTGCCGGGAGCCGTCGATCGCGGAATGGACGGTGGTGCCGGTGCCGTACCTGCGCTCGGACGCCCTGGGCTTCCTGGCCGGCAACGTCGACCGCGGGTGGGCGGAGCGCAGTCCGGTCTGGGCGGTGCGCACGGCTGCCGATGGGCCGGTCGTCGGCATGCTCGGATTGGATGCGGGACCGCATGCCGGGGCCGCGGAAATCGGCTTCTGGCTCGCCGCCGCCGCGCGCGGACGCGGGCTGATGACCCGCGCGGTGCGGCTGGCCTGCGATTTCGGTTTCGCCACCGACGGGCTGGGACTGACCCGCGTCGAGTGGCGCGCCTTCGCCGGCAACACCGCCTCGGCCGCCGTGGCGCGACGGGCGGGCTTCCACTACGAGGGCTGCCTTCGCCTGGCGGGTACGCAGCGCGGCATTCGCCGGGATTCCTGGATCGCGTCCCGCCTGCGTACCGACCCGCCGGGACCAGCTACCGACTGGCCCGCGCTGACCAGCGGATAGCTGCGGGCCGCCGACGCCACGAATCCACCCTCGGCGAACGTCTGCCCAGCTCGCGTAGGGTTGATGGAGGTTTGTCGGGGGGCCCGGCAACAATGTGGGACGACGGGGGCAGGCCCGAGAATCTGGAGGAGGTGCCGTGACCGACGGACCGCTCATCGTGCAGAGCGACAAAACCCTGCTGCTCGAGGTGGATCACCAGCAGGCCGACGCGGCCCGGCAGGCGATCGCGCCGTTCGCCGAACTCGAGCGCGCACCTGAACACGTGCACACCTACCGGGTGACTCCGCTGGCGCTGTGGAATGCGCGGGCGGCCGGGCACGACGCGGAACAGGTCGTCGACGCGCTGGTCAGCTTCTCGCGCTACGCGGTGCCGCAGCCGCTGCTGGTCGACGTGGTCGAGACCATGGCCCGGTACGGGCGGCTGCAGCTGGTCAAACACCCCGCACACGGTCTGGTGCTGGTCAGCCTGGACCGTGCCGTGCTGGAAGAGGTGTTGCGGCACAAGAAGATCCAGCCGATGCTCGGCAATCGCATCGACGACGACACGGTCGCCGTCCATCCGTCCGAGCGCGGGCGGATCAAGCAGACGCTGCTGAAGATCGGCTGGCCCGCCGAGGACCTCGCGGGCTATGTCGACGGCGAGGCCCATCGCATCGATCTCGACTTCGACACCCACGAATGGCATCTGCGCGACTATCAGGAACTGGCGGCCGACTCGTTCTGGGCGGGTGGCTCCGGCGTCGTGGTCCTGCCGTGTGGCGCGGGCAAGACCATGGTCGGCGCGGCGGCGATGGCCAAGGCGCAGGCCACGACCCTGATCCTGGTCACCAATACCGTCGCCGGACGGCAGTGGAAGCGAGAGCTGCTGGCGCGCACCTCGCTGACCGAGGACGAGATCGGTGAGTACTCCGGTGAGCGCAAGGAGATCCGCCCGGTCACCATCGCGACCTATCAGGTGATCACCCGCAAGACCAAGGGTGAGTACAAACATCTGGAGCTGTTCGACAGCCGCGACTGGGGCCTGGTCATCTACGACGAGGTGCACCTGCTGCCCGCCCCGGTCTTCCGGATGACCGCGGATCTGCAGTCCCGGCGCCGGCTCGGACTGACCGCGACGCTGGTGCGTGAGGACGGGCGCGAGGGCGATGTGTTCTCGCTGATCGGCCCGAAGCGCTACGACGCGCCGTGGAAGGATATCGAGGCGCAGGGCTGGATCGCCCCGGCCGACTGCGTCGAGGTGCGGGTCACGCTCACCGACGCCGAGCGCATGGCCTACGCCACCGCCGAACCGGAGGAGCGCTACAAACTCTGCTCCACCGCCCGGACGAAACTTCCCGTGGTCGAGTCGATTCTGGCGCGGCATCGCGAGGCGCCGACCCTGGTCATCGGCGCCTATCTCGATCAGCTCGACGAGCTGGGCGAACACCTCGACGCCCCGGTCATTCAGGGCTCGACGCGGACCAAGGAGCGCGAGGCGTTGTTCGACGCGTTCCGCAACGGCGAGATTCCGGTCCTGGTGGTGAGCAAGGTCGCGAACTTCTCCATCGATCTACCGGAAGCCTCTGTGGCGGTGCAGGTTTCGGGGACCTTCGGCTCGCGTCAGGAGGAGGCTCAGCGCCTGGGCCGGCTGCTGCGGCCGAAATCCGATGGTGGCCAGGCGCACTTCTATTCGGTGGTGGCACGCGACACGCTGGATGCCGAATATGCCGCGCACCGGCAACGTTTCCTGGCAGAACAGGGATATGCCTATCGCATTACCGATGCGGACGATCTGTTGGGCCCGACGATCGGGTAGCGGTGGCCGCTGGGCCATCGCTACCGGACGGATGTGAGGATTTGACACGTGCGACGCTTCGAATTCGCGGTCGATCGCGAACATGCCCGGGCGGTGAACGAAGTCGTCCGCGATATCCGGCGGCTGCGCATCCTCGCCTTCACCGCCGCGGTCGTGCTCGGTCTGGGCACGGCCGCGCTGATCTGGCTCAACCATCCGTATTCGTTCCTGCTGGCGGTCGCCTTCGCACTGGCGACGATCACCTCGCTGTTCGTGGCAGTGTGGACCCCGTACCGCTCGCGTATCGAGAAGCTGTACGCCGAGGGTGAGCTGGTACCGGCGGTCGTCTCGAGCCGCCACGCCAAGGGGGTCACCCTGCTGGCGCTGGTGAATCTGGCCAAACCCGGCGCCGTACCTCGTTACGCGTTGATCACCCGGGTGGTGCGCGCGCTGCCCGGGCACCGGACCGACGCGGGGGAGCAGGTTCCGTCGGTGACCGTGCGCGCCGATCGCGCGCCGCGATCGGTCGGGGATCTGCGCCAGCCGGTCAGCATGATGCCGATCGCCTGGGGCACCAAGGATCTCGGGGTGCTCGAACGTGCCGTGGCGGCCATCAGCGATGTCGAATGGAAGCTGCTGACCGACAATCTGGGCTTGGCGGAGAAGGTCGGCCGGGTCGATTCCCATCGGCTCCTCCTGGATCCGCAGCAATTACCGGACGAATTGCGCGGCTGACTCGGGTGTCGTCCAGGCGATCGCGCGCGGCCGACTAGCATCGGCGGTTGGTCGGCACGTCGTGCCGGAAAGGGGCGGAGGGTCGGATGAAGTCGCATGTCTGGGCACGGTGTCTCACAGCGGGCGCGTTGTGTGGCGTGGCACTGGTGCTACCCGCGCAGACGCAACCGATGGCGGCGCAGGCGCAGGCGCAACCGGCCGATCCGTTCACCGGATCGCCCGGACTCGGTGACCCGTACTACCCCGACGACGGCAACGGCGGCTACGACGTGCGCCACTACGACGTCGCCATCGACTACGACCCGCCCAGCAGGCACCTCACCGGAACCGCGAGGATCGATGCGGTGTCCACCCAGGCGCTGCGGGCGTTCAACCTCGATTACGCCGGGCCCGCGGTCGAGAAGGTGTCGGTGAACAACCTCCCGGCCGGATTCACGCGTAACGGTGAGCACGAACTGACCGTCACCCCGGCGCTGCCGGTCCTGCCCGGCTTGCCGTTCACGGTCACCGTCGACTACGCCGGCGCCGAGGGCGACAGCCCCGATTCCGGGTGGACGATCTCGCCGAGCGGCGGCGCCTTCGCCGCGGGCGAACCACATTCGGCGACCTCGTGGTACCCACTCAACGACACTCCTTTGGACAAAGCCACTTTCGATCTGAAGGTGACGATTCCGCAAGAGTGGCAGGCGATGTCGAACGGACTGCGGGTCGGTGATCGAGTCGACGGTGACAAGCGCACCGTCACCTGGAGCTCGAAGCATCCGAGCATCGGCTATCTGACCACGGTCGCGATCGACCACTTCGACTTCCTCGACCAGCGGCGCGCGAACGGGACACCGCTGCTCAGTGCCTTCGCGCCCGGCGCAGCCAGGGGCAAGGCACTCGAGGAGCGCCTGCCCGAGGTTCTCGACTTCATCGAATCCATCTACGGGCCCTATCCTTTCGAGAGCGGCGGCGGTATCTACGTCGACACCGGTCTGCACTTCTCACTGGAAACGCAGACCCGGCCGATCTACGCCCCGTGGGTCGATCTGAACACGGTCGTGCACGAGAACGCCCATCAGTGGTGGGGTGATTCGATGTCGGTGCGGAACTGGTCCGACGTCTGCCTGAACGAGTGTTTCGCCAGCTACACCGCCGACTATCTGTGGCCGGAACGCAAGGAGGGCAAGGATGTCGACGCCCTCTACCGCAAGACGGTCGCCCAATTCCTGGACAAGCCCGATTTCTGGGATATCTCGCTGCAGAACCCCGGTGCCGGAAACGAATTCACCGTCGTGTACTCCCGCGGGCCGCTGTTCCTGCACGCACTGCGTCGTCAGATCGGTGATGATGTGTTCTTCCCGGCGGTAGCGCAATTCGTGCAATCACATGCCTACGGCAACGCCTCCATGCCGGAATTCCGCACCTTCATGCAATCCGAGACCGCGACGGATCTGACCGGCTTCTTCGCCGCCTGGCTCGACTCCACGACTCCGCCGCCGGATCGGTATCTGTACCCGGGCACGCTGCGCGGCTGACCGGAACTGAGGGACCGCAAGGTATTTCGGCGCGAATCAGGGGTTCGCGGAGTGTCGCAGGGACTCGTGGTGGGCCTGCGCCCGCGCGAGTTCCTCCTCGGCCCGGCGCACCGCCTCCTCGGCGGCGGCCGCGCCGGCGCGGGTGAATCGGGACGCCTCCTCGGCCTGTTCGAGTTCGGCTCGCAGCGCGGTGATCCGCTCCTCGGCCGCGGCCGCCTCGATCTGCTGCCGGCCGAGTTCGAGCCGCGCCGAATCCCTTGCGGCCCGGGCGGATTCGACGGCCGACGCGGCCGCGGCCAGATCGTCGCCGGTGGTATCGGCCGTCCGCGCGGCGGCTTCCTCGGCATCCGGCACCGCGGCCAAGACGGCTCCGGCGGGACCGAATCCGGCATAGTCCGCGGCGGCGGTCACCACACCGGCGCGCACCCGGTCGGCGACCTCGGGTTCGGCGAGTGCGGCATTGAGGGTGCCGGTCACCGCGCGCAGGACCGGCTCGGTGAGGTCCCTCCCGGAATCGGCGGCGAGGTGAGCCGCTCTGCGCGTCAACGCGTTCACCGCCTTGCGGCGCTGCTCGGCGAGTGTCCGCATCCGCTGCGCGGACAGCGTGCGCTGCGCCTCGCTCAATGCTCGGCCCAGATCCAGTAGTGCCCCCAATTCCTGGGGGGCGTTGCGCGCCAACAGATTTACCGCCCACGCGGCGACGGTCGGGCGACGCAGCCGTGATATCGCCGTGGCCAGCGGTTTGTCACCATCGGCGCGGGCGGCGCGGGCGCGCTCGTCGCGGGCCGCCACGAATTCGGCGGGGTCGAGGGCGTAGAGCTCAGCGGTGACCTCCTCGAGCTGCATGCCTCCGAGCGTAACGATTCGGGCGACGATATCGACTACAGATCGCGTGCGTGTGATGTGTACACGCGCGAATTTCCGGAAAGGTGTCGATCGTGAATTACTTCGGGCTCCAGCTGCTGAACAACCTGCTGCCCAGTATTGTCAACTACTCGCTGATGGGCATGTACGGCCTGCGCTCGCTGCATATGTGAGGCGGGAACCGCCCGGCAGGGCGGGCGGGTATCCTCCCCACCACGTTCGCCGTAGGTGAACGGCTCGGCGAGAAAGGTTTTCGTAGGTGAAGTTCGCAGGACCGAGACCGGTTTCGGGTCTCGTGCTGGCACTGACGGCGTTCGCCGCCCTGACAGTGACCGGCTGTTCGATGTTTTCCGATGCGGCCAAATCCGATACCGCCCGTGCGAAGGTCGGTGACTGCATCAATGTGCTCGAGGGATCGCCCGCAGATTCCAAAACCGAGCCGGTGGATTGTTCCTCGGCCAAAGCCGTCTACACGGTGAAGTCGACCTCGGACAAGAAGCAGGACTGCGGGACCGAGTACTCCTCGTACGAGGAGACCTTCAACGGCGGTACCACCGCTTTCCTGTGCCTGGCTCCCAATCTCAAACAAGGCAGTTGCTACCACGACGACAAGACGACCGGGTTCTCCTACGCCGAATGTGATTCGGCGGATGCCACGGTGAAGGTCGTCAAGCGGGTCGACGGTCAGAGCGACGAATTCCTCTGCGATTCGAATTCGACCTTCCTCACCATCTCCGACCCGAAGACGACGTTCTGCCTGACCAACCCCAAGAGCTGAGCGCTACGGCTCGACCAGGGCCACCGAGGCGATCCGGTGCAGCGTGAAGTGCCGGATCGCCCCGGTATCCGGATCGGTCGCGTCCAGCTGACCACCGGCCACCCGCACCGGTTCGACGATGCGCGCGGTGGCCACGCCCTGGGCGTCGACGTATCCGATACGCACCGGCCGGCGCACCCGCACCGCGAGTTGTAGCAGCGCCAGGGTGGCCGCGGTACTGGTGCGGGAGCCGTCGCTGCGCACCTGCTGCCCCGATCGGCTGCGTGCGGCCTTCTCCCCGGCGCGCAATTCGCCGACCAGCAGCCGAAGCTGGTCGGCGCTGGGTGGTGTCGGCCGCCAGGAGTGGCGTTCGTTCGTCCGGGTGGACAGGCGGGCGCCGCGGGGGCGCAGATCCACGATGGCGCCCGAGGAATCCTCACCCGCCGGGCTGAATCCGGCCGCGCGCAGATGTTCGAGGACCTCGCTCAGCGGCGCCTGCGAGATCGCCACGGTCGGTGCGACCGCGCGCAGGGCCAGCTCGCCCGCCACCGGTGCGGCCAAGACCTCGGCCAGCAGGGCCGGATCCTCACTGCGGACGAACGACTGGGCCACCCCGGCCCGCAGCCGGCCGTGCCGGCGTGCCACATCGTCGATCAGATAGGTCAGCGATTGCGGCACCGGTGTGCGCGAGTGCGCGGTGAACAGCTGATGGAGTTCGGCCGCCGTCATCCCGGCGTCCAGCGCCCGGCGCACCGAACTGTCGCCGATGCGGTAGACGGTGGCGGCGCCCGCGGATTCGATATCGGCGACCAACCCGATCCGTTCGCTCAGTTCCGGAACGAGCGGGCCCGGGGCGACGACCGTCAGATCGGCCTGCACCAGCACGTGATCGACCGGTTCCGGCAGGGCCGCGTCCATCTCGGACTCGGCGTCGGCGGCGGTGCCGTGCAGGAGGGCGCGGCCCGCCGAGGTCAGCGCCCCGCGGCCGACGATGCCGAGCGCCGCGGCCTCGGACAGGGTGCGTTCGACCGATTCGATGCGGAAATGTCTGCGCCGCCTCGGCATTCGCCAGCTCAGCAGGCGGGCCACATCGGCGGCGGTGATCGCGGTGCCCGGTGCGAGTTCCGCGGTCACGGCCAGAATCGCGCGACGATCCGGAACGGCGTGCGCGGTGCGCAGGTCGGCCGACAGCGCCGCCAGCGGTTTGTCGTTGACATCACGCAGGCCGATCATCCACGGGAACCGGTCCAGGTCCAGCCAGGCCTGGGCGAGGACCGCCCAGCGTCGAGCCGCGGGTCCGGCCAGCCAGCCGTCGGAGGCGATCGTCGGCGCCCAATAGTCCTCTCCGGTGTCGCCGTCCGGCGGCGGATCGGGAATCCCCTTGTCCACCAGCCGGGCCGCCGCGAGCACCTCGACCAGCAAGCTGACCCGGCCCTCGTCGATCGCTGCCTGTTTGGCGACCCGGCGCAGCTCGCGGACACCCAGGCCGCCCGCACGCAGTACCGGAGCGGGCAACTGGGAGAGCACCTCGAGGATGTCGCCGCTGTGGCGCAGCAGTTCGCCGACCTCACCGGCGGCCGCGGCATTCACATCGGCGACGGTGTGGTTGTTCAGTTGCGGGTCCGGGGGCGTGAGCGCGTGCGGATCGGTCACGGCCTCGCCGCGCAACACCTGGCCGATGGCCGGGGGCAGTTCGACGGTCTCGGCGTCGATCCAGTTCAGCAGCCGGCGGGCCAGCAGACGCTGGATGGGACGTTCGGGGTCGGTGCCGGGCGCGGCGTCTCGAGTGCGCCCTCGGGGACCGGTGGTGGCCAGTTTGTCGAGCAGGGCCCGTTCCGGGCCGCCGGTGTCACGCAGTGCGGCCTCGATCTCGGGTTCGGTCAGCGCATCCGGGAGTTCGGTCGTGGCGCCCATCTGCCAGGGCAGCGCCTCCGGCGCGGCGGCGGCCACGAACAGCTGGTCCGCACCCCACACCAGCGCGCGTTCGATCAGCCGGGCCAGCGCCGCGTCGACCGCCGCGGCCGATACCCGGTCGGTGAGCAGTTCGCGCAGGCGCGTACGGGGCAGGGGGCGTTCCTGCCGGGGACCGCCGAATGCCTCGTGTGCGGCGAGGGTTTCGATCACGGCGAATTCGAGCGTGTTCAGGTCGTCGGCGGCGCGCAGCACCGACGCCCGCTGTTCGGCCCGGGCGGCCAGCACGGTCATCGAACCGGGCAGCGGTACGGCCAGATCGGGGCGCACGCTCAGCAGCCGGATCAGATCGTCGTCGCTGCGTGTGCTCAGCCAGGCCGCGAGGGTGCCGAGCTCGGCGGATCCGGCGTCGGCCGCGGAGTGCGTCCCGGCGCCGTCGTCGGAGGCCCGGGCATCGGTCGTGGTCATCCAATCCAGACTACGGCGACCGAACATGCCAGAATGAGGCCGTGGTGAACAAAACGAAGAAACCCTACGTCGACAACGGCTGGCCCCAGGTGGACCACGGTGACCACGCGGTCACCGAATTGTCGTCGACCCGTTCCGGTGGCCTGTCGCCGTACGGCGAGGACACCGAGTTTCCGGTGCCGGCCGGCGATCTGCCCTATGTGCATCCGCACACGGTCGTCAACCGCTGACACGAAGCGAGAGAGGCCCGCATCCACTGGGATGCGGGCCTCTCTCGTTGTGGAGGTCGTGGGGCGAATCAGTTGGGCAGCAAGCCCTTGTTCGCCTGGTAGAAGTTGACGATCGACGGATCCAGCTTGGTGCCACTGGCTTTGAACGCGTTGTACGCATCGAGCGCCGGCTGCGGCAGCTGCATGCCCTGGGACTGAGCGACCGTGACGGCCTTGTCGACTGCGGTGAAGACCTGCTGGTTGCCGTCGGTCGGCGCCTGCGTGGATGCCTCGCTCTCGGGAGCGATGGGCTGCCAGCGCGGGGTCTGGGCGGGGGAGGCCGGAGCTTCGCGGGGGGTCGCGTCGCCGTGCAGGCCGAGGCTGGAGGAGCAGGAAGGCCACGCGCCCCAACCCTGGGTCGCGAGCACCTTCTCGGCGACGGCGATCTGCTGTTCGCGGGAGGCCTGGTTGGCGCTGCCGGCGTACTGGGTGCCACCGTGGGCAGCCCACGTCGACTGCGAGAACTGCAGGCCACCCTGGTAGCCGTTGCCGGTGTTGATGCCCCAGTTACCACCGGATTCACACTGTGCGAGGCGGTCCCACTCCGAATCGGGAGCCGCGGCGGCGTGTCCAGCGAGAGCCACACCGGCGCCACCCATGATGGCGCTGGTGACAGCGACCTTGGCAACGGTGCGACCGGTGTTGGTCTGCTTGCGATGGCGTCCACTCATATCGGGTCGTCTTCCTCTCGTCCGCGCCTGCGAGGTGAGCTGTCGGGTTCGGACTGAGAGGCCGTCCGGTCCCGGTGTCCGGGACTTCACCCCAAGGGATCGGCCGTTGCCGGTCGTTCCCGCTTCCCTGCGGAGGATCCGAAACCCTCCGTGGGCTTCGAAAACCTCTGTGGGAACGTGGGTTCCCCGCCCTCGCCCCTGATTTCCGTGGGGGTCCGTACCCGCGGGGCGAGGTTCGGTGCGGCGGGCCGGTGGTGCCGGGATGCCCCGGCTGCGTTAGACGGTACGACGATCCGGCTGAAAAATCACTATTTGGTAACCGGCGTGTAGGACCGGTCGCGCTGTGCCGCAATACCTTACGGATCGGCGTCTGTGCAGGTGAGTACGGCGTGTCTGCTCCGAGCGCGCGTCGTGACCATGGCGTTACCGCACCGTTATGTGATGAAGGTCACATGTGTAAGGCGGCGTGTGATGGCAAACCTCACCGCACGCGACGGCCCGACCAGAGTGCGAACACGATCGCGAGCAGCAGGCCCAGTGGGGTTCCGGTCATCGCCACCAGATAGAGCCACAGTGGCGGGTCGCCATCGGTCACCAGCGGGGTCAGGAATATGGCGACGATGGCCAGCACACCGATCGCGAACAGGCCGACGGCTACACGCAACAGCACATCGCCGGAGCGCCGGGGCGGCCGGCGTGAAGAGGAGTCTGGCATTGATGCACCGTAAAACGGATGTGCTGGCGATACTCCCACCGGGGTAGACTCGTCACCAATCGCGTCCTGCATAGCTGTGGGGCGCGTTCTTTTCGCACAGAGATAGGTTCCGGCGAAATGCCGGAACCTACGGCCGTGTCCGGGGCGGTTCACCGACCTGCGGAGACGGACGAACCGGACAACGATACGAACGGGTGAGCGCAGTGCCGACCGGCAAGGTGAAGTGGTACGACGTCGACAAGGGTTTCGGCTTCCTTTCCCAGGATGAGGGTGAGGACGTCTATGTCCGGTCGTCCGCCTTGCCCAAGGGTGTCGAGGCTCTCAAGCCCGGCCAGCGCGTGGAGTTCGGCATGGCCGCCGGCCGCCGCGGCCCGCAGGCGTTGAGCCTGAAGCTGCTCGACCCGCTGCCGTCGGTGCGCGGCTCGCAGAGCCGTAACTCGCAGGGGCGCAAGGAAGCCCCCGCGCATCCGCGCAAGGCGCCCGACGATCTGCACGGCATGATCGAGGACATGATCACCCTGCTGGAGGCGACGGTGCAGCCGGACCTGCGCAAGGGCAAATACCCCGATCGCAAGACCGCCCAGCGCATCGCCGAAGTGGTGCGCGGGGTGGCTCGCGAACTCGATCACTGAGCCGTTCCGCCTCAGGACGCCTTGATCGACCACGCCTGGTAGGGGGAGAACGCCTCGTTGCCGGCCTCGTCGCGGACGAGTAGCAGCAACTGCAGTTCGATCCCGATCAGGCGCAGGTTCGGCTCCGGGTGGCTGTCTACCGTCACCGCGAGGGTGCCCTCGGGGTAGTTCCGGTACGACGCCAGGTGCTGCACGGTCTTGCTGGGGTTGTCGATCTGCTCGTACTCGAGCACCATCACCCACGGTGCGTCGGCGACGTGCCGCGGTAGCGACAGCTGCACCGGATAACCCAGCGGCGGATTCAGCTGTGCGACGGTCTCGCCGCGCCGGCAATCGGGCGATACCCGGCCGTGCTGATCGGGTTCGCCGATCGTGCAGTACAGGTAGGGCGGGACCGTGACGGTCTTGCCGTGGGCATAGGCGGTGACCGCCGGATCGGTCTCGGGCGCGTTGTGGACCGCCACCGCCACGATGCCGGCGACGGCCGCGACCACCACCAGAACTGCCGCCAGGGCCAGCGCGAGGATCGTGCGGGTGCTGGGCTTGGTCACTGTGGCTGATTTCCTGTCGCTAGGGGGACTTCCTGTTTGGCGTGCTGCGGGCGGTTTCCGCCCAATCCGGGGAGCAGCGAATGCCCACGGTAGCTGACGAAGGTTTGCGCGAGACCCACCGCCAGCAGCGCCGTGACCACCGCGAAACCCTCCCAGTACACGGTCGGCAGCAGGACCCCGGCGGCGCCGCCGATCACCCAGGACAGCTGCAGCACCGTCTCGGACCGGCCGAAGCCGGAGGCGATGGACTCCGGTGGCAGATCGTCCTGGATCGACGCGTCGAGTGAGACCTTGGCCAGGGCGCTGGCGCACGAGGCCACCAGGGCCGCGACGGCAGCGCCGAGCAGATTGTCCAGCAGGGTCGCGACGACCGCCGCGGCCGTGCAGGCCGCGGTGCACTCCACCACGATCAGCGACGGCCGGCCCAGCTTCAGCCGGGCGCCGGTCGCGTTGCCGACGAAGTTGCCGATCGCGGCCGCCGCGCCGACGATGCCCAGCATCGCGGCCTGCTGCACCGGCCGGTGCTCGGTCGATTTCGCGACGAAGGCCACATAGAAGGTCAGGAAGCCGGTGAGAACGCGGATCGCGCTGTTACCCCATAGTCCGGTGACCACGGCCCGGCCCAGCGGCTGCCGTCGCCGGCTCGGCTTCACGGGCGATTTCTCGTCCCGATCCAGGACTTCGGTACTGCCGCTGCGGCCGTGGTAGCCCAGCGTCGCGGGGACCTCCCCCTCGGTGACCTCGACCCAGGACGGAATGCGCAGGCTCAGATACGTGCCCGCCGCCGCGATCAGAGCCGCGAATATCAGCGCGCCGACCGAACCGGCGACCGCGGCGACGAGGCCGGCCAGCGCACCCGCGCCCAGGGTCCCGCCGACGAGCCCGAAAACCGTGAGCCGGGAATTGGTGCGCACCAGGTCGATGCCCGGTGGCAGCACTCTGGGGGTCACCGCGCTCTTGAGCACCGCGAACGATTTACTCGAGATCATCATGCACAGCGCGAGCGGATACAAAGCCCAGCTGTCGAAGTTGAAGATCAGCAGGATCGCGAAGACGATGCGAATCGCGAACGACCCCGCCAGCGCCAGTCTGCGACCTCGCTGCAACCGGTCCAGCAGCGGGCCGATCAGCGGTGCGATGACCGCGAACGGCGCGATCGTGATCAGCAGGTACAGCGCCACCTTGGTCTTGGATTCCGCGGTGGCACTGGCGAAGAACAGGGTATTGGCCAGCGCGACGGCGATCGCCGCGTCGAGGGCGAAGTTGGCCATCGTCGCGTAAACGAGTGCGGTGAGCCCGGATTCACCGGCGCCGTCGGCCCGTGCGGCGCGCTGGAAGGTGTGGAACCCCTTCTCCGTGAGTTCTATGCTGCGCATCGCCACGACGCGGGTCACCGTCATCTTGCGCGGGACCCGTTGACGTCCGGCGATTTTCGCGTCCTTGGGCCGGGGGCGTTCGGTGGCGGCCGGTGCGGTGTGGCCGGTGTTCGGCGCGTCACCGTTGTCGCGGTGTCCGTCCTGGTCGTCGGCCGGCGAGGGGCGCGGTGGCAGCGCCGGTGGTGGTTCGCCGGACGCCATCCGCCGGGTCACGAATTCGGGCACATCCTGCTCACCGTTGTTCCGGGACAGTGGCGGTAGCGGCCGTGTCGGTGGGTGCGACGACGGGGTGTTGGGCGGCGGATATCGGTCGTAGCCGGGATGCCGCCGGGTATCGGGGGTCTCCTCGCCGTCCCACGGACCGGGTTCGGTACCGGAGGGTTCGCGGGAGGCATTCACATAATGATTCTCTCGCACGCCGTCGACGGGCGGACATCGGCCGGGCTGTGATCCGTTGCGTGTCGTCTCACACCGATCGGCGGGTGCCGCCGCGCGCAAGGGTCACACCGGGACGAATCGGACTTCGAACAGGGTGGGCCAGTACTTCCCGGTGATCAGGAAGTGGTCGGTGCCCGGAAGCTGGGCGATGCCGTTGAGCACATCGGCGCCGGCTCGCTCGGTGGGTCGCAGCAGTCCGCCGGCATCGATATCGGCCAGTACCGCGCCGCTGCCGGGATCGATGCGCAGGATGTGATCGGTCGGCCAGACATTCGCGTAGACGGAACCGTCTGCGGCGCAATCCAGTTCGTTCAATCGGGCATTGTGACGGCTGGTCAGCCGGACCGATCCGGTCGCCGCGAAGGTGTTCGGATCGCGGAAAGTGAGGGTGTCGCTGCCGTTGCTCATCACCACACGGTCACCGCGGGTGCACAGGCCCCACCCCTCACCGTCGTAGGACACCCGGCGGCGTTCGGCCAGGGTCTGCGGATCCCGCGCGAAGGCGATTTCGTTCTTCCAGGTGAGCTGCCACACGGTCGCCCCGGCCCGGGTGACGCCCTCGCCGAAATAGTCGTCGGGCAGCGTGGCGCCGGCGGTCGGCGCGCCGGTGGTCAGATCGGTCGCCCGGACCACGGACCGGCCCTCCATGCCGGTGCTCTCGTAGAGGGTGGTGCCGTCGACCTCCAGTCCCTCGGTGAATGCGCCCCGGTCATGGGCCCGCGTGGTGATCACTTCGACCCGCAGACGGGGGGTGTGGTCGTCGCCGGCACAGGCCGTCGTGGACAGCGTTGCGGACGCCGCGATCAGTACAGTCGCGGCCGCCGCACGGCGTTGGCGTTTCATACGGCAAAATGTAGGACGTGAGCGCAGTGTCTGTTTCGGAGTCCGGTGTGCGACCGATCCTGGCGGAGGCGGTCGACCTGGCCCGCCGTGCGCTCCTGGAGTTGCAGCCCACGGGTGTGGGCGAACATCTGGGCGTCACCGGCGAGGACGAGTGTGCGGCCACCCATCGCTTCGCGGCCACGTTGCCGGGATATCGCGGCTGGCAGTGGGCGGTCGTCGTGGCGGCCGCACCCGACGCGGAGTACGCCACGGTCAGCGAGTCGGCATTGCTGCCCGGCCCCGACGCCTTGGTCGCGCCGGAATTCATCCCGTGGGATCAGCGCGTGCGCCCGGGCGACCTGGGCCCCGGCGATCTGCTCGCTCCGCGCGTCGACGACCCGCGCCTGGTGCCGGGATATCTGCAGACCGGTGATCCGGCCGCCGACGAGGTGTGTGAGGACATCGGTCTCGGCCGCCGCCAGGTGCTCAGCCGTGAGGGCCGGGTCGAGGCCGCCGAGCGCTGGTACTCCGAATTCGGGCCCGAAACCGATATGGCCCGCTCGGCCCCCGGCACCTGTGGGGTCTGTGGCTTCTTCGTCCCACTGGCCGGCGCCATGCGCGCCGCCTTCGGCGTGTGCGCCAATGCGATGGGCGCCGACGGCCGCGTGGTCCACGTGGGCTACGGCTGCGGCGCGCATTCCGATACCGAGATGCCGACCGGTGCCGGTTCCCCGCTGTACGAGGCCTACGACGACGC
This sequence comes from Nocardia spumae, assembly GCF_020733635.1. Classification (NCBI taxonomy): domain Bacteria; kingdom Bacillati; phylum Actinomycetota; class Actinomycetes; order Mycobacteriales; family Nocardiaceae; genus Nocardia; species Nocardia spumae. The sequence continues at coordinate 6,433,410 of NZ_JAJFZL010000001.1, read as the reverse complement.
GGCCTTCGAGGTGATCCCCGCCGCGGAGCTGGCCCCGCGCGCGGCCACCGCCGAATCACGGCCGGCGCGGACCACCGCGTCCGAGGCGCCCGCGAACGCCGATACCGCGCCGGACGCGGACGCGGCCACCGCCGTTGCCCCTCCGGTATCCGAGTCGCCGGATATCTCCGCCGAGGTTCCCGCCGACCCCGAAGCCGGGGCCGCCCCCGTCGAGGACGCGCCGACCACGGACGCCGGGACGGCTCCGGCCGGCGCCGCCGCGGATGCCGATGCCCCCGAACAGAATTCACCGGAGGGTGGTGCCGAGACCGCGCCGGACGAGGGAGCCACCGCCGCCGAATCGGAGGCGCCCCAGCCCGGTTCGGAGCCCACCGCCGAGCGGCCGTCGTACGACGATGCCTGGGCGGTCTCCGCGGTGCGGGTGCGACCGGGTGAGTCCGAGGCGACGGACCACTGACGAACGCGACCGGGGGAGCCGTGGGGGTGACACAGGATCCGTTCGGCACCGCCGAGTTGCGTGCGGGAGTGCTCACCGCGTGGCGGAATTCGCCGACGCGGCTGCGCGAGGACGCGGCCACCGAGGCGGATCTGGTCGGGGCCGGATATCGCGATCGACTGCTCACCGAGCTGGCGCAGAACGCCGCCGACGCCGCGGTCAAGGCGGGCGTCGCGGGGCGGATGTCGGTGCGGCTGAGTGGCCGCGCGCTGCATATCGCCAATACCGGTGCGCCATTGGACCTGTCGGGTGTGCACGCGCTCACCGCGCTGCGGGCGTCGGGTAAATCCGGAACGGCGGTCGGCCGGTTCGGGGTGGGCTTCACCGCGGTGTTGTCCGCTGGTGAGGAGATCGAATTCCGTTCCACCACCGGTTCGTTGCGATTCTCCCGCGCTCAGACGCTGGCCGAGTTGCGCGAGCACGGCATCGACATTCCCGCCGCCGAGGACGGTCCGGGCGTACCGGTGCTGCGCCTGGCGTGGTCGGTCGCCGCCGCGCCGGAAGCGGGTTTCGACAGCGAGATCGTGGTGTGGTTGCGCGAGGACATCGACGCCGAGGCATTGCTCGCGTCGATGCGCGCCGAAACGGTCGATCTGCTCGTGGAACTGCCGGGCCTGCATTCCATCCGGATCGGGGACGACGAATCCTGGCGGTCGGTCGACGATTTCGCCGACGGCCTGCAGCAGATCCGCGTCACCGCCCCCTCCGGTGAGGATCATCGCTGGTGGCAGTACACCACCGGGCGGGCGCGGTGGTTGTTGCCACTGCGCGACGGCCGGGCGGTGGCGGCCGGGCCGGATGTGCTGCGCGCGCCGACTCGCACCGACGAGGAACTGTCGCTGCCGGCGCTGATCATCGCCGATATCGCACTGCAGCCGGACCGGCGGCGCCTGATGCCCGGGGCACGAGTCGCCGAATTGGCGCGGGGCTATGCCGATTTCGCGCGCGCGCTGCCCGTCGCCGACCGTCCGATCCTGGTGCCGTCTCCCGGTTTCGCGCGGAGCGAGGCCGACGCGGTACTGCGCGAGGCGCTGGTGGCGCAGCTGCGGGAGCAGCCCTGGCTGCCCGTCGTCGCCACCTCGACGGAGATCATCGACGGTGTCGCGCCCGACGACGCGGTCGCCGCCCCGGTGCGGGCGAGCGTATTCCTCGGTGTCACCGACGAACTCGCGATTCTGCTGGCGGATGTAGTGGGGCCGCTGGTCGTGGCGGAGCTGTCCGGTCGCGCCACCGCCGACCGGCTGGCCGTCCTGGATGTGCATCGCATCGGCCTGGCCCGGATCGCCGAATTGACCGGCGCGGTCCAGCGGCCGCCGCAGTGGTGGTACTCGCTCTACGACGCCCTGGATCCGTTCGTGACCGATCCGCTCGCCGCCGAGGAGTTGGGTGCGCTGGCGGTGCCGCTGTCGGACGGCCGGGTGGTCACCGGACCCCGCACCGTCGTCTTCGACGATCAGCTCGACGATGCCGTGGCCGTGCCCTGGGCCCGGCTGGTCCATCCGGAAGCCGCGCACGATCTACTCGGCCGTCTCGGCGCCCAGCAGGCCGGCGTGGAGGATCTGCTGAACGATCCGGCACTGCGCGCCGAACTGGATCATCGGCCCGACGACGAGGAGCTGCGGGAGTCGGTGCTGGGCCTGGCGGCGCATCTGCCGCCGGACACCACGCTGCCCACCTGGTTGGGCGCGCTCGAACTCCCCGACGACACCGGGGAACTGCGGCCGGCCGACGAATTGCTGCTCCCGGATGCGCCGCTAGCCGAGGTACTGATCGCCGATTCCCCGTTCGGCACCCTCGAGGCCGAAGTGGCACAGCGTTATCCGGCAGCCGCACTGCGGGCGGTCGGCGTCGGCTGGGGTTTCACGGTGGTCACCGAAACCGATCCGACCGGGCCCGATCACGACCTCGACGACGAGGACCGCTGGTGGCAGGGGTTGCCCGAGGATCCACCGGAGTTCGCCGCGGTGCGGGATCTGGACCTGGTCGACGACGAGGCGTGGCCGCGCGCGCTGCGGTTGCTGCTGTCGGAACCGGCCACCCGCCGTCTGCTGGCCGATCGCGACGGCTACACCACCTGGTGGTTGCGGCGGCACGCGCGGATCGGTGGACGACCGCTCGGCGTGTTCCATTCCGGTTCGGATCCGGTGTTCGCCGGTTTGCTGCCGGAGCTGCCGGGCTTCTCCGTCTCGGAGCTACCGGCGCTGGATACCGTGCTGGCCGATCCGGCCGGCATTACCCCTCCATTGGCGATCGCGCTGCTCGAGGCCCTGGCCGATCCGGCGAAAACCCCGTCGCCGGAAGCTGTTTCGCAGACGCATCGCCGGCTCGCGGCGGCCGTGCCGCATCTGGATCTGGACGAGATCGGGGTGCCGGAGCGCGTCCGCGCACTCTCCGGTGCGGTGATCGACCCGGATCGTGCGCTGGTACTCGACCGTCCGTGGCTGGGTCTGGCACTGCCGCCGGACCGGCTGGTCGCCGGGGATATCGAACATGCCGCTGAGCTGGCGACCCTGCTCGATGTGGCCGCGGCATCGGAGGCCGTGCGGGCCGAGGTGCTCGGTGCGGGCCGACGAACCAGCTGGGTCGACGAACCGCTCGGTGTGCTGTTGCGATTGCAGTTCGGACTGCCGCCGCTGTCCGGAGAACTGGTGCTGCACGATCGGCTCGAGGTGCGGCTGTCCGGTGCCTACGAGGCCACCGCGGCCGTGCCGTGGTGGCGCGACGGCGACACCACACACGTGCAGCGCCAGCCCAGCCCGCGCTGACTACTTCGCGTAGGTGGTGATCATCTCCGACAGGACGTCGAGTTGAGCGCGCACCGCGGCGCTGTCGTCGTCGACCAGCCAGCGCAGGACGACGCCGTCGATGACGTTCAGGGTGAATCGGCTCAGCGTCTGCACCGGAATTCGCCATTCGGTTCCGGTGGCGACCCGGGCGTGCTCCAGCACGTCGGCGACGGTGGAGTCGTTGAAAATGTACTGTTCGCGCGCGATCGCGAGTTTCGCCGGGGTCTGCTCGCTTTCGCGTAATGCGTAGGTGGTGGTTTCGTAGGTGAGCAGTTGCCGATGCGGTGTGGATTCGATGTTCAGCCACAGCAGTTCCAGGCTGGCGCGCACCAGATTTTGAAGGGAGTCTTTTCCGCTTCCGACTTCCTGCCAGACTGTTTCATCGGTCTCGACGGAATCTCGCAATTCCATCGACAGCGCTTTGACCAGTTCGGTCATCAACGCATCTTTGTTCTCGAAACAGTAGTGCACCACACCGAGCGAAACTCCGGCCGCTTGCGCGACATCGCGCGTGGTAACTCCGGCCACGCCCTTTTTCTCGGCCAGGCCGATGGCCGCCTCGATAAGGTGGGCTCGCCGTTCTTCGACGCTCAATCGGGAGGACACGGAAGCGAGTTAAGCCGCAAGGACGCGAACAGTCAATTCGCACACTGTAAAGTCGGCGCGGTCCGCGTGGCGGGTGTTCGGCGCGTCTTCGCCGGGATGTCAGAGCCCTTTCTGGGCGCCTTTGTCGCCGCGGCGCGAACCTCGGCGCTGAATCACGAAAATGCCGTAGCCGAGCAGTCCGACCCCGAGCCCCATGAGGCAGATCGGCCGGGCGTCGGCCCAGCTGTCGTTGCACCAGACCACGACCGTCGCCACCAGCCAGACCAGACTGCCGACGGCCAGTACGGGACGCGGATCGGTCAGCCGCGGCGGAATCTCGGGGACATCGGGTGTCACGGAGCCAACGATAGCGGCGGGAACGGGCGAACGGCACTCGGGCGTCACGTATCGTTTGCCTCTGTGACAACGCCTTCCGATATCCGCGCGCTCGCCGGTGAACTGTCCCTGGCGGTCGTGCGATTGACGCGACATCTGCGTGGCCGCCGCAGCGACGCCCAGATTTCGCTCACTCAACTGTCGGCCCTGGCGACCCTGGCCCGGGACGGGGCGATGACTCCCGGCGTGCTCGCGGCCAAGGAGCGGGTGCAGCCGCCCTCGATGACCCGGGTCATCGCCTCGTTGTCGGATCTGAATCTGGTCAATCGCGACCCGCATCCCACCGACGGCCGCCAGGTCATCGTGTCGCTGTCGGATGCCGGTAAGGCGCTGATCCAGGACGAGAACAGCGCCCGGGAGGCGTGGATGTTCGACCAGCTGTCCGGGCTGAGTCCCGACCAGTTGCGGGTGCTCGACGACGCGGTCACGATCATGAAGCAACTGGTCGCCGACTCAGAATAGGCCGACTCGGAATAGGCCGACGCGGAATAGGCCGACGCGGAGTGGATCCGCTGCTCAGGCCATGAAAGCCCGTTCGCTGGGGACGATCTCGCGGCCGAGCGGCATCAGGGAGACGGGGATCAACTTGAGGTTGGCCCAGCCGAACGGGATGCCGATGATCGAGATGAACAGCGGAATACTGGTGGCCAGATGTCCGATCGCCAGCCAGAACCCCGCGAAGATCACCCAGATGATGTTGCCGATCAGCGACGGCGCGCCCGCATCCGGTTTCTGCACCACTTCGCGCCCGAACGGCCACAGCACGTAGGCGCCGATCCGGAACGAGGCGATTCCGAACGGAATGGTGATGATCAGGATGCAGCAGATGATTCCGGCCAGAAAATAGCCGACCGCCAGCCAGAACCCGGCGAAGACCAGCCAGAGCACATTCAGCACGAACCGGATGAGGGTCACATATTCAGCATGCCAGGGTAGGGGGCCACCCACCAGGTACGGCGACAAGTCGGCTCGCGGTCGTGACCTCGACCCGGATCCGGCGGCGCACCGTCCCGATTCAGAAGAACCAGCCGAGCACCGCTCCCCGTTCGCCGCGGAATGCGTGATCCATCTCCGCCAGCACCCGGGAATCCTTGACCTGCAATCGGTTCGCGGCCGCGAACGTGCGAGCGGAATGGGCGCCGAGATAGAGACTGCCGAGCACGTCGATACCGAGTTCCACATCGGGGGTGCGGATGGTCGCCTCGCATTCGGCCCGGCCGTCGCGGGCCCGCAGGGCGAACGTGCCCCCGGCGTCCCGGAACGGATCGATCACGGAGACAACGATATCCAAGTCGGATCGGTAGTCGCGGGCGGACAGCGCGGCGGGGATGTCCATCGGCCGTGCCCACAGCCCGTCGTGGCGACTGGTTGTGCGGACCAGGCGAGAGTCGGTGAGGAGATAGGGGAGGGGGTCGTCGTCGCTGATGGTGGCCGTGACGGTCCGCACCAGATCCAGGCCCAGCAACGCGCGCCACAGGGCGGCGTGCGCCTCGGGGGTGATCGCGCGCAATTCCACCACCTCGGCCGTCAGGTTCCCCGGCTCGGAGTTGTCGTAGCGGTACAGGGCGTAGCCGTCGGGGTGGGTGAGCGCGAACAGGACGTCCTGGCCGCCGCCGGCGACCAGCTGAATCAGCCACGCCGGATGCGGCCGGGCCTGCGCGCCGGGGACGAGCTGCCGCCAGCGATCGTAGATCGCGGGCACGAGGGGGATCGCGTCATCGAGTGAGATCAGTTCCACCCCGCCGGGATCCGGTGCGGTGGGCAGGAATTCGGCGAACCGCCGATCGATGGTCACCCGGTTCTCCACCACACACGGCCCGTACCCGAAGCGGCCGTAGATGGTGGCAGCGCTGGCGGTGAAGATGGTCAGTGGCAGTCCGGCGACCTCCGTACGTTGATGCAATTCGGTGTACATCGCGCGCAGAATCCCGCGCCGGCGATGGGTGGGAGCCACGGCGACGCCCGCTACGCCGCTGACCTCGACGGCGTGCCCGCCGGGCACGGTCAGCGTCATCGTGGTGTCCCTGGTGTGCCCGACCACGCGATCGCCGTCCACGGCCACGATGGCGCGCTCGACCGGGAACAGCCGCAGCCGCTGCTGGGTGACGACGGGATTCTCCTTGGGCGGAACGCCGAACGCGTTCGACAGCAGCAGCCCGATGGCCGGAACATCCTCTTCGGTCGCGGGCCTCAGCGTTATCCCGGATGCGATCGCCATCTGTCGACCATCGCACGACGGCACCACCACGCGCACCGGGATTTCGCCGCCCGGCCGAGCCGGGCCGAATACCGAGGAGAACGCTCACCCCCGGACATGCGCGAGGCCCGCCTCCTCGGGGAAGGCGGGCCTCGTATCGAGAATCAGCGACCGGCGATATCGTCGTAGTCGCGGGCGCCGTAGCCGGTGTAGATCTGGCGCGGGCGGCCGATCTTCAGCGGCTCGCTGTGCATCTCGCGCCAGTGGGCGATCCAGCCGGGCAGCCGGCCCATCGCGAACAGCACGGTGAACATGCGGGTCGGGAAGCCCATGGCCCGGTAGATCACGCCGGTGTAGAAGTCGACGTTCGGGTACAGGCGGCGATCGACGAAGTAGGAGTCGGTCAGGGCCGCCTCTTCCAGCGCCTTGGCGATATCGAGCAGCGGGTCCTGCACGCCCAGTTTGCCGAGGATCTGGTCGGCGGTCTTCTTGACGATGGTCGCGCGCGGGTCGTAGTTGCGGTAGACGCGGTGGCCGAAGCCCATGAGCTTCACCCCGTCTTCCTTGTTCTTGACCTTGCGGATGAACTCCTTGACCGCGGCGTCGACGGTGCCGCCGTTGATGTTGGCCTTGATGCCGTCCAGCATTTCCAGCACGGCCTGGTTGGCGCCGCCGTGCAGCGGGCCCCACAGCGCGTTGATACCGCCGGATACCGAGGTGAACAGGTTGGCGTCGGAGGAGCCGACCAGGCGCACGGTCGAGGTGGAGCAGTTCTGCTCGTGGTCGGCGTGCAGGATCAGCAGCATGTCCAGCGCGGCGGCGACCTCGGGGTCGACCTCGTAGGGCTCGGCCGGGAAGCCGAAGGTCATCCGCAGGAAGTTCTCCACCAGGCTCAGCGAGTTGTCCGGGTAGAGGAACGGCTGGCCGACCGACTTCTTGTAGGAGTAGGCCGCGATGGTGGGCAGCTTGGCCAGCAGGCGGATGGTGGACAGCTCGACCTGTTCGGGATCGCGCGGGTCCAGCGAATCCTGGTAGTAGGCCGACAGCGCGTTGACCGCCGACGACAGCACCGGCATCGGGTGCGCGTTGCGCGGGAAGCCGTCGAAGAACCGCTTCAGATCCTCGTGCAGCAGAGTGTGCCGGCGGATCCGGTCGGTGAAGTCCTCGAGCTGCGCCTGGGTCGGCAGCTCGCCGTAGATGAGCAGGTAGCTGACCTCGATGAAGGTCGAGCTCGCGGCCAGCTGCTCGATCGGGTAGCCGCGGTAGCGCAGGATGCCCGCTTCACCGTCGATGTAGGTGATCGCGGACTTGGTCGGCGCGGTGTTGGTGAAGCCCGGGTCGTAGGTCACGTATCCGGTGCTGGCCAGCAGCTTGCCCAGGTCGATTCCGTCGTTGCCTTCGACGGCCTGGGCGACGGTCATGGCGTATTCGCCGCCAGGGTAGGAAAGTACCGGCTTGGCGTCGCCGTTGGCGTCCGAAGTGATGTTCTCAGCGGGCACGGAAGGATCCCTCTCAGGCTAGAACCGTAGGCGTCGGCGCGGTCGGCGTCCGGCGCACTTGTCTCAACGCTAGCCGCTCGCCGGCAGCGTCGGTTCGTGAGGGTCGCCATCGGCTACCTCACGGTCACTTGTGTGTGATGTGAGTTCGACAGGCTGTTCGTGCTATTGGCCATCGACGCTCTCATTGGGGTTGTCCGGCCGGAATTTCGGCGTGGACGCGGGGAACTCGGTAGCGGACGAAGGCCGGGAAGATCGCCGCGGCGACCACCACGCCGATCACCACGAGCACCCCGCCGCCGGCGGCGGCCGCCGCGGTACCCATGGCCGCAGCGGTGAAACCGTGGGCAACATCACCGATGCGCGGTCCGCCCGCGACCACCACGGTGAAGACGCCCTGCAGCCGCCCGCGCATATCGTCGGTGGCCACCTGCTGCAGCATGCTGCTGCGCAGGGCCGCGGAGAACATGTCGACCGCGCCGCCGAATGCCAAGAAGGCCAAGGCGATCCACAGTCCGGCATCGACACTCAACCGATGTCCGGTGGCGCCGACCGCGACGCCGAACCCGATCATCGCCACGCCCCAGAGCGCGATGCAGACCACCACGGCCAGGCCCTGGCGTCGCACATGACTGAGCCATCCGGAGAAGACGCCGCCCGCGACCGCACCCGCCGACATCGCGGCGAACAGCAGTCCCAGTGCTACACCGCCGGTGACGGGATCGCCGAAGGTGTCGTGGGCCATCTCGGGGAACAGGGCGCGCGGCATGCCGAACACCATCGCGATGATGTCGACCGCGAACGAGGCCAGCAGGATCGGCTGGGTCGCCAGATAACTGAAACCCTCGATCACCGTGCCCAACCCGGCCCGCCGCACCGAACCGGTCGGGGGGATGGCGGGCAGCCGCCACACCGCCCACAAGGTGGCCAGCAGTGCGATCGAGTCGATCAGATAGAGCGTCGACAGGCCGGTGACCGGAATCAGCGCACCCGCCGCCACCGGACCCGCGATGGCGCCGAACTGCATCACGGTCATGTTCAGCGAGTTGGCGGCGGGGAGTAGTTCGCCGGGCAGCAGGCGCGGGATGATCGCGGCGCGGGTCGGCTGGTTCATCGCGAAGAAAGCCTGCTGTACCGAGAACAGTCCGAGGACCAGCCAGACGTTGCCGACCCCGGCCGCGGCCTGCAACCAGAACAGGACCGAGGTCAACCCCGTGCCGGTGCTGGTGATCAGCAGCAGGGTGCGGCGGTCCATCACATCGGCGACCGCGCCGCCCCACAGGCCGAAGACGATCAGCGGCACCAGGCCGAAGACGCCGGCCAGGCCGACATAGCCGGAGCTGCCCGTGATTTGGTAGATCTGCTGCGGCACGGCGACGACCGAGAGCTGGGCGCCGACGACGGTGACGATATTGGTGACCCAGAGCCGCCGGTAGTCGAGATTACGCAGCGGTGCGACGTCGGCGAGGACCTTCACGACGCGGGACCGGCGAGCGCGGGAGAACCGGCTCGGGGCCGTCTTCGGTCAATCATCCCATGAATATAACCGGTGGTGGCCGGTTCGCGACTCGGGAAATCGGCCGCCGCCCTGGGTGCGGGCGGCTCAGGGTTGCAGGCGTTCGACGCGTGCCGCGGCCGTCGCGGCGGCGCCATCGGGCAGCGTCACGCGGATGCGGTTGTGCAGGCGGCTGCGTCGGCCCTGCCAGAATTCGACCTGTTCCGGACGCAGGATGTAACCACCCCAGTTCGCCGGGACCGGAATCTGCGCCACACCTTCGAAACGCGCGGTGACGTCGGACAACGCTCGATCGAGATCCGCCCGCGAGGCCACCGTCCGGGACTGGTGCGAGGCCCATGCGCCGAGCTGTGAATTCCGCGGGCGCGACCGCCAGTACACGGTCGTCACCTCCGAGGAGACCTGGTCCACCCGGCCCCGCACCGTCACCTGCCGACCGAGTTTCGGCCACGCGAAAGTGGCCGACGCATAGGGCACGGCGTGGAGTTGGTCACCCTTCGCGGAGTCGTAATTCGTGTAGAAAGTCACACCCTCGGCCGACAGTCCCTTGCACAGGACGGTACGTGAGGCCGGGCGCGGACCGCCGTCGGTGAGCTCGACGGTGGCCAGCACCATGGCATTGGGTTCGGTGATACCGGCGCTGGTGGCCAGCTCGATCCAATTGCGCAGCAACGGTTCCCAGCCGTCGGCCAGCCAGCTCTCGCTCAGATCGTCATCGCCGCCGTATTCGGCGCGCATAGCGGCGATATCGAGTTCGGCGCGCGTCGCGGCGTCGAGGTGTTCCGGAAAGACTGAGGAATTCGCGGCCGAAAGACCTGTTTCGCCCCCTGTTGAGCCAGGTGAATTCTGCTCCTCGCGCATGATCCAGACGTTACTCCCCAGTACTGGGGGGATAAGGTTGCAGGTGATCGGCCGGAGTGGCATATGGCCGCGCCGACGCCGTATCGAAGATCCGGCCGAACCGGGAAGGCATCACCCCGGCGGAGCCGGGAGTGCACTACAGCGTGGCCGCCCACAGCCCGTGCGGCCCGATTTGCAAGGAGAGTCACAACATGACTACCAGCGCTGCGGCTCCGACTGGTCCGGCCGTGCCCCCCGATTTCGTCAGTGGCCTGGAAGGCGTGGTGGCATTCACCACCGATATCGCCGAGCCCGACAAGGACGGCGGCGCGCTGCGCTACCGGGGTGTGGACATCGAGGACCTGGTCGGCAACCACGTCACCTTCGGTGATGTGTGGGCGTTGCTGGTCGACGGTCGCTTCGGGCAGGGCCTGCCGCCGGCCGAGCCTTTCCCGCTGCCGGTCCACACCGGCGACGTCCGCGTCGACGTGCAGGCGGGTCTGGCCATGCTCGCCCCGATCTGGGGATACGAGCCGTTACTCGATATCGACGACGCCACCGCTCGCGAGAACCTCGCGCGCGCGTCGGTGATGGCGCTGTCCTATGTCGCCCAGTCCGCGCGCGGCATCTATCAGCCCGCCGTGCCGCAGAAGGAGATCGACGAATCCGCCACCATCACCGAACGCTTCATGCGGCGGTGGAAGGGTGATCCGGATCCGCGCCATACCGAGGCCATCGACGCCTACTGGGTCTCGGCCGCCGAGCACGGAATGAACGCCTCCACCTTCACCGCCCGGGTCATCGCCTCGACCGGTGCGGATGTCGCCGCCAGCCTCTCGGGTGCGATCGGCGCGATGTCCGGTCCGCTGCACGGCGGAGCTCCGGCGCGGGTGCTGCCGATGATCGAAGAGGTCGAGAAGACCGGCGACGCACGCGCTCTGGTGAAGGGCATCCTGGATCGCAAGGAGAAGCTGATGGGCTTCGGGCACCGGGTCTACCGGGCCGAGGACCCGCGCGCTCGTGTCCTGCGGGCTACCGCGAAGCGGCTCGACGCGCCGCGCTACGAGGTGGCCGCCGCGCTCGAGCAGGCCGCGCTGGCCGAACTGCGGGAGCGCCGCCCGGACCGTGCCATCGAGACCAATGTCGAATTCTGGGCCGCGGTGATCCTGGACTTCGCCGAGGTGCCGGCGCACATGATGCCGGCGATGTTCACCTGTGGCCGGACCGCGGGCTGGTGTGCGCACATCCTCGAGCAGAAGCAACTGGGCAAACTGGTGCGCCCCGCCGCCATCTACACCGGTCCGGCACCGCGCACGCCGGAGAGCGTACCGGGCTGGGACACCATCGTCCGGTAGTCGTCTCCGGACGGATTCCGAACGAACTCGGACATCACGGGATTCGAGCGCCTTCGCGGTTCCGGCTGCGGAGGCGCTCGACGCGTCTGTCCCGTAGCATCTGCTCGCGTGGGTGGTGCAGGACTGTCACGGCGTCGCATTTTGATCGCGGGAGCGGCAGTGGCGGCCGGATTCACGGCCTCCGGATGTGCTGTGGCAGAGGGGAAATCGCAGGTTACGATCACCGCGGCGGCCCGGATCTCGACGACGCCGGCGCCGAAGCCGGTGGCGGCCACCGCCGCCCCCGTCACCGCCGCGCTACCGCCGCGGCCCGATCCCGTCGCGGTCGCCGCCCGCTACGCCGGACGGCAGCCCACCGGGTGGGGGATGGATCTGCCCGGCATCATCACCACCGTTCCGGCGCAAGGTAAGCAGATGGCGCTGACCTTCGACGCGTGCGGCGGCCCGAACAACGACGAGATCAATACCGAACTGATGGATTATCTCGTCACCCATCGGATTCCGGCGACCCTGTTCCTGAACAAGCGCTGGATCGATGCCGATCCGGCCCGTGCCGCGCGGCTGGCCGCCGATCCGCTGTTCGAACTGGCCAATCACGGCACCCGGCACTGCCCGCTGTCGGTCACCGGCCACGCGGCCTACGGCATCACCGGCACCCGGTCCCCGCAGGAGGCCGTCGACGAGGTGTGGGGCAACCACGAACGGCTGACCCAGCTGCTGGGGCGTCCGCCGCGGTTCTTCCGCGCGGGCACCGCGCACTACGACGATCTCTCGGTGGCCATCGTGCGGGAGCTGGGGGAGCAGCCGGTCGGTTTCAGTATCAACGGCGATGCCGGTGCCACCTATACGGCCGCGCAGGTTCGCACCGCGATGGCGCAGGCGCAGCCGGGCTCCATCTCGATCGCGCATATGCACCGCCCGAAATCCGGTACCGCCGAGGGGATGTCGGTCGTGCTGCCGGTATTGCGTTCGCGCGGTTACGAATTCGTCAAACTGCCCTGAGCGGGCGTCGCGCTCACGGTTCGGCGGAGGCCTCCCAGTCCACGGCCACCGACTCACCCCGGTCCACCGCGAAGAAGGCGACCTCGAGGTGGCGCCCCAGATCGACCAGTTCGATCGCCGGCAGCGGCACCGCCTGCACGATGCGCACCCGCCAGGGATCCGGTTCGTCCCAGGCACGTAATTCCAGGTCCAGTCGCAGCAGCGGATCGTCGCGTCCGGAGTAGTCCGCGGCGATCGGGGTGGCGGCGAGCACGGTGGCATCGGCACGCCTGCCCGAGGACAGGATCTTGGTGATACTGACCCGGGTCGCCTCGGCGGCGCCCGGCACATACAGCACCACCCGGTCCGGATCGCCCGGATCGATCCGGCACCCGATGACATCGCCCGGCCGCATGAATTCCAGATCGGCGTCGCTCACCCGTTGCCGCACCCGCGTCTCATAGGACGGAAGATCGTCCGGCTGTACTCGCACCCAGATCCGGTAGCAGGGATTCTGCGCACCCGTCGCGGGCACCGCACGAGACAGTCGCACACCCAGCACGGTCGCGGTTCCGCTACGCCCCCGGATCAGCAGCTCGTGCCGTTGACCGATCGAGAGTATGCCCGTACGCAGGATGATTCCGCGGGACTCCAAGAATTTCCACAGGCGGGCGCGAAGTGCCGGCGGCCCGCCCCGGCGCGGCCTGTCCGGCCTCGGTGCGCCGACGCCGAGTTCCGGTGCCGCCACGGCGGCGGGCGCCGCCGTGGCGCCCGGGCCGTCCTGCCCTGCCATGCTCATTGCTCAACGGTAACGGGCAGGTATGCACCGGCACGGCGATACGGACGTATACGCGGGTCCCGGCCGACCCGTCCGGCCCGCTCGGGCAATCCGACCCACCCACGTGCGAGACCCACATCACGCTCTAGGCTTGAGGCCATGACCGCTGCCTTTCCGAGCATTCCCGACGATCTGAAGCCCGCCGACGGACGGTTCGGCTGCGGCCCGTCCAAGGTCCGCCCCGAACAGCTGCGCTCCCTGGTCGAGGTCGGCGCCTCCGTGATGGGCACCAGCCACCGTCAGAAGCCGGTCAAGGATGTCGTGGCGCGCGTACGCGGCGGCCTGCGCGACCTGTTCTCCCTGCCGGACGGCTACGAGGTCGTCCTCGGCAACGGCGGCACCACCGCGTTCTGGGATGCCGCGGCCTTCGGCCTGATCCGGGAGCGGTCGCTGCACCTCACCTACGGTGAGTTCTCCGCCAAGTTCGCGACGGTGGCCAAGAACAACCCGTTCATCGGCGATCCGATCGTGGTCTCCACCGATCCCGGCACCGCGCCCGAACCGGTTTCCGACCCGGCCGCCGACGTGATCGCGTGGGCGCACAACGAGACCTCCACCGGTGTGGCGGTTCCGGTGCAGCGTCCGGCGGGCTCCGAGAACGCCCTGGTCGCCATCGACGCCACCTCCGGCGCGGGCGGTCTGCCGGTGAACATCGCCGATGCCGACGTCTACTACTTCGCGCCGCAGAAGTGCTTCGCCGCCGACGGTGGGCTGTGGATCGCGCTGATGAGCCCCAAGGCGCTCGAGCGCGTCGCCGAGATCAAGGATTCGGGCCGCTACACCCCCGAATTCCTGTCGCTGCCGATCGCGGTCGACAACAGCACCAAGGATCAGACCTACAACACCCCGGCACTGGCCACCCTGTTGTTGTTCGCCGACCAGATCGAGTGGATGAACAACAACGGCGGGCTGGACTGGACCGTCAAGCGCACGCTCGATTCCTCGTCGCGGCTGTATTCGTGGGCCGAGTCCAGCTCCTACGCCACGCCGTTCGTGGCCGATCCGGCGCATCGCTCGCAGGTTGTCGGCACCGTCGACTTCGACCCGTCGGTGGATGCCGCGCAGGTGGCAAAGATTCTGCGCGCCAACGGCATCGTCGATACCGAGCCCTACCGCAAGCTGGGCCGCAACCAGCTGCGCGTGGGTATGTTCCCGGCGATCGACCCCGAGGACATCTCGCAGCTCACTCGCAGCATCGACTGGGTGGTGCAGCAGCTCGGCTGAGCGACGCCGAAAAAAGGTTCGAGAGCCGCGGAATTCCTCCGGGAATTCCGCGGCTCTCGCGTCTACGCTGTTGTGGTGTGCGCCAACCGAACTCATGCTGGAAGTTTGCCGGGACTCGGTGCGGCGCGAACGAGAACACAGCAGATTAGCCGTCTCCGCCATGGCGGCGGTAGATTTCAGTGCCGCGTGTCTGCCACACGAATCTCAGAAGTGCACTACTGTTCCAGAACGTGGGCGGTGTCGCGAGCTGGTTGGTGCTCGGCGCAGCTGTGATCGACGCAGCGATAAGGAGGTAACGGTGCGTGAACTTCGAGTGATCGGATTGACGCCCGATTCCGCGCACATCGTGTGCGTCGATGCCGAGACCGGTCAGAAGTACCGGCTCGCCGCCGACGAGAAGCTGCGTGCCGCCGCGCGTGGAGACCTTGCCCGATTCGGCCAGATCGAGATCGAAACGGAGGCGACCATGCGTCCTCGCGATATCCAGGCCCGTATCCGTGCCGGTGCGTCCGTGGAACAGGTCACCGAAGAGTCCGGTATGCCGGCGAGCCGGGTGGAGCGCTTCGCCTACCCGGTCCTGCTCGAGCGGGCGCGCGCCGCCGAACTGGCGCAGAAGGCGCATCCGGTGCGCAAGGACGGTCCCGCGGTGGAGACGCTGATCGAGGTCGTCTCGGCCGCCTTCGCCGAGCGTGGGCACAATATCGACATCGCCGAGTGGGATGCCTGGAAGGACGAGAAGAACTACTGGGTGGCCCAATTGCAGTGGCAGGCGGGTCGTTCGGTGATCGCCGCACATTGGCGCTACCAGCCCGATGCGCACGGTGGTTCGGTCATGCCGCTCGACGACCCGGCCTCGGATCTGATCGATCCCGACTTCGGGCGGGCCCTGCGCGGACTGGCCACCATCCTGCCGGAACCGGCGCCCGAGCCCGGCCCGGTGGTGGATCCCGCCCCCGCCGCACCTGTGCAGACCTCCGCCTCGGTGGAGACGGCGCAGGCGGGCCTCGAGGAGTACTACGAGCAGCGGGCCGCCGTCGGCGGTACCGCGGTCCCGGTCAGCGCCAAGGGTGCGGTGGCCAACCCCTCGGGTGCCGGCGCCGCGCCGAGCACCCCCGCGGTGCCCGCTGCCGCGGCCCCGCCCGCCCCGGCGGCGCCGACCGAACCCGCGCCACCGGCGGCACCGGCCCCGGCGCCCGAGCCCACTCCTGCTCCGGCCCCCACGCCGGCGGAACCGGAGACGGCCCCGGCCGCCAAGTCCGCATCCGGCGGTGCGGGCGGGAAGGCCGAGCCCAAGCCGGCGGCGCAGAAGTCCGCGCGGGCCAAGCGCGGGAAGGCGCCGATGCCGTCGTGGGAGGACGTACTGCTCGGCGTGCGGAGCTCGGGTCACTGAATTTCCGAGAACGGGGTTCCGATACCGGAATTCGATCGGCGATACACCCTTCGCGGCGGAGACTTCAAGTCTCCGCCGCGAATTCGTTTCCGGCCGAGGTCTCCCGGACAGGCGGAATGGCGTCGAACCGTCGGGAAAGCGGCCTTGACACGCGCGGTGGTGCCCGAAGCGTCACTGTTTCTGCTGTTGGGGGAGTAGATTTTTGCTATGCGCCCGATTCGCCTCGGTGCGCTGTGAGCAGGCCGCGGTAGCGGATGTGGTCCGCTTCCTGCGAGTTGCTCGAAAGTAACCACGCTTACCCGTTCGAGCTCGGGAGGTGTCGCAGGTGCCGTCCACTGCCTCGTCGATCTGGTACGTCGACGACCCCGATCCGGCAGCCGTACTGCGTGCGCACCCCGATCCCGACCCCGAGGCCGCGTTCGCGCTGGCCAAACAGCTCAATCCCGATCACGATGTCGTCCCGGCCGCCTCCGGCTCGCTGAAGGTCTGGGCCGGACCGGATCCCGGCACGATGTACATCGGATGTTTTCCCGGCGTCACCGTGGTCTGCACGGTGCAGGCGGCGCGCAGCCATCCGACGACCCTGCCCGAACTGCTGATTCGGCCCCTCGCGTCCGAACACACCTACCTGGTCGCCTATGACGCGCCGCTGGGCTGGGGTGCGTTCGCGCATTGGGAACGCGGGGAATTCCGGCGCGCCTTCAGCGCCACCCGGGTGCACATCGTCGAGGACGAGGGGCTGCCGCTGGTGTGGGAGCGCTCGTACTGGGCCGGTGATCATCCGGTTCGACTCCGCCCCGGAGATTTCCCCGACCCGCAGATCCTGCCGTTCGACGCGCCCGAATTCGCCGATGCCGCCAATGAACAATGGCTCGGATTCGGTTATCGCGACGCCGCTTCCACGGCCATGGTGCGTCCCGACGAGATCGCCGTCTGCGGCTTCAGCCTCTATCCCACAGGCCAGGCCCCGGATACGGTGCCGCCCGAACTCGCGGTGCCCGCGCCGGCGAGTAAGCGCTGGTTCGGCTGGCTGCGCGGGCGTGACCGAGTGCTGTGACCACCACGAGAGCTAGTGCGCGACAGCGACGACCAGCAGGATCAGCCAGCCGAGGAGAACGCCGGCACCGAGCCCGGCCAGGACCCAGCGGGTCACCGGGGTGTGGCGCCAGCGCCAGGCGGTCGGTGCGGTGCCGGCCGCGGCCACCAGGTTCACCGCCACCGCGAGGGTCCAGTGCACATGCGCCAGCGCGACGCCGAAGGAATACACCCCGGCCGCGGTGAGCGCCGCGACGAAGACGGAGACGGCGATGCCCGCCGCCCACGGGGTCGGTTCGCCGGTAGGACCGTCCGGCCGCGCGGTCGGTTGATTCACGACGTCCGCACCCTCTCGTAGAAGGCCATCGCCGCCGCGGTAGCGACATTCAGCGAATCGGTGCCGGGTGTCATCGGAACCCGGGCGCGAATATCGGTGGCGCGCATGGCCGCCTCGGTCAGGCCCGGGCCCTCCGCGCCGAGCAGCAGAGCTACCCGCTCGCCGGTCATCGCGGTCGCCAGATTCACCGCTTCCGGATTCGGCGTCAGGGCGATGATCCGAAAACCCTGTTCACGCAGGGTGTGCAGTCCATCGGGCCAGGTCGGCAGCGCGGCGAACGGCACTCGCAGCGCATGCCCCATCGACACCCGGACCGCGCGCCGGTACAGGGGGTCGGCGCAGCGGTCGCCGAACAGCACCGCGTCGGCGCCGAGCCCGGCGGCGTTGCGGAAGATGGATCCGATGTTCTCGTGGTCGTTGACACCCTCGAGCACCGCGACCGTACGTGCCGTGGACAGGATCTCCTCCGGCAGTAGTTCCGGTGGCCGGTACGCCGCGGCGAGGACCCCGCGATTGAGGTGGAAACCGACGATCTCGGCCATCACCCGCGCGTCCGCGCGGTAGTACGGGATATCCACACCGGCGAGGTCGGGAGCGAGCTGATCGAATCGCCGACCGACTCCGAGCAGCGCGAACGGCTGGAATCGCGAGCTCAGCATGCGTTGGACGACCACCACGCCCTCGGCGATGACCAGGCCTTTTCCGCCGGGCAGATCAGGGCGGCGATCCGCCGAGTTCAGGTCACGGAAGTCCGCGACGCGCGGGTCGCCGGGGTCGGCGATATCGATCACGTAGGCCACGGCCATCTATCCTGCCTTCTCGACCCGGAACCGGCCGATTCAACTGTCGTTCAGAACACGGTTTGGCCGGCAACGCTATGGTGAACTCTTTATTGGTTTATCAACAGAACGATTTGCCCATCGAAACGGAAGAGGACGCATGACCAAGCCGGAAGTCGAGTTCCAGGAAGGCCCCGCGCCCGCCACGCTGGTTATCAAGGATCTGGTCGAGGGTGAGGGAGCCGAGGCGGCGCCCGGTGGCACCGTCGAGGTGCACTACGTGGGTGTCGAATACGACTCCGGCGAGGAATTCGATTCGTCCTGGAATCGCGGCGAATCCATCACCTTCCCGCTGCGCGGCCTGATCGAGGGCTGGCAGGAGGGTATTCCGGGAATGAAGGTCGGCGGCCGCCGGCAGCTGACCATTCCGCCGGAGCTGGCCTACGGCCCCGAGGGCGCCGGCCACCCGCTGTCGGGCAAGACGCTGGTCTTCATCATCGATCTGATCAACGTCGCCTGATCGAGGTGTCGCGTCGGCGTCGTCGCCCGGTCATTGCCGGACGACGTCGACGGGATGCGACAGATTCGTCGCCAGCACCGACTGCTGGGACGTACTGCCGGCCGGTAGCGCGGTCAAGGCCTTACCGGTCTGATCTGTCAGATTCGTCGAAATCTGGCGCATCTGGGTGACGCCGCTCGTCACGGCTTGTAGTGCCGCCTGTAATTGGGTGCTCGCCTGATCGGCGAGCTGCGGGATCTGCCCGGCCAGTGCCGCGCCCTGGTCCAACTGGACCGACGCCGCGGTCAGGCGTCCAGCGGCATTGTGCAGGATGGTCCCGATACCGGTGTCCGGATCGGTACTGCTGCCGGTCAGCTCGGTGACTCCGGCCAGCTGCGCGTCGGCCTTACCGGCGATTCCGCGCAGTGCGTCGAGTGTGCCGATGATGTCGGCTAGTTGCGGGTCGGCGGCGAACGGCAGGGACCGCAGCAGTGGCAGCACCTGATCCAGGCCGGTGCTCAGCGCAGCGGCGCTGGTGCTGATCTGTCCGAGGGTCAGCCCGGTCGCATCGAAGGCCCCGCCCAGCTCGTCGGCCTGGCCGCGGGCCTGTCCGAGTGCGGTGTGCACCTCCCCGAGCTGCGCGCTCAGCGCGCCCGCACCGGATTTCGCGGAATCCAGGAAACCCACCATCTGCTGCGCGCCGCCGCTGAACCGGCCCGCGGCATCGGAGGCCGTGCGGACCCCGGCGTCGAGCAGCTGTGAGGTGAAGGCGGCCTGCTGCATCGAGCCGCGCGCGGAACCCACGGCGGCCAGGGTCTGATCCACACCGGCCGCGGCGATCCGCTGCTTCAACTCGGCGACCGCATCGTCGACCGCGGCCGTATCGGCGCGATCGTTGGTGGACACGGTGATCTGCGCACGATGTGGCCGAGCCGTGGTGAGACTGGCCAGTGACGAACTCAGATCGGGCGGCAGGGTGATCACCGCGGCGTGATCGTCCGCACTGGCACCGGGTTCGGCCACGGTCCAGCGGGCAGTGCCCTCCGACTCCAGCGCTCGCGCGATCCGCGCGCCCGTCGGCCCGGCATCGGTATCGACGATCGCGATATCGTCGGGTGCGTCCTCGCTGTGGGTGAGAATCATCACCCCACCCGATACCGCGCCGGCGACCACGAGGGTCACCGCGGTGAGCACTGTCCAGCGAAAACGTTTACCAGCCACGCTGTTCGACCGTAGTGACGGTGAATGCGCAATCACTGGCGGATATCTGAGGGTTCGGTGAGGGAACGCGGTTGCGGCGGCTCAGTGTTCGTTGCCCGCGGGCCGTACCGGACGATCCGGGAGCTCCAAGACCAGGCGCACCCCGCCGAGGGTGCCGTCGTCGAAATAGGCTCGACCACCGTGTAATTGGGCCTGCTGCGCGACCAGTGCCAGCCCGAGACCGGAACCGCCCTTGGTGGCGTTGGCGCCGCGGATGAAACGGTCGAAGACCTGTTGCCGTTCCGCCGCCGGGATTCCCGCACCGTTGTCGTCGACGGAGATGACAATCCGCCCCCCGGGGCTGCGGTGCGCGGAAACCAGTGCCTGGGTGGCGCCGCCGTGGCGCGCCGAATTGGTCAGCGCGTTGTCGACGGCCAGCCGCAGCCCGGCCGGCAGTCCGCGGGTGACCAGTTCGCGATCGGTGTCGATGCGGACGGTGAGTTCGGGGAAGTGCCGCATGGCGTCGTGCGCGGCGTGGTCCACCAGATCTCCGACGTCGGTTTCCACATGGTCGCGGTCGTCGGTGAGCTCACCGGCGGCCAGGCGTTCCAGCGCCGCCAGGGTCGCCTCCACCCGGCCTTGGCTGCGATGCAGATCGTCGAGGATCTCGGCGCGCTGATGCTCGTCGAGATCCAGTGTGCGCAGTACTTCCAGGTCGGTGCGCATGGCGGTGAGCGGAGTGCGCAGCTCGTGGGCGGAGACGGCGGCGAAATCGCGAGCGGTCTCGAGTGCCGCCGCGGTTTCGGCCTGGGCGTAGTGCACCCGTTCGAGTAGTGAATTCACCGCGTCGGAGAGCTTCTCGGCCTCCCACACGCCGGAGCCGTCCACCCGCACCTCGGCCTTGCTCGTCCCGCTGCGCGCGCTGACCTGCCGGGTGAGGTCGCGGATCGGCCGGACGGCGCTGCCGCCGAAGAGCCAGCCCAGCCCGGCCGCGGCGGCCACCGCGAGACCGGCCGCGAACAACACCCACCGGCGTTGTTCGGACATGGTGTGATAGGCGTCGGTCAGCGGGATCGCGATCGAGACCGTGCGCCCCTCCGGCTGATTCTCGGTGGTGGTGAGCACGCGAAACGGCGTGCCCTCCATCGTGACCGTATGCGAGCCCGGTTCCTCCGCCGGGATCCGGACGCTGGTCGAGGCGATGACCTCGCCGTGATCGCGGACCGTCACGGCCATGTCCTTGTTCGGCGTGACCAGCGAGAGCACCCCGACGGCGATGATCGGCTGCATCAGCACGATGCGGGAGGCGATGGTCAGCTCCTGATCGGCCTGCGCCAGGTTGGTGCGCCCCAGCGCCACCACCGACACCCAGCTGAGCACCGCGGTGATGATGATCGCGCCCAGCGCCGCCGCGCCCGCCACCCGGGTGCGCAGCGAATACGAATGCCGGAGCAGGGGGAACCGGCGGCGAGGGGGCGCTGGAGCCGTTTCCGTCATAGGTGTTCCCGCCGTCCGTGCGCGGCCGCCGACGACGCGACCACGGCGAATTCGAGGATGACGCCGCTCATTTCGGCGTCCGCAGGACGAAGCCGACCCCGCGAATGGTGTGCAGCAGGCGCGGGGTGCCGTCGGACTCCAGTTTGCGGCGCAGATAGCCGACGAAGACATCCACCACATTGGTGTCGGCGGCGAAGTCGTAGCCCCACACCAGCTCCAGCAGCCGTTCCCGGCTCAGAACCACACCGGCGTTGCGGGCCAGTGTGGACAGCAGTTCGAATTCCCTTTTGGTGAGCTCGATTTCGGTGCCGTTCAGCAGGGCGCGATATCCGGCGACATCGATGTGCAGCGGTCCCACCGTGATCGAACCGGGCGCCGCCGCCGGGGCATTATCGGTGCGGCGCAGCAGTGCCCGGATCCGGGCCACCAATTCCTTGAGGACGAACGGTTTCACCAGATAGTCGTCGGCGCCCGACTCGAGTCCGGCGATGCGATCGTCGACCGAGCTGCGCGCCGAGAGCACGCAGATCGGCACCTCGTTGCCCATCGCCCGCAGCGCGGTCACCACGCCGGCGCCGTCGAGCACCGGCATGTTCATATCGAGCACGATCGCATCCGGTGACTGCTCGGCCACACAGCGCAGCGCGGCGGCCCCGTCGCGCGCGATGACCACCCGGAACCCGGACAGCCGCAGCCCACGCTCGACGGAGGACAGCACATCCTCGTCATCGTCGACCACCAGCACCGTCGGGGTATCGCTGCTCGTCACGGTGTGCAGTGTAATTTGGCCGCCGCTCCGTCGCGGCGAGGTTCGCGGCGGCCCGGGCCCATCCGAGTCCCTGAGCGGTGGCTCAGTAGTTGTGGCAGGAATCCGCGACTTCCTGGATGGTCTGACTCATACCGCCCGCTCGCGGATCCTGCTGGGCGCGCTGGGCTTCGTCGGGGTGCTCGGCGAGATACTGCTGGAATTCGGCGCGTCGCTGTTCCACCGGCTGATCGAATTTCGCCTTCAGTTCGGCCTTCTGATCCGGATTGGCGTCGAGGATCGAGGCCAGCTGCGGTGCCTTGTCGTGCAGGGCCGCGTCGACCTGAGCGAAGCTACAGGTCGAATTCAGTAGTGGCGCAGCCAATCCGGTCGGATCGGCGGAGGCGGTCGCGGGGACCAGGAGGGCGGCTCCGGCGGCCAGACCCGCCATGGTCAGGGTGGTTGCGGCGATTCCGCGAATGCGCATGTTCTCTCTCCCTGTACGTCGGCACGTTGCGTGCCCGGAACCGTATCGTCGGAGTCTGGGATACCCATGAACCGATTCTGAGAACACCATGAGCGCAATCGGTGAGCGCGATATCAGGAACCGATACTCGAGCCGTTCGGCGTCGCGGTCGGATCGGTGGCGTCGTCGGGGGCGGGATCGGCGGTCGGATCCGTGCCGGCCAGCAATTGGTCCTCGAGTGCGATCAGGACCGCCGGATCCTCGATGGTCGCCGGCATCTCCCAGCTCTCGCCGGAGGCGATCTGGCGAATCGTGCGGCGCAGGATCTTGCCGGAGCGAGTCTTCGGCAGGGCGCGCACCACCGTCACATCGTGCAGCGTGGCGATGGCACCGATCTGATCGCGGACCCGGGCGACGAGTTCGGTGCGCAGCGTGGCGAGTTCGATCTCCACACCGTTCTTGAGCACCACGTACGCGATGGGGCGCTGCCCCTTGAGCTCGTCCGCCACGCCGATCACCGCGGTCTCGGCGACGGCCGGATGCCCGGATATCGCCGCCTCGATGCCGCCGGCCGAGAGCCGATGGCCGGCCATATTGATCACATCGTCGCTGCGGCCGAGGACGTACAGGTAGCCGTCCTCGTCGAAATATCCGGAGTCGCCGGTCAGATAGTGGCCGGGATAGCCCGACAGATAGGACCGGATGAAGCGTTCGTCGTCGCGCCACAGGGTGGTCAGCGAGCCGGGCGGCAGTGGGAGGCCGATCACGATATTGCCCTCCGAGCCCGTGGGGACCGCATCGCCCTCGTAATCGAGCACCCGCAGCCGATATCCGGGGACGGGCACGGAGGCCGACCCCGGTTTGATCGGCAGTTCCTGCAGTCCCAGCGGATTCGCGCAGACCGGCCAGCCGGTTTCGGTCTGCCACCAGTGGTCGACCACCGGGCAGTCGGGCAATCCGTCGAGCACCGTCTCGCGGGTCCAGTCGTAGGTGGCCGGATCGAGGCGCTCACCGGCGCAGAACAGTGCCCGCAGCGAGGACAGGTCGTGGCGGCGGGCGAGCGCGGCCTCGGGGTCGGCGCGGCGGATGGCGCGCAGGGCGGTCGGCGCGGTGAACATCACGTGCACGCCGTACTGCTCGACCAGCCGCCAGTAGGTGCCCGAATCCGGCGTACCGATCGGTTTGCCTTCGAAGAGGATCGTCGTCGCGCCGACCAGCAGCGGGGCGTAGACGATATAGGAGTGGCCGACCACCCAGCCGATATCGGAGGTGGTCAGCATGACCTGACCACCGGAGACGTCGTAGATGTTGCGCATCGACCATGCCAGGGCGACGGCATGTCCGCCGTTGTCGCGGACCACGCCCTTGGGCTTCCCGGTGGTGCCGGAGGTGTAGAGGATGTAGAGCGGATCGGTGGCCGCCACCGAGACCGGATCGGCCGGTTCGGCGTCGCGGACCATATCCTCCCAGTCCAGCCAGCGGGCGGCGACGGTCGCGGCGGAATCGGGCAGGGTTTCGGTGGCGGGTTGAGGTGCGGCGAACCGGATGGTCGGAAAACCCTCGCGCTGCTTGACCACCACGGTGCGGGGCGCGGCGGTCCGCACCTGATCGAGGGCCTGCAGGACGATCGGCGGATATTCGATTCGCTTGTTCGGCTCCAGTCCGCCGGAGGCGGTCACGATCAGGACCGGTTCCGCGTCGTCGATGCGGGCGGCCAGTTCGTGCGCGGCGAATCCGCCGAAGACCACCGAGTGCACGGCGCCGATCCGCGCGCAGGCCAGCATCGCGATCACCGCCTCGGGGATCATCGGCATATAGATGACGACACGGTCGCCGGTGCGTACGCCCAGTCGCAGCATCGCGCCGGCGAACTGGGCGACCTCGGCCAGGAGTTCGGCGTAGGTGTAGACGAGTGTGGTGCCCGTCATAGCGGAGTCGTATATTAGGGCGGGCTGGTCCGCGCGACCGCCCATTTTGTCGGAAATGGCCGTTTCGGTGGCGGTGGCGGTATCGTCAGCTGTCGAGGGCGGTTCCACTGTGAGATCGCGCACATGACGATCGAGGGCGTTGTAGGAGGTGTTGAGGCGAGCATCGGGAAACCACCGTGCCGTCGGCTTCGCCGTGGTGTCGAGGATCTGGGTGGGCGCAACGTCCCAGCTGATCGCCTCGGCCGCGCTGCGCCAGAAGTCCGAGGGGTCGACCAGGCTGGTCTGGTAGGTGGGCCGGTACTCCTGCTTCGCGTTCAACCGTATGACTCCCTGCCTCGCCTCGATACCCGCCTCGATAGATCTGCCTGATTGTGGCAGACTTCACGCGACGTCCGGGCGGCCGCCGCGACCTTTGAGTTTGGCTGGAACAGCCAGGTCAACGACTGGTGGTTACCAAGAGGTCGCACAAGAAGTTATTGATCCGTTAGAATCGCATGTCACATATTTCGGCCGTCATGGACGCAATTTATCGGCCAGCCGCAGTTCCCGGCCCGTTCTGCTTATCGAGCCGCGCGTGCGATCGTGGAGGCTCGCTGTCGGCGCGTGGCTGGGGCCAGTTTGGAAAGTGAGTTGGAGATGCGTGACGCCGCTAGGCCCGTTGGGAGGCGCTGGGCGCTCGGCAACTGGGACCTGCGCTGGAAGGTCACGGCTGTGCTGGCCGTGCCGCTGCTCGTCGCGGTGGTGCTCGGCGCTTCCAGGATCGCGTCCGAGTTCAGCGACTCGAGCCACCTGAACCAGTCGGTCGACCACGTCGAGGCGATTCCGGCGGTCACCGGTCTGAGTGGTGCGGCCGCGACGGTGGCCGGTGGCCAGATGGCCGCCATCAGCCCCACACAATCGTTGGTCCAGGACGCTGACCTGACCAAGCTGGATGCCGCCATCCAGACCGCGCAGAAGGCCGCGGGCAAGCTGGACGGTGTGCCCGGCGCCCGCGATGCGCTCGAGCAGATGATCAAGGGCGCGCAGACGGTTCGCGCGCAGGGCACCAAGCCCTCGCCGGTCCTCGCCGACGCGATCAATCAGGAAGAGTCGATCCGGCAGAACAGCGTGCGCACGGTCGAGGAGATCGTGTCGCAGGTCTCCGACCCCGGGGTCGAGAACGCCAAGCTGCGCCTGGTCGACGCCCTGAACACCCGCGCGGTGGAGGTTTCCCAGGTCGCCGCGGCCGCCAAGACCCTCACCGGTGACGCCAAGGGTGGTCTGCACGACTTCCAGATCGCGGCCAATACCGAGAAGTACATGCTCGGCCTGCTGGCCAAGCGCTTCCCCGAGGGCGATCCGACCATCGCCGAGCTGAACACCCTGCTCGACAACCGGATCTCGATGACCAGCGGCCCGACGGTCGACGTCGGCCAGCTGCCCATCCTGGACATCCGGCAGTCGCTGGTCGACAGCCTCGCCGACTACACCAAGATCGTCAACGCCTCCACCGGGGATATCACCAAGCAGGTCGACGACCTGGCGAGCACGGCGCGCGCCGGCGCGATCCAGTACGCCATCATCGTTGTCCTGACGATCCTCGCCGCGTTGATCTTCGCCGTCCTCGTCGCCCGGGCGATGATCGTGCCGCTGCGTAAGCTGCGCCTCGCCGCGCTGCGCGTCGCCGAGCACGACCTCGGCTACGAGGTCTCGCGACTGCGCGACGGCGCCAGCCCCGAGGATGTGCCGCTCGAACCCATGCCGGTGCACACCGAGGAAGAGGTCGGCCAGCTCGCTCGTGCCGTCGACGACATCCACGGTCAGGCGCTGCGCTTGGCGGCCGATCAGGCCTCGATGCGTACCCAGGTCAACGACATGTTCGAAACCCTGGCGCGGCGGTCCAAATCGCTGGTCGACCATCAGCTCTCGCTCATCGAGGCGATGGAGTACGACGAGAAGGATCCGCGTCTGCTGGAGAACCTCTTCCGGCTGGACCACCTCGCCGCCCGTATGCGCCGAAACGGCGACAACCTGCTGATTCTCGCCGGTACCCGGCAGCGTCGCACCAAGTCCGCGCCGGTCGAGATCGCCGACGTGCTGCGTGCGGCCATCTCCGAGGTCGAGGACTACGAACGCGTGAAGCTGGGCGCGACCCCGCGCGGCGCCGTCACCGAACCGGCGGCCTCCGACCTGGCGCACCTGTTCGCCGAGCTGCTCGACAACGCGCTGCGCGCCTCGCCGCCGGAGACCGACGTCAAGTTCACCTTCGCGCAGGCCCACGATCAGGGTCTGCTGATCGAGGTCGCCGACCGCGGTATCGGCATGCCGCCCGCGGAGATGGCCGCGATCAACAAGCGGCTGGAATCGACCGCGGAGGTCGGCCGCGACACCGCGCGTCACATGGGTCTGTTCGTGGTCGGCCGGCTCGCCGAGCGCCACGGTCTGAACGTCCGGCTGCGCTCGACCTTCGACACCGCTCGTGATCCGGGTGTCACGGTGACCGTGCATGTGCCCAAGGCGATCATCGTCGCGCCGTCGGGTGGTTCGGTCTCCGTGCCGGCCCAGTCCGGCGAGCAGATGTCGGTTCCCACCCAGCGCCCCGCCGCCCCGTCCGCGGCGTCGTCGATGCAGATGCGCGGCGTCACCCGGACGCCGAGCGGCAACATGATGGTCACGGTGGATCCGGGTGTGAGCGGGCCGATTCCGGTCTCGCCGGCCGCCGATGCCGAGGACGACCGCACGGTGCGGGCCAACGGCACCGCCGCGCCCGCCGGCGGTGCGGCCGCCGGTGGGCTGCCGCAGCGCCAGCCGGGCAATGCCGTCCCGGGTGGGTTGCCGCAGCGCCAGCCCGGTGCCAATGCGCCGTCGGCGCGTCATCCCCTCGCCGACGCCGGCTCCGGTCAGCGCGCCGACGCGACCACCCGGATGTCGGAATCGGGTATGCCGGGGCTGCCGCAGCGCGAGCCGGGCGCCAACGGACCGCAGTCGCCGTCCTCGCAGCCGGGTGCGAACCTGCCACAGCGTGGCGGATCCACTACGCCGCAGCCGACCTCCGGTCTGGCCGCCAATATGCTCAAGCGTCAGCCGGGTGCGGCCGGTCAGCCGCCGCGTCCGGGCCGTCCGACCGGTCTGCCGCAGCGGCCGCCGAGCGGAAGTGGCCTGCCGCAGCGTGATTCCGGTTCGGGACTGCCCCCGCGGGAGCCGGGTGCCGGTGGCCTGCCGCCGCGCGGCGGATCCGGTCTGCCGCAGCGGGGGCCGGGCTCCTCGGCGCCGGGCGGTGCGGACGAACGTCCCGCGCCGAAGCCACCGGCTCGTGAACTCGGCCCCACCGGTCTGCCGCAGCGCACACCGGGGACCAACGGCGCACCGGCCTCCGAGGCCCCCAGCGGTCTGCCGCAGCGGGAATCCGCGAGTGGTGGTCTGCCGCAGCGGGAGTCGGCGAACGGCAACGGCCGGGCGCAGCAAGGATCTGCCGCGGGCGGCCTGCCGCAGCGCACACCCGGATCCAACGGTGCGCCCGGACGTGAATCCGGACCCACCGGACTGCATCGCGAGCCGGGTAACGGTCTGCCGCAGCGGGAGTCCGGTAGTGGCTTGCCGCAGCGTGATTCCGGTAGTGCCCTGCCGCAGCGGGGCGCCGGTAGTGGCTTGCCACAGCGGGAGTCGGGTAGTGGTCTGCCGCAGCGGGAGTCGGGTAACGGCTTGCCGCAGCGGGAGTCCGGTGCCGGCTTGCCGCAGCGTGATTCGGGTGGTGGGTTGCCACGGCGGGAGTCGGGCGACGGCTTGCCGCAGCGTGATTCCGGTAGTGGTCTCCCGCAACGCGGTTCGGCCGCGGGCGGACTGCCGCAGCGGCAGCCCGGCGCGGGCCTGCCGCCGCGCCCGGAACCGACACCGGGGCTGAGCCTGCCCGGACGCGATGCGCCGCAGGGGGACAGCTCCGCGGACGGAACGAGCGCGGACTCCGCCGGCGGTGACGGTCGCGAACGTGGCCGCCACAGCTACAAGTCGAATACGCAGAAGACAGCTTCGTTCTTCCAGACCCGGCTGCAGCCCGCAGCCGACGCCGGGCCCACGCTGGGTGGTACGCCGATCTTCGCCGAGATGATGTCGGCGTGGCTGTCGGACCCGAGCTCGGACCGGTCCCAAGTCGCCGCCTCCTTCGAATCCCCAGGTGACGAAGGCTGGCAGGCTGCCCGGCGGGCGGTGGAAACCTCGTCGGAGAAGCGGACGGCGGCCGGATTGCCTCAGCGCGATCCGGGTAATCGATTGGTCCCCGGTGGTGTCATCGGACGGGCCGATCGGACGACGAACCGCGACCCAGAGTCGATCAGGTCAAGTCTGAGTCGTCACCAGCAGGGCGTCCGGGATGGCCGCGCAATGGGAGCAATGAACCTAACCGGAGATAAAGGAGACCGATGAACCCCGATCTAGGTGGTACGAACCGTCAGCTGGATTGGCTGGTTTCGAACTTCGCCAACGAGGTTCCGGGCGTCGCTCATGCCGTGCTGGTTTCGGCGGACGGCCTGTTGATGGCCGCGAGCGCGCAATTGCCCGTTGACCGAGCCGAGCAGCTGTCGGCTGTGACCGCAGGTCTGGCCAGCCTCTCTGTCGGCGTTTCGAACCTGTTCGAAGGCGGCACGGTGCTGCAGTCGGTGGTCGAGATGGAACACGGATACCTACTGCTCATGGCAGTCGGTGACGGTTCCTACCTGGCCGTGCTGACGAACACGTCGTGCGATATCGGCCAGGTGGGATACGAGATGGCTCTGCTGGTCGAGCGCGTGGGCCAGACAGTTCAGGCCACACCTCGCGTCACGATGGGTTCCTGATGGTGGGATGGACATAGACAACCAGCACGTGGGGAGCGCCGAGCCAAGCCTCGTCCGTCCGTACTCGCTGACTGCCGGTCGTACCCGGCCGACGGTGGAGTTGGCCTTGGAGGCACTTGTCGCATCGCATCCGGTCGCTTTCGAGCGGCAGTTCGAACTGACCAACATCGAGACGTCAATCGTGGAGTTGTGCAGAGAATCGCCATCGGTAGCGGAACTGGCCGCCCGACTGGGTATTCCGATCGGGGTGGCACGTGTGCTTGTCGCCGACCTGATCGAGGCGGGACATGTGCGAGTTTCGGCGACTTTGAAAGACGATTCGAGCGACGATGAACGTCGCGAGCTGATCGAAAGGGTTCTCAGTGGACTCCGGCGTATTTGATTCGACGGCCCAGGTCGATACCCGCAACGCCAAGCCGACCTCCGCGAAGATCGTGGTGGCAGGTGGCTTCGGTGTGGGTAAGACGACCTTGGTCGGTGCCGTATCGGAAATTGTTCCGCTACGCACCGAGGCTTTGGTGACCAACGCCAGTGTGGGCGTGGACAGCCTGGCAGCCGTGCCGACGAAGGCCACCACCACGGTGGCCATGGACTTCGGCAGGATCAGCCTCGCCGACGATTTGGTGCTTTATCTGTTCGGCACACCCGGCCAGTACCGCTTCTGGTTCATGTGGGACGACCTGATTCGTGGCGCCATCGGGGCGGTAGTGCTGATCGACACCAGACGGCTCGAGGACAGCTTCGCTGCCGTCGACTACTTCGAAGCTCGCGGCCTGCCGTTCCTGGTGGCCATCAACGAGTTCGACGACGCACCGCGGTACCCCCTGGAGGACATCCGCCAGGCGCTGGCCGTTCCGGCGGATGTGCCGATCATGTCGATCGACGCACGCCGGCGCGAGCCGGTGAAGCAGGCGCTGGTCTCGGTCACCGAGTACGCGCTGCGCAAAGTGGTTCAGGGTTACTGATACATCGACGACCGGCCGCACTGCGAGGCGGTCGGGTCGGCGCGTGGTTCCGCCACGACCGCGGATCTCCATGCCCGGCGTGGTTACGCTCGGGGCGTGAAGATCGCGGCGCGTGAGTTTTTCGATGGTGTGCTCGATCCCGGTTCGTATCGCAGCTGGGATCGAGAACCGATCGAGGTCTCGGCCTCGCCGGCGTATCGTTCGGAACTGGCCGCTGCCGCCGAGCGCAGCGGCACCGACGAGTCGGTGCTGACCGGTGAGGGAATGTTGCGTGGCCGCCGGGTCGCGGTCGTCGCCTGTGAATTCGGATTTCTCGCCGGATCGATCGGTGTGGCCGCCGCCGAGCGGATCATCACGGCCATCGAGCGCGCCACCGAATCGGGACTTCCGCTCCTGGCCTCACCCACCTCCGGCGGTACCCGCATGCAAGAGGGCACCGTCGCCTTCGTGCAGATGGTGAAGATCGCCGGTGCGCTGGCCGCGCACAAATCGGCTGGTCACCCCTACCTGGTGTATCTGCGCAATCCGACGATGGGCGGGGTGTTCGCGTCCTGGGGTTCGCTGGGGCACATGACCTTCGCCGAACCCGGGGCGTTGATCGGCTTCCTCGGTCCGCGGGTGTACGAGGCGCTCTACGATCGGCCGTTTCCCGAGGGTGTGCAGACCGCGGAGAATCTGTACCGCAACGGGGTCATCGACGGTGTGGTTCCGGTACGGGTGTTCCGGCGCATCGCCCATCGGGTCCTGAATGTGACGGTATCCGCTGCGTACCAAGCGGTTTCGGATGATCGCCGGCGCGGCGGCTCGGCGGGGCCCGGCTCCGGGGCCGCGGGGCCGGCGCCTGTTTCCGCCGGGGGCACGGCCGATGACGTGGCGGCCTGGCGATCGGTTCTCATCTCTCGTGATCCCGCTCGTCCGGGCATTCGGGAACTCCTGCGGCAGGTCACCGACCGGGTACCGCTCAGCGGCACCGGTCAGGGCGAATCCGACCGCACCGTGGTGCACGCCCTGGCCCGCCTACGCGGTGAACCGTGCGTGATTTTCGGGCACGACCGCGCCGGTCGGACCGGTGAGAACACCATGGGCCCGGCCGCATTACGCGAAGCGCGCCGCAGTATGCATCTCGCCGCGGAACTGCGTCTGCCGCTGGTGCTGGTGATCGATACCGTCGGCGCGGCGCTGTCCCGTGAGGCGGAGGAACGCGGTCTCGCTCCCGAAATCGCCCGCTGCCTGGCCGATCTCGTCACTCTGGACACCCCGACGGTGTCGGTGCTGCTGGGGCAGGGCAGCGGCGGCGGGGCTTTGGCGCTGTTGCCCGCGGACCGGGTGCTGGCGGCCACCCATGCCTGGCTGGCTCCACTTCCGCCGGAGGGCGCCAGTGCCATCGTCTTCCGCGACACCGCGCATGCTCCGGAACTCGCCGCGGCCCAGCGAATTCGGGCCGAGGATCTGCTGGCCGACGGGATCGTGGACCGGATCGTCCCCGAGAACCCCGACGCGGCCGTCGAGCCCATCGATTTCTCGCGCCGTATGGTCGCCGCGATCGCCGGCGAGCTGGCGGACCTCCGAAGGGAATCCGCCGCCTCGCTGCGAGCCGGGCGCCGGATGCGTTATCGGCGCCTGGGGGTTCCCGGCTGATCCACAGCCGGGAGTCAGGGCACCAGCAGATACCACTCCGCGAACGGCCCCTGTATCGGCCACGTATCCGCCATGATCTTGGCCGGGCCCATCCCGATCCACAGGTCCACCGTCACCGTCTCGCCCGGTGCCGCGTCGGTGCGTACGTAGACATCCTGGGCCCGCGCGCCGGCCGAACCGACCCAGCCCAGCATCACGTGATTACCGCAGGGGCCTCGCTGGTAGCCCATCGGTGTGACGTGCGCGAGCACATGTCCGGGCGCGCGGGGTGCGGCTTCCACGGCCACCCCGATCGTGCCCGCGCAGAAATTGGCGTCGCCGAAGGTGTACAACGTGGTCCCGAACGGCGCCCACTGGGGCAGCGGGTCGGCCTGTGCCGCGGTCGCTCCCATTCCGCAGGCCAGCACGGCGGCCACTGCCGACACCAGTAATCTCGCCACGGTTCGTCGCGCTGTCATCTGTCGGTGTCCTTCCCGCACGAGGACTCGGCCGTCGACTCGGCCCAGCCGACGGTAACGGTATCCAATCCTGTTGACCGACAGCGTTTTACATCTTCTCGTGGCTGGAAAGCCGTCCGCTCCGGCGTCGCGGCCGGAACGCGGGCCCGCCACGGCGGGATCGTCGGCAACCGCGGGTCGCGGACGCCGGCGCGCCGACCCCCGGCCCGCGATCGCCGGTGGCCGGAGACGCCGGTGTCGGCATGCTCACCTGCGAACACGCAGGTGGCTGTCGTTGACGGGTCGGCCGAGCGCTTCTACGGTCGGAGTGGTGACCTTTCGCAGCGAGAGCGGCCCAGTCCCGTCGGTGATCCTCAATGACGGTCATCTGATCCCCCGGCTGGGGTTCGGCGTGTTCCAGGTGCCGGAGGGGGAGACGGCCGAGGCTGTGACGTCGGCCCTGGCAGCGGGGTATCGCAGTATCGACACGGCGGCGGCCTACGGGAACGAGGCCGAGGTCGGTCGGGCGATCGCGGAATCCGGGCTCGCGCGCGACGAGGTGTTCGTCACCACCAAGCTGTGGAACTCCGATCAGGGCTACGACTCCACGCTGCGGGCGTTCGACGCGAGTATGGACAAGCTCGGGCTCGAGTATCTGGACCTGTATCTGATCCACTGGCCGGTCGCGGCGGCCGACCGGTACGTCGACACCTTCCGCGCGTTCCAGTCGCTGAAGGCGGCGGGCCGGATCGGGTCGATCGGTGTCTCGAACTTCCAGATCGAACATCTGCGGCGGCTGATCGCGGAGACCGGCGAGGTGCCCGTGGTCAACCAGATCGAGCTGCATCCGGCGCTCGCGCAGACGACGCTGCGCGCGTTCCACGCCGAGCACGGGATCGCCACCGAGGCGTGGAGCCCGCTGGGGCAGGGCGCCGAACTGAAGGATCCCACCGTCGGCGCCATCGCCGAGCAGATCGGCCGCACGCCCGCGCAGGTGCTGATCCGCTGGCATCTGCAGCTGGGCAATATCGTGATCCCGAAGTCGGTGCACGCTGATCGCATCCGGGAGAATTTCGATGTCTTCGGGTTCGAACTGGACGCTGACCAGATGACGACGATCAGCGCACTCGACACCGGAACCCGGGTCGGCCCCGACCCCGACACCTTCGCGATGGGCCTCGACTGAGGCATAGGGCCGGAGTGTGAGCCCCGGACCGAGTCACTCGGGCACGGAGTGTCCGATCCCGAGGTGGCGCGTGAGCTCCACGGCGGCGGCCCGGCCCGCGCGATTGGCACCGATGGTGCTGGCCGATGGGCCGTATCCGATCAGGTGAATGCGCGGGTCGGCGGCGACCTCGGTCGCGAGCCGGCCCGTCATCGTGATGCCGCCGCCGGGCCCGCGCAGGCGCAGCGGCGCCAGGTGATCGAGGGCGCTGCGGAAACCGGTCGCCCACAGGATCACCTGAGCCGGCCGGAAGGTGCCGTCGGCCCAGCGCACACCCTCCGGCTCGATCCGCGCGAACAACGGATGCCAGGTCAGGGCGCCGCGGGCGCGAGCGGCGCGGATCCGGTCGTCGACCGGCAGCCCGGTGACCGACACCACCGACCGCGGCGGCAGTCCGCGCCGGACCCGGTCTTCGACCATGGCTACCGCCCGCCGGCCGTCCTCGGGGCCGAAGGGCCCCTCGCGCCAGCGTGGCTCGGTCCGTGACACCCAGGTGGTGCTGGTGACCTGTGAGATCTCGTCCAGGAGCTGGACGGCCGAGATGCCCGCGCCGACGACCACGACATGTTTGCCGGCGAACTCGGCGGCGCTGTGGTAGTCGTGGGCGTGCAGCTGCCGGCCCGCGAAGGTCTCCGCGCCCGGATAGTACGGAATGAACGGTTTCTCCCAGGTTCCGGTCGCATTGATCAGTCCGCGGGTGCGTACCGTGGTGATCGGGCCGGGTGCTGCCGCCGGCCGGCTCTCGTTCACGGAATCCGCTGTGCCCGAATGCTTTTCGGAGATCTCGGTCTCGACGTGCAAGAGTCCGTCGACCTGGGCGCCGGGGCAGGTCGCGGTACTGGCCCGGTCGCAGACCACCCGGACCGAAACCGGTCGCCGCACCCTCAGTTCGGACCTCTTCTCGTACAGATCGAAGTAATGCGGCACCGCCGTGGCCGCGGGCACGGAATCCGAACCGGGCGGCAGGGTTTCGGTGAACGACATCCCGGGCAGGTCGTGGACCCGGTTCACCGTGCTCAATGTCAATGAGGGCCAGCGGAACTGCCAGGCGCCACCCGGACCCGGAGAGTGGTCGACGATCAGGAAATCGCGTTCCGGTGTGAGGCCCAGTCGCCGCAGGTGATAACCGACCGACAGTCCGGCCTGGCCGGCGCCGATCACCACAATCTCGAAATCGGGTTCGGTCACCGCCGTCACAGTACGCGTCGGGTGCGCTGCGGCAACGGTCCGCCACATACAGTGAAAGGGTCGATACCGACCGGCGGGTGTGGTGAGACACGCCCACGGTCTCGAGAACCGCGCGAATGGGGAGAGGTCAGATGCTGGCAGTGAGCCGGGATGGTGACGTGGTCACCATCGAATTGCAGCGCCCGCAGCGCCGCAACGCCCTCAACGACGAGTTGGTGGCGGCGTTGCGCGATGCGGTCGTGTCCGCGGCGGCGGATGCGCGGGTGATCGTGCTGACCGGTCAGGGACCGATCTTCAGCGCGGGCGCCGATCTGTCGGGGGTGTACTCACAGGATTTCCTCGCCGGACTGGTCGACCTGCTGCGGACG
Source organism: Nocardia spumae (assembly GCF_020733635.1). NCBI lineage: Bacteria > Bacillati > Actinomycetota > Actinomycetes > Mycobacteriales > Nocardiaceae > Nocardia > Nocardia spumae. Next base: position 6,398,195 of record NZ_JAJFZL010000001.1, on the reverse strand, counting down.
ATCGAAACGGTGCCGGTGCCGGTCATCGCCGCGATCAACGGCGGTGCGCTGGGGGCCGGGGTGCAGTTGGCCCTGGCGTCGGACCTGCGGGTGATGAGTCCCGATTCCTATATCGCCGTCCCGGCCGCGAAGCTGGGCATCTCGGTGGATCGCTGGACGGTGCGCCGGCTCGCCGCCCTGATCGGCGGTGGTCCCGCCCGTACCGTGCTGATGGGTGCGGAGTCGGTATCGGCCTCGGACGCATACGCTTTCGGCTTCGCGAACCGGATCGGGACGCTGGCCGACGCGCAGGAATGGGCGAAGTCGATCGCCGAACTCGCACCGCTGTCGCTGCGGCATCTGAAATTGGTGTTCAACGACGACGGCACTCGCGGTGAGGACACTCCCGAACAGCGGGCTGCCCTGGAGGCGGCCTGGCGCAGCGCCGACGCCGAAGAGGCGCGGCTGGCGCGGGAGCAGAAGCGCGCGGCGAAGTTCGTGGGCCGCTGATGGCCGGCAGAGGTTTCGCCAGGGGTACCGCCGCGACGGTACGGCGCACGGCGGTGGCCGCTGCCGGGTTGGTCGGACTGCGCTGGGTGGCGCGGGCGGCATGGCGGATTCCCGTCGAGATGGGCGCGTCCGCCGCCGCCGTCGCACCGCTGGCCGCCGGGTCGGCCAGCTATCGCAACCGGCAGTTCCACAACACCGAGCCCAGTACGCAGATCGCGCCCGGTTCCGGGTTGTCGCTGCTGCTGTCGGCGCTGACCCGGCGTGATGTGGGCCGGCCGCCGGCGGATATCCCGCTGGCGACCGCCAGTCATCCGGAACAGGCGGCCGAGCTGGCCGTGACCTGGTTCGGCCACGCCACGGCCCTGCTCGAGGTGGACGGCTTCCGCGTCCTCACCGATCCGGTCTGGAGTGAGCGGGTCTCGCCGTCGCCGCTGGTCGGGCCGGCTCGCCTGCATCCGGTGCCGGCGCCGCTGTCGGAGCTGCCGCCCGTCGACGCGGTGGTCATCTCGCACGACCACTACGACCACCTCGATCGCGAGACCGTGCGGGCGCTCGTGGCGAGTCAGGACGCGCCTTTCGTGGTGCCCATCGGGATCGGCGCACATCTGCGGAAGTGGCAGGTGCCCGACGCGCGCATCATCGAATTGGACTGGGGCACTTCGACGTCGATCACCCGGGCCGATGGCGGCGAACTGACCGTCACCTGCACCGAGGCGCGGCACTTCTCCGGCCGCGGCCTGACCCGCAACACCACACTGTGGGCATCGTGGGTGTTCGCGGGGCCGCGCCGGCGGGCCTACTTCGGTGGCGACACCGGCTACACCAAGGCGTTCGCGGAGATCGGCGCCACCTACGGCCCGTTCGATCTGACGCTGCTGCCGATCGGCGCCTACGACGTGCACTGGCCGGATGTGCACATGAACCCCGAGGAGGCCGTGCGCGCCCACGCCGATGTATGCGTCGGCGACGCGCGGTACGGGATGCTGGTGCCCATCCACTGGGCCACCTTCAATCTGGCCTTCCACGGTTGGTCGGAACCTGTCCGTCGACTGGTTACCGCTGCCCGCGCGGCGGGTACTCCGGTCACAGTGCCCCTCCCGGGCGAGCGGATTGATACAAATGCGGCATCACCGCAGGTCTCGTGGTGGGAGGATGTGCGCTAGGAACACAATCGACGAGTGGAGGAGTGGGCTTCATGAGCTTGATGGATACGCTCAAGGGCTTGATGGGCAAGGGGCGCGATGTCGCCTCCGAGAATGCCGAGAAGATCCACGGTGCCGTCGACAAGGCTGGTGGCTTCATCAACGAGAAGACCGGCGGAAAGTACTCCGATCACATCGGCAAGGGCACCGACGCCATCAAGAAGAGCATCCCGGAGCAGGACGGCGGCACCACCCCGACGCCCGAACCGCCGCAGACTCCGCAGACCCCACCGGCCACGCCGCCGCAGGCGCCGCAGCCGCCGGAGGGCTGAGCGGGACACAGGCGAAGTCACTCGCCGAGCGACGACGGGTCCCATCGGAGGTTTCGCTCCTCCGGCGGGGCCCGTTCTCCCTCTACACTGCGGATATGGCGGCGCGCCGCGATTTCGGGGGCATCGAGGTCGGTCTGACCAACCTCGACAAGGTCCTGTATCCGGCGACCGGCACCACCAAGGGGGAGGTGGTCGAGTACTTCACCACCATCGCCCCGGCCCTGCTGCCCCATATCGCCGATCGCCCGGTGACGCGCAAGCGGTGGCCCAACGGTGTGGGCGAATCATCGTTCTTCGAGAAGAATCTGGCAGCGCACGCACCGAAGTGGATCGCACGCCGATCGATCGAACATTCCGGTCGTCGGGTGCAGTATCCGGTCATCGATTCGGTGGCCGGGCTGGCCTGGCTGGGACAGCAGGCGGCGCTGGAAATACATGTGCCGCAATGGCGTTTCGCCGGTGCGTCGCCGGGTCCGGTGACCCGCCTGGTCTTCGATCTGGATCCCGGCCCCGGAGTGGAACTCGCCGATTGCGCGTCGGTGGCCCTGTGGATTCGCGACACCGTGCGCGATGCCGGACTCGACGCCTACCCGGTCACCAGTGGAAGTAAGGGAATACACGTCTACGTGCCGCTGGACCGGGTGCTCGGTCCCGGCGGGGCGTCGACGGTCGCCAAACAGCTGGCCACCGGCCTGGAACAGCTACATCCCAAGCTGGTGACGGCGACGATGGCGAAGGCGGCACGGCCGGGCAAGATCTTTCTGGACTGGAGTCAGAACAACCCGTCGAAAACCACCATCGCGCCGTATTCACTGCGTGGCCGGGACCATCCGACGGTGGCCGCGCCGCGCAGCTGGGACGAGATCGCGGATCGGAAGAATCTGCGCCAGTTGCGTTTCGACGAGGTGATCGAGCGCTGGCGGGCCGATGGTGACCTGCTCGCGGGGCTCGATCCCGCCGCGGGGAACGAGTCCGATGCGCCGGATCCGTTGCAGACCTATCGGTCGATGCGCGATCCGGGCCGGACACCCGAACCGGTGCCGAAAGGGCCGCCCGCGGCCGGACCGGGGAATCGCTACGTGGTGCAGGAACATCATGCGCGGCGGCTGCACTGGGATGTGCGCCTCGAACGCGACGGTGTGCTGGTGTCGTGGGCGGTGCCGAAGGGGCCGCCGACCTCGCCGTCGGAGAACCGGCTGGCCGTGCACACCGAGGATCATCCGCTGGAGTATCTCGATTTCCACGGCTCCATTCCGCGCGGTGAGTACGGCGCCGGCCGGATGACGGTCTGGGATTCCGGTACCTATGAGACCGAGAAATGGCGTGACGACGAGGTCATCGTGCGATTTCACGGCGAACGTCTCACGGGCCGATACGCATTCATCCGCACCGGCGGCACACAGTGGCTGATGCATCTGATGAAGTCGCAGGCGGCCGAGACGGACGAGGCATCCGAATCCGGCGGCGATGCCTCGGTAGAGCCGGTCCGCGGTGCGGGCAGTGGTCGTCTGAGAGGTTCGGCCGACCTGCCGCGTGGATTGTCACCGATGCTGGCGACCCCCGGTGATGTCGCGAAACTCGGTGCGCGCGATTGGGTTTTCGAGACCAAGTGGGACGGATTCCGGGTCATCACCGAAATCGATGACGGGACCGTGGTGGTGCGCAGCCGCGCGGGCAATACGGTGACCGATCGCTATCCGCGGCTGGCCTCGCTCGGCCGTGAACTCCGCGGCCATCGGGTCGTACTCGACGGCGAGGCGGTGGTCTTCGACGAGCGGGGAGTCGCGAATCTGGCGCTGCTGCAGTCGAATGCGGCGCAGGCCGTACTCGTCGCCTTCGATGTGCTGTATCTGGACGGCACCTCACTGCTTCGCAAACGTTACGCCGATCGACGGCGGGTGCTGGAGGCATTGGCCGCCCGCGCACCGTCACTCCTGGTGCCGCCGCGACTGGAAGGCGGGGGCGCCGAGGCGCTGGCCTACAGTCGCGAACACGAACTCGAGGGGGTGGTGGCCAAGCGTAAGGATTCGGTGTATCTGCCCGGCCGGCGCGGGCAGACCTGGATCAAGACTCGCAACTGGCGCACGCAGGAGGTGATCGTCGGCGGCTGGCGGCGCAGTGCCGCACGGGAATTCGCGTCGCTACTGGTCGGCGTTCGGCACGAGGGCGAGCTGTACTACATCGGCCGCGTCGGCACCGGATTCAGTGATCGGGCGATGGCCGAACTCACCCCGCGCCTGCGTCGGCTGCGGCGCGAAACCAGCCCGTTCGTCAACGAGCTCACCGCTGACGAACGCAAGGACGCGGTCTGGGCGACGCCGAAACTGACGGGCACAGTGCGGTACATGAACTGGACCGACTCCGGACGGTTGTGGCATCCGGCGTGGTTGGGGGAGGACGGCGAGGCGCCCGGCGAACAGGCGCCATCAGCGCGACGCCGACCCTGATCCGAGACCGGCCGAGCGTGGCGCCCGGCGACCCCGGTCGGGAGGTCGCCGGGCGCCGAGTACCCGGGCGGGCCGAGGGAATCAGTAGGCGTAGACCTCGTTCCACTTGGTGGTTCCGGGCGCCGCGGCGAGTGTGTTGACGAGATCGATCGCGGCGATGACCAGTGTCGGTCCGCCGACGACCACGGTGCCGATGATGGCGCCGACGCTGGCGCCGGTGATGAATCCGGGAATCGCGCCGATACCGCCGGCCGCGGCCCCGACCACCAGGCCGATACCCGCGCCGATCGCGGTGCCGATGAATCCGCCGATGGCCGTGGCGATCCCGAATTGGGTCGCGAAGGCATTCATCGCGTCCTGGTTCTCCCGCATGGAAGCCACCGGTGCCGCCCGCACCGGGCGGGCCGCGGCGGCATCCTTCACCACAGTCAGATCCAGCACCCGCGCATCGTTGCGAACCTGGTGTGGCAGGGGATATTCCAGTCCGTCCTGCCGGATGGACAACGGGAGAGTGATCAGGGGGTGGCCCGTCGCGTCGGTGACATCGACGGTCCGTCCGTCGGCGCCGACGCGGAAGAAGCCGCCGTCGAGTGTGGTCTCGACGGTGTTGCCGACCAACTTCGACTCGTAACGCACCTGCGGTGCGCTGGAATCGGCATGGGCGGTGCCGGCCCCGAGGGCGACGGCGACCACTGCCGGCAGAACGACGGCAGCGAACTTGCGCAGAATCATTCCGTTTCCAATCTTCATCAGGAAGAAAAACCGTGCAGCCGAAAACGACGCGCGCAGAACCGATACCCCCGACATGTCACACCACAAGTGCGCGTAGAGCCGTAGCCCGGCTAACTCACGGATGTAACCGTACCTTCACTGAGTGGCAAAGGGTAGCGAATTCGAGCGCCTGACTTGGTAATTCGCAAAGGAAATATGTTTGCCCGTTTTCGGCGTAGATCGCCGGATGTTCGCCGCCAGTCGAATACGGTCGAATTACAGCAGCACGATGGTGATCAGGACGGCCCCCGCGCACACCATCACGGCAATCGCGAGCGCGACGAAATCGGCTCGGCTCGGACCGGCCGGATGAGCGGTCAGCTCACCGGTTCCACCGCGTGCGGTGATGGCCTCACCCAACTCGCCGGCCCGCCGGGTGGCGACCGCCATGGCGGCGGTGAGGATGTCCACCAGCGGATTCGCGGATCCGCGTGCCATGCCACCGTCCTTGGGGCGCAGGCGACGAGCGGCGCGCAGAATGCGGATCTCGTCCAGGAGCAGTGGCAGGCCGCGCAGGGTCAGCGCCACCACGACCGCCCATTCGTCGACCGGAATCCGCAGGGCCCGCAACGGCGCGCCCAGCTTCGCCAGCGCGGGGGCGATCTCGCTCATCGGCGTGGTCCAGGCGATCAGGAACGAGGTCGTGAGCAGCACCAGCGCGAACAGCGTGACCTGGAGATAGCGCAGTACCCCGTCGACGCCGGTCGGCACCGTGATCAGGCCGCCGAGCACGATGAGCGCCCAGAACCACCACGGCAGCCGCGGCAGTGTGCCCAGCGGCAGCCGCGCCAGGAGCGCGATCACCACCAGGAAGGCGACCATCACGCCGAGCACCGGCCAGGCCGGCCAGAACATCAGCACCAGGCTGATCAGGAAGGCCGCGATCATCTTCGTCCCGGCCCACAGCCGATGAATCGGGCTGTCGACCGGTACCACCCGCAGGAGCACCATGCTCATCGCGCACCCCCCAGCGCATCGCCGTGCCGGTGACCGTGCGCGCGGCGCCGAGTGCCGGAGGGGTCGGTGGTCGTCGCCGGATCATCGGCGAGCACCGCCGCGGGCTGGGCTTCCAGGATCCGCCCCGACTGCAGGTGGACGGTGCGATCGCAGACACTTTCCATATCCGCCACATCGTGGGAGATGACGATCAGGGTCAGGCCCGAATCACGGAGCCGGGCAAGGAGTTCCACCACCTCGGCGCGGCCCTGCGGATCGAGTCCGGCCAGCGGCTCGTCGAGCACCACCACCTGCGGGCGGCTGGCCACGATCGCCGCGAGGACCACCCGCTTGGCCTGACCGCCGGACAGCTCCTCGATCGATCGCGAAGCCATCGCTCGATCCAGTCCGACCTCGTCGAGCGCGCGCCCCACCGCGCCGGAGCCGGTGCCGTGGCCACCCCAATCCTCGATCTCGGCGCCGACGGTCTGGCGTTGCAGTTGCAGCCGGGAATGCTGGAAGGCCAGTTCGACATCGCCGATGCGCTTGTGCACCGGACGCGCACCACTGTGGTCGCGCAGTCTGCAGCTGCCCGTGGTCGGCACCACCAGTCCGGCCATGATCCAGGCCAGGGTCGATTTCCCGGAGCCGTTGCCGCCGACGACGAGCAATGTCTCACCGCGATAGACGGTCAGGTCCACACCGCGCAGGGCGGGCGCGGCCCACGGTGTGCCGCGGTTGTAGGTGTGGCGTACGTCGCGCATCTCCAGCAGCGGCTCACCGATCGGCCGGCTGCGCTTGCTGTGCGCCGGTCGTGGCCAACTCGGCAGGCGATCGACCTGGCGGCCGCCGGACAGGTGGATGACCCGATCCGCTGCCGCGGCATCGGCCTCGTGGTGGGTGACCAGCACGACCGCCATGCGGTGCCGGGCCGGCAATCCGGCCAGCAGCGCGACCAGTTCGCGGCGGCCGTCGGGATCGATCATCGAGGTGGCCTCGTCGGCGACCAGGAGTGCCGGATCGCGGGCCAGCGCCGCCGCGACCGCCAGCCGCTGTTGCTGGCCGCCGGACAGAGTGGCGGTCTCCGCGTCGCCGAGCCCATCGAGCCCGACCTCGCACAGCAGTGCGTCGATATCCACCGCGCGGGCGGACTCGGCCGGTAGCCCCCACACCACGTCGTCGGCGACCAGGACGCCCAGGGTCTGACTCTCCGGTCGCTGCAGTACCAGTGCGGTGCCGCCGCTCACGCCCAGTCCGGCCGAGCCCGGGCGTTCGACGGTGCCGCCGGTGGGCGGGCGTCCGGCGAGCAGCCGGGTCAGCGTCGATTTGCCGGATCCGTTGTGTCCGACCACCGCCACGAATTCCCCGATCTCGACGGTCAGATCGATGTCGGTCAACGCGTTGTCGCGCGCACCCGGATACCGGAACGAGGCTGCGCGCAACCGCACCGGCAGCGGGGCGACCGGCCGGTTGTCGTCCGGGGCGTCCAGCTTGTCCCGGCCCGGCAGCCATTCCAGCCGGTCGAGTACCGAGCCGAGGACGAACCAGGAGAACACCGCGGTCAGGACCACCCCCGCGAGGACGCCCACCCCGATGTAGAGCCACCACCAGCTCAGCACGCTGTCGGTGATCGAGACGACCGCCCGGCCGAGCGATTCCAGCTGCGGCTGCCGCGACAGCAGATGCTCGATGCCCTGGGCGATATTGCGGATGTTGTCGAAGACCAGCCGCCGCGAGGCGGCGAACAGGAACAGCATGCCCACCGAGAACGCGGCCCAGCACAGACCGGCCAGCGTCGATACGCACAACACCGTGAACAGACCGCGGTGCCGGCGTTTGACCGTGCCGATGATTCCGCCGATCGTGGCCGCGCTGACCACGGTGGAGGCCGGTACCAACCCGGCCGCCACGAAGCTCACCAGCGTGGCCGCCACGGTCGCGCCGAGGATGGCCCGCAGGCGATACCGCTGGGCCAGCAATCCCATCGGCACCGCGGCGACGAGATTGAGGGCGGCGGCATACGGGACGACCGAACCGATGGTCACCAGTCCGACGGTCACCCCACCGAGAACCGCCGCGGTGGCGAGTTCGACGGGGCGCAGCGGGCCGTGGTGGATACGCGGCTCGGCGCCGGCGGTTGATGGCGCGGTCACGGCTCAAGTCTGCCAGTACCGGCGACGGGCGGGCCCCCGCTCACGGTGTGGTGATCGGGTCGGGGGTATCGGTGAGGTAGTCGTCGGGCCGCAAGGTTCGGGTGCGCAATCGGTACGCGGTGACGGTGCCCGGCCAGTTGTTGGTGATGCGGCCGGCGGCATTGCGATACCAGCTCGAACAGGCGGTCCACGGTGTGCGGAGCAAACGGCGCTGGGTGTGCGCGTCGAAGGCGGCGGCGGTCTCCGCCTTGACCTCCAGCCGGGAACCGGGATGCTCGCTCAGATAGCGCACCGCCTGGCGGATGTAGCGGGCCTGACATTCGATCATGTAAACGATCGAGCCGATACCCAGATTGGTGTTGGGTCCGTACATGAGGAACAGATTCGGGAACCCCGGCACCGCCATTCCGAGGTAGGCGCGGGCTCCCTCGTCCCAGACCTTCTCCAGTTCCAGCCCGCCGCGGCCGAAGATCCGTATCGGCCAGAGGAATTCGCTGCCCTTGAAACCGGTGCCGTAGATGATCACATCGGCCGGGTGCACGGTCCCGTCGGAGGTGCGGATCCCGTCCGGCACCACCTCGGCGATGTGGTCGGTGACCACGTCCACATTCGGCCGTGTCAGCGCCGGGTAGTACTCGTTGGAGAACAGCACCCGCTTGCAGAGCACCGGATAGTCGGGGGTCAGCTTCTCGCGCAATCGGGGATCGGGCACATCCTGGCGCAGCGCGCGGGTGCCGAGCCAGGTCGCGATCCGCCGGATCGGCGGTATGGCGGCCAGTCCCAGTGCGAAGAACTCCAGGAAGCACCACACCCACAGTCGCTGGGCCAGGCGCAGCCCGGGCACGTACCGGAACAGCGCGTGATGCACCGGGTGGTAGGCGCGGTCGGTGCGGCTCACCACCCACGCCGCCGTGCGCTGGAACAGGGTCAGCCGCTCCACGACAGGGGCGATGGCCGGTACGAATTGAATTGCGCTGGCGCCGGTTCCGATCACCGCGACCCGCCTACCGGTCAGGTCCACCGCGTGATCCCATCGCGCCGAGTGGAACGACGGCCCGGTGAAGCTGTCGATCCCCGCGATATCCGGCATCCGCGGTCGGGAAAGCTGGCCGACCGCGCAGATCAGCACATCGGCGGTCCGGATCGTCCCGTCCGCGGTGCGGACCGTCCATCGTTCGGCGGATTCGTCGAATCGGGCCTCGGTGACCTCGGCATCGAACTCGATCCGGTCGAGCAGCCGGTATTTCGTGGCCACCGTGTGCAGATAACCCAGGATGTCGGCCTGGCCGGAGTAGCGATGCGGCCAATCCGGCTTCGGCTCGTAGGAGAACGAGTACAGCGGCGAGGGGACGTCGCAGGCGGCGCCGGGATAGGTGTTCTCCCGCCACACCCCGCCCAGGTCGTGCGCCCGCTCCAAGATGGTGATGTCGTCGAAACCATTGCGCCGCAACTCGATTGCCGCGCCGAGACCGCCGAATCCGGCTCCGACGACGATCACCGAAGGCATGGTCGCGGACATGCGCGCGCTCCTCGAATCGAGAACAGTATCTTCACTGTAGGCGCGCGCGGCCCGCCGGGATGCCCGATCAGCAGGGCTGAATCGGGATTCGTCCGCCCATCGGCACCGGGCGCAGGATCGAGGTCAGTCGTCGCCCGTCGACCGCGTGCAGGACCACCGACGGATCGGGTGCGTAATCGATCGGAACCTCGCCGGGGGTGTGGACCTCCCATTCCCCGCCGATCGCCGAGGCCACGCTCGGGGCCACCACCAGTGGCCGCCCGCCGAAGAGGGTGACGCCCATGGCGTGCATATGTCCGGCGAGGACGCCGAGGATGCGATCGTCGACGGCGACGGTGCGCTCGAGGCGCTCGGGATCCGCCAGCCGGATCGGATCGACGACCGTGGAATACATCGGCATCGGCGGATGATGAAGCGCCACCAGTATCGAGCTGTCGGCGGGCGTGCGGGCGAGCAACCGGTCCAGCCAGGCGTAGGTGTGCTCGCCCAGCGCGCCGCCGCCGGAACCGGGGACGGTGGAGTCCAGCAGCGCCACGGTCAGGTCGCCGAGCTCGACGGCCTGGTTGACCGGCCCGTCGGTCGCGGGTTCGTCCAGCAGGCCGCGGCGCAGATTCGCGCGGTCGTCGTGGTTGCCCGGCAGGACGTACAGCGGGATATCGGTGCAGAGGACCTTCTGGGCCTGCTCGTACTGGGCCGCGGTGCCGGATTCGGTGAGGTCGCCGGTCACGAGAATGGCGTCGGGTCGTCGCGGTAATCGATCCAGGTAGCCGAGAACCGTGGCGACACGTTCGGCGTTGTGCGGTGTCAGATCGAAGTGGGTGTCGCTGATCTGTGCCAACAGCATCATGGCGTCCGCTTTCTCGTGGGATCGCACCATTGCGCCCGTACCGGGTAGCGGCCTGCGCGAACCTGCGTGAATCCCTGCGGCGTCGGCCCCGGGCCGTTCGCATCGGTCGCCTGCGGTGTGCCGTTCGCGGCACACACTCATCCAGCCTAGAAGGCCCGCGGTCCGTAGTCTCCATGATGCTCGCCACGGATTATGTCGATGAGCTATGAATATTGATGAGCTATGAATATTTCCGATTACGCTCCGGCGTCGCGTTGCCGCGCGCGCACGCGTTCGTACGCCTCGGTCAGTCGTGTCGAGGCCAGCGCCTTGTGCGGGTCCGGGCGTGGAATGTTCAGGTGGATTTCGCGGAGCTCGGCCATGAGATCGGCGGTCAGCTCGGGCGAATCGGCGAGCAGTTGCGCGCGGATCGCCAGTTCGGGAGTGGTTTCGCGGTACCGCACGCCCCACTGTCCCAACGCCACCATGATCGGCACGGTGTCGATGGCCGCGGCGGTGAGCCGATAGGCGGCCTTCTGTCCTCGCGCCGCGTCGTCGCGGGTGAGCAATCCGGAGGAGACCAGCCGCCGGAGGCGATCCGCCAGGATGTTGGAGGCGATGCCTTCGTCATTGCGGGAGAGAAGCTCGCGGAAATGTCGACGCCCGCCGAAGACGATGTCGCGCAACACGATGATCGTCCACTGATCGCCGAGTACTTCGACGGCGGCGTTGATCGCGCAGCCCGATCGAGGGCTCCGGAACATCTCTCACCTCCAGAGTGATTGCAAAACGCAACTCCACTACTCTATGCTCCGTGTAGCGATTGTGAAATGCAACCACTTAGGGAGATCCATGTCGCGTCACCCCAGAGTCCGAGTCGACCTGCTCAACGTTTCGCTGGATGGTTACGCCGCCGGCAACACCATCACTCTCGACGAGCCGATCGGGGGCGCGGGCGAGTTGTTCGGGGCATTCGACGGCAGGGTCATCGCCGGCATCCACAACGCGGACGCGCCGATCACGGCTGATCGCACATTCACCAGCGTCTGGGGACAAGGTGTCGGCGTGGAGATCATGGGGCGCGGCAAGTTCGGGCCGCAGCGCGGTCCCTGGCCCTCGGATGGTTGGCGTGGCTGGTGGGGCGACGAACCGCCGTTCCGTACCCCTGTCGTGGTTCTCACCCACCACGCCCATGAACCGATCAGCTTCGAGAACGGGACCTCATTCCACTTCCTCGACGCCGATGCCGCCGGGGCGCTCGATTACGCGCGGGAACTCGCCGCCGGCGGCGACATCCGCATCGGTGGTGGGCCGTCGACCGTGCGCCAATTCCTCGAATCGGACCTCATCGACTTCATGCACCTGGCCATCGTGCCCGTGGTGGTAGGCAGTGGAACCCCGCTGTGGGACGGGCTCGGCAAGATCCACGAGCGATTCGACATCGAATCCGTGGCAACGCCGAACGGGGTTGTGCATCAGTTCTGGAACCGCCGTGGACGCAGCGGCGAATAACGGACGAATCGGGACGCCGCATCAGGACCCGATCTCCTCGACAGCACCGAGAAGGAAGTAGCAATGACTGTCCGGGTGGACCTCAACATCTCCCTCGACGGATTCGCCACCACAACGGATCAGACGCCCGAAAACCCGATGGGCGAGGACTGGTCACGGTTGGTCGGCGCCTACACCGCGACGCGCACGTTTCGCGAAAGAGTCCTCCACGACACCTCGGGCGAAGGCACCACCGGGGTCGACGACCGATACGCGCAGGCGTACTTCGCCGAGGTCGGCGCGGAAATCATGGGTGCGGGAATGTTCGGGTTGCACAACTTCCCCGACGATCCCGAGTGGAAAGGCTGGTGGGGGGACGAACCGCCATTCCATGTCCCGGTTTTCGTGCTGACCCACACCGCGCCGCGGCCATCCATCGAGATGGCCGGTGGTACGACCTTCCATTTCCTCACCGCGACCCCCGAAGAGGCGCTCGATCGCGCGCGTGCCGCCGCCGGAGACAAGGACATTCGCGTCGGCGGTGGCGTAACCGTCGTGCGTGAATTCCTCGAAGCCGGGCTCATCGATCAACTGCACGTCGCCGTCGCGCCCATCCTCCTCGGCCGTGGCGCACGTCTGTGGGATGACCTGCGCGGTCTGGAGTCGCGCTATGACGTCGAGGCCGAGACCGCCGAGAGCGGTACGACGCACCTGACCTTCCGTAGGTGACCACGGAATCGGAGTCGGCAAGCCGCTGTGAGTAGCGGTTCAGGCACCCGCGCCGGGTGGTTGCCTTCCGAAGATCTGGTCGAGTCGCTCTGCGGTGGGCATGACAGCGCGGAAGTAGGCGTCGTGGTTGTTGGAGGGATCGGCGGGCATGCTCGCTACGGTGGTAGTGACCGCTGACACAGTTCGAAACTGGTTGCTATAACAAGAGTTCGGTGTGGGCTCTCAGACGCGTGCGTGCCGTGTTCCGAGCTCTCGGACTCGGCGCGCGAGGACGCGGGCGTGGTTGACGAATCCGTCATGGTTCATGGGTTGGATGGTGTAGCCGGCGGGGTCCTGGTGGATGTAGTAGCGGCCGTCGCCGGGGAAGTCCATCCACACGAAGCCCTGCACGCCGTCGGTGCGATTGTCGAGGAATCTGCCCGGGTAGCACAGGACTTCGCCCCAGCCGGTGCGGGGGCGGGCGAGGAATGTGTTCATGCTTTCCCGGAGCGTGGGCCGCCGTTGCCAGCCGAGGGACTCGGGCTCGAGGTCGAGTTCGGACTTGAGCCCGCCCAGTTCGTGGCGGCCCGCCGGAACTTCGGGGAGCATGCCCGCGAGCAGGCCCAAAGCTTGCACGTGCGTGCACAGGCTGACCGAAACATCGCCGCTCACACCGGGTTCCGGGTCGGGGTCCTGGATGGCGACCGCTGCACTGGACGGGCCGAAACCGGCGTAACCGCGCAGCTGGGTAACGGGGTTGTCGGGGTCGGGGCCGAGGCGGCCGTGCACATGCAACCGGACCTGCGGCTCGGTGAGCGTGCCGATGAGCCGGGCGAAGTCGTCGTCCACGCGCGGGCGCAGGCTGTCGATGGCTTCGCGCCGCTGACGAGTCAGATCCGCTTCATCGGTGGCGCGCAACGCATTCCAGGTCGGGTACGGCAGGCGGTCGCGTTCCATCGCGAACAGTGCCGCTTCGTACTGCGCACTGGTCAACTGCCAGTGGATCACCGATACTCTCCCGGCGCTCTGCCACGATCGGGGTTCGCCGGCCGGGCCGGTCGTTCCTGCGACGGATCGTCCCCGATCACGCCGTAGGCGGGCAATACCTTGCGCCCGTCCTCGATCCATTCCTCGAGATGCTGCCCGCGCAGATACTCCGCGGACTGACGGTCCTTGTCCTCCTCGGACTTGCCCTTGCCGCCCATCCCGGGTGACATACCCGGCGTACCGGCGGTGCCCGCCTGCCCCGGTGCGCGCATTCCCCCCGAGGAGGCGGCCGCGGGTGCCGCGACCGGGCCACCGGGTATCGACGACCCGAGTCCCGGACGCGCCGCGCCACCACCCGAACCGGACAGGCCACCACCCAGCCCCGAGCCGTGGGAACCGCCGCCCAGTCCGGATCCGGAGGCGCCGCCACCCAGCCCGGATCCGGAGGTGCTGCCACCCGGCCCGCTCGGATCGAATCCCGCGGCGGTAGTGGAGGCGGAGTCCGGTGTGTTCGAACCTGCTGTGCTGGAAGGGTTCTGACTGCTTCCGGGAGTGGTCGAACTCGGCTGTGTTTCCTGAGACCGACCGCCATCGGTCCCGGTGTTCGGATCGGAGCCCGGATTCACATCGCCGGGCTTCGGATTCTGGTCGCCACCACCGGAATTCGAGGGGCCCGGCCCCGGGGAAACCGGTCCCGGGCCCACCGGGCCCACCGGGCCGACCGGGTTGGCGGCCGGATAGACCGTAGGAAGCACCGGCACTGCCTGGTCTCCACCACGAATTCCGGGTGAGTACACGTTCCGCAGCACCTGCAGAGCCGCCTGCCGCGCCTCTTCCTTCTGTGAATCCTTGTCCTGCTGCTCGGCGAGGATCGGCAGCTGTGGCCCCGTCGGAGCCGCCGCCGGACCCAACGTGGGCGATCCCGGAGGCAGAATCGGCCCGGTGCCGCTGGGCGCCATCGCCTGCAACAGCGGGGTCAACATCCGGAAAGTCTCGTCGCTACCACGCTGAGCGAAAGCGATCTTCATCGCGACCATCGACGCCGACTTGCCGATATCGCCGACAGAGTCGAGAACACGCCCGAACGTCTGAGCCGCCTTCTGACCGGCGATTCCCTCCCAGCCGTTCCCGATCGCGTCCTGGACGACCTTCTTGCGCGCCGTATCCGCGCCATCGGCCATACCCGACCCGATATTGCTCCACGCTTCCGAAACCGCGTGCACGACATCGGGTTTGATCTGATAAGTCAGATCGCGAATCTGCTCCAGCGTCAAATGTTCGAAGTCGTCTCCGCCGGTGATGGACTGCGGGTCGACATCAACACGAAGCTGATCGGCCAGAACATTGATCTGCTGCTGCAACGCAAGCTGATCACCATCCCAAGCCTGCGTATTGGAACCCGACACCATCCCCGCGTAGAAGCTGTTGCTCATCGCATCGAGCCGGCGCAGGAAGTCGCCACTACCTTGATCCAGGTAGCTCGAGGGTTCCGGAGGGGGAGTCACGGTTGTGCCCTCTGGATGCCTTCCGCTGCGAAATCAACGGGAAGGTGATCTGTCGACTTCGAGTTCGCCTGCTGAACTTCGTGCGAGAGAGCCTGCCGTACCGTTGGCCGCGCACCGGTACGTCGCCCCACTTTCGATCGCATGACTGGGCCCCCTCCTGCTCGCCGCTGCATGGGGGACGCGCTGAATCCCCCTGCTTCGGAGACTTTATCGCAGGTGTTCGCGCCGTGCCCAGCCGATCCGTGCGTAGGTGCACTCCGGTTCGACCGTGATCACGTCTGCGATTCGAACCACCATCGACGGCACGACGGCGCCGTCGAAGTGAGCAACGCTCGGAACGACAACGGCATCGACACGATGTGTCTCGGCAATGTTCCGGAGGTGCAACCCAAGGTCATTGCCGGCGCTCGTCGACGTGACGATCGTCCGCAGGTGGTATCCGAGTCGCTCCGCCAGAGCGCGGATCCGAATCTCATCCCGCGGCTGATGTGCACCGGACACCTCTCGCCGCAGGAAGCCGATCGCGTCGATACTCATAGCGCATCGTCGAGATTGCCGGCGAACTCGCCTGCCTGGTCGAACCGACAGTCGAAGCCGAACTTCACGTGCCGAACAGCAGCGGAGCGGGGTGTGAAACCCCCTCGGGTTTTGTGCGGCCCGACAATCGCATGCAGTCTGGTCAGCACTCGCTCATGATCCAGCTCCGCCTCGGTCCGGGCAGGCCACTGGGAACCGAGTTCTCGACAGTAGCTTTCGAATACCAACCGTCGATGGAGTGCGGCAACGGTCAACCCGTCCGCGCGTGGCGGCAACCAACAGCCGAGGCCTATGAGGATGCCGCAGACGGTGACCATCATCGCTGTCGTTATCGCGAACATGTTCAGTCCATCTCATCCCGTGCGGACAGGGCTGCTCCCGCGGCGAGCCGAGCCCGGCAGTCCGGAAGGCAGTCGCGGTGGGTATTCCACAGGCGGCGAGCGCAGTCGGGTTCCAGCTGACTGGGTTCCCAGGTGCAATCGTCCGCCGGAACCGACTGCACAACGATCGGATCCCCTGCACCGGCTCGCCACAGCCGAGGCGGCGCGGTGGTCACCAGATCGAAACCGGCGCTGACGAATTCGTCCGGGCTATCGATGTGTGTCGCGTCGACCACGATGATCGCGGCAGCTCCCATGCTCGCAGCGATGTCCAGGGCGTACCCGACTGGATCGCGGGTGCCCTGCGGAGGCCGAACGGTATAGATCCATCGATATCCGAGATGGTGTGCGTAGCATTGGATGTCGAGTGCGTGCGCGGCCGTGTCGATGCCGGACAGTTCCGTCCGCACCAAACCGACG
Organism: Nocardia spumae; assembly: GCF_020733635.1. Classification (NCBI taxonomy): domain Bacteria; kingdom Bacillati; phylum Actinomycetota; class Actinomycetes; order Mycobacteriales; family Nocardiaceae; genus Nocardia; species Nocardia spumae. The sequence goes on along the minus strand of NZ_JAJFZL010000001.1, from coordinate 6,381,552 downwards.
GCCTTCGGCCTGGAGGCCGATGGCACAGCACCGGACTTGTCTGTCAGCGATTCGATCATGTCAATCCTCCCCGTCTCGATCGCTCTCGCCGCCATCGCGGATCGATGCGACGGTCCCGCTCTTCGAAGTGCGCCTCGGCCACAACACGATCGCGGTGTAGACGCCCGCTGCCAGCCCAAGGCAAAGCAATAGCAAGCCGATCATGGAATCACCCACAATCGCTCACATGGCAGTCGCGCACAGCTCGGGTCTGGAGCAGTGAATTCGACTGCCGCGCAACCGCCGTACCGCTGCCAGTGGTGCGCGAACCGTCGTGCCGCCGATTCGCATGCCACAAACGTCAGCGGATTCCGGCAGGACGAGGTGAGATAGATGGACACCATGAGATCCGGCTCTGCGGGAAGAGGCGAGAGCGGCTGGCTCGCGGTGCTTTCCGAAAACCTCATCGAGCCTCACCCGCGTCCCGGGCGGTGAAAGTCGACCGATCATCGACAACGCGCGTACCGGACCATGGGCACCGTTCGCCCTCCCGGACGTGATGTGCGGCGATCTTTCCGTCGACCAGTGGAATCAGCCCGGAACACAGCCACGACGGGCAGGCCACGCCGACCAAACACTGTGCATCCGGGGAGAAGCTGCCGATCCCACACTGGGACAACAGGATCCACGGAGTATCGGTGCTCGGCACCTTGCTACCACCTCCTCGTGAGTGGGCGCTGCCGGCAGTGTGGCAACGACAGTTGTTTTGTGGCGGTGTGGGCGCTGGTGGTCGTGGAGACGCGATGGGCATGGCGGACCTCACCTGTACCGTGCCAGTGCACGGAATCGTTTGGGGCAGAACGGAATCAGGAACAATCAGCTGGCGAAGGGCGATCGCCTTCAACTGCGTGCAACCCAGCGCTACGCGATCGCTGGGTCCCGCAAAGTGGAGCTGTGGTCGGACTGTCGAACAGCTACAGCACAGCACCTCACCCTGGACCTACGCACGCGGTTTTGAATATTCAAATCATTTGACTCAATTCCCCACGACCAGATTCAGATCTGCGGCATGCTTTGCTCAGGTTCGCGAATGATCTCGTTCAGTCCGGAGGAGAAGTCGCATGTCAGGGAGTCAATCCGCAACGTTGCTCCGCCGTCAGCTCGGGAGATTTCTTCGCGAGCGCCGCCTGGAGGCCGGGCTGACCATCGCGCAGGCCGCGCACGAGGTTCAGCTCAGCACTGCGGCATTACAACGGATGGAGACCGGTCGACCTCAGAAGCTTCGCAAGCAGGATGTCCGCGAACTGTGCGAGCTGTACGACGTGGACAGCGATGAGACAGGTCGGGCTATCGGCCTCGCTGCGAAGGCCGCGGACAACCCGGACATCACGGCGCTAGGTGGCATGTTCAGCAACGCCTTCAACATGTACGTCGGAATGGAAGCGGCGGCGCGGAGCCTGGTTTCATACCAGGCCGTGGTGCCGGGGTTGCTCCAGACCACCGATTACGCGCGGGCTCTCATCGGCTCTTATCCCGGCTACGTACAGGAGGAAGTCGACCGCCGGGTCGAGGTCCGCTTGAAGCGGCAGAAGATCCTGACCAGGAAGGCGAATCCTGTTCGACTGGAGGTTCTGCTGAGTGAATCCGCCCTACGACAGGTTGTCGGCACACATCGTGTGATGAGCGCCCAGCTACGAGAACTGGCCGAGGCGGGCAAGCGGCCGAATGTCACGATACGAGTCCATCCATACCGCGCCGGATTTCCCTGGGGGATCGTGCCGAGCCAGTTCGTCATCATCGAATTCGGAACGAACGCCACCGGTGAGGCCGTGGAACCGCCTGTGGTCTACCTCGATGGGGGGATGAGCAGCGATATCTACCTCGAAAACGAAGACGACGTGCGGAAGTACCATGAACTGGTCGAGATCATCCGGCACACCGCGCTGGACGAGACGAGCACGCGAAACCTGCTACGGCAGGTGGCAAGGGAGCACGACGGTGAGTGTTGATTTATCGGGTGAGCAGTGGCGTAAGAGCAGCTACAGCGAATCCAATTCTCAATGTGTAGAGGTCGCTTGGCTCACCAATGGCACTGTTGGTGTTCGTGATTCGAAGAATCCGGGCGGACCGGCGCTGGTCTTCGCGCCAGATGAGTGGGATGCATTCAACGCGGGTCTGAAGGCAGGACGGCTCCGCGAGCTGTAATGCGCTGCTGGACTTGCATGGTACTTGCCACTGAGGAGTTCTGAGGGGTGAGTGCCGACATCAGACCCGAAATTTGCCCACCCAGCGGATGGTGACCAACGCCGCTGAGACGGCGGCGAAGACCGCGGTGTCCGGACTGAACATCTACCAGGAAGAACTCGTCGCTGCTCGACAGCGCTGAATCGTTTACCATCCCTAGGGCGGGGGGTCGCCGGGACCGTCCCGGGACGGGAGACCCGATGCGGCGAGCGATAACTCTTGGGGCGGCGGCTACTCTCACAGCAGGGGTCCTGGCCGCCTGCTCGTCCGGCGAGTCGGGGACAGCGACGACGGTTGCTTCACACACGGTCGCGGCGACAACCACAGCCCAGGTAGCAACTTCCGCGCAGGTATCGTCATGGAAACCTTGTGAAATACCGGATTCCGACATCTCAGCGGTCGGACTAAACCCGGCGACCAAGCAAGAAGATGGTCCCGGAGAAGTGAAGTTCCCCGGGGTGGATATCTGTGCATGGCTCGGGCAGAAGTCGAACTGGTACCAGCTGAACGTCTACTCGGATCACTCGCATAGCTACGACGAGGTTGTACACAACACCAGGCTGTATAAGGATCCGGAGCCGATTACCGTTGACGGTCGCCCTGGTACCCGATTGGTCAGCGCCACCTCCGATCACGACTGCACTATCGCTGTCGACGCCAAGAACCCTGTGCAGTTCCAGGTGTCGGCGAAGCTCAGCGCTGAGCAACCAGGGGATGCCTGCGCCGAGGCCACCAGGATCGCAACAGCTCTAGCCAAGCATGTTCCGAACTAGCGAGGGAACTATGTCCGAACTCAGCACTATCCAGCAGCTCGCAGCGGAGGTAGACGGCGGAAACTTGCGGCTGAAGGTTCGTCGGGACAAGCTCGATGAGGCGATCAAAGGCCTTCAGGACCTCATCGATCGTATCGACACGATGGGGCAAAACTTGAAAGACGTCGAGTACGTCACAGGTTTCGGCGGTTTCCAGATGGGACTGGACCTCGCCACCAAGTTCACCACCAAGGGAAGCGGCGAGGACGGGATCAAACAGCGGGCCACCGAGGTTCAGAAAGAGCTCAAGGCGGCTCAAGAACTCATCCTCAAAGCTGCTCGAGCCTACGCCGAGACCGATTCCGAATACGCCGATGTACTGAGCCGAACTGAAGTTTAGTTCCTTCTTTTCGGGTGGAAGCATAGTCTGCGCCGCCTGAAAGCGCGTCATCCCTGTGTTCCGTAATGAAACATGCAGTGACACGACCTATTTGGTGGCCAGCGCACAGAGCCTCCGATTCGCGCATCGACTTCAGCGGATCGAAGCAGTCGCAAGGGCTATCGGACTCCTCCACTGCGCGCAGCACTGTCACCAGCGGAGTGCGGCTCGGCATGTCGCTCTTCCTCCGCCGTCGGTTGCTGCTGGGGTGATAGCGGCCGCGCGGAGGAGAACGAAGTCCACCGGCCCTGTCGGCCGTACAGTGGCAGCGGCGGACGCAGCGGCAGTGGTCTTCAACCTTTCTGTCCAGCACGCTGTTACGTTGAAGTGCTGGCATCTCGGTGGGAAGGCGCCGGCCTCAGAAACATGAGGAGGGGACCGTGCTGAAGGCGGACATCGATCAGCTCGACAAGCTCGCGAAGACACTGACCACAATCGGTGGCGAGATCGATCACATCAAGGTCAACGACAAAGCCAATGAAGTGATTACCGCGATGCCGGGATCATCGGTACCTGCGGCTTGCGTTCAGACCGGTGCCCATGTGGAAGGTGCGATGCTGCGAGTCGGGGAGCGGATGAAGGACCTGGCCGTCCGGATTACCGGCTGTACGAAGAATATGCAGACGACCGACGAGCAGTTTGCGCAGAAGATGCACGAACTCGACTTCCGCAAGTAGGGGGCACCGATGCCGTCGCGTTCGGAGCTGGACCGGTGGAATCTGCAGACCCTCGAGGATTGGGCTGCGGCGGTACACACCGGCAATGAGAAGCTGCTCGAGGAGATCGACAAGGCGCGCAAGGACTTCAACGATGTCGGCTACAGCTGGACCGGAACAGCATTCTACGCTGCCTACAATCGGATTGGTCAGGATCATGACGAGGCGCGCAAGGTGTACGGCGACATCGCCGACTTCCTGGACAAGTTCGGCCCGGCCGTCGACAGTGTCTCATCGCACCGAGAAGTATTGCGTTCCAAAGTCTCCGACGCCGAACAAGCGAAGGTGACAGTCGCCGACAACTGGGCATGCTCGGGTTCGAACCACGCCGATGTGCAAGCACATCAGGATGCCATCGACACCGCTTATCGAGAGCTCACGCAGTCCGAAGCCGAGCTGGAACGGCTGCTGACCGACCGAAGCGAGCTCATCCGTGCCGCAGGTGATCTCTTCGGCTCCTCGATCGAGGTCGACGAAGCGGCTACTGCAGGAGAGCGATTGGGGTCCGAGGACGGTAAGCGGCTCGCCGCCGCGGCCCGGACGGGCGACACTGCTGCGATCGATGCCGTCGCTGCCGATATGCCGCAGTACCACCTGACACCGAAGGACCTGCAGGACTTGGCCGACGGGAAGCAGGTGACCGATATCCCGGCCGACGTACAGGACTACTACCGAGGGTTCTTTCAAGCCTCGGGCAAGGACGGCTTGTTCGCACTGTCGGATCGCCTCACCGAAGGCGAAAAGATGGCTCACATAGCAGGCAGTACGACCAGTCCTGCTTCGGTTCAGCGCGATAATCTCGCCAATGCCATCATGATGATGTCGAACGAGAACGTCGGCAGTACCGGGCCGGATGGCAAGTTTCGTGGCGGCGGAATGTCAGATCTGCCCAGTTACATGCAGCATCTGGTCTCTGACCGGCTGGAATCCAACCCTCCCAAAACCGCTGTCGAGATGAAGAACCGCCTCGGCGATCAGACGAAGTTCGCACAGCTTCTGGGCGAAGCGAACCCCGGTTTCACCCCGGGCAAGGGGATGGCTGGGCAGATGGCCACCACCGCCGCCAGCATGGCCGGCTATGTCGACGGGCATACGCAGAAGGTCAACGATATGGTCGACCGTTTCAAATACGTCGGTGCCACAGGGATAGCCGACAGCTTCTTCGACGAGGACAAACCCAAGATCGATGCGGCAGCCAAGTCGTATCTCGACCTCGCCACTCGCAATCACGAAGCCGACTTGAACCTGCTCACCAGTCCCACCGAACAGGTTCGCACCCCCGGTGACATGTACGCCGACCCCAAGACGTTCCGCAACGAGATCTTCAACCACGACTGGGGTGACAAGGGCAAGGTCGCCTCTCAGCTCTACAGCTGGGCCGGCGATCACGCCCACGAGCAGACTCCGGATGGAGACCTATCCCGCAAGACACTGGCCGAACTGCCCAAGGTGTTCGCTCCCACCGGTCACGACCCCAACCACCCGAACCAGCTCGCAACCTCGGGCGGCCACACCGAGTTTCAGAACAACGCGGACCTGTTCAAGAAGAACCCCGAACTCGCCACCGGACTTTCGAAGGTGCTGGCTCCCAACTTGGATGCACTATCGGACCCCGATCAGGGCCAAACCAAAACCTGGCCTTTCCCGGACGCCAACGACCGTACCTACCCCCGGCCACCGACCGACGAGGTGCGCCTCGGTCGCGATGACGGTGACCGCCTCCTGTTCCTCGCCAACCAATCCGAAGACGGCCGGAATCTGCTGGAAACCAGTCGTGCACTGCGCGAATCGGCAATCTACGACCAGGCGATGCGTGAGGGTGGAAACAACGTCGGTGAATGGCTCGCCAATAATGAGGATTACAGCCACATGCAATCGCTGAACGATCGAATGACTGTTCAGCACTACAACGCCCTGTTCTACCAGGACGACATGAATGCCGAACGCACCGCACAGCACCTGCAGGAAGTTTACGAGAGTAAACAAAAAGCGGCAGATTTCGCCAAGGGTATCGTCAGTGATTCGATCCCCTTCGGAAATGCGATAAAGCCGGCGACCAGTCTACTTCCCAATGTCCTGGGAAACCCTGCGGACAAGTACCTCAACGGCCTGCCGGACAAATGGATGGACTCTGCGATATCGACGTGGAACCACAAGCCCGATCCGGTCCACGTCCAGGATCCGAGCCCTAGTCAGATATCATCGGAAATAAATCGTGAGTCAAATAACCGGCTTCTGGATGCGGCATACCGAAACGGTCGGCTACCTTCCGATCTCCTGAATCAGGATGGCAGTGGTCCGGTCCGCTTGGAAGATACAACACCGCGCGAAACGCAAGCTGCTATGACGAGGTATATGCGGGCGATGGGACTGCAAGGCTATATCGACGAATCCAAACAGTCCGGCGATATCGCTATATTAATGGGCTTGAAAGGCGACAGGAGCAAGCTTCAGAATTTCTTGGATGCCGGCTACGAGAAAGTCGATGCTCCGAAATGAGATCTCAACTCCGTAGCGGTAGCTACCGATTGATATTCGCGGTGGCAGCCATGGTGGCTCTCGCTGCGTGCGCCAATCCGTCTCCTGAGAGTCGGACTACCTCAACCTCGTCCTCGGTTCCATCGATAACTCGTTACCCACCCGTGCAATCGAGTTGGGATATGGGTGTTTCCATTTCGGAGGATGAGGAATCCGACGCCAAATTTGCAGCGGAAACGCAAGTATTCGACAGTGATTTTATGATGTCGAATACTTTCGACCCCGAAGTGATGCTCAGGTACAACCGACGTGTCGTATCGAAATATGGTTTCAGTCAGGCCAGCTGGAACGGCGCTAACAACAAATGGCCTGGCACCGGCGGGACTCTCGAAAGAGTGATCGGTGTCGAAAAGACGCCCGAAGGTTCGCAAGTTACCATTTGCTCATTCGACTCGCCAGGGCTATTCGATGTTGTCGAAGGGAAGCCGACGCATGATCCCGGAAGTCCGCACACAATCAGCGCGCAGATTTTGACCGTAGCTCGGACGACGGCGCCATCGGCAGCGGGTGGAAACCAGCCGGAGGAGAACCCGCGTCCGCTTGTAGTGTCTGTGGCGAATGCCGTTCCGAATAATGAATCGCCGGGCGTGTTGTGTAATAAATTCGCACCCGACCCATTCATTCAATCCCCACCCGCGCCGCTGCCGGTGAGTGCCGGGCACAAATAGTGGTATCACCGGAGGGGGGGCGCCTTGAGATCGTTTGCTGCACAACATGATTGGTCGTAACCTTGTCGAGCCGGCCGCATTGGTCGGTGACTTCGGGTGGACCCAGCCCCTTCACCGCGTATAGATCCCGGTCGGAGTCGCGTGGTACCCCTTCGCCCCGACCGTCCCGGCGAGCGGGCTGCGGGGCGCGTCTCCGGCTCGGACCAGGTCGATGATGGTGGCGAAGTCGTATCGGGGTGTCCAGCCGAGGGCCTCGCGGGCGCGGTCGTTGGCGTAGACGCGATCGAGGGTGGGGAACATGCGCCATCCCCAGTGTTGGTAGTCGTCGGCGATGCCGGGGAAGCGGCGCGCGAATACCGCGGGGGCGTCGACGGCCAGTTCGTCTAGGTCGGCGGGCGTGAAAGGTGTTGTCGCGCTGATGATGTAGCGGGCGAACCCGATCTCCGGCGCATGCCGGGCGGCGAGCAGGTGGGCGTCGACTACATCCGCGATATCGACGCGACGGTAGAGGAATTCGTTGGCCTTCAGATTGGCGTCGGTATAGGTGGCACGGATCTCGTCGCGATCGTCCGGCTCCGGGAAGAATCGTGAGGTGCGCAGGATGATCACGGGCAGGCCCAGGTCGCGGGCGGCGAGTTCACCGAGGTCCTCGGCCGCGATCTTGGTGGCGCCATAGATGTTGCGGACGACGGGGTGGACATCCTCGGTGATCCAGGCTGTGGGGCGGTCCGGGCCGGGTGTCAGTGAGCGACCGAAAGCACTTGTGCTACTGGTGAATACGAAGCCGTCGACCCCGGCAGTCGCGGCTTCCTCGAGGAGGGTCAGGGTGCCGGTCACGTTCGTGTCGAGGAAGTCCTGACGCCGGTGCGAACCTACGTGAGGTTTGTGCAGGGTTGCGGTGTGCAGGACACGGGTGACGCCGTCGAGAGCGCGGCGCACGGTGTCACGGTCGGTGACGGAGCCGGTGATCGTCGTGAACGGGGATTCGAGAATGTCCAGACCGACGACCGCGTGTCCCTGGGCGCGCAACGTGCGCACGAGTGCTTCGCCGAGATGACCTGAACTCCCGGTGACCAGAAACCGCTCCATGGTCGTCGATTGAACCGTCACCGCGGCGCGCCGACAATCGATTTCCCGAGAGGTGAGGGGAGATCGTGGCGAGTGCCGGAAGATCGCGGTTGTCCCGGACGTTGCCCGCAGGTGTGAAGATCGGTGAAGCCGCCAAGGTCAGCGGTGTGAGTGCGAGGTCGCTGCGGCACTACGAGGCCGAGGGTTTGATCGTCCCCGGTCGATTCGACAACGGGTTTCGTGACTACTGCCCGTCCACGGTCGACCGGGTGCTCGTCATCCGGTCGTTGCTGGAGTCCGGCTTGCCGGTGCGGTTGATCAGGGAAGTTCTGCCCAGCGGACCCGATGCGGGCACCGATGGGGTGTGTGCCGAGTTCTTGCGCGAGGTCCAGAGTTTTCGCGATCGGATCGCCGGTCGTATCGCCGTTCTCAGTGATCAGCAGGCGGCGCTCGACGCCTATCTGCGGCAGGCTCGTCGTACCGATATCGGATTGCCACTTGACCTTGACACAAGTGTCGAACTCCTACCTTCGCCGTATGGAGAGCAATGAGCAGCAGCACACCACGAGGCCGACCATGCGGGCCCTGATCCAGCGCACGCACCGGGGGCCGAATGATCTGGTCCTTGCGACCGATCACCCTCGCCCCACCCCGGGGCCCGGCGAGTACCTGATCCGAGTCGGCGCGGCCGGCGTCAACTTCGCCGATGTCATGCAGACGCGCGGAACCTATGGCGGTGGTCCCCAGCCGCCGTATGCGGCGGGCTTCGAGGCCGTCGGCGAGATCGTGGGCATCGGGCCGGATGTCGGCGGTCCGCTTCGGCTCGGCGACCATGTCGTCGGCGCCGGGCCGGGTGCGTTCGCTGAGTACATGACGATGCCGGCGGCGGGGGTGGTTCCGGTACCGGCCGGCTGGACCGATGCCGAAGCCATTGGCCTCGTGCTGAACTGGGCAACCGCCCTGGCGGCGCTGAAACCGTTGGGCGGGATCGAAAGGGGTGAGGTGGTGCTCGTCCATGCCGCGGGCGGGGGCGTGGGGCAGGCCGCCGTTCGCCTCGCCCGCCACTACGGTGCGCGGGTGATCGCCACGGCGTCACCCGACAAGCACGACACTGTCCGAGCACTCGGCGCCGACGAGGTTCTCGACCGTAGACGCCCCGATCTGGCTGCGGAGATCGCCCGCATGACCGGGGGTGTGGATCTGGTGCTGGAATCGGTGGGACAGGCCACCTTCGAGGTCGGTCTGTCGGTGGCCAAGCCCTTCACCGGGCGCATCGTCGTGTTCGGCGCCGCCTCCGGTGATGCCGTGCTGAGCACCCACGATCTGATCTTCGACCATCAGGTCCAGGTCAAGGGCCTGCATATCGGCGCACTGGCGGTCGCGGCGCCGTCCCTCTACGAATCGTTGCTCGGTGAGCTCGACGCGCTCATCGCGCAGGGCGTGTACCTGCCCGGAGCGCCCCACATCCATCCTCTGGCCGAGGGGCCGGAAGTGCTGCGGCACCTGGAGGCGGGACGAACCCGGGGCAAGTTCGTCCTCGATCCCTGGCGCTAGGGCTGCCGCCGATCATTGCGAGGAGTATCGCCGCGCGGTCGACGAGCGGCGGCGACAGCTCCCGCTATCGCTGTCGAATGTGTTGTGTACCTTGATGATGCGCGCGATTCCCGCTCGGCGACTCCGTGTTCACCGGATGCCACGCCATGCGATCGCCGTCCCGGCGGACCTGGCCGAAGACGACGTCGGCGAAATGATTGCCGTATCCGATCGTGCCGGGTTGCGCCAATTCCGCGAGCAGGCGACGGCGTTGGTCCACGGCCCGGGCGGGGTCGTGATCGTAAACGCAGGACCATTCGGGACGGGCGACCTGGATGGGGGAGTGCAGCGCATCGCCGAAGGCGATCAGCCGGATTCCGCCGCCGGTGATCACATACTGTGCGTGCCCGAGAGTGTGTCCGCCGCTGATCTGCACCTCGACGCCGGGGAAGATCGTCTGACCGTCGGCTACGGTGCGCACCCGCGGCGCCAGTGTCGCGGCGATCTCGGCGGTGGTGCCGCCGTTCTCCAGCTGCCGGCGGTTGCTCCACTCCGGTTCGGCCACAAGGTATTCGGAATCGGCGAACACCGGGGCGTCTCCCTCGGTCGAGGACCGGGCCCAGCCGATGTGATCGACGTGCAAGTGTGTGAAGGCCACCGATTCGATCTCGGCCGGTGTGCGGCCGAGTCGAGCGAGGTTCTCCGGCAGTGCGCCACTGTGGAGGGCGCCGTTGGGACTTCCCGGTTCGGCCGGCATCGACTGCGGGCCGAACCCGGCATCGATCAGGAGCGCCCGGTCGCCGTGTTCCACGAGCAGAGCTCCGACGCCGGCCACCAGATAGCCCGAGCTGTCGAGGTATTCCGGGTGAGCGGTCCACGTCTGTTCGGTGCTGTCGGGTAGCCAGGCCAGCGGCTTGCCCTGGATGACCCCGTCCGGGACGAAGGAGACTTTCGTATCGCCCAGCCATATCGAACGGATGCCCGGCGGGCTGCTCAACCGGTGATCGTGTCCGGCCTGGGTGTCTGCCATGGCGCAGCTCCTTCTCTTCGATGCGTGGACTCCGCCCGGTCGGGGCGGCCGACATCACGATAAACATCAAGCGGTAACTATTTAAGCTTTAAATATATCTGCTTGATGTATTGGGTAGACTCGGCGCATGACCACAGTCCCGGAGCCGCAGGCCGTCGCCGAGCGAGAACTGTGCGGTCTGGTCAACGGATTGGCTCAGCAGATCGCCGATCATGTCCGCGAGCGCGCGGTCACTCTCGGACTCACCGCCGCCCAGGCGACCGCACTACGCGAACTGACCGGGCCGATGACCATGCGCGAGCTGGCCGAACGCATGACCTGCGAACCCTCCAACGCCACCTTCATCGTCGACAACCTCGCGAAGAAGGATCTCGTCGAGCGTCGCGCGCACCCCAGTGACCGCCGCGCGAAACAGCTCGTCCTCACGGCCGAGGGGCATGCGCTCCGACGGCGACTCCTCGAGCTCCTCGCCGCGGACTCGCCGCTGGCCGGCCTCGACCCGGACCAACAGCGAGTCCTTCAAGGCCTGCTCGAACAGGCCATCACCACACCCCGTCGTCCGGTCTGACGGGATCTGTCGCTGAGGTCGCGGCGCGGGTTGTGTCTATCGATCCATCGGGCGAGTTCTCATCCCGGGTCGTGTGTTCGGGAGACCGTGCGGAGCGGTGGCGAATCACATCATCCGCGAGCGCTCGGGCCCGGATTCTTCGTGATCCGTTCGAGCAGGGCGGCCGGGTCGTCGATGATCGGGCCCGTCGGCGTGCTGAAGAAATCCTCGCCGGGCGCGGCGACGAGCTCCAGGTTCGGATCGGCGCGCCAGGGCGCCTCGACGCCCAGTGACCACGAGTGCAGATGGGTGCGGGTGTAAGCGCCGGACTTGTCGAAGAGGGGATCGCCGGCGATCGGGTAGCCGATCCACGCCAGATGTACCCGGATCTGGTGGCGGCGGCCGGTGACGGGGCGAGCCAGCAGGATGGTGTGGTGCTCGGTCCGGGCGATCGTGGCGAATTCGGTGCGGGACGGATAGTTCTTCCCGGCCAGCAGCGCGCCCTCGTCGACGGTCCAGGTATCGCCGTCGCGGCGAATGGTGTCGCGAGGGGCCGCGATCCGGACCCGATTCTTACGGCCCACGCTCAGCGGCAGGTCGATCACGCCGCTGTCGGGCAGGTCGGTGGCGGCGGTGATCACCAGGTAGCGCTTCTCGGCGGTCTGCTTGTTGAACTGCCTGGTCAGGCCACCGTGGGCGGCGAGATCCTTGGCGAACAGGACCAGGCCCGAGGTGACCTTGTCGATGCGGTGCACCGGATACAGCGTGCGGCCCTCGGCGGCGGCCAACTCGACGAGGTCGGTGTCGTGCCGTTCCCCGGTCACGGCGATGCCGGCCGGTTTGTTCAGCGCGAGAATCGCCTCGTCCTCCTCGACGAGGCATTGTTGCGCCAGGCGCGTCCATCCCATCTCCACCAGCCCAGACTAGAGGGCGCGGTAGTGGCCGATTGCCGCCAGGAGGGCGGCGAGCGGTCGTGCCGATGTGCTAGAGCCAGGCGTCGTCCAGGTCCAGGGTGGTGCGATCCATGGCGTCGAGCAGATCGAAAAGCGGTGCGGTGCGCGGCAATTCCCAGTGGTAGAAGTAGCGCGCGGCGGCGCGCTTACCGCGGTGGAAGTCCTCGGTGCCGCCGTATGCGGCGATCGCCTGTTCCAGCCAGATCCAGGCCAGCACCACATGTCCGAAGGCCTCCAGGTAGGCAGCCGAATTCGACAGTGCCGCATCCGGATTCGCATCCCGCCAGACGGTAGCCGTGGTGGTGGCGATGCGCCCGGCGGCCGCCGCCAGCGCATCGGCGAAATCGCCCAGTTCGCCGTCCCCGGTGGCGCGGGCGCGGTCGACGGTGTCGCCCATGGTGTCCAGCAACAGGGTCAAAGCCGCGCCGCCGTCGGCCACCACCGCCCGGCCGAGTAGATCCAGACTCTGAATCCCGTGTGTGCCTTCGTGAATCGGGTTGAGCCGATTGTCCCGGTAGTGCTGTTCGACGTCGTAGTCGCGGGTATATCCGGCCCCGCCGTGAACCTGGATGGCGAGGTCGTTGGCCGCCAGGCACCACTGGCTCGGCCAGCTCTTCGCGATCGGGGTCAGCACCCGCAGCAACAGGTTCGTGCGCTGGGCCTCATCCGCGTCGACCGCACTGCGCTGCCGGTCGATGAGCCTGCCGCAGTACAACTGCAGCGCCAGCGCGCCCTCGGCATAGGCCTTCTGCGCCAGCAACATTCGCCGCACATCCGGATGTTTCACGATCGGCACCTGCGCGCTCGCACCGCCCTTGATCGTGACCGGACGGCCCTGCGGGCGGCTGCGGGCGTAATCGAGCGCCTTGAGATATCCGGTGTAGCCCAGGGCGGTGGCGGCCAGCCCGACTCCCAAGCGCGCCTCGTTCATCATGTGGAACATATAGGCGAGGCCGCGATTGGGCTCGCCGACGAGATAGCCGATGGCCCCCGCCTCGCCGCCCGGAGTGAAGGCGCCGTCGCCGAAGACGGGCGCGGTGTTGACCGTACCCCGCCAGCCCATCTTGTGATTGATCCCGGCCAGCACCACATCGTTGCGCTCCCCGAGCGAACCATCTTCGGCGGGAAGGTATTTCGGCACGATGAACAGCGAGATGCCGCGGGTTCCGCTGTCGGACCCAGGAATACGCGCCAGCACCAGATGCACGATGTTCTCCGACAGCTCGTGATCGCCGCCGGAGATCCACATCTTGCGCCCGAACAGTCGGTAGGTGCCGTCGCCGGCGGGGACGGCCTTGGTGGTGATATCGGCCAGGGACGAACCCGCCTGCGGCTCCGACAGCGCCATCGTGCCGAAGTAGCGCCCGGTCAGCATCGGCCGCACGAAGCGATCGATCTGATCCGGATCGGCGTGGGCGGCCAGCAGATTCGCGTTGCCGATGGTCAGCAGCGCGTAGCTCGCGGTCCCGACATTGGCGGCGTAGAACCAGGCCATGCACGCGGTGAAGATCGTATGCGGCAGTTGCATGCCGCCGATCCGTTCATCCATCGCCGCGCCGACGAAGCCCGCCTCGGCGAAGGCCGACAGCGCGGTGGCCACCTCCGGGATGATGTGCACCTTGTCCCCGTCGAAGGTCGGTTCGTGCAGATCACCCGTGCGGTTGTGCGGAGCGAAGTACTTCTCGGCCAGCTCCCGGCTCAGCGCGAGCACCTGATCGAAGGTCTCGCGGCTGTGCTCCCGGTACCGATCGCGCTCGGTCAGCCCGGTCACATCGAGCCACTCGTAGAGCAGGAAGTCGAGGTCGCGGGCGGACATGATGAGCGAATCCATACCTCCAGCCTCGTGGGCGATGCCGCCGTGCGCAAGACGCCCGGCGGGCGGAATTCGCGAGGGCGGACGCGGGCGCCCCCCCGTATTCAGCGCCGCTCGGTCACCAGCGGTGCCAGGAACCGCTCGAGCATGGCCCGTTCCTCGTCCTCGCTCTGCGCGGGCACTGTCAGCAGGGAGACGATGATCCGTGTCAGCCACCGGGCGAGCAATGTCGAATCATGCTGTCCGGACAGCCTTTCCGGATCGAACAGCGAAGTGCCGATGGCCTCGATGACCTGCGAGGTCTGGGCGATCTCCAGGGTCCGCCCGGCATCGTCGGGCCGGAACCAGGCGATGAGCAGCGGGTCGGCGCGCACCGCCCGCAGACTCGCCTGCACTCCGGCCACCACCCGTTCCCCCGGATCGCCGATCGATGCGATCCGGGCCGCCACGGTGGCGCCGACCCGCCTGGCCTCACGGTGCACGTATGCCAGCTGGACGGCCTGACGGCTGTCGAAATAGCGGTACAGCGTCGCCCGCGAGCAGCCCGCGGCCTTGGCGATATCACCCATCTGGGTGGCCGCCACACCGCGCTCGGCGAACAGGGCCGCGGCCGCGTCGAGGATGCGCTCGGCCGCCTGCAGCGATCGCGGCTGCCCCAGCCAGTCGCTCATGGCACGAACGGGACGTTGACCGGCCAGCGGACATAGTTGCCGTCGGTGTAGCGGACACCGTCGATGTCGACGGTGAAGTCCGGGCAGCGGGTCAGCAGTTCCCGCAGTGCGATGGTCGCCTGCATCCGCGCGGCGGCCGCGCCGAGGCAGTGGTGATTGCCGTTGCCGAAGGTGAGGATATTCCTCGGATTCCGGGTGACATCGAGTGCGCCCGCGTCCGAGCCGTATTCGCTCTCATCGCGATTGGCCGACGCGTACAGCATCAGTACGCGGCGGCCGGCGGGGATGGTCACGCCCTCGATCTCCACATCGCGGGTGGTGGTGCGGGCCAGCCCCTGTACCGGCGAGGTCATCCGCAGGAACTCGTCGACCGCGGCGGGGATCAGGCTCGGATCGTCGAGCAGCCGCCGCCGCTGGCCGGGTTCGGTGGTCAGCAATTGCACCGCGCCGCCGAGATTTCCGGTGGTGGTGTCGTTGCCGCCGGTGATCATCGTGAACGCGAAGCCGATGATCTGCAGGATCTCGCCGACATCGCCCTCGGCGCCCAGACCGGAGGCCACCAGATGGGAGACGGTGTCGTCGGCGGGTTCGAGTTTGCGCTGGTCGATCATCGCGATGAAGTACTGCGACAGCTCACCGACGGCGTCTTGGGCGTGCTGAATGCCGCCGGTCGCGGAGGCGGCCACGATCGCCTCGCTCCACTCGTCGAACTTGGCCCGATCCGCCTCGGGCACACCGAGATAGTGCGCCACCACCATGGTCGGCAACGGTTTGAACAGTTCGGCCGAGATATCGCCGCCGCCCTCGGCGCGCAGTCGTTCCAGCCGCTCGATCACGAAGGCCTCGACCGCGGGCCGGATCTCCTGGACCTGGCGCGGGGTGAACCCCTTGGCGACGCGACGACGGAAGACGGTGTGATCCGGCGGATCGGTGAAGACGAAGGGCCGATTCTCGCCCAGCCCGATCTCGGTGAGGTTGTTGTAGTCGACGGTGAGGCCCTGCGCCGAGGAGAACGTCTCCGGATCGCGTACGGCCGCATAGATATCGGCGTATCGCGACAGCACGTAGTAGTCGTCCTGCGGTCGCCCCTCGGGCACCACATGGTGCACCGGATCGTGGGCCCGGAGGGCGGCGTACATGGGCCAGGGATCGCGCCAGGTCTCACCGGACCGCAAGGTGAAACGTGCTTCCTGAGACACCGCGTTACTCATGTATCGACAGTAAGACAAATGACAGCATATGTCTACAACCTGTTTCAGGGATGATCGGATTCGTCCGGGCCGGGCGGGGGACCGGCGGGTCGCGGCGCCGGATCGAATGCCGCGCGCTTCTCCGGCGGGATCGGTACGGTGAGCGCACCGGCACCGCCGGCCGGACACCGCCCGGAGGACAAGGAGCGCCCATGCGAACCAGTCCAGCGCTACGAGAGTTCTTCCGGCGCAAGCCGATCGACCAGATCAGCGATGATTCCCCGACAGCCCTGCATCGCACGCTGGGGTTGTGGCAGCTGACCGCCATCGGCGTGGGCGGCATCATCGGAGCCGGAATCTTCGCGCTCGCCGGATCGGTCGCGCACGATACCGCCGGGCCGGCCGTCCTCATCTCCTTCCTGATCGCCGGTGTCGCCAGTGCGGCGGCCGCGCTGTCCTATGCCGAATTCGCGGGATTGATTCCGCGCGCGGGATCGGCCTACACCTACGGATACGCCGTCCTGGGTGAGCCGGTGGGCTGGTTCATCGGCTGGGATCTGCTGCTCGAATACACCGCGATCGTCTCGGTGGTCGCGATCGGCATCTCCGGATACATCCAATTCCTGTTGGGGCAGTGGGATGTCGCGCTTCCGGACTGGATGCTGGGTGCGCCGGGCACCGGGCACGGTCACGTGGTGGATCTGTTCGCGGCACTGCTGTGCCTGCTGATCGCCTTCCTGCTCAATCTCGGCATCCGGGCCGCCGCTCGGTTCGAGACCTTCGTGGTGGCCCTGAAGATCGTGGTCGTCGTGGTGGTGATCGTGGTCGGCTTCTTCCATATCGATTCCGCGAACTACCATCCGTACTTCCCGTTCGGCATGTCCGGTGCGGTGACCGGAGCCGCGACGGTCTTCTTCGCCGTCTTCGGCTACGACGCGATGTCGACCGCGGCCGAGGAGTCGGTGGATGCCAAACGTCATCTGCCCAAGGCGATTCTGCTGTCGCTGGCGATCTCGATGGTGCTCTACGTGCTGGTCTGCGTGGTACTCACCGGCATGCAGCACTACACCGAGATCGATCCCGAGAGCGGACTGTCCTCGGCCTTCGCCTCGGTTGGACTGCCGGGGCTGGGCAGCCTGATCGCGGCGGGAGCGATCGTCGGCATCATGACCGTGCTGTTCACCTTCATGCTCGGCGTCACGCGCGTCTGGTACTCGATGAGCCGCGACGGTCTGCTGCCCCGCTGGTTCGCCAAAACCCATGCGGTGCGGCAAGTGCCGACTCGGATCACCTGGATCGTCGGCGCCGCCGCGGCGGTGATCGCGGGCTTGCTGCCGATCGGCCAGGCCGCCGAGCTGACCAATATCGGCATCCTGCTGGCGTTCATCGTGGTGTGTGTGGCGGTGATCGTGCTGCGCTATCGCCGCCCCGATCTGCCGCGCGGGTTCCGGACGCCGGGCATGCCGGTGGTGCCGCTGGTGGGTATCGGCTTCTCGATCTGGCTGATCACCTATCTGCAGCCGGTGACCTGGTTGCGCTTCGCGATCTGGTTCGCCATCGGCGCGGTGGTCTACCTCGGCTACAGCCGCCGGCATTCGGTGCTGGCCACCCGTGGCGACACCGAGGTCGCATCCGATCGACGGTAGGGATTGTATCGAGATACCCTCGATATCTGCCGTATTTCCCGAGTTTATCATTTCGTTATTCGAAATGGTGTGTTCGTATTAGGTTTCTCCCCGCAGTTGGCGAATCATTGCTCCCCGGATTCGACGATCGTCAGATCACCGTGGTGTTCGCTAAATCTGCTCTCTGTACGAGACTCGGAGGAACGCATCATGGCAGGAACCGATGAAGGTCGATGTACCCGCTTTCTGCGTCGTTTTGCCTGGTCGACTTCGGCAACACTGGTCATCTCGCTCGGCGCGGCGGGCATGCTGACGGCGAGTGCCGGTCCGGTACATGCCCAATCCCCATTATTTCCCCCGGTCGTCCCGGGAATTCCGCTCCCGCCGGGGTTCGCAATTCCGGGACTCATTCCGGAAATACCCCCGGCGCCGCCGCAACCGGTCGAAACCATCGGTGAGCGTGCGCTCGGAATCGCCGAGACCAAACTCGGATCGGCCTACCGGACCGGCGCCACCGGGCCCGACGCCTTCGACTGCTCGGGGCTCGTGCAGTGGGCCTATCGGCAGGTCGGTGTGGAGCTGCCCCGCACGAGCTACGACCAGCTCGCGGCCGGCGACCCGGTCTCGCTGGACGCCCTGCGACCCGGGGATATGGTCTCGTTCTACGGCGGTGGGCATTCCGCGCTGTACGCCGGTGACGGCACCGTGGTGCATTCGGCCAGCGACGGTATCGGCGTCGTGCGTTCGCCGATGTCGGAGATGCCGGTCGCCGGCGCGCGTCGCTACTGACGCCGCCGCGGGTGTGCCGCCGGGTGACCCGGGATCTCGGGTTCGATTCCGCCACGATGATGTGTTGCGCGACAATGTGAGCCGGTACCGCGATCTGAACAGGTGCTGCTCAGTATCGTCTCGCAGTACCGTCTCGCAGTGCGAATCGTGGAGGAGGGGACCAGTGGCCGACACCCGGTCGACTGCCGGCGACGGGCCGTTCGGGCCGATTCGCCCCTCGGACGCGGTCGATGGCTGGGAATTGGCCGGAGACGCCGACCGCTGGCGGCTGGTCAAGGATTTCGGCGCGGTCCGCGGATCGGTGAAGCCGACAACCCGCACCACCTGCTCCTGGCGCGTCGAGGATCGCGAGGGCCGGATGTTGCGCGAGGTCAGTGCGCGGTCGGTCGCGGAGGCCACAGCGGCTGCCGACGAATGGGTCCGGAAGACGAGCGGCTGAGCACCACCAACCCGGTGGTGCTCAGCCGCTCGTTCGTCCGTGGCCCGCGGGGGACTACCGCGGGGGCCGCCGCTTGGCGTTCGCCTGCAGGCTGAAGGCCGGTGCCGTCTGCTGCGGTGCGGGGGATTCCGCGGTGTATGCGCGCGGCCAGGCGCGGCCACTGTCGGCCAGGGCCGGTTCGTCTGTGGTGGAAACGGATTCGCGGCGCGACGGCGCATCGATCTCGGCGAGGCCGACCAGCACGATCAGCATCATGGTGACGAGGGTGACCACCATGATCAGCGGGGTGAGCAATTGGACCGAATCGACACCGGACTGCTCTGTCATCTGATCCATGTGATGCGCCTGCATGGATGCCATTCCGGTGTAGTGCATTCCGCATACCGCCAGGCCCATGATCAGTGCCGCGCCGACGGTCGCGGAGATGCCGCGCACGTGCAGGACGAACCACAGCGCCGCGGTCGCCGCGACCACGGCGATCAGTAGCGACAGTGCCACCAGTCCCGTGCTGTACTCGATGTGAGCCCCGGCGTGCATGGCGTACATCCCGAGGTAGTGCATGGCCGCGACACCGAAACCGGTGATCATGCCGCCCAGGGGCAGTGCGATCGCCTCCCGGTGCCCGCGCACCACGATCGACAGTCCGACCCAGACCACGACGATCGCGATCGCCGCGCTGAGCAGGGTCATGGGCACGTCGTAGCGGATGCTCACGCCGTGGATCGAGAAACCGAGCATGGCGGTGAAATGCATGACCCAGATTCCGGCGCCGCCGAGTGAGATGGCGGCGGCGACGAGCCAGCCGCCCGGCCACCGCGAGGCCCGGGCGTGGGTGGCGCAGCGCAGCGCCAGGACCGATCCGATGACGGACATGATGTAAGCCAGGACGGGGGTAACCCAGCCGTGGCTGAAGTGGTCCAGCTCGAGCACGAGGTCTCCATTGAAAGAAAGAAGGGTTATGAATTCGTGACCGGACGATAGACCACCTCGACCATGATCGGGGATTGCGCCGGGGCGTATCGGGGGTCGCCGCGGCATTCTCACCGTCCGGTGAATGTGCTGGTGGAGCTGGTTCATGGGGTGTATGCACGGGGTTTGCCGGTCTGTCCGCTGTCGGACCCCGGCGGCGGACGTGTTCTGGCGCACTTGTGCCACCTGCCGGGAGGGCGGCGATCGCAAGGTTTCGACGCTGGTCGGAGCGGGTGATCGTCGTGCCGATTTCCTACTGTTCGGATATGATATGAGAATCGTAGAATACGGTTATCGGATAGATGGAGGTCGCGGAGATGGATGCGCAGCGGTATCGGCGAAGGGTCAATCGGTTCAATCGGGTCGTCGTCGGGTTGCAACGACTGGGGCTCGGATTCGGGCCGATGCACCTGCTCACCGTCGCCGGGAGGCGTAGCGGGCAGCCGCGGACCTTCCCGATCGCGGTCAACGAACTCGCCGGCGGGCGATACATCGTGCAGGCGTATCCGAAGGCCGCGTGGGTGGCCAATGTGCGCGCGGCCGAATCGGTGACTCTCAGCCGTGGGCGGCGATCATCGGCCGCGCGGTTGGTGGAGATTCCGGTCGAGCAGCGCCGGCCACTGCTGCGGGAACTGGTGGCGGCCGGGCCGGCGAGTGTCGGAAGCCGGTTCGTGACAACCGGTTTGGCGCAACAGTCGTCTCCGGACGGAGTAGCCGCCGCGGCCGAGCGCATCGCGGTGTTCCGGGTGGAAGCGCTGCGGTGAGCCGGGTCCCTCCGGATCGCGATATCATATGGAAACCGTATGATAGGACCGGAGGGATCGATGAGCGCACAGTCGGAAACCACATCCGCGCAGCAGCGGCGCCGGCTGACCGTCGCGGTCAAGGACGCGCTACGCGATCTGAATATTCAGCTCGCCCTGCTCAACCGCCGGTTCGGTGGAAAGGTCGAACTGCGTGATGTGGATTGGACCTGTCTCGATCTGATCAATCGACAGGGCGCCATCACACCGACCGCGCTGGCGCACCGCACCGGATTGCATCCGGCCACCCTCACCGGCATCCTGGACCGGCTGCAGAAGGGTGGCTGGATCGTCCGCGAGCGCGATCCCGAGTCCGGTGACCGCCGCGCGGTGACGCTACGTGGCGTGCGGGAGCGCAATTCCGCCCTGTTTCAGGTCCTTGCCGGGATGAACGGCCGGATGGACGAAGTGCTCGAACAGTACTCCGAGGCGGAGCTGGAGGTGATCACCGATTTCCTGCGGCGCACCGGAACCGCGGGCTCGGAATCGGCGCGGGAATTGGACCGCTGACGTCGCCGAGGGGCTCAGCCGTGCGGCCGGACCGGCAGCTCGGTCAATCCGCGCATCAACAGGCTGGGTTGCCATCGAGGCGTGAAATCCGGTGCGAGCGTCAGGTTCGGAAAGCGCTGCAGCAGTCCGGTGAAGGCCACCGCGGCTTCCATCCGGGCCAGTGGTGCGCCGACGCAGTAGTGAATGCCGTGACCGAAAGCCATGTGGCCACTGATATTTCGGGTGGTATCCAGATCGGACGGCCGCGCGTAGCGCTGCGGATCGTGATCGGCCGCCGTCAGCGCGATATACACGAGCTCGCCGGCGGGAATGTCGGTGCCTCCGATGGTGACCGGCTCACCGGTATAGCGCAGGGTCGCCCAGCCGACCGGGCCCGCGAGGCGCAGGAATTCCTCCACCGCGGTGGGGACGCCGGTCGGGTCGGCGCGCAGTGCGTCGAACTGGGATCGATGCCGTAGCAGGGCGTAGGTGCCGTTGCCGATCAGATTGACGGTGGTCTCGTGTCCGGCGACGAGCAGCAGGAACGCCATCGCGACCAGTTCCCGATCGCTGAGCCGGTCGCCGTCGTCGTGTGCGGTGGCCAGGCCGGACAGCAGATCGTCGCCGGGGTGAATCCGCTTGGCCGCCAGCAGTTCCGCCAGGTAGCCGGCCATCTCCCCGGAGGCGCGATCGCGATCGGCGAGCCCGCCCGCCGCGCCGACCAGGATCTTGGTCCAGGCCTGGAAATCGTCGCGATCGCCGTACGGCACACCCAGCAGTTCGCAGATCACGGTGACCGGCAGGGGATTCGCGAAATCGCGGAGCAGATCGGCCTGTTCCCGAGACGCCATATCGTCGAGCAGCTCCGCGGTGATCTCCTCGATGCGGGGACGCAGGGCGGCCACCCGCCGCGCGGTGAACGACTTGTTCACCAGTTTGCGCAACCGGGTGTGATCCGGCGGATCGCTGTTGAGCATGTGGGTGCTCAATGCCTGCACATCCGAATTCGACAGCGAGTCCGAGCCGTTGCGCCGGAACAGTTCGGTCGCGCCGCGCGAGTCCTTGAGCAGGCGCGGATCGGCGAGCGCGGCGCGCGCCTCGGCGTATCCGATCACCACCCAGCACGGAATCCCGTGTGGATGGGTGAACTTCACGTGGTGCACGGGACCGTGGGACCGCCAGCGGTCGTAGTACCGATGTGGGTCGTCGTGGAAGTCCTGCTCTATCGACTCGAGCTGCTCGGAGAGGTCGACCTCGGCCATGCTGTGCTCCCCTGTTGCCGGCGCGGTGGACAGGCCCGCGCTGCGGACCGGTCGTACGGTGACCCAATCCAACGTACCGAAATCGGAGCCGGTCGGCACGAGTGTCCGAAATGATCGGAAATCCCTTGTCGCTCAACGGCGGACGATCCGCGGCAAGGTCGTCAGCAGTCGCGGCACGACCAGGTACACCGCTGTGGGGACGACGAACGCGGTGAGTACCAGGGCGCGCAATACCGGGTGCCATCCGGCGGTGAACGGCGCCATCACGGTCATGCCGAGGGCCACCATCGGGAAGATCGCGAGCCAGGTGACGATGGCGCGCTGGTGTACCGAAATGTTCGCGGCGGAAGCGGTGGGGGTGCTGGGCACGGTGACTCCTAGAAATCCAACTGAATGGTTGCAGATGACAGTAGACACCACGCCGGCGAGATCTGCAACTGTTTGGTTGGAGACTTGGTAGGCTCGGTGCATGGCCTGGGATATCGAACGCACCCAACGTCTGCTGCTCGACGCCGCGGCCGTGGAGTTCTCCGCGCGCGGCCTGGCCGGTGCGCGGGTCGATCGCATCGCCGCCGCCGCGGGCGTCAACAAGGAGCGCATCTACAAGTACTTCGGGACCAAGGATCAGCTGTTCGCGACCGTCATCAGCCGGGAAGTCGGCGCACTCGGCGATGCGGTGCGGCTCGAAGGGGAGGGGCCGGAGGCGGTGGCCGACTACGCGATGCGCTTCTTCGATCACCTCTGCGACGCACCGGCGCTGGCGCGGCTGCTGTGCTGGGAGGGGCTGGAATCGGCCGTCCCGGTCGCGGAATCCGCGCGCCACGACAGCATGCGCGGCAAGATCGGCGATATCCGGCGCGCGGTACCCGAGCTATCGGAATCCGTTGCGCGCGAAGTGCTCTCGACGGTGCTCTCGCTGTGCTACAGCTGGCAGACCCTGCCCACGCTCGATCGCCTGGTCACCGGCGACGCGACTCCCGGCGCCGACCGCCGGCAGGTACGCCGGGCCACGATCGGCCGGGTGATCGCCGCCGCGGTGACCGCCGAGCTGACCAGCGCGTCATTCGCAGGTCCACAGTCGTAGCTTCTCCGGATTCCGGATCACCCAGATGCGAGTGATCCGGCCGTCGTCGACGGCGAAGGCGTACACCGACACCACGACGCCGTCGCGCTCCGCCACCAGGCCGGGCTGCCCGTTGACCGTGCGTTCGAGCAATGTCACCCGGGGCGCGCGCGTGGCCAGCTCGGCCCAGGTGTGGGCGATCCGCTCCCCACCGGCGATCGGATGCAGGAAGGCCGGGGCCAGGCCGCCGCTGTCGGCCGTGGCGACCGCCCGCGGATCGAGCAGGCCGATCAGCGCTTCGATGTCCTTCGTCTCCCAGGCGCGCTTGAAATCTCGCACCACCTCCGCGCGCTGGTCCGGCGACGGTTCCTGGGCGGTGCGAATGCGGCGACGGGCCGAGGAGGCGAGCTGGCGGCAGGCCGCCGGGGTGCGGCCGACGATCTCGGCGACCTCCCCGAAGGGGTAGCGGAAGACATCGTGCAGGACGAACGCCACCCGTTCGGCCGGCGTCAGCGAATCGAGGACCACCAGGAAGGCCATACTGATCGACTCGTCGAGGGTGATCCGGTCGGCGGGATCGGTGGGCGCGGGCGCACCCCATTCGCTGCGGTCGGGGACCGGTTCGGGAATCCATTCGCCGACATAGCGTTCGCGACGGGCCCGGGCCGAACCCAGCAGATCGAGGCAGATGCGACCGGCCACCGTCCGCAACCACGCGCCCGGCGTCTCGATGGCAGCCTGCTGCCCCGGTGACAACGCGTACCAGCGCGCATACGTCTCCTGGACGACGTCCTCGGCCTCGGCGAGGGAACCGAGCAGGCGATAGGCGAGGTTGAGCAGTGAACGCCGCTCGCTCACCAGCGCGCGCAATTGCGGATCGGTCATCAGTGAGCTCCCTTGGTCGGTACAGGTCCTACATCGGAGACGAAATAGCACGCCGAACTGTGAGATCGCCGTACTCGCGCACCGAGTTCGCATCCGGGCCGGCGGCATCAGGCCTGTGCGGGGGCGGACGACGATCTCACCGATGTCCGGGGGCGCCGCCCGTGCCGGTGTGCCGGGGCCGGTCCCGGACCGGCCGGGCGCATCTGCTTGCGTAGTGGGCGGCGGGAGCGAGGTGGTGGTCCGGATGTTGTTCGAGACGCGGTCGTCGGATTCGGCGTGGATCTCCTCGGTGTGGACGTGCCGCAGCGCGCAGGTCTCGGCGATGACCTCGGTCGCGACCGAGACCTGGGGGCTGGTGTTCTGGGAACAGAACGGCGTGCCCTTCGCGGCTGTCACCGGTCCGGAGACTCGCACCGGTAACGCCCCGGTGCCGGAGGGGGCGAGCTTCGTCGGGATCCAGTTCGCGGTCGGCACCTCTTTGCGGATGGTCGCGGCCGAGTCGCTGGTCGACAGCGGAATCGTCCTGCCCGATGTGACCGCGCGAAGCTTCCGGCTGGACGGATCCCGTTGGGAGACACCGCATGCCGACGATGCCGAGGCCCTCGTCGAGCGCCTCGTGCGGGACGGGACGGTGGGTCTGGACCCGGTGGTCGCCGCAGCGCAGCGGGGTGCGCGGCCCGCGGTCACCGATCGCACCCTCGAGCGTCGCTTCCGGGCGGCGACCGGTCTCACCCGGGGGGCGGTGCGGCAGATCGAACGTGCCCGCACCGCCGCGACCCTGCTCGCCGCGGGCGAGAGCCCGGGCGATGTCGTCGGCAAGCTCGGCTACTACGACGAGCCGCACCTCGCGCGGGCGTTGCGCCGCTACGTCGGGCGTACGGCACGGCAGCTCGGCGCGGGCCTGGGCGGGGCGATCGCGCTCGACCCGGGTCAGCGCACGACGTCGTACACGAGTTTGGTGACACCGTTGGAGTAGGCGGCCGACTCCCGCAGGCGCAGCGTCTGCTTATCCCGATCTTCCCGCGGGAAGAGGCTCTTACCCGCCCCGAGCAGTACCGGGAACACCAGCAGGTTGTATCGGTCGATCAGGTCGGCCTCGGCGAGGCGGCGCGCCAGCTCGGCACTGCCGTGGATGAAAATCGCGCCACCGTCGGTGCGCTTCAGCGCGGCGATGTCGTCGGTGGATCGCAGGATCGTGGTCGGGCCCCACCCGTCGACCAGCGCCTCGTCGGTGAGGCTGGTCGAGACGACGTACTTCGGAAGGTCCTTGTAGGCAGCGTGATCCGCCGAACCGGGCCAGACCGAAGCGAACGCCTCGTAGCTGCGGCGGCCGAACATCAGTGCCGTCGTGTCGGCGAGTTCCTCGCCCTTGAGCGAGAACGCCTCGGGCACGAACTCGGTGGCCGGCACCCAACCGCCGCTGCGATGTCCCTCGACCGTTCCACCCGGTGAATCGACGACACCGTCCAGCGACATGAAGCCCGTGTAGACCAGTTCCCGTGTCAAAGCATCCTCCTGTGAGATGAATCCGGCCCGTCGGGGCCGCCTGTGTGTTGCGAGCCTAAGGGCACGGGGCGCGCCGGTCTTGGACAAAACCGACATGTCCTCGGCGGCCTGACAGTTATCGGCGACAGTCGCGGAAGGTGGTGCGCAGATGTCGGCAGCGAGCCGCGAGTACGGATTCGCCGAATCCACACCCGCGGCTCGCTTTTCCCTCTCGCCCGGTTCACCCGGCGGTTTCGGTCCAGGTCACCGGCAGGGCGTGGACGCCGTAGATGTTCATATCGGTGCGCAGCCGCACCTCGTCGGCGGGTACCGCGAGCCGCAGCGTCGGAAAGCGGCGGACCAGTCCGGCGAAACCGGCGCGCATCTCGATGCGCGCCAACTGCTGGCCGAGGCATTGGTGGACGCCGTGGCCGAACGATACGAGCCCGCGCGCGGTGCGGTGCAGATCGAGGGTGTCGGGATCGTCGAAACGCTCGGGGTCGCGGTTGGCGGCCAGCAGCGAGACGACGACGGTCGAGCCCTTGCCGATCGTCTCGCCACCGAGCTCGATGTCCTCGGTCGCGTAGCGATAGAAGATGTCGGCCACCGACAGATAGCGCAGCAGTTCCTCGACGGCATCGGGGACCAGGTCCGGATCCTCGCGCAGCGCGGCCAGCTGCTCGGGATGCTCCAGCAGGGCGAAGGTGCCCAGTCCGAGCATGTTGGCCGTGGTCTCGTGACCGGCGAGCAGCAGCAGGAAGGCGATACCGGTGAGCTCGTCGATGCCGAGGTCGTCGTCGCGGGCGAGATCGGACAGGATGTCCTCGCCGGGGTCGGCGCGTTTGCGCGTGACCAGTTCCGCCAGGTAGCCGGTCATGGCGCCGTAGGCGGCCATCTTCTCCTCGAGCTCCTGGTCCTTGAGCATGAATGTGGCGGAGTTGGCCTGGAATTCGTCGCGGTCGGCGTAGGGCACACCGAGCAGTTCGCAGATCACCAGCGAGGGCAACGGCAGTGCGAACTCGGCGACCAGATCGACCGGCGGAGTCAGTTTCGCCATCGCGTCGAGCTGCCGCTCGGTGATCTCGATGATGTGCTCTTCCAGCGATTTCATCCGCCGGACGGTGAACGCGCCGATGAGCTTGCGGCGCAGCCGGGTGTGGTCGGGTGGATCCATCGCGATGAACAGGCCCGGGATCTGCGAGGACGGTTCGGTCGCGGCCGGCATGCCGGGAGTCTCGTACGGCACGTGCACGACGTCGAGGTCCAGCCGCGAGCTGAATCGGGTATCGGCCAGCAGTCGTCGGGTCGCCTCGTAGCCGGTGACCAGCCAGCCCTGATGTCCGTCGGGGAACACCAGGGGACTGACCGGACGCGCCGCACGCAGCCGGCTGATCTCGCGGGGCGGGTCGAAGGGGCCCGCGTCGCGGTCCATGGGCAGGCCGTGCGGGACGGAAACCGTTTCGGTCATCGGATCTTCCTTGTCGTTCTCGTGGTTATCGCGCGAGGGTGATCGCGCCGGAGGGGCACACCTGGACGGCCTCGCCGACGACGGCCTCGTGGCCGGGCTCCGGGGTGCGCAGCAGCACCACCCGGCCGTCGTCGGGATCCTGGTCGAATACGGCGGGAGCGGTCAGTGCGCACATTCCGGCGCCGATACAGCGCTCCCGGTCCACCGTGAGCTTCATGGGGTTCAGGCGGCGGTGGCGTGGCGGATGACGACATTGCCGGAGGAGCTGCGCGCATACACCCGCACGATGTCGGCGTCGTCCTGCGCGCGCTCGACCGGCTGCATCAGGTTCTGCACGGCGCCGTTGCGGGCGTTGACCTCCAGCCGCGCCGCACTGCCAGGACGGATGCCGACCTCCAGCTCGCCCATGGAGGTTTCCAGCCGGAAATCGCCGCGCGTCGCCTCACCGATGCGGATATCGCCCTTGGCGGTCTTCGCGGTCACCGAGTCGAGCGGGCGCTCGACCGTGATGTCGCCCATCGAGACCGTCAGTTCGCAGGCGCCGAGTGCGCCGGCGCCCAGCAGGTGGCCCACGCCGGCGGTGCCGGTCAGCCGGGAGCCGGTGGGCACCTCGATGGTCACCTCGATCGACGGGTTGCCGCCGAACGGGGTGTAGGTCCGCCAGTCCTTCGGAGTCGTCACGGTGAGGGTGCCGTCGGCGAAGTCGACCCGGGTCTGCTCGGCGGCGCGCACGTCGGCCTTCTTGGCCGCGTCGGCGGGCCGGATGTCGACGACGGTGTCGAGGCGGTCGGTGGCGGTGACGGTGACATCACCGGAGAGCACGTCGACGAGGACGGTGATGGGCTCGGGGGTCTGGAAAGTGGTCATGATCGAACTCCTTCGAGTTGGTGCCGCGCTGTTGATGTGACTACCTTCGGCGGCCCCGCTGACAGCGGCCTGACACCGATCTGACACGTCCACTGACACGATGTTCTGCCTGTTCACGGGGGTCGGACCGGATGTCGGACACGTCGGTTCGTCACCGGTGGGGCGCTGGCCCCGGGTACGCGGGCCGGCCACGGCACAATGGTGCGGGTGCAGATCGGGATGCTTGGACCGCTCGAGATCCGAGCAGATGACGGTGGATCCATCGAGATACCGGGTAGCCGGCTGCGGGCGCTGCTGATCGCGCTCGCGCTGGACCCCGGCCGGGCGGTTCCGAAAACGACCCTGGTCGACTGGATCTGGGGCGAGCAGCCACCCGCCGATGCGGCGAATGCCTTGCAGGCCTTGGTTTCCCGGTTGCGCCGGGTGTTGCCGGACGGGTCGCTGGACGCGCAACCGGGCGGATATCGGCTGACGGTGGAGGCCGGCGCGGTCGACGCGGTGCGCTTCGAACAGCTCCTCGACCAGGCACGCGGTGGAGACGACGCGCACCGGGCACAGCTGCTGGGCGAGGCCCTCGAACTGTGGCGCGGGGCGGTGATGCAGGACGTCGGCATCCAGGACAGCGCCGCCGCGGACGCGGTGATCACCCGGCTCTCGGACCTGCGGCTCGCCGCCACCGAAGACCGATACGAAGCGGAGATCCGCCTGGGCCGGGGTGCGGAGCTGGCGGCCGAACTGACCGAACTGGTGGCCCGGCATCCGGTGCGGGAGCGGCTCGTCGCCGCCTTGATGCGGGCACTGGCCGCCGCGGGGCGCGGCGCCGAGGCGCTGATCGTGTACCAGCGCGCGCGGGAGGCTCTCGCCGACACCCTGGGCGTCGATCCGTCCCCGGAACTGTCCGAACTGCACGTCGCACTGCTGCGCGGTGACGCCGGAGCGCGCGACGACGACCGCAAGACGAATCTGCGAGCCGAGCTGACCAGCTTCGTCGGCACCCATGCCGATATCGCCGCCGTCCGCGAACTCATCGCCAACCATCGGCTGACCACCGTCACCGGCCCCGGCGGTTCGGGCAAGACCAGGCTGGCCCTGGAAGTCGCGCGCACCCTGCTCGACGATCTGCCCGACGGGGCCTGGCTGGTGGAGCTGGCATCGGTCGGTGCGAGCGGTGATATCGCGCAATCGGCGCTGGCCGCGCTCGGGCTCCGCGACGCGCTGCTCGGCGGTGTGCCGAACGCGGAACCGATGGACCGGCTGATCGCGGCGATCCGCGAACGCGAAGCGCTGCTGATCCTGGACAACTGCGAGCACGTGATCGAATCCGCGGCCACCTTCGCCCACCGGGTGCTCGGGGAGTGCCGGCAGCTGCGGATCCTGGCGACGACCCGGGAACCGCTCGGCATCACGGGTGAGGCGTTGTGGCAGGTCGAGCCGCTGGCGCTACCGGCCGAGAACGCGGCTGCCGAGGAGATCGCCGCCGCACCGGCCGTCCGGCTGCTGCGGGACCGGGCGGGCGCGGTGCGCAAGGATCTCGGCTCCGATGCCGCCGCACTGGCGGCGATGGCCCGGGTGTGCCGCGCGCTGGACGGGATTCCGCTGGCGATCGAACTGGCCGCGGCCCGGCTGCGCACCATGTCCCTCGATCAGCTCGCGCACCGCCTCGACGACCGCTTCCGCCTGCTCACCGGCGGCAGCCGCACCGCGCTGCCGCAGCACCGCACCCTGCGCGCGGTGGTCGACTGGAGCTGGGAGTTGCTCACCGACGCCGAGCGAACGGTCCTGCGCCGGCTCGCGGTGTTCTCCGGGGGCGCGAGTCTGGAAGCGGCCGAACAGGTTTGCGCGAACGAGCGGTCCGATGCGGTCGAGCCGTGGGAGGTGCTCGACCTGCTGACCGCACTGGCCGATAAATCGCTGCTGCTCATCATCGAGGACGACGGGCCGCGCTATCGGATGCTGGATACGATCGCGCACTACGCGCGCGAGCGGCTCGTGGAATCCGGGGAAGAGGATGCGGTGCGCCGGGCGCATCTGGAGTACTTCACCGGGTTGGCCGACACCGCGGAACCGCGGCTGCGCCGCGCGGATCAGCTGCGGTGGCTCGCCACACTCGAGGTCGAGCACGACAACATCGCCGTCGGCATGCGGGCGGCGCTCGCGGCCGGTGATGCGCCCGGCGCGAGGCGACTCGCGGCGGCCGCCGGCTGGTACTGGTGGCTCGGCGGGCACAAGGCCGAGGGGACGGAGCTGGTCACCGCCGCCGCGGAGCTGCCCGGCGAGGGGGACGACGAGATCCGGGCCCGGGTCTACGCCCTCGTCATACATTTCGTGAGCAGCGGGCGCAACGATCAGTACCAGTTGGAGGAGTGGATCCACCGGACTTCCCGGCTTCGCGGCGACGGTCCCTCCGGCTATCCGCTGCTGGGTTTCGTCGGCGCCCTGGAACGTATGCTGCAGGGCGCCGACGCCCTGCCCACCGCTTTCGAACCGCTGCTCGGCGATGCGGACCCGTGGGTGCGGGCACTGGCCCGCCTGCAGATGGGCAAGATGCGGATCATGCTCGGATGGGACGGGCAGGAGGCCGACGCTTACCTCGAGTCGGCGCTGGCCGAGTTCCGGGCTCTCGGCGAGCGATGGGGTATTTCGTTCGCCCTGACCGAAGTGGCGAACCGGGTCGCCTCCCGCGGTGAATTCGCCCGCGCGGTTGAGCTTTTCGACGAGGCGATCGCGGCGGTGACCGAGGTCGGCGCGAACGAGGATCTGGTCGGGATGCGCTCGCGACAGGCCCAGTTGTATTGGCTGGTAGGTGATTTCGAGGCGAGTGCGGCGGCGTTGGCGGCGGCGCAGCGGCACGCGGACCGGGCGGCCTGGCCGAACGCTGTGGCCGAACTGGCGCTCGCGAAGGCGGAACTGGCCCGATGGAACGGTGATGACGAACAGGCGCGCGAGCATATCGTGGCCGCGACAACCATGTTCGGCGGCGATGCGGATCAGCCCACCATCAGTGCGGTGCTACGCAGCGTGCTCGGCTTCCTCGCCAGCGACCTCGACGATGCCCGCGCACATCACGCCGCCGCCTGTGCGGCGGCATCCGAAGCAGGGCATGCGCCTCTGATCGCGCAGGTTCTCGTCGGTGTCGCGGACCTGGCGCTGCGCGACGGGCAGGACGAGCGGGCCGTGCGACTGCTCGCGGCCGGTACCGAGGTGCGCGGCCTGCACGACCACGCTCAGCCCGATGTGTCCCGAATCGAGCGGTCGGCGCGCGATCGGCTCGGCTCGCGACTGTTCGAGCAGGCGGTAACCGAAGGCGCCCGGGCGAATTGGAGTGAGCTGGCCTCGGCCGTGCTCACCCCGCCCACCGGCTAGCGGCCGGCTGCGGCCCTGCCCGGCTGATC